>NZ_JBIALB010000001.1:0-778331 GCF_042872965.1 Micromonospora sp. NPDC005087 | reverse complement strand
GGGGGGCGCCCCCCCCCGGGGGGCCCGGGGGGGGGGCCCGCCGGGGGGGGGGGGGGCCCCACCCCCCCCCCCCCCGCCCGGGGGGGGGGGGGGGGGGGCCCCCCCCCCCCCCCCCGGCCGTTAATTCGGCGGCCCCCCGAAGATCCATCCCGCTAGGGTGTTCCGATGCCCGCCACCGTGCACGTACGCGAACTCACCGCCGACGACCTGGCCGACGCCTGGGAGCTGGGCCGGTTCGCCTTCGGGTCCGACCCGCAGCGCCCATCGCACGCCACCGCCACGGTGCCCGGCCTGACCCGCTACGGCGCGTTCGACGACACCGGCCGGCTCGTCGGCAAGGCCGTCGACCTGCACCACGACCAGTGGTGGTCCGGGCGGGCCGTGCCCGCGGCCGACGTCGGCGGCGTGGCGGTCGCCCCCGAGGCCCGCGGCCGGGGCGTGGCCCGCGGCATGCTCACCGCCCTGCTGCGGGGCGCCCGCGAGCGCGGCGCGGCGATCAGCGCGCTGTACCCGACCGTCGCCGCCCCCTACCGTGCCTGCGGCTGGGAGGCCGCCGGGGTGCTGCGCACCGTCGACCTGGCCACCGCCGCGCTGCCCCGGCACCGGCCGGATCCCCGGTTGACCGTCCGGGCCGGCACGCCCGCCGACCTGCCCGCCGTCATGGCCCTGTACGAGCGGGTCACCCGGCACCGCAACGGCCCGCTGACCCGCCGGGGCGAGCTGTTCGACTTCTTCGCCGCCGACCGCGGCCTGCCCGGCGACGCGCTCACCCTCGTCGAGGACGGCGGCGACCTGGTGGGTTACGCCAGCTGGGAACGGGGCCGTGGCTACGGCGCCGACTCGGTGCTGACCGTCGACGAGGCCCTGGCGACCACCGCCGAGGCCGCCCGGGAACTCGTCGGCGTGCTCGGCAGCTGGGCCAGCGTCGCACCGACCCTGCGACTGTGCCCGCTCGACGGCGACGCCGTGAGCGTCCACCTGCCGCTGGAGTTGGTCCGCGAGCACGAACGGAACCTGTGGATGCACCGGCCGGTGGACGTGGCCCGGGCGGTCCGCATGCGTGGTTGGCCGGCCCACGCCCGCGGCGCCGTCGAGTTCACCCTCGCCGACGCCGTCGCCGACTGGAACGCCGGCACCTGGCGGTTGAGCGTCGCCGACGGCGCCGGTGAGCTGACCCGGATCGGTGGCGAGGCGGACCTGCGGCTGGACGTGCGCGGCTTCGCGCTGCTCTACGCCGGCGCCGCCCGCGCCCGGTCGGTCGCCGAGGCGGGCCTGCTGCACGCCGCCGGCGCCGACCCGGACGCCCTGGATCTGCTGGGCGCCGGAGGCCCGGCGCAGCTGCTCGACTACTTCTGACCGACCGTCGCGGCGACGCCCGGGATCGCTGCCAGTTCGGCGTTCGCGCGCTGGGTGACCAGGGTGAGGACCCGGGCGGCGGCGCTGGAGTCGTCGGCCGGGAGGTCCGCGTACAGCCGGGCGGTGATGCCCGCGACGGCGTCGGAGACGCGACCCTGCACGGCGTGACCGGCGTCGGTGAGCCACACCCGCGGCTCCTCGGCGCCCGCTGGCGCGCGGTCGCCGACCTGGCCGGTCGGGGGCTCGTCGTACGAGCCCCCGACCCGCCGGAGCCGTCAGCGGGCCTCGCGCAGCTCCGCCAGCCGCGCCTCGATCTCGGCCAGCTCGGCGCGCAGCTTCTCCGCCTGCTGCTCCGCCTCAGCCCGCTCGGTGCCGAGGATCTGCTCCACCGCCTCCTGCACACCCGGCACGTCGACCAGCGCCACCATCTTCAACGCCTCGGCCGGCTTCACCACGTACGGCTTGGCCAGGGCCTTGCTGCCCTGCTGCGCGGCGACCGTCCACTCACCCTCGGCGTACGCCAACGTCACCGTCAGGCCCGCGGGGCCCTTCGGCTTCACGGCCTTGACCGCCCGCCGCGCCGGCGCCTTCTCCACCTGCTCCACCTTCGGCTCCTCCCGCCGCGGCGTCGGCACCCGCGGCGTGTCCAACACGAACTCCGGCTCCACCACCGCGGCCGGCTGCTCCTGCGCCGGCGGCTCCGGCTTCGGCTCGGCGACCCGACGCCCGGCGCCCTTCGGCGCGACCGCGAGATCCGCGGGGGAGAACGGCAACTCGTCGCGGCCGAAACGCACCACCACGAACTCGTCGGACACCTCGGGATCGGTCAGCTCGACCACCTGGCCGATCTGACCGGCGATCTGCCCCGCCGATGCGGTGAACACCACCCGGGGCCGGCGGCCCGCCGCCAACGCATCCCGCAGGCTCTGCACCTCGTCAGTGGACAAACCCTGGCCGGCATCCATCACAACCCTCTTCCGTACACCTGTTTGATTGCTGTCTTGATACCAGCCGACTGCGACACCCACCGCACGGGGCTCACACCCGCTCAGCCGCCCAACGCCCGCAGCGCCCGGTCGGCGTGGTCGTTCATGCTGACCTCGCTGTGGATCACCTCGATCACCCGCCGGTCCGCGCCGATCACGAACGTCATCCGCTTCGTGCTCAGCGGCCCCAACGGCAGCCGCCGGCGCACCCCGAACCGCTGCGCCACCGTCCCGTCCTCGTCCGACAGCAGGGGATAGTCGAAGCCGTGCAGCGTGGAGAACTCCGCCTGCCTGGCCACGCTGTCGCGGCTGATGCCCACCCGCGTGGCGCCGACCGCCGCGAACTCCGCCGCCAGGTCCCGGAAGTGGCAGCTCTCGGCCGTGCAGCCCCGGGTCATCGCCGCCGGGTAGAAGAACAGCACCACCGGCCCCGCCGTCAGGAACTCCGACAGCCGCCGGGGCGTGCCCGTCTCATCGGGCAGCTCGAAGTCCTCCACGACGTCGCCGACACCCACACCCGCCACCGCGCACCTCCGTTGTCGGACCAGACAGGCGGTGAGCGTAAGCGATCACACCCAGAGGGCCGCCACCTCGTCCGCCACCACCGCGGCCTGCGCCCGTCCGGCCCGCGCGGATCCCGCCCGTCGCGCCGGATCCAGCACGTTGCGGCCGATGGCCTTGCGCGCCGACGCGTCCGGCGTCACCACCACCACCCGCGACCCGGCCGCCCGCAACCCGGCCACCTGCGCCGACAGCCGCGGCATCGGCCCGAACGCCCCCGACGTCGGCGCGATCACCAGCACCCGTCGGGCATCCGCGGCCAGGTCGGCGTTCACCGTCGAGCGCATCCCGCCGTCGACGTAGCGGCGCGCGCCGATCGTCACCGGCGGCCACACGCCGGGCACCGCGCAACTGGCACCCACCGCGTCCACCAGGGACACGGAGCTGTCGCCGTCGAACACCACGAACTCACCCGAGGACGCGTCCACCGCGGTCACCAGCAGCCGCCGTTGCGGCCACTCAGCCGTCGGCAGGCGGGCCTCGATGACGGCGCGGCGGGACGCCTCCGACGGGGTACGCGCCGCCACCGCCATCGCACCGATGCGCGCCCGCGCCCGCACCGCGTCGCGGGTCCGGGCACCCGCCCACACCATCCGCGCCAGCACCGCCAAGCCCAGCCGCGCCGTCAGCTCGCCCGACGGCGGCGCCAACTGCGCCTCGTACAGTTGCTCCAGCGGCACCCCCGAGCACATCTGCGCCCCGACGACCGAGCCCGCCGATGTGCCCACCACCAGGTCCGCCTCGGTCACCGGGACGCCCCGCTCGGCGAGCCCCGCCAGCAGCCCCAGCTCCCAGGCCACGCCCGTGACCCCACCACCGCCGAGCACCAACGCGCGCTCCATGTGACTCTCCTCTCGACGACCGGTCCGCGCGGTCACGGTAGCGTCGGCGGGGCCGGCACGCAGCCGTCAGAAACTCGGGGGGCACCGTGGCACCTGTCACCGTCATCACCGGTGGTGGTCGCGGCATCGGCGCGGCCACCGCCCGCCGTCTCGCCGCGGCAGGCCACCACATCGCCCTGTGCTACCGCCGCGACCACGCCGCCGCCGACGCCGTGCTGGCCGACCTGCGGGCCACCGGCGTGCGGGCCACCGCGGTACGCGCCGACACCACCGACCCGGACCAGGTCGACGCCCTGTTCGACGCCGCCGCGCAGCTCGGCCCGCTCACCGGCCTGGTCAACAACGCGGGCGTCACCAGCCCCATCGGGCCCTTCACCGAGCTGCGTGTCGAAGACCTGCGCCGGGTCGTCGACGTCAACCTCGTCGGCTACGTCCTCTGCGCCCAACAGGCCGCCCGCCGGCTGGCCGACGGCGGCGCCATCGTCAACGTCTCGTCCGCCGCCGCCACCCTCGGCAGCCCCGGGGAGTACGTGCACTACGCCGCCGTCAAGGCCGCCACCGACACCCTCACCATCGGCCTGGCCAAGGAACTCGCCCCGCGCGGCATCCGAGTCAACGCGGTCGCCCCCGGCATCGTGCGCACCGACATCCACGCCGACTCCGGCGTACCCGACCGCGCCGACACCGCCGTCGGTCGTATCCCGCTCGGCCGCGCCGGCGAGCCCGACGAGGTCGCGGCCGCCATCGCCTGGCTGCTCGGTCCGGACGCCTCGTACGCCACCGGCACGGTGCTGCGCGTCTCCGGCGGTCTGTGACCGACCGGTGTGGGTGCCGCGCGGATGCGGCACCCACACCCGGATCAGTGGGTGAACAGCTTCGCCGCCGTGATCACCGTCTGCGCCACCCCGTAGCCGAGCAGCGCCGCCACCACCAACCAGGAGATCCACAACCGGGCCTGCTGCCCGGGCCGTCCGTTCTCGCTCATCGGGTGCCACTCCTCTCCGCCGCCACCGGCGCCGTGTCCTCGGCGCCGTCCCGGTCGGTGGGCGGCTCGTGGAACCGTTCCGGCACCGGCCGGATCAGCAGATTCGCCACGAAGCCCACCGCCAGCACGCCGACCATCGTGAACAGCGCCGGCCGGTACGCCGACGCCGTCAGGGTGCCCGGCTCGCCCTGCGCGTCGAGGAACCCGTTGACGATCAGCGGGCCCGCGATCCCCGCCGCCGACCAGGCGGTCAGCAGCCGACCGTGGATCGCGCCCACCTGGTACGTGCCGAACAGGTCCCGCAGGTACGCCGGCACCGTGGAGAACCCGCCGCCGTAGAACGACAGGATCACGCAGGCCAGCAGCACGAACAGCGCCGTGGCCGTCTGCCCGATCAGGGCCAGCAGCGCGTACAGCACCATCCCGACGCCCAAATACACCATGTAGATCGGCTTGCGGCCGATCACGTCCGAGGTGGACGACCAGGCGAACCGGCCGGCCATGTTGAACAGCGACAGCAGGCCGACGAACCCGCCGGCCGCCGCCACCGACACCGCCGACGTGCCGTTGTCGCGGAAGAAGTCCTGGATCATCGGGCTGGCCTGTTCCAGGATTCCGATGCCCGCCGTCACGTTGCAGAACAGCGCCACCCACAGCAGCCAGAACGACCGGGTCTTGACCGAGTTGGCCGCCGACACGTTCGCCGTGGTGACCAGCGGCTTGGACGCCACCGTCGCCGGGTCGAAGCCGGCCGGGCGCCAGTCCGGTGCCGGCACCCGCACGTTCGCCACCCCGAACATCATGATCACGAAATAGCCCAGGCCGAGCGTCACGAACAGCCACACCAGGGCGCTGCCCGACGCCGTCGATCCCGCGTTGGCCGGGTCGTAACCCGGGTCGTAGAACGACAGCAACTGCCGGGACAGGGGAGAGGCCACCATCGCCCCACCACCGAAGCCCATGATCGCCAGGCCGGTCGCCAACCCGGGGCGGTCCGGGAACCACTTGATCAACGTGGAGACGGGGGAGATGTACCCGATCCCCAGGCCGATGCCGCCGAGCAGGCCGTAGCCCAGGTACAGCAGCCACAGTTGCTTCGTGGCGATGCCCAGTGAGCCCACCAGGAAGCCCGCCGCCCAGAAGCAGGCGGAGACGAACATCGCCTTACGCGGCCCGTTCGCCTCCACCCATGTCCCGGCGACCGCGGCGGACAACCCCAGCATGACGATCGCGATGCTGAAGATCACCCCGATCGCGGTCTGGCTGGTGTCGAAGTGGGCGATCAGCGAGTTCTTGTAGACGCTGGTCGCGTAGACCTGGCCGATGCAGAGGTGGATGGCCAACGCCGCGGGGGGTATGAGCCACCGGCTGTACCCGGGCGGCGCGACGGTGTGCCGACGATCGAGTGCGGAAAGCATGAGCTGCTTCCTCTCCGAAGCGGGCGAGAAACCTGCTCATCACTTCCCCACACCGCAGGGCAGGAGCAAACCTCACCAGCGCCGGACGGTCGGTACGGTGAGCTGAGCGGTCAGTCAGCCCGCCAGGCGTCCGATCGTCATCCGGGGCGTGCCAGCCGCCGGCGAGGGCGTCGGCGTTCGCGGGACCCCAACTGCCCTTGTCGTACGTCTGCACCGGCGCCGGCGCCCCTCGCTACCTCCGCCTTCTGGTCGACCCCGGACGACGATCGGCCAAATCCATGTGCGGCGGCTGCGCGGCAGCGGCTACGAAGAACGGATGGCCAACGAGGTGACCGTTCCGCTGCTGCCCTGCGCGTCCATCGACGACATCGTCGCGTTCTACCAGGTGCTCGGTTTCCGGACCACGCATCGGCAACGTAAGCCCAACCCGTACGTGGCGCTGCGGCGTGCGGACCTGCATCTGCACTTTTTCGAGATGCCGGGGTTCGATCCGGAGCAGTCCTACGGCTCGTGCCTGGTGCTGACGTCGGACACTGGTGAGCTGTATCAGGCGTTCGCTGCGGGAATGCGGGCCGCGTACGGAAAGGTGCTGATCTCCGGGACACCGCGAATGACCAGGCCCCGGGCACGGAAGAACTATGACGGGCTCAGCGGGTTCAGCGTCATCGACCCGGGAGGCAACTGGATCCGCGTCGTTCAGAACGCGGCTGTCAGCCCCACACCGGCGCCCGGGCCGACTGGACGGCTCGACAAAGCTCTGGCGAACGCTGTCGTGCAGGGGGATTCCAAGGGTGACTTCCCGCAAGCCGCCCGGATCCTCGACAGTGCTCTGGCCCGTTTCGAAACGGGGGACGACCCGGTCGCGCTGGTGGAGGCTCTCGCCTATCGCGCCGAAGTGGCGGTGGTGCTGCACGAGCCGGCGACGGCTGCGCAGATGCTCACCCGCATCGACCGCGTCGAGCTGAGCACGGATGAGGCCGAGCGGGCGTCGGGGGCACTCCAGAGTTGTGCCGACATCGCGGCGACACTGGCCTAGTGCCTCGTCGGGCAGCCCTGCACGCTGCTAGCTGGCCGGGTCCGCCCGCCAGATCCAGTTGCGCCGCTCGTACAGGGGCGTGAGGCCTACCCGGAGCATGTTGTTCAGCGACGGGTTGGACGAGCCGGGCGCTGGCTTGCCCGTCTCGGCGGTGACCCACCGGCAGCCGGCCTGCGCCGCAGCCGCCGCCCGGGCCGTCAAGAGTGCGCGCGCCCTGTCCTCCACCATCACCGCAGCTGCGGGGCGTGCCAGCCGCCAGCGAGGGCGTCGGCGTCCGCGGGACCCCAGGTGCCCTTGTCGTACGTCTGCACCGGCGCCGCCAGGTCCAGGATCGGCTCGACGATGCGCCATTCCTGCTGGATCGTCTCCTCGCGGGCGAAGCGCAGATGCTGCCCGTCCATCGCGTCGTCGAGCAGCCGCTCGTACGCCTCCTGGCGGTGCCCGAGGGCCGCGCCGAAGTCCACGGACAGGTCCACCGGACGGCTCGCCACCTCGGCGCCGGGGCTCTTCGCCTGGATCGACATCGTGATGCCGTCGCCGCGGCCGAGCCGGAACCGCAGCAGGTTCGCGGCGGCCCCGGCGCCGCCCTCGGCGCGCACGAGGGAGCGCTGCGGCTGCTTGAACTCGACCACCACCTCGGTCGCCGTCCCCGGCAGCGACTTGCCGGTGCGCAGGTAGATGGGCACACCCGCCCAGCGGCGGGAGTTGACCGTCAACCGGGTCGCCACGAACGTCTCCGTGTTCGAGTCCGGCCGCACGCCCGGCTCGTCCCGGTAGCCGGCGTACTGCCCCCGCACGGTGGACTCCGGCGACAGCGGCTCGATCTGCCGCAGCACGGCGACCTCCGCCTCGCGGAACGCGTCGGTGGTGTCGGCGACCGGCGGTTCCATGCCGATCAGCGCGACGACCTGCAGGATGTGGTTCTGGAGCACGTCGCGGGTGGCGCCCACCGTGTCGTAGAAGCCGGCACGGCCCTGGGTGCCGAAACCCTCCGCGAGCGTCACCTGGATGTTGTCGATGTGCTCGCTGTTCCACAGCGGCTCGAACAGCCGGTTGGCGAACCGGAAGGCGTAGAGGCCCTCGACGGCTTCCTTGCCGAGGTAGTGGTCGATGCGGAACACTCGCTCGGGGTCGAACGCCGCGCGCAGCGTGCGGTCCAACTCGTGCGAGGACGCCAGGTCACGCCCGAACGGCTTCTCCACGATCACCCGGCCCCGCTCGGCCAGCCCGGCCGCGGCCAGGCCTTCGACCACCGAGCCGAACACCGCCGGGGGGATCGCCAGGTAGAAGATCGGACGCTCGGCGCCCCGCAGGCGCTCGGCCAGCCGTTGGTACGTCACCGGGTCCGCGTAGTCGCCGGAGATCATCGAGAGGTTCCGCGCCAGCGCGTCGAAGGCCTCGTCGTCGATCTCGTCGTTGGCCTCGGCGATCGACTTGCGGGCGGTGGTGACGAGTTGCTGATCATCCCAGGGGGAGCGTGCCACGCCGATCACCGGGACATCGAGGCGGTCGCGCCGGGTCAGCTCGTACAGCGCCGGGAAGAGCTTCTTCGAGACGAGGTCTCCCGTGACGCCGAACAGCACCACCGCGTCTGAGCGCACCTGCATGACACTTCCATCCGATCGAGTGAACCTGATCTTCCCACCGGAGAACCTCCCGGCCCACCTCGGAATTCCCCGCCGGACGGCCCGGGTGGGGACAGCGACAGGGCCGCGCCGGGTTGCGGCTGGACCGGCCCGGACGATAAGGAAGGTTTACAGTCCAGGTGCGGCGCGGGTAGCGTGCGGGTCTGATCGATGACCGCCGATCACGACGAAGGCCTGGAGGTATCCGTGCGTCGCCGACCCACCATGACGCGGCTGCTGGTCATAGCCGCACTCGGACTGCCGTTCATCCTGCCCGGAGCCCCGGCCGTCGCCGCGCCGACCGCCCCGGCCCGCCACCTGGACGACGTGGTCCCCGCGCCCGTCGAGACCCACCCCGACGCCCGGGGCACATTCCGCCTGAGCCCCCTGACGGTCATCCGCACCTCACCCGGCTCGGCCGCCGCCTGGCAGGTGGGGCGGCAACTCGCCGACACGCTGCGCCCCGCGACCGGCTACCCCCTGCCGGTGCTGCCCGTGCGCTCGACGCCGCTGCCCGAGATCGCCCTGGTCATCGGGGGAGCGGACGGGCGCGTCGGCCAGGAGGGCTACCAGCTCGACGTCACCCGCCACGGCGTGACGATCCGGGCCAACACCCCGGCCGGGCTGTACGCCGGCACGCAGACCCTGCGCCAACTGCTACCCGCCGAGATCGAGGCGTCCAACCGGCAACGGGTCACCTGGACCGTGCCCGGCGGACGAATCGTGGACTACCCGCGCTTCGCGTACCGCGGGGCGATGCTCGACCTGGCTCGGCACTTCCACACCGTCGACGAGATCACCGAGTACGTGGACCTGCTCAGTCAGTACAAAATCAACTACCTGCACCTGCACCTGACCGACGACCAGGGCTGGCGGATCCAGATCGACTCCTGGCCCCGGCTCACCACCGTCGGCGGCGGCCCCGGCACCGGAGTCGACGGCGTCGGGCCCGGGTTCCTCACCAAGGCCGACTACAAGGCCGTCGTCGCCTACGCCGCCGCCCGACACATCACCATCGTTCCCGAGATCGACATGCCCGGGCACACCAACGCCGCCCAGTCGACCTACCCCGAGCTCAACTGCGACGGCGTCGCACCGGCCCCGCGCACCGACACGGCCGTCGGCTACAGCTCGCTGTGCATCGGTGACGACCTGACCTACCGGTTCGTCGAGGACGTCATCCGCGAACTCGCCGCGATCACCCCCGGGCCCTACCTGCACATCGGCGGCGACGAGGCGCACGCCACCACGGACGAGGACTACCGCACGTTCATGCAACGGGTCCTGCCGCTGGTGTCGAAGTACGGCAAGCGCGCCTCGGGTTGGAACGAGGTCGTGCAGGTCGACCCGCCCACCGACGTCGTGGCGCAGTTCTGGGGCACCGGCACCACCAACGCCGACCTGGTCGAGGCCGCCGCCCGGGGCAACAAGGTGATCATGTCACCGGCCAACAAGGCATACCTGGACATGAAGTACGACGCCAACACCCGCCTGGGGCTGCGGTGGGCCGGCCTCATCGAGGTGTCCGACGCGTACGGCTGGGACCCGGCCACCCGGGTGACCGGCGTCGGCGAGAACGCGGTCCTCGGCGTCGAGGCGCCGCTGTGGTCCGAGACGCTGCGCAGCCTGGACGACATCGAGTACATGGCCTTCCCGCGCCTGCCCGCGATCGCCGAACTGGGCTGGTCGACGGCGGCCAGCCACGACTGGGAGTCGTTCCGGACCCGGCTGGGGGAACAGGCACCCCGGTGGCGCCTGCAGGAGGTCGACTTCTACCCATCGCCGCAGGTGCCATGGCTCTGACCGGATGACACGGGGGTCCGGGTCCGAGGCGGCCCGGACCCCGCCGTCCTGCTGGGCGATGTCGGCACGACGTGGCACGATCACGTACGTGACCAGCAGACCTGATGAGACGCAGCACCTGCGCGACCTCGCACGCCTGCGCCGCGTCCGCGACCGGATCGACCGGGAGTACGCCCAGCCGCTGGACGTCGAGGCGCTCGCCCGCGGCGTGAACATGTCCTCCGGGCACCTCAGCCGCCAGTTCCGGCTCGCGTACGGCGAGTCGCCGTACGCCTATCTGATGACCCGGCGCATCGAACGCGCCATGGCGCTTCTGCGCCGCGGCGACCTCACTGTCACGGATGTCTGTTTCACGGTCGGCTGCTCGTCGCTGGGCACCTTCAGCACCCGCTTCACCGAACTCGTCGGCGTGCCGCCCAGCGTCTACCGGGACGAGGCGGCGGCCGCGACGGCCGGGATGCCCGCGTGCGTGGCCAAACAGGTGACCAGACCGATCAGGAATCGAGAAGCGCGGGCCACCCAGCCGCAACTAGCGTGATCCGCCATGGACATCACCATTCACTCGAGCTTCCTTCCGCACACCGACCCGGACGCCTCCCTGGCCTTCTACCGCGACATCCTCGGGTTCGAGATCCGCAACGACGTCGGATACCAGGGCATGCGCTGGATCACGGTCGGCCCCGCCGGGCAGCCCGACACCTCCATCGTCCTGCACCCGCCGACCGCCAGCCCCGGCCTCACCGACGACGAGCGCCGCACCATCCTCGAGATGATGGCCAAGGGCAGCTTCTTCGGCGTCAACCTGGCCACCACCGACCTCGACGGCACCTTCGCCAAGCTGGAGGGCAGCGGCGCCGAGGTCGTCCAGGAGCCGACCGAGCAGCCGTACGGCGTCCGCGACTGCGCCTTGCGCGACCCGGCGGGCAACATGATCCGCATCCAGGAGTTGCGCTGAGCCGTGGTCACCCCAGCCATCACCCACACCGACGGCACCGCCGTCGAGCCGCCCCGAAGCGCTGACCCCCGCCCTCGCGCCCAGCGTCATCGCGACACCGAACACCGGCTCAGCCACGACATCGACGTCTGGGTGGCCAGCGCCTCGGCCGACGGCGCGCCCCACCTGGTGCCGCTGTCCTTCCACTGGGACGGCGAGACCCTGCTCCTGGCCACGGCGGCCGACAGCCCGACCGGCCGGAACCTGGCGGCCACCCGGAGTGCCCGGCTGGCCCTGGGCGACACCCGCGACGTGTCGATGATCGAGGGCGACGTCGAGGTCCTCGAGATCGACACGCTGCCGCGGGAGCGAGCTGACCGGTTCGCCGCGCACACCGGTTTCGACCCGTGCGCGCTGACCACGTCGTACCGCTGGTTCCGGATCTCGCCACGCCGCATCCAGGCGTGGCGCGAGGTGAACGAGATGCCCGGCCGTGAGCTGATGCGTGACGGCCGCTGGTTGGTCTGACCCCCGCGACGACGCGCCGGGTGGCCGGGACCACAGGGCCAGCACGGGCCGCATGGATACCGTGGTTCCCGCGGCGACGCCGACGGAGACCCCCAGCAGGCCCCGCCCCGACAGATGGAGACACGATGAGCAAGGCCACGAGGACGGACACGCGGTCGTCCGCGCCGCACATCGCCGACAGCCACGACCTGATCCGGGTGCACGGCGCGCGCGTGAACAACCTCAAGGACGTCAGCATCGAGATCCCGAAGCGCAGGCTGACGGTGTTCACCGGCGTCTCCGGCTCCGGCAAGAGCTCCCTGGTGTTCAGCACGATCGCCGCCGAGTCGCAGCGGATGATCAACGAAACCTACAGCGCCTTTTTGCAGGGCTTCATGCCGACGCTGGCGCGGCCCGAGGTCGACGTGCTCGACGGTCTGACGACCGCCATCATCGTCGACCAGCAGCGGATGGGAGGCGACGTCCGCTCCACCGTCGGCACCGCCACCGACGCCAACGCGATGCTGCGCATCCTGTTCAGCCGGCTCGGCAAGCCGCACATCGGCTCACCGCAGGCCTTCTCCTTCAATGTCGCCTCCATCAGCGGGGCGGGCGCGGTCAGCATGGAACGCGCCGGGCGGACCGTGAAGGAACGCCGCACCTTCACCATCACCGGCGGCATGTGTCCGCGCTGCGAAGGGCGCGGCTCGGTCTCCGACATCGACCTCACCCAGCTCTACGACGACTCCAAGTCCCTCGCCGAGGGCGCCTTCACCATCCCCGGCTGGAAGTCGGACAGCTTCTGGACCGTCCGGGTCTACGCCGAGTCGGGTTTCGTCGACCCGAACAAGCCGATCCGCGACTACACCAGCAAGGAACTCCACGACTTCCTCCACAAGGACCCGGTGAAGGTGAAGGTCGACGGCGTCAACCTCACCTACGAAGGACTGATCCCCAAGATTCAGAAGTCGTTCCTGTCCAAGGACAAGGAAGCGCTGCAGCCACACATCCGGGCGTTCGTCGAGCGGGCCGTCACCTTCACCACCTGCCCCGAGTGCGACGGCACCCGCCTCAGTGCGGCGGCGCGCTCCTCGACGATCGACGGAATCAACATCGCCGACGCCTGCGCGATGCAGATCAGCGACCTCGCCGACTGGGTCAGCAGCCTCAACGAACCGTCGGTGGCGCCGCTGCTCGCCGCGCTGCGCCACACCCTCGACTCGTTCGTCGAGATCGGGCTGGGCTACCTCTCGCTCGACCGGCCGTCGGGCACCCTGTCCGGTGGCGAGGCGCAGCGCACCAAGATGATCCGCCACCTCGGCTCCTCACTGACCGACGTCACCTACGTCTTCGACGAGCCCACCATCGGCCTGCACCCCCACGACATCCAGCGGATGAACGACCTGCTGCTGCGGTTGCGCGACAAGGGCAACACGGTCCTGGTCGTGGAACACAAGCCGGAGGCGATCGCGATCGCCGACCACGTCGTCGACCTCGGCCCCGGCGCCGGCACGGCGGGCGGCACCATCTGCTTCGAGGGCACCATCGACGGACTGCGCGCCAGCGACACCGTCACCGGCCGCCACCTCGACGACCGGGTCGCCCTCAAGGACACCGTACGAAAGCCCACCGGCACGCTGGAGATCCGCGGCGCGACCGCCCACAACCTGCGCGACGTCGACGTCGACATTCCACTCGGGGTGCTCTGCGTGGTCACCGGCGTGGCGGGCTCCGGCAAGAGCTCCCTCGTGCACGGCTCGATCCCCGCCGGCGAGGGCGTCGTCTCGGTCGACCAGGGCGCGATCCGCGGCTCGCGGCGGAGCAACCCGGCGACGTACACCGGACTGCTGGACCCGATCCGCAAGGCCTTCGCGAAGGCCAACGGCGTGAAACCCGCGCTGTTCAGCGCCAACTCCGAGGGCGCCTGCCCCACCTGCAACGGCGCCGGCGTCATCTACACCGACCTGGCGATGATGGCCGGCGTCGCCACCACCTGCGAAGAGTGCGAAGGCAAGCGGTTCCAGGCCTCGGTACTGGAATACCACCTCGGCGGCCGCGACATCAGCGAGGTGCTCGCCATGTCGGTGACCGAGGCCGAGTTGTTCTTCGGCTCCAGCGAGGCGCGCACCCCCGCCGCGCACGCCATCCTCGAACGCCTCGCCGACGTCGGCCTCGGCTATCTCAGCCTCGGCCAGCCGCTCACCACCCTGTCCGGCGGCGAGCGGCAGCGGCTCAAGCTGGCCACCCACATGGCCGAGAAGGGCGGCGTCTACGTCCTGGACGAGCCGACCACCGGCCTGCACCTCGCCGACGTCGAGCACCTGCTCGGCCTGCTCGACCGGCTCGTCGACTCCGGCAAGTCGGTCATCGTCGTCGAGCACCACCAGGCGGTCATGGCGCACGCCGACTGGATCATCGACCTTGGCCCCGGTGCCGGCCACGACGGCGGCCGGATCGTCTTCGAGGGCACCCCCGCCGACCTCGTCGCCGCCCGCTCCACCCTCACCGGCCAGCACCTCGCGGCCTACGTCGGCGCCTGACCAAGCTGTCTCATCCGCGCCGGCCCGGGGGAGTACCCCGGACCGGCGCGGCTGTCTATTCGCGACCTGAACCCGGCGCGGCGGTGTCGCCCGAGGCCGCCGGGGGTTTCGTGTAGAGGATCTCCCGGGCCTGCTCCGCGGCGCGGCTGATGCTCTCGGCGATGAAGTCGACGAAGCGGGCGATGCTCTCCAGGCGCGCGGCGGCCGGGGTGTCGGGGCCGAGGACGCTGACGCCCTGCCGTGCGACCTCGGCGAGCTGGGCGTTGGCTCGGGCGCCGGCGATCGTGCCCTGGTAGAAGACGTCGTCGTCGACGACGTAACGCTCCCGGCGGCGGTCATCGCGTTCCCGGCGGATGAGGCCCTGACTCTCGAGGAACGTGATCGCCTTGGAGATCGACGCCGGGCTGACCTGGACGCGCTGGACGAGTTCGGACGCGGTGAGGCTGCCCGCGTCGGCGGTGTAGAGGCAGGTCAACACCCGGGACATCATCTTGGGCAGGCCCTGCTGCATGAGCAGGGTGGTGAACATCTCCTCGTACTCGCGTACGGCCTCGGCGTCGCGTCCGTGCGCCTGCGAGGGTGCCTGCGGCCCTGGGGGAGCGGCCTGCCTGCGCCGGTGCGCGCGGCGTTCGGTGGCGCGGTGGGCCAGATCGGCGCGGTACGCGGTGGGGCCGCCGTTGCGCATCACCTCCCGCGTGATCGTCGAGGTGGGACGGTCCAGACGCCGGGCGATCTCGGCGTACGCGAGCCCGTCGGCCAGCCCCAACGCGATCTGCTGACGTTCGTGCTGGCTGAGCCTGCCTCCCGGCATCGCGATCTCCCTTCACGCTTCCCTGACACCGCCAGCATAGCGTTCACTCCCACTTCAATGCAACGCTGAGGGCGAGCAACGTTGCGTTAGATTCAGAACTGTTGCAACGAAAATGGGGCTGCCACCTGCTCATACGCCGATTGCGCGCAACGATCATGTTGCCTGATCCTTGAACGCAACGTAGCGTTTCCGGTGTCAGAAACAAGCGCAGGAGGAGAGCACGATGCAGAAGTTCGACACCCCCACCCCGATCGCCACCGTCCTCGACATCCCCGCGGGGCGCGTCCAGTTCATCGCCGCCGACCGGGCCGACACCACGGTCGAGGTCCTGCCCGCGGACGCCTCGAAGAGCCGCGACGTCAAGGTGGCGGAGCAGACCAAGGTCGAATACAGCGACGGCGTCCTGCGGATCACCGCCTCGGCGAAGAACCAGATCCTCGGCCACTCCGGATCCATCGAGGTGACGGTCCAACTGCCCGCCGACTCCCGGGTCACGGCGAAGGCGGCCAGCGCGGAATTCCGGGCCGTCGGACGGTTCGGTGACGTCGCCTTCGACGGCGCGCACGCCGCGATCAAGATCGACGAGGCCGCCAGCGTCCGCCTCACCACCGCCGCCGGTGACGTCTCGGTCGGCCGCCTCACCGGGCCGGGGGAGATCAGCACCGTCAAGGGCGACATCCGGATCACCGAGGCCGTACGCGGCACCGTCGTGCTGCGTACCCAGGCCGGCAACCTGTCGGTCGACGCCGCCCACGGCGTTTCCGCCTCCCTCGACGCCGGCACCACCCTCGGCCGGATCCACAACTCCCTCCGGAACACCGAGGGCACCGCCGACCTGACCATCCACGCGACCACCACCCACGGCGACATCGTCGCCCGCAGCCTCTGAGGAGCACCCACCATGACCAACCTGGCGATCGCGGCGCACGGCCTACGCAAGTCCTACGGCGACAAGGTCGTCCTCGACGGCGTCGACCTGACCGTCCCCGAAGGAACGATCTTCTCCCTGCTCGGCCCGAACGGCGCCGGCAAGACCACCGCCGTCAAGATCCTCTCCACCCTCATTTCCCCCGACCCGGCCTCCGGCGCCATCCGCGTCGGCGGCCACGATCGCGCCACCGACCCCCAGGCGGTCCGCGCCGCGATCGGCGTCACCGGCCAGTTCTCCGCCGTCGACAATCTGATCACCGGCGAGGAGAACATGCTCCTCATGAGCGACCTGCACCACCTGCCCAAGCGCGAAGGCCACCGCGCCGCCGCAGAGCTGTTGGAACGCTTCGACCTCACCGACGCCGCGAAGAAGCCCGCCTCCACCTACTCCGGCGGCATGAAGCGCCGCCTCGACCTCGCCATGACCCTGGTCGGCAACCCACGGATCATCTTCCTCGACGAGCCCACCACCGGCCTCGACCCCCGCAGTCGCCACAACATGTGGCAGATCATCCGCGAACTCGTCTCCGACGGCGTCACCGTCTTCCTCACCACCCAGTACCTGGAAGAGGCCGACGAACTCGCCGACCGCATCGCCGTGCTCAACGACGGAAAGATCGCCGCCGAGGGCACCGCCAAGGAGCTCAAACGGCTCATCCCCGGCGGGCACGTCCGGCTCCGCTTCACCGACCCGGCCTCGTACCAGTCCGCCGCCCTCGCGCTGCACGACGCCACCCGCGACGACGAGTCCCTCGCGCTGCAGATCCCCAGCGACGGCAGCCAGCGCGAACTCCGCTCCATCCTCGACCGGCTGGACTCGGCCGCCATCGAGACCGACGAGTTGACCGTGCACACCCCCGACCTCGACGACGTGTTCTTCGCCCTGACCGGCGGCACCAACATCCCCCACCAGCCCAAGGAGACCGTCCGATGAGCACCCTCACCCTCGCCGTACGCGACTCGTCCACGATGCTGCGCCGCAACATCCTGCACGCCCGGCGCTACCCGTCCCTCACCCTCAACCTGCTGCTCACCCCGATCATGCTGCTGTTGCTCTTCGTCTACGTCTTCGGCGACACGATGGGCTCAGGCATCAACGGCGGCGGCGCGGACCGCTCCGACTACATCGCGTACATCGTCCCGGGCCTCCTGCTGATGACCATCGGCAGCACCGTGATCGGCACCGCGGTGTCCGTCTCCAACGACATGACCGAAGGCATCATCGCCCGCTTCCGCACCATGGCGATCCACCGCGGTTCGGTGCTCGTCGGGCACGTCGTCGGCAGCGTGCTGCAGTCGGTCATGAGCGTGGTCCTCGTCGGCGCCGTCGCCGTGGCCATCGGCTTCCGCTCCACGGACGCCAGCGTCCTGGAATGGCTCGCGGCACTCGGGCTGCTCGCGCTCTTCGCCACGGCCCTCACCTGGATCGCGGTCGGCATGGGTCTGGTCAGCCCCAACGCCGAGGCCGCCAGCAACAACGCGATGCCGCTGATCCTGCTGCCGCTCCTGTCCAGCGCCTTCGTCCCGGTCGACGCCATGCCCGGCTGGCTCCGGCCGATCGCCGAGTACCAGCCGTTCACGCCCTCCATCGAGACCCTGCGCGGCCTGCTGCTCGGCAGCGAGATCGGCCACAACGGGTGGCTCGCGGTCGCCTGGTGCCTGGCTCTGGCAGTACTCGGCTACTTCTGGTCGACCTCCACGTTCAACCGCGACCCGAAGTAACCCCGCGACAGCGCGGGCCGCGTCCCGCAGCTCGTCCCGCCCACGGGCGGCGTACCCCGACACCATGTCGGCGTACGCCGCCCCGTCGGCGTTCCCGGCCCCTGGCCGGATCCGCTTCGCGGCCCGCAAGCCAGATCCTCACTCACTCCCGCCCGCCGCCCGACTGCGCAACCGCGCGTTGAGCCGTGCGGCCTGCCGCGTGAGGTGGTCCCGTTCGGCGAGATTGGGCGCTGACCGGGCAGCTTCGGCGTAGAGCCGCGCCGCGGTGACCGCGTCACCGTCCCGCTCGTGCAGGTACGCCGCGGCGGCGGCATAGCCGGGGGAGGGAGGAATCAAGCTCCGCCAGGGCGGCCAGTCCGGCCCGCGCCCCGTCGGCCTCACCGACCGCGACGGCGCGATTGAGCCGAGCCACCGGATTGTCGGTGAACCGCAGCAGCTCGTCGTACCACTCGACGATCTGCACCCAGTCGATCTCCTCAGCCGTGCGTGCGTCGGCGTGCAGCGCGGCGATGGCGGCCTGCGCCTGAAACTCGCCCAACCGGTCACGGCCGAGGGCCGCCTGAAGCACCTCGACGCCCTCGGCGATCAGGCGGGTGTCCCACAGGCTGCGGTCCTGCTCGCCGAGGGGCACGAGACGGCCGTCCGTACGGATCCGCGCCGAGCGCCGCGCGTGGTGGAGCAGCATGAGCGCCAACAGGCCCGCGACCTCCTCATGGCTGGTCCTGGCCGCCAGTTGACGGGCGAGCCGGATCGCCTCTCCGGCGAGGTCGACATCGCCGGAGTAGCCCTCGTTGAAGACCAGGTAGAGCACCCGCAGCACCGTGGCGACGTCACCGGGCTGGTCGAACCGAACACCGGAGACGGTCCGCTTGGCCCTGCTGATCCGCTGGGCCATGGTCGCCTCCGGCACAAGGTACGCCTGCGCGATCTGCCGCGTGGTCAGACCGCCAACCGCACGCAGCGTGAGCGCGACGGCCGACGCCGGTGTCAAGGAGGGGTGCGCGCACAGAAAATACAGCCGGAGCGTGTCGTCCACCGCCTCGACCGGTCCGGGCATCGGCTCGACCTCGACGCGTACCTCACGCCGCCGCCGGGAGGCATCGGCACGGGCCGCATCGAGGAACTTGCGCCAGGCCACAGTGACCAACCAGCCCCTGAGGTCCCGCGGCGGATCATCCGGCCACACACGCACGGCTTCGACCAGGGCATCCTGCACGGCATCCTCAGCCGACGCGAAGTCGGCTCCCCGCCGGACGAGGACACCGATCACCGCCGGTACGAGGTCCCGCAGCAGCGCCGCGTTCACTCGGTGACCGTGGGCGACCCGCCCAGAAACGGCCGAACCTCCAACCATTCGTAGATCGGCTTACCACCGGGCCCGGGAGCCGCCGACAGCTCTCCCGCCAGCTGAACCGCCCGGTCCCACGACTCCACGTCGATGATGTACCACCCGGCGATCAGGTCCTTGGTCTCGACGAACGGCCCGTCGGTCACCGGTGGCCGCCCCTCGCCGCCGTATCGCACGAACGCGCCGCCGGACGCCAACGCCTGGGTGTCGACGAACTCGCCCGTCTCCTCCAGCCGAGCCGCGAAGTCGCGCATGAACTGCACGTGCGCGTCGACCTCGTCCGGGGTCCACTGATCCATCGGCGCCGACTCCATGGCGGGAGCCGGGCCACCCCGGTAGTGCTTGAGCGCCGGCTACTGGAGTCCAACAGCCGGACGGTGGAGTCACCGCACGACACTCACGCCTCGGGCAGCCAGCCACGCTCCCGGGCACGCCAGCCCAACTGCAGGCGCGACTGAGCCCCCGCCGTCTCCATCAGGTGCTGCACCCGGCGAACGACGGTGCGCCGGCTCATCCCGAGGCGCGCACCCGCCGTCTCGTCGGTCATCCCGGCAACCAGCAGCGACAGCAACTTGCGGTCCTCATCCGAGATCTCGCCCCGCGCGGTAACCTCACCGGCGCCCGACAGGCCCAGGGGACTCGCTGTCGACCACACGCCCTCGAAGAGTGCGACGAGCGCGTCGAGCAGCGCGCACGGGTGGACGAGCACCGCCGCATCCTGCGCCGCATCCGTCAATACCAGAGGGAGCAGGGCCAGCGTGCGATCTGCGACGGCGAGCTTTGTCGGCACGCTGGGCGCGAGGCGCGCTATCTCGCCATTGCGGACGTGCTCCCCGGCCGCCGCCAGGGTGGCCGGATCGGCGAGCGCGTCGATGGTGTAGACGACGCGGTAGGTGATTTCCCGCCCGCGCTCCATCTGTACGCGGTTGACCTGCTCGGCCGCGGCGTACGGCGGCGCGACCAGCATCCGCATCGTTGCCTTCGCGACACGCTGTACCCGGTCGAAGGCACGCTGCACGCTTGCTTGCCCTTGGACGATCTCGATGAGTTCACCGGTACGCCGTCCGGCGGTACGGTCGCGGGTCTGGGCCGCCAGCGCGTGCGCCGCCTCGCGGACCCGGTCCAGCTCGGCGTGCTGGCGCTGGATCAACTGCTCGATCGCCTCGTCTGGCGGAACCGGCACGACCAGGCCGTGCGGCGGTGGCGTGCGGTGCACCATTCCTTTGCGGTGCAGGCCGGCCACCGCCCGGCTGATCTGCGTGGTGGGCCGTCCGGTGCGTCTGGCCAGCTGATCCACGGTGGCGCTGCCCTGCCGCAGCAGCCCAAGGTAGGCCGACTCCTCGGCGGTGGTGAGTCCGGCGGGCTCGAGCATGCGTGGGCCTCCCATCGAGCGGCGGTGTGGGACGGGACCGGTGGCGAGGCCGGCGGTTGTGTGATCGGCGTGGCGCACCTGAGTCACGACTCATCTGCGCCCCTGAGTGATCTAGCCCCGGGTGGTGCCAAGTGTGACACTCGGCCGAGCTCGATTCCACGATCATCCGGGAGACCGCGGTCGGGAGGAGGGCCCTGTCGTGAGGTCGCTACAGGGTCAAGAGCGGCCATTTGAAGAAGGGGTCCATGTCTGTGCATCCTTCCCGGCCACACCGGCGTACTGCCCTGACGGCGGTATCCGGTGCCCTCATGGTGGGGCTCGCGGCTCTGGCGGCCGTGCCTCCGCCACCGGCGCTCGCCTCGCCGCAACCTGCCACCGAGCCTGGCCCCGCGCAGCAGCGTGCCGAACACCACACGATCACGCTTGTCACCGGCGATACAGTGGCCGTCACTCGTGGACCGAAGGGCATCATTTCGTACAGCGTCACCCCGGGCCCTGGCCGCCAGGACGTGACGTTCCTGACCCGATCGGCCAGCGACGGCGCCGCCTCGGTAATCCCCTCCGACGCGCTGAACCTGCTCTCCGCCAACCAACTGGACCCCCAACTGTTCGACCTGGGCGCGCTGATCGACAGCGCGCCCGACGACGGTGGCGAACTGCCGCTGATCGCGCAGTACGCCAAGGCGACCACGGCCGGGCCCTCCAACCGGGTGCGGGGCGTGCTCGCCGACGGTGCCCGGACCACTCTCGCCCTGCCCCGGCTCGGGCTGAACGCGTTGCGCGTCCCCCCGAACAACACCGGACGCATGTGGCGTGCAGTCACCGGTGGAGAGAAAGCTGCCCAGCGTCTGCGCGGTGGCCTCGGCAAGCTCTGGCTGGACCGCAGGATGAAGGTCTCGCTGGAGCGCAGTGTGCCCCAGATCGGCGCCCCGACTGCCTGGCAGGCGGGGCTCACCGGGACCGGTGTCACCGTGGCCGTTCTTGACACTGGCTACGACATCGACCACCCCGACCTCAAGGACGTGGTCGTCGCGTCCGCCGACTTCGTCGGCGAGGGCACGGTAGACGACCACGTCGGGCACGGCACCCACGTGTCCTCGACCATCGCGGGCAGCGGAGTGGCCTCGAACGGGCTGCGCAAGGGCGTGGCGCCCGGCGCGAAGCTGGCCGAGGGCAAAGTTTGCTCCGAAGAAGGCTGCCCCTGGTCGGCGATCCTCGCCGGGATGCACTGGGCGGCCAACGAGGTGCATGCGAAGGTCATCAACATGAGCCTCGGCGGGCTCGACTCCGCTGGTATCGACCCACTCGAGGCCGCGGTGAACGACCTGTCGGCCCAGACCGGAGCCCTCTTCGTCATTTCGGCGGGCAACAACGGCTGCAGGTATGGCGCCCGCCCGGTCGGCTCGCCCAGCACCGCTGACGCGGCGCTGAGCGTGGCCGCGGTCGACCGGACCGACTTCATCGCCGACTTCTCCAGCTGCGGTCCACGCATGCTCGACGACGCGCTGAAGCCGGAGATCAGTGCGCCAGGAGTGGGCATCGTCGCGGCCGTCCCCGGCGGGGGCTACGGGTCCTTCAGCGGTACGTCGATGGCCGCCCCGCACGTCACCGGCGCGGCGGCGATCCTGGCCCAACAGCATCCCGACTGGACCGGAGAGCAGCTGAAGGCCGGCCTGATGAGCAGCGCCTCCGAGCCCCGCTGGGAGAGCATGCCATCGCCCCGGTACGGGTCCGGCCGTGTCGACGTGGCGCGGGCGGTCGCCGCTCAGGTCACGCCGAGCGTCGGTGGTCTGAACATCAACCAGCCCTGGCCGCGTCCCACAGCGGGCGTCACCCGCACGGTCAGCTATCGCAACGTCGGGACTGAGCCGGTCGTCCTCGATCTGGCCGTCTCGTCGATCCCGGCCGCGCTGGTCACGCTGAGCACCCAGCGGTTGACGGTGCCCGCCGGAGGCAGCGCCTCGGTGACGCTCACCGTCGGCAGCGAGGGCGAGGCAGAGGCGTACCACCTCGGCGCCCTCACCGCCACCGTCGACGGCGCCCCGGTGGCCCGGACCGCGCTGACCTACCACCAGGACGCGCGGTACGACGTGTCGGTGGAGCTGGTCAACCGGCTCGGCGCGCCCGCCGAGGGCAGTGTGGCTGCGGTGAACGGCGACACCGGCGCGGTGACGTACTTGACGGTCAATGGGGGCATGGCACGGGGGATGCTTCCCACCGGCCGGCACTACCTGCTGACCACGGTGTTCCCGGGCGGGCCGGAGGACATCGCCTTCACCTACGGGATCGTGCCGGTCACGGTCACCGACGATACGGCCGTCCTGCCGGTACGGGTCGACGCCCGCCGCGGCAGGCAGGTCCGGCTCGAGGTCTCCGACCGCTCGGCCGAGCATGTCGTCACGTCCGTGGACCTGACCCTCGACGTGGCCGGCACCCGGATGGCGCACGGCGGCTCCTTCGGCGTGCAGGGTGCGAGCTACGTGCTCCCGGTCGAGGATCCGGCCGTCACCTATGGCGCCCGGGCGGTCTTCGACAAGAAGGGTTCGAGCGAGCAGTCGCCGAGCCCCTACCACTACCGGATCGCCGACACCCGCGCCGGCATCCCCAGCGACCCGGTACGCACCGTGGCCAGGGAGGACCTCGCCCGGGTCGTCATGGACTTCAAGGCTCCCGGCGTCGCCTCCAGCGGATCCGCCGCCGTCGGCATGATCACCGACGACAGCCTTCCCACGCTCACTGTCGAAGGGCCGGCCGACTTCCCGTCGAAGGTGATCGACTACCGGGCGCCGGGGCGGTACGAGAGCGAGATCCGCATCGGCGACAACTGGATCACGGCACCGGCCCGAACCGTCAGCCTGGCTGAACCCGGCCGGGAGACCTGGAACAACGCGCTCCTCGGGCCGACGCTGGACAGCACCACCGGGCTGAACGGAGACGGCTTCATGTCGATCCCCGACATCCCGTGGTTCGTCGACGCCGAGACGCACGACTTCGCGTACACCCCCGCGTCCGGCACCCTGACGCTGAAGCGGGAGGGGGAGCAGGTCGCGCAGTGGCAGGCCGGCCAGTGGGGCTACGCCTACGGGCTGCCCGTGGAGAAGGCCACGTACACCCTGCAGGCGAGCGTCACCCGGTCGGTGCCGTTCGCCACCCTGTCCAGCCGGATCGACGCCGAGTGGCGGTTCACTACGGCAGGCACCACGGAGTGGCTGGCCAATCCGCTCATGGTGCCCCGCCTGGCAGCCGTCGGCCTCGACGAGTACAACCGGGCCGCCGGCAAGGCACCCACCAAGGTGCTGATCGGCGTCAGCGGCCAGCCCGCCGGCGGCGTCCCGGCCACCCGGGTCACCCGGGTGGAGGCGTCCTTCGACGAGGGCGGCACCTGGAAGTCGCTGAAGGTCACCGCTGGGCCGGACGGGACGCTGGGCAAGGTGATGGTCCCCAACCCGCCCGCGGCGGGCCACGTCGCGCTGCGCGTCACGCTGACCGACCGGGACGGCAACCAGGTCACGCAGACCGTCCACCGCCCCTACGAGGTGCGGCCCCGGTAACCGAGCGAGGCCGGGCCCGAGCGGCTGCAGCCGCTCGGGCCCGGCCTTCTTTCCGACCCTTCCAAAATG
The DNA here is from genome assembly GCF_042872965.1 of Micromonospora sp. NPDC005087. Classification (NCBI taxonomy): domain Bacteria; kingdom Bacillati; phylum Actinomycetota; class Actinomycetes; order Micromonosporales; family Micromonosporaceae; genus Micromonospora; species Micromonospora sp. NPDC005087. The sequence goes on along the minus strand of NZ_JBIALB010000001.1, from coordinate 753,935 downwards.
GACGGCTGCACTGGTCTTGTCTTCGGCAGGCGCGGCCGCCCCTCAACCCCGGGAGCGAAATGCCCAGACGAATTCGGTGGCTGTTGGCGACCATCACAGTGGTTGCGACGCTGCAAGCGGTGCCGGGAACCCCGGCGCTGGCCGACCCGACCCCAGACCTCACCACCCCGAACCCCGCCACCGCGGCCCCGGCCGGCAGCGGTGAGACGCACATCGTCACGCTGCTCACCGGCGACGTGGTGACCGTCGAGGCCACCGGGTCCGGCTGCCCCCGGGTCCGCGTGCAGCCCGTCGACCCGGCCGGTGTGATTCGGCGCAGCTGCGGTGCCGACGGGCACCTGAAGGTCATCCCGGCGAAGGTGGCGGCTCAGGTCGGCACCGTGCTCGACCCGGACCTGTTCGACGTGACCACGCTGATCGCGGATGGCTACGACGACGTGAGCACCAGCGAGCTGCCGGTGATCGTGCAGCCCGCCGAGAACCAGCGGACGACGGCGCTCGCCGACGTCCGGCCACTGTCGAGCATCGGTGCGGTCGCCGGGGCCCTGCCGAAGCAGACCGCGGCCACCGCCAGGGCGGCCACCGTCTCCCTGCTCACCGGTGCGCGCAAGGTCTGGCTCGACCGGAAGGTGCACGCGACCGGGATCGTCGCCGGCAACCACGGCGGCGAGAAGCCCGGCGGCTCCACCGGTCAACTCGACCACAACATCAGCCAGGTCTCCGCGCCACAGGCCTGGCAGGCCGGCTACACCGGCAAGGGCGCCCGGGTCGCCGTGCTCGACACCGGCGCCGACTTCAGCCACCCCGACCTGGCCGGCCAGGTCGTCGAGCGCGCCGACTTCGTCACCCCGGGCGGCGACGCGGTCGACCACAACGGGCACGGCACCCACGTCGCGACCACCATCGCCGGCACCGGGGCCGCCTCGCACGGCCAGCGTCGCGGCATCGCGCCCGATGCGCGCCTGGTCATCGGGAAGGTCCTCGACGACTTCGGCTCCGGGTTCGACTCCGACATCATCACCGGCATGGAGTGGGCCGCGGCCCGGGCCGACGTGATCAACATGAGCCTGGGCGGCGCCATGCCGGACGACGGCACCGACCCGATGGCGGTCGCCGTCGACAACCTGACGGAGCAGACCGGTGCCCTCTTCGTCATCGCCGCCGGCAACAGCGGCGGCGCGATCGCGTCCCCCGGCTCGGCCGGGCGCGCGCTGACCGTCGGCGCGGTCGACTCCGACGACGAGCGGGCCGGCTTCTCCAGCCGGGGACCGCTGATCAACACCTGGGCGGCGAAGCCGGAGCTGGTCGCCCCGGGTGTCGACATCGTCGCCGGCCGCGCCGCCGGGACGACGCTCGGCACGCCGTTCGACGAGTACCACACCACGCTCTCCGGCACCTCCATGGCCGCCCCGCACGCCGCGGGGGCCGCCGCGCTGCTCGCCCAGCGCCACCCCGACTGGACCGCGGACCGGCTCAAGGCCGGGCTCGTCGGCGCCGCCGACCCGCTGCCCGACGCCGAGCCGTACACCGTCGGCGCCGGCCGGCTCAACGCGGTGCGGGCGCTCACCGGTCCGGTGAGCGACCAGCCGGTGGTCAACCTCGGCACCTTCAGCTACCCGCAGTCCGGCACCCACGAGGTGCGGCTGAGCTGGACCGCCGACCGGACCCCGGCGGCCGTCCCGCTCGACCTCGCGGTCACGGTCGTCAACCACGACGGGACCATCGCGCCCCGCCGGGCCGCGAAGCTGTCGGCCACCCGGGTGACGCTCAAGCGCGGCGTGCCCGGCACGGCGACGCTGCGGCTCGACCGCGCGGCGCTGGCCGGCTCGCCCGGGTACTACCTCGCAACGGTCACCGCCCGCACGCCAAACCACGCGCTGGTGGCGACCACGCCGGTCGCCTTCTACGTGGAGCCGCGCAGCTACGACCTGACGATCCAGACCCGTCCCGTGCCGGGCGCCCCGGTGAACGGGTACAGCGCCGTCGGGGTGGAGGTGACCAACCTCGCCGACCCGCTGCTCTACGCCGGCGGGGCGTTCTTCACCCCCGGCAAGTCGGCCACGCTGCGGGTCCCGGCCGGCCGCTACCAGGTCACCGCCGGGTTCAGCACGTACGACGACGAGACCGGGGCGCAGACGGGCGCGTTCGTCGGGGACAGCGACCTCGCCGTCGACGGCACCCGTACGGTCGTCCTCGACCCGACGCAGGTCAAGCCGATGACCGCGACCGTGCCCGGGAAGCCCACCCAGGCCCTCGCGAGCGACTTCCTGTACGTGCAGACGGCCGTAAACGGTCTCTCCTGGTGGCAGGCCATCGCCGCGTGGGGTGACTCGGCCACCGTCGCGGTCGGCCCGGTGACGCTACCCAGCGTCGGGTCGCTGCGGATGTACGGCGGCTGGGGGCTGGACTCGCCGGCGGGCACGGCCGCGCCGTACCACTACGACCTGGCTCACGAGTACACCGAGGGAGTGCCGGCCGACCCCACCTACCGGGTCACCGCCGCCGAGCAGGCCCGGCTCGCCCGGATCGACCAGCGGTTCAACCAGCTGGACCTGGCCGGGATGGTGACCTCGATGCGCCGCGCCGGCTTCACCCTCGACGGGTTCTACCTGACTCAGAACCCCACCTACGACCTGCCGGCGACGCGTACCGACTACGTCTCGCCGGGGTTCCTCTGGCAGGACACCGGGACCTACGGCGGGCTCCCGGCCCAGGAGGCGCCCCGGGACTACGCCCCGGGTAGCCGGCAGACCAAGATCTGGGCGCGGCAGCCGCTGCGCTCCGACTGGTTCGACGACCCGGCCGGTGGGGAGTACAGCTGCGCCGGCGCGCCGTGGCGGACCAGCGGCAACCTGCACGTCGACCTAGCCATGCTCGTCGACCAGCACCAGCGGGCCGACTGCCTGCAGCCCGGCGCGGTCGGCATCACGCGAACGCTGGCGCTGTACCGGGACGGCCAGCTCGTCGACGAGCGCAACACCGCCCGGACCGACTTCAGCGTGCCGGCGAAGGCGGCGGACTACCGGCTCACCTTCGACGTCGACACCAGCCGGATTCTGCCGTTCTCGACCCACGTCAACACCGCGTGGACCTTCCGGTCGGCCGGCTCGGCCGGCACGGCGCGCAGCGCCCTGCCGCTCCTGTCGGTCGACTACGCCCTGCCACTGGACCCGGCGAACCACCCCACCGGCGGCCCGGCCACGTTCACGGTCCGGCAGGCCCAGGGGGCGCCGGCCCAGCGGGTGACGACGTTCCAGGTCTGGACCTCGACCGACGACGGCGTGATCTGGCAGCCGACCACGGTCGACCGGGACCGGGACGGCTACCACGCCGCGCTGCCGACCGTGACGGGCGGGCAGGCGGTCTCGTTGCGGGTGAAGGCCACCGCCGACGGCGGCAGCGGCATCGAGCAGACGATCATCCGGGCGTACCGCGCCGGCTGACCGTCCCGATCCGCCGTACCTCCACCGAGGCGCGGCCCGGTGCCGACCGGGTCGCGCCTCGGCGCGTTTCAGGCGGCTGGTGTCATTTCTCAGTTGACCTGAGCCACACGGATGGCTCCTGAGCTGCAGTGGCCCAAGTTAGTGAGAATCCTTGAGAGAGTCATGCCTCTCAGTATCTTGGGCCATGTGTAGGTTTTCTCATTATCTTGGGCCGAGTACGAGCGTCGGGTCTAGAGCCTCGCACTGAAGAGGTCTTCCAACGTAGGGGCGAGCGGCGCCTGGGCCAACGTGCTTGGCTCGCCGTCGTGCTCTGATCGGATTCACAGCGTGGTGGACGTTCGGTTCTGGTTGATGGTCGGACCTCGCCGGTGGTCTCAGTGAGGTGTGTCTGTTGCCGTCTGTCGCGACGCGCGGCGCGCGGCAAGGTTGTGCGCGGGGTCGCGGTCGAGGTTGTGCCGGTCGCGGTCGTAGCGTCGGGTGGTGCGGGGATCGGCGTGGCCCATGGCGTCCTGGACGTCTTCGAGCGGAACTCCGGCCTCGCGGGCGGTGGTGGCGAAGGCGCGGCGCAGCGAGTGCGGTGACAGCCTTGCCGCTGACGGAATGCCGGCTGCGGTGGCGAGTCGGCGGATCATGAGGAAGACGTTGGGCTCGGCGAGGCGGCCGGGCCTGCCGTCGACGCCGGAGGTAGCGAACAGCGGGCCGGTGAGGTTCCCGACGCCGGCGGCCCGAACGGCGAGGTAGGCGTCGAGCGCTTCGGTGGTCTGCGCTGGTAGAGCACGCTCGCGTTGATCACGTCCCTTGGCGACGGTGCGCAGCGTGCGGTGCCCGGGGTTGTGTCTCAGGTCGGTCACCTGGCAGTCGAGGGCCTCGCCGATGCGCAAACCGAGGTCGGCGAGTAGTCGTAGCAATGCCCGGTCGCGGAGCGCTGCCAGGTGGCGAGCGCGGTGGCTGGGGCTCGGGCGAGCGGCAGCGACTGCAGCTCGAGCGGCGGACTGGGTGTCGGCTTGGGCGAGTAGCTGGTCTACTTCGTCGGGGGTGAGCCCGGCGGTTGTTGCGGCGTGGGGGAGCTGAGGTCGCTTCACACTGGCGGTGGGGTTGCGGGCGACCGTGCCGTCGGTGTTGGCCACCAGGTGGCGGTACCAGCTCGACAATGATGACAGCGCGCGGGCGACGGTGGCTGGTTTGGCGGCCCGGTCTGTGTGGCCGTGCAGCTCGCGCCATATTCGAAACCGAGTCAGGTCGCTCGGCCGGGCGGTGAGCGGGTCTAGTCGCTCGCGGACGCACCAGTTGAGGTAGGTGGTCAGATCCCTGCGGTAGCTGACTGCGGTGTGCCGGGAGCGGGCCAATGCTTCGAGGTTCCAGGCGGCGGTGAGGCGACGGATGCTGAAGCGGCCGTCGTCGGCGGGCAGGCCCGGCAGACCGGCGGCCCACGCGATGACCTGTTGGATGCCGGTCAGATCAGCTTCCGGAGCAGGGACCGGTCCGGGTGAGGCAGCGGGGACGGTCTTGATAGTCATGTTTGCGCTCGTCGTGGGTGGTGAGGTGCATCGACTGTCGGGTCGTACAGTCGCAGCACTCCGGCGGTGCCGAGGTACAGCCGGCGCAGGGTCCGCTCGCCGTCGGGGTCAGCCGGTCCGGTCGGGTGTCGCTCATGGTTGATCCACGAGGCGAGTCCACCGTGGCTGTACCTGGAGGGGTGCGGCGGTTGTCCCTTCAGAACCTCGTCGTAGAAGCGGCGGCGGTCGACGATGTCGGTGGACGTGGCCATGCGACGCCAGAACGGTGAGGAGATCACGGACAAGATCGTGACGACTTCGGGGTACTGCGCCGCGTAGCCGTAGGGCAGGGGCAGGAACTCCGCGTGCTCGCGGGCGTGCAGATGCCGCATGCGCTCGTTGCGTGGGGTCAGGGCGAACGGGTTGCGCGAGCTCCAGTGTTCGATCGCGCAGGCGTCGGAGAAGTAGAAGCGCACGCGGGGGTAACCGCGGCGGCGGATGAGCCGCCGCAGCCGAGTCTGCGCCTGGACAATCTCGGGCATGTCGGCCACGTCGACTTGGTCGCGTGGCTGCGAGACACCGTCGCCGACCCATAGCTGGTGACGGACGCAGACGTTGTAGTCGCATCGTGCCCAGATCGTCACGGGGCCGGTGGCGCCCGCGCATCTTCGGCATGACGGATGTCGCCGGTTGGGGTAGCTGCCGACGACCTGTCCGATCATCGGCGGTGCGTAGCGGTACGGGACGCGCTGGCGGATCTCCGGCAAGGCGTAGGCCAGCCGCGGCTCGGCGAATCCGGTGACCGCCGCGAGAGACTCCGACGCGATGGCCTCGCGGCGGCTGCCCTGGCGCCGCGGTCTCAGGTGGGCGGCGAGGTCAGCGCGGGACAGGTAGTTTCTCGCCGCGAGCCGGCCGATGTACGACTCGAGGGTCTCGTCGTGTATCGGGGCGATGCGTCTGGGCAGCCGCCGAAGCCGCGGCTGCCCCCAGCCGGCGGTCGCCGGGATCATTGTCGCGAACCGGCGCGGCGGGCGGAGGACTCGGCAGCGTGGTCAATGCGCACCGCGTCCATCGCGGCCCGCGAGATGGTCTCGGTGCCGTCAAGGATCGCGCGTATCGCCGCGGCGCGGATGAGGTGCGACAGGCTGCCGATCATGCCGCTGGTGCGCTGGTGCAAGTACTTCGCCAACGAGGTCAGCGTGCCGGGCTTGTGGTGGTGCAGTCGCAGCGCGCTCTCCATGCTGGCGACGAGCTGTTTCCACTCGTCGTGGTAGGGAAACGGGCCGGTGTTGACCAGGACGCAGCGTCCGGCGAGCTGCCGGCCGCGTACGCCGGTGAACATCCCGGACCGTTCGATGTCGATGCCGGCGTAGATGAACGTCGCGGGCAGGTGCTCGGTGAGGTACTTCATATGGTCGGAGTGGTCCTCGCCCACGGTGGTCGCCATGTTGATGTTGTGGAGCTCATCGACGATGACGATTTCGCATCGCACGTCGATGAGGATCCGGCAAACGGCGTCGGCGATGTCGGTGGCGTTGGCCCGGGACGCGACTCTGGGCAGGCCGAGGAACCGTGCGAATTCCATTGCCAGCTTCCGCGGCGAGCCTTTCGGGGGTGCCGTCACGTAGACCACGGGGATGCGTTCGGTGTCGGGATGCCGGGCTCTGGTGCGCAGTTCGTGGAGCCGGCCGAGCTGTTTGATGGCGGTGGTCTTGCCGGTCGCCGCCGCACCGGAGACGATCAGCCCGCGGCGGGCGCCCTTTTCCCGTTGGTTGAGCAGCGTCAGCAGCCGACCCTGGTTGGTGATCTCGCGGATCGCGGACGTGGTGACCACGACCAGTTCGGCGTGGTAGGCGATTCGCGCCTCGTCATAGATCAGACGCTGCTGCGCGGTCAGTGTCGACCAGTCGCCCTCGGACAGCAGCGCGACGTCGGCGGGATCGGCTTCGACGAACCGCTGCCAGCCCTCCACGGTGGTGGTGGGTTGCAGATGGTCTTCCAGTTGGCTGACGTCGTTCAGAAACTCCACTTGCGGGCCTCCTCGCGGGCGTCGAACAGCGGCAGGGGGATCACCTCCGCTAGCGGTTCTGGGTTGCCTTCACGCGCGGCGGCAACGCCCGGCGCCGCGTCCTGCTCGTCGGCTGGGTCCGGGCGGGGACCCGAGGGTGTGTTCGTGGAGCGGGTGCGGCCGGCGACGCGTCGATCCCGGGGCTTGGCGGCCTTTGGCGCGGGGCCTTGTTCAGCCCGGTCAAGCAGCTGCGCGGCGGCCGAGGCGATCTCCGCCTCGGTGGCCATGTCCTCGCCGCGGCGCCGCAGGATGCTGCGGGCGTGCTGCCACGCCAACTCGCCGAACGGCATCGGGGCGCTGCGCAGGTGTCTCCAGCTGACGGTGATCCAGCCGCCGTGACGGTGGTTGCGGACCCAGATGCGGGTGATGTCGTACGGGTCGAAGTGCACCTCCCATCGGTCCTGTTTCGCTAGGACCCCGGAGGGCTCGCCACGCAGGTCGTTGAGCGCCTTGTCGTCGTAGGTGCGCCGGTTGAGTTTGATCCCGGAGCGGCCAATGGTCCTCCAGGACACCGGAAGCAATTCGATGTAGTCCTCGGCGCCTAACGCGACGGGCACGTAGCCGGCAACCTCGACCAACGCGGCGTACTGCTCGTTGGGTGTCAGGGCCGTGTCCGGGGTCAGCGGGTTGCGCAGCCCGTCATGCGGCCTGTTCTGCCAGACCGTGACGATCCACTCGTCCAACAGCGCCTGCAGCTCGACGATCGACCACACCGCCTTCTTCTCGGCATTCCTGCCGCGGTGTTCAACGCTGCGCCCGACGTAGCCGGCGACGTACTGGGCGAACAGGGTGCCCACGGAGTTGAAGCTGCGCTCGACGACGTTGTTCTCCCAAGGCGAGCCCAGGTGGGTGGGCTGGAAGTTGATGCCCATCGCCCGGCACGCCGTGCGGAAGGTCTGCGACACGTATACGTTGCCGTTGTCGCAGACGATGTTTTCCGGAACGATCACCGGCCGGGCGGCGGCGTACGCCAGCTGGTCGTCCAGGGCGGCTAGGCGACGGTGCGGCAGCACCGACCGCGACATGCGAACCGCGTCGACCCAGCCCGGGCGCATCGGCTCCGGTGTCAGCGACCGTGCCAGCAGCACCGCCGCGTCGGCGGCTTTGGTCGTAGGACGCAACACTGCCGCCGGGATGCCGCGCGTGGCAGCGTCGTCCATCCACGTCAGCTCCGCTCGGTCGATCACACCGTTGTCCAGCACCACCCGCACATCGATCGTGGTGGAGTCGATCTGTACCCACTGCCCGGGCCGCAGCGCCGACACCGACCCGAACGGGCCCTTCGGGGTCTTGGCCAGCGACCGGCGGGTCTTGGCAGAGCCGAACGTATGCCGTCCCTGCGACAGCCTGCCGACCAGGCGGTAGAACGTCGCCGGCGACGGGAGCGCCGGAGCGGCGCTGCCGTGCTCGGCGGCCAGGATCTGCGTGACCCGTCGCGCAAGCCTGCCCACCGTTCCCGTCGAACGGTTGGTCTCCTCGTCGATTGCTTGCACTGTCGCGGCGACAACCCGTTGGTCAACTCGGCCGGTGGGGCCAGACACTCCCGCATAGCGCTGGTCGACCAAGCCCCACAGCCCTTGCTGCTCATACGCCGACCGCAGCCGTTTGAGCGTGGTGAAGCTGACAGAGTGACCCGCCGCCCGCAGCTCGGTCAGCTTGGCCAGCTCACGCTGGCGCAGCGTGTGCCGGCGCGGATCGTACCCAGACTGTGGCGTCGAATCGGGTGCCGCATCCGGCGCCACACCGGTCAGCAGCTCGATCAGGTGCCGTTCCCACCACCGCGCACGCGCCACCACCGGCTCGGGCACGACCTCGAGCATCCCAGCCGGGGGCAGGGGAGCGGCCCCGCGCGGCGTGGACACCCATTCCAAATCACGGCCGGTGAGCACCTCGCCCAGCGGCAGGGTCGTCTGCGCGCCGACGACGTCCTCCAGCCGCACTCCGCTGCCCGTCACCGACGCCACCGTGTACCGCGCGCCCCGTAACCGGACCTCATCACCGGCCCGCAACATCCGCGGTCGCGACACCCCTGCCATCAGGCGCCGCCGCGCACCAGCGACCCCGCGCCGAGAGGTGCCTCGTCCAGGTCGGTGTGCAGTACCTGTCGCCAGAGCAGATGAAACAGCGTGGGCAGCACGGCGATGGGATCCCCGACCTGACGCGCGCCGTCCATCAGCGCCGCGCCGTCGGCGAACACGCGTTGCAGGCTAGCCGCCCGCCGGGCGTCGTGGCAGCGGGGATGCCGATAGCCCGACAGCCAGCGCAGGTTCGCCGTCCGTACCGGATCCATGACGTCGACGCGCCACACCGTCCAACCGACCTCCTGACACGCGTACGCGATCGGTTCACCCATCGGCTGCGCGTCGCGTCCGCGGCGACGCTGCGACCGCACCTCGATCACCACCGCCGTGCCGTCGCGCAGGCGTGCGAAGAAGTCCGGTGTATGGGTGACGGTCTTGCCGTCGCGCTGCCAGTTCAGGCGCAACGGCCGTGGCGTCAGCGACATGACCGTCGGGTCGAAGTCCCATGCCATGACATGATCCCGCTGCAGCCACGATTCGTAGCCGACGTGATCCGCGGTCGTGGCGAACCACCACAACCCCGCGAAACCCTTTGCTCCCCGCTTCGACCGGGTCGTGTGTATCGGGCGGGCGGCCTCGAACGGCCGCATCCAGCACTGGTCCAGCGGCTCCCTGCGGTCCTGCCCGTCATCGCCGACAAAGCTGACGTCGACCTGCCCCGCCGCCACACGCCCCTGCCCCGAGGCGGCAGCGTGTGAGCGTGACATGCCCTCGGTCCTACCGTGACCCGCGCGGCGACCCGTGACATTGATACGGCCCAGCGCACGTCCGTGACAAGGCTGCTACGGCCGCTCGAAGCGCGGCGGCCGGGCCGCCTGGAGATCCGGCGGCGCCATCATCGTCGTCGATCAATCGAACGTGCACGGCTCCACCTCCCACCGTCGAGGAACTCAGCGTAACCGCCGCTCAGGCTTGCTGTCATCACCGGTGCGGCTCCGTACTGGCGAACAGGCCTATTCATCCGAGCGGTCGCCGAGCGTCTGCACGGCGTTGGGTCCAGGGTGGGCGATGGTGGCCACGGTGGGACGCGGGTAGTCGAAATCCGGCTCGGCGAAGTCGCGCTCTACCGCCTCGGGGAGTTCGTTGTCTGCGACGATCATCTGCGGCTTGCCGGGCCTGGCTGCGGCGAGGTCCCGCAGCCGGCTGTAGAGAGCGGCGGAGATGCCGGTGGCGGAGTTCAGCGCCATGCGAGGGCTGTCGATGAGCAGGAACGACGGGTAGTAGGTGTCGCCGGGGCTGACCACGACGTGCAGGATTGATGTCCAGTAGGCGATTTGCACGGCGGTGATGATGCCGCCGCCGCGGCTCACTTTGGTGTAGGTCTGGCCGTTGAGGATGGGCAGGTAGTTGGTGGGGTGGATGTGCCCGGTTTTGATGCTGGGCACGCCGATGCTGCGTAGCGCCCGAACTCTGCGGTGAGCGCGTCGATGATGTCGTGACGCCGCTCATCGATGGCTGCTTCCCGACGGGGCGCAGTGGGGAATGACAACCGAGGAGGTGACCGCAAACACGGCCAGATACGACAGTCTCCAGCAGAAGTACGACCGGCTCCGACTCAGGGCCCAGGAGTTGGAGGAACTCGTCGACACCTATGCAGCGGCCATTGAAGAGTTGCGCCGGCAACGTGACGAGGCGCTTGTCGCCAGAGAACCCAAGGTCGTTGACCTGGGGCACCGCGGTGGCCGGCGCTGACATGTCGAAACCTGTTTTGCCTTGCTGGCCGTGAACCGTCCGCGCGAACTGCTCTTCCTCATCCGCTCCTGGTCGCGATCGTCGTCATGGGCGCGGTCCCCGGGCCGGCGCGGGACGCGATCAACCTGGGCCCGGCACCTCGTCTTGTAGTGGTTCATCGTTGACGATGTGCTGGTGGTGCGTCGTGGCGCGTTGACTGATGAAGCGTGGGCGGCGATCGCGCCGCTGCTGCCGGAGCCGGGCGGTGCTCGGGGGCGGTGGCGGGATCACCGGCAGGTCATCACGGGAATTCTGTGGAAGTTACGCACCGGCGCGCCCTGGCGTGACCTGCCCGAACGCTTCGGGCCGTGGAAGACCTGCCACGTACGCCTGCGTCGCTAAACGGCGGCGGACGGCACGTGGGATCGGATGCTGGCTGCGGCGCAGGTCCACAACGGGACACCGGTGCAGTGGACGATCAGCATCGACTCGTCGATCATGCGGCTTGAGGAATGTGGGCCACCAGCAGGTTGCGAGGGGTGATTACTGTTCGCAGGGGTTGCACTACGAGATCATGATGGGGGAGTGAAGTGATCGAGGAAGTCGAATCCGCAGGCGAATCCTTAGTACCTCTGCATCTCGACGGGCATGTCATCTACCTGGCCAGTTCCATATCGTCAGGCACCAGCAGCGACGAGATGGAGGTGGCCTCTCGCCCAGCCAGCCTGGACGATGCGTTGGCTGGGCTATCAGCGTTCGCCGCAAGGGTCGGGGAGGGCTTGCGCGATGCAGGCGTGACGCGGCTGACGGTTGAGGTCAGCTGCGAGTTCGCCATCGATTCGGGCAAGTTCATCGCAATTGTCGGTAAGGCGTCGGCGAAGTCCGGCGTCAAGGTAGGCCTTGAGTGGGACAGGTCAAACCCCTAGCCGCCGGCGCCGACGCCAGCTGGGAAGAGTGCCTTCAAGCCGCCACGGTGGCTATCGAAGTGCCATCAGCCACGGGAGCGGCGCCGCGACGCGGCACCGGCTTTTTCATTGCTCCAGGCCTCATTGCGACCTGCGCTCATGTCTTGGCCGACAATGGGCAGCCCCTGCCTGAACTGGTGAAAGGGCGCGCGGTCGCCGCCACGGCCCAAATGGTCCTACGTGCGTCTGCGGATTCGTTCTTCCGCACGCCAGCGGGGTTGGATCTTGCCCTTCTAACGGTGGAAGAGATCACCGCCGTGGTCGAACCGCCACCGGTCCTGCCCAGTCCGGTGGTCGATGTGGGCGACTCGTTGTGGACCTATGGGCATCCGGACAACATGTTCAGAGCAGGTCAACCCGCAAGCTTCGTCTATGAAGGACAGTCCCGGCGCGGCGAGCAGGACCCACTTCGGCTCATGCGGCTACGGGGGACTCCTGTCACCGGTGGATTCAGTGGCAGCCCGGTGGTGAACCGCCGTACCGGAGCGGTATGCGGGATGGTCTGCACCTCCAGCCCCTCGGGCAGCTCACACATGCTGCCCATCTCGGAGATCCTTTCTCGGTGCGAACCGGCACGGTTGGCGCTCGTCACCGCGCCGGTTATGCATCGCCGATGGCTCGCGGTCCTCTCCGATGAGCAGCTCACAGCGGGGCAGTGGCGGTTCCCCGGCCCGCAACTACGGGCTTATGTGGCCATGGCAGAGCGCGCCGGCGCCCGTCATCCATACAGGTTGTCTCCCGGAACGCAGATGCCACCCTTGTCTGCTGTCTACGTGCGACAGGCAACGCGGATCCAGGATCAGTCCAACGCCGTCGCGGTGCCGGCGCAGGTGAGACCGGCTGAGGTGGTCTTCGAGGGTGGCACGGACGCGTTCCTTGTCGGTGGAGCGGGGGCGGGCAAGTCCAGTCTCTTTCAGTTCACCCTTGGTGAACTGGCGCGACGCCAGAAGAACGCAGAGGTAGCCGACATCCCCGTCCGCGTGCAGGCCACCGACCTCCTCACCTCGGACAGCCTGGGAGAGGCGCTCGCCCGCAGCGTGCGCGCTGACTTCGGTCTGATTCGCCAAAAAGTGTCGTGGCCCGCAACCTTCTTCGAGGGCCGGCCCGTACCGGGAGGCACGTGGCTGGTCCTGGTCGACGGCCTCGACGAAATCATGGACCCCCGCAAGCGCCAGGAACTCCTCGCGATCATCAGTACCTCCCGCTCGGGAGCTGACGGCACCCACCGGTTCGTCATCGCTACCCGGCCTGCTGCTGACCTTCAGGAAGCGTTGCCCGAGGGTTGGAGACCTCTGCATTTCGAACTGCTTCCCTTCGATGAGGAGCAACGTCGACAATTCAGCGAAGGCTGGTTCACGCGCCTGGAAGTGGACAGTCCTGCTGAGGCAGCCGCCCAGTTCGCCAAGGAGCTTCGACGGCTGGGCCTCGGCGAGTTGGCTCGTAACCCGCTCATGGCGACGATGCTGTGCCAGTTGTTCGTCGCCAACCCTGAGCGCCGTCTACCGGCCGAGCGCGCCAAGATCTTCGAAGACTTCGTCAGCCTACTTCGCGATCGCCAATACAGCGACGCAGACGGCGGGTTGCGGCCGCAGCTTCAGCGGACCCTTAATCGCTACGGGCAGCACGCCGAGGAAGCGGGAGAAAAGCTGCTCGCTGAAGGGGACACACTGATCGGGCGTCTCGCCGCCGACAGGCTCGCCGGTGACGCGCAGCCTGCGGTGGACAAGCTCGAACAGTGGACCGACAGCCTGCGCCCCGCAACCGTCCCGCTGGCCACTTGGAGGAACCTCCTGGCCGACTACCTCCGCCGTAGCGGGGTCATGCTGGCCCGCGGCGAGGATTTCACCTTCCTTCACCAAACCATTCAGGAGTACCTAGCCGCGCAGGTGATCGCTCAGGACAAGGATCGCGCGGATGCCGTCTTCTGGGACCTGTTTCAGCGCACGGCATCGGGGCGGGCGGTCGCTCCACCATCATGGCGCCAATCCTTTGCCCGCTTCCTCGTCGCCGCCTGGCCACAGCCCGACGCCATGGCCTCGGCACTGCGGTCCATGGCAGCCAACGGCGGTCTCAAGGCGGCATTGTTCATCGCCGCTCTGGTAGACGACGGCTGCGAGGTCGATACAAGGGTCATCGGCATCGCCGTACGCACCCTCTCCTCCGCCGTCAACGAGCCCCGCAGGCCCGTCGACGACCGGATCCTGGCCATCAGCACCACTCTTCGGCTAGACCAACGTGCCGGCCTTGACCTCGCCCGCGACGTCGTCATCGGCACGAAATTTGACCGCGGCCTCCGCATTGCAGCAATGCGCACGCTGGCGAACCTCGCACCTCAACCCGACGATATCGACAAAGACGCACCCGACGGCGCGAGCGGCTCGGAGTCGTCAATGGGCGCGGGCGGTGATCAGTGGATAATGCAGCAGCTGACCCGCCTCGAAGAGATCGACGGATACGCTCTGCTCGTCGCTGTCGCCAAAGACAGCGTCTTCGCGGCACGCCAACGAATATGGGCTGCAGACGCGCTCGCCCGAGCTGGCAACAAGCACGGCCGTGATCTGCTGGCTGACCTTGCGCAAGACGCCGGCCTTGACTCCTCTGAGCGACGCGCTGCCGCAACGGCACTGCACAACTTGAAGGACCCGCGGGCTGCCTGGCTCCTACGCCGGCTCGCCCTCGATCAGTCCGAGCGTGGATCAGAGCGGCAGCTAGCTGCCCGGACGCTTGTCGAGGCACCGCACCGCGGATGGTCTCCCCGCCGCTTGGTGCAACAACTTGGCATTAGCAAAGTTTTCCTGGTCGCCCCTGAAGTCAGCGAGGTTCTCGAACCGCTCATCGCGGCGCATCGGGAGAGCCACCCGCGCGCCGACGTCAGGATGCTGCAGCAAGCGTTCGACACTGCGGCGTGGTGGCACTCGGGGCAGTTCCGCAAGTCCGGTGACCCGTACATCACCCACCCGCTGGCGGTGGCCACCATCCTGGCCAACCTCGGGATGGACACGACCACGCTCGTCGCCGCGCTGCTCAGCGGCACCGTCGGAGACACTGCCTACACCCTCGACGAACTGCGAACTGATTTCGGTAACGACGTCGCCAGACTTGTAGACGGAATCAGCCGCCTTGACGAGGCGCCGATGGAGGACCGCGATGCCCTAGCCGTTCGGAAAGTCGTTGTTGCCATCGCCAAGGATTCCCGCGTCCTCATAATCAAGCTCGCGCAGCGGCTTCACAACATGCGTACGCTGACGTTCGTTGCACGCAGCGAGCAGGAGCTGGTCGCGCGCAACACCCTCCAAATCTGGGCACCGCTTGCCCACCGGATGGGTATAAACACCGTCCGGTGGGAGCTGGAGGACCTGGCCTTCGGCACGCTCTTCCCGAAGCGGTACGAGGAGATCAACCGCCTGATCGGCGAGCATCAGCCGCAGCGGGAGAAGTTGCTGCGCGAGGTCACTCAGAAGGTCGGGATGGACCTGAAGGCCGCCAAGATCAAGGCGGAAACGACCGGCCGGCCGAAGCATCTCTACTCGATCTACCAGAAGATGATCGTGCGGGGTCGCGACTTCAACGACATCTACGACCTGGTCGGTGTGCGGATCCTGGTCGACACGGTTCGTGACTGCTACGCGGCTCTCGGGACTATCCATTACAACTGGCAGCCGGTGCCGGGCCGGTTCAAGGACTACATCGCGATGCCCAAGTTCAACATGTACCAGTCGTTGCACACGACGGTCATCGGGCCCACCGGCAAGCCGGTGGAGATGCAGATCCGCACTTACGCGATGCACCGCACCGCGGAGTTCGGCATCGCCGCGCACTGGAAGTACAAGGAGCACAAGGGCACCCAGATCGTCGGCCCGCCGGCGCACATCGACGAGATGACCTGGTTGCGGCAACTGCTGGACTGGCAGCGCGAGGCGGCCGACCCGAGCGAGTTCCTGGACGCGCTGCGCTTCGACCTGTCCAGCCAGGAGGTGTACGTCTTCACCCCGAAGGGTGATGTCATCCCGCTGCCGACCGGGTCGACGCCGGTGGACTTCGCGTACGCGGTGCACACGGAGGTCGGGCACAAGTGCATCGGCGCGCGGGTCAACGGCAAGTTGGTGCCGCTGGAGTCGACGCTCTCCAACGGCGACGTGATCGAGATCTTCACCTCGAAGTCCGAGACCGCCGGCCCGACACAGGACTGGCTGGGCTTCGTCAAGAGCCCGCGCGCCCGTACGAAGATCCGCCAGTACTTCAACAAGGAGCGGCGCGAGGAGGCGATCGAGGCCGGCAAGGACGCGATCGTCAAGGCGATGCGCAAGCAGGGCATGCCGTTGCAGCGGATGCTCACCTCGGACGCGCTGATGTCGATCGCCCGGGACCTGCACCTGGCCGACGTGGCCTCGCTCTACGCGGCGGTCGGTGACAGCCAGGTCTCCGCGCAGTCGGTGGTGCAGAAGCTGATGGCCGCGTACGGCGGCGAGGAGGGCGCGGCGGAGGACATCGCCGAGACCGCCGTCGCCACCCGGCCGCCGACTAGCCGGCAAAGCAGCCACGACCCGGGTGTGGTTGTCCGGGGCGTCAGTGGGGCGCGGATCAAGCTGGCCCGGTGCTGCACGCCGGTGCCGCCGGACGCGGTGTTCGGGTTCGTCACCCGCTCCGGCGGGGTGAGCGTGCACCGCGACGACTGCGCCAACGCGGAGGACCTGCGGGCGCAGAGCGAGCGGGTGGTCGAGGTGAGCTGGAAGCTCACCTCCGCCTCAATTTTTGTCGCGGCGATCCAGGTGGAGGCCCTCGACCGACGCAGGCTACTTGTCGATATCGCTCGGGTGCTCTCGGACGAGCAGCTCAACATCCTCTCCGCCACCGTCACCACCACCCGCGACCGGGTGGCGGTGAGCCGGTTCAGCTTCGAGATCGCCGAACCGAAGCACCTCGGTCACCTGCTGGCCGCGGTCCGCAGGATAGACGGCGTCTTCGACGCTTACCGGACAACCGCATAGCTGAACCTTGCGGGATTCTCGTCCAGCAAGCCCCGCCGCTCCCTTCAGCTTGGTAGTAGATGAACCCGATTTAGGGCGAGGCTCATGGCAAGCGGCGGCACCCTCGCAGTCGACGAGTTAACGGTGATCGAAGTCGGCAGGATATCTAAGAGGGCGTCTGATTCACGTATTTTGCGAGTTATGTGATCTTCAGATGTCTCGCCAGGTTGGGGTGGTTTCGTTGCTGACTCGTTTGGTGAGGTTGTCGATCATCGCGATTTGGATCATGCTGGCGGAGTTGTCGGGTAGGGCTTCGTAGTCGCGGGCCAGGCGCCGGTGCAGCATGATCCAGCCCAGGGTGCGTTCGACAACCCATCGGCGTTTGACCACCGAGAACCCTCTGACGTGGGGGTCTTTGGCGACGACCTCGACGTCGATGCCGAGGGTGGCGCCGTGCTCGATCATTCTGTTCTTGAAGCCGGCGTCGACCCAGGTCTTGGCCAGGGCGGGGTGGGAGGCTTTGGCCTGGTCGAGGAGGTTGATGCCGATGGTGTTGTCGCTGGCGCTGGCGGGCGACATGGGAGGCTGGTCGATCAGTTGGCCGTGTCCTGAGGCGCGCGGCTGCGGAGAACGTACTTCTGCACCTTGCCAGTCGCGGTCTTAGGCAGGTCGGCGAAGACGACGTACCGCGGGGCCTTGAACCTCGCGAGCCGGGTCCGGACGTGCGCCACGATGTCCTGCTCGGTGGTCCGCGCGCCGGGCCGCAGCGTGACGTACGCCGCGGGCACCTCGCCCCATCGTTCGTCCGGCACGCCTACCACCGCCACCTCGACCACGTCCGGATGGGCGGCGATGGCCTGTTCCACCTCGACCGAGGCGATGTTCTCGCCGCCGGAGATGATCACGTCCTTGCGGCGGTCGCGCAATTCCACGTAGCCGTCGGAGTGGCGCACGGCCAGATCCCCGGTGCGGAACCAGCCATCCCCGGCGACCGCCTCGGTGGCCGCCTCGTCCTTGAGGTAGCCGAGCATCACGGTGTTGCCGCGCACCGCGACCTCCCCGGGCGTGGCGCCGTCCCGGGGCGTCTCGCGGCCGTCCGCGTCAAGCACCCGCAACCCGTCGATGGTGAGGGTGCGTACCCCCTGGCGGGCCTTGATTCGGGCCTGCTCCGCGGGGGACAGCTCGTTCCACTCCGGACGCCATTCGCAGACGATCGACGGCCCGAACGTCTCCGTCAGCCCGTACAGGTGGATGATGTCGACGCCGAGCGCGGCCATCCGCTCCAGCAGCGCCGGCGTGGGCGGCGCGCCACCGGTGGCGACCCGCAGCCGGCGCCTGGACGGCAGCGGCGCGGCCTGCTCGGCGTACGCCATCATGGTCAGCACGGTGGGCGCGCCGTTGAGATGGGTGACCCCTTCGGCGTCGATCAGCCGCCAGATTTCGGCCGGGTCGACGCGGCGCAGGCAGACGTGCCGGCCACCGACGGCGGTGACCGCCCACGGGTAGCCCCAGCCGTTGCAGTGAAACATCGGCAGCGTCCACAGGAAGACCGACGCCACGTTTAGTCCGGAGTGCGCGACCTGGCTGAGTGCCTGGAGGTAGGCGCCGCGGTGGTGGTACATGACACCCTTCGGCCGCCCGGTGGTGCCGCTGGTGTAGTTGATCGCGAGCAGGTCCCGTTCGTCGGCCGGCCGGTGCCGTACGGGAGCGGTCGACGCGGCCAATTCCTCGTACGACTCGTCGGCCCTGAGCAGCCGCAGGCCGGGAAGCTCGGCGGCCAGCGCCGCCGCGGTCTCGTCGAACTCGGGCTCGTACAGCAGCAGCGAGGCCTCGCCGTGCCCGAGGATGTAGACCAGCTCGGGTACGGCGAGCCGGATGTTGAGTGCGATCAGCGGTACGCCGGCCCATGGCACCGCGAAGTGTGCCTCGAGCATGACGTGGCTGTTGGTGGCGAGCACCGCGACGGGTTTACTCCCGGCCATCTCCCGCAGGGCGCCGGCCAGCCGCCCGCAGCGCTCGTGCAGCTCGGTATAGGTCCACCGGTCGGCGCCGTCGGACACGGCCACCCGATCGCCGTGCGCGTCCGCGGCCCGGTCCAGGTGCGCGGTGGGGGTGAGCGGTTCGTACGACAGGCTGGTCATCGGTCCTCCGGGGCCTGGTAGCGGGTGGCGAAGCGGCGCTCGGCGTCGTCCAGCGGGCGGGACATGCCATCTCCTTTGACCATCACCAGCACCGACTTGATCCGCGCGACGACCGAATCCCCGTCGCTGATCTCGTAGGACAGCGACAGCGACGACCGCCCGACCGCGTTGACCAGCATGGCGACCTCGACGCACGCGGTGCGGCGGGACACCGGCCGCAGATAGTCACACTCGATGCGTGCCACCACGAGGCCGTCGTCGAGCGGATCGGTGCCGCACTCGTCCGCCCAAGCGGCGAAGAACCGGTTGCGGTGCTCCTCGCAGAAGGTTAGGTGCCGGGTGTGGTTGACGTGGCCGAACGCGTCGAGGTCGGCGAAGCGCACCGGGACTGTGCACCGGTACGGCTCGGTCATGAAAGCGCCGCCACGACACGCTGCACGATGTGCTCGGCGATGGCCAGGCTGGAGGTCGCCGCGGGCGAGGGCGCGTTGCGGACCAGGACCAGCCCGCTGTCGCCTTCGACGACGAAGTCGTCAATCAGCGCGCCGCGCCGGTCCATCGCCTGTGCCCGGACGCCGGCCGGGGCCCGGACCAGGTCGGCGGCGGTCAGCTCCGGAAGGTAGCGGCGGGCGGCGGCGGCGAACGCCCGGCGGGACATCGAAGTGGCGATCTCGCGTACGCCGGCCCGCCAGTTGCGGACGACCAGCCGCGGGAATCCGGGCCAGCGAAGCACGCGCAGCAGGTGCCGCAGGTCGACGTCGCCGCGGCGGTAGCCCTCGGCGGCGAGCGCGAGCACGGCGTTCGGCCCGACCAGCACCTCGTCGTCCCAGCGCCGGGTCAGGTGTACGCCCAGGAACGGATACCTCGGATCCGGGACCGGATAGACCAGCCCGCGGATCCGGTCCCGTAGCCGGGTGGTCAGCCGGTAGTACTCGCCACGGAACGGCACCGTGGTGACCCGGTCGTCCCCGCCCAGCCGCCGGGCCACGGCGTCTGTGCCGAGGCCGGCGCAGACGATCACGTTGCCGTACACTTCGGCGCCGATCCGCCAACCGCCCGGTACGCGTATCAGGGCGTCCACCCGGTGACCCAGCCGGACTTCACCGCCGGCCTCGGCCACGTCGGACGCGAACGCGCGAGCGACCGCCGTGAAGTCGACCACGGCCGTCTCCGGACTGTGCAGCGCCGCGACTCCGGTCACCCACGGCTCGACCGCCCGGAGCCCGGCGGGATCCAGGCGAGCTAGCCGGGGTACGCCGTTGGCCCGCGCCCGCTGCTCGATCCCGGCCAGCGCAGGCAGCTCGACGGCCGAGGTGGCAACCACGACCTTGCCGAGCTCGCGGTAGTCGATGCCGCGACCGGCGCAGTAGTCGCGCAACAGCACGCGCCCCCGCCGGCACAGGTCGGCCTTGAGCGAGCCGGGCTGATAGTAGAGACCGGCGTGCACCACTCCGCTGTTGTGTCCGGTCTGGTGCGCGCCGACCCGGTCCTCCTTCTCCAAGACGACCACGGTGCTGCCCGGCCGTTCGTCGAGCAGCGCACGCGCCACGGCGAGCCCGACGATGCCAGCGCCCACCACGGCGATCCGCCCGTCGCTCATCCGGCGAGCCACCCCCCGTCGACGTTGATGATCTGTCCGGTGATGTATCGGGACGCCGCCGAGAGCAGGAAGACAGCGGCGTCAGCGATCTCCGCTGGCTCGCCGGTGCGGCCCATCGGGATGCGGGACAGCACCCACTCGCGGCGTGCCGGATCGGTGAACACGGCGTCGGTGAGTTCGGTGTGGACATAGCCAGGGCAGAGCGCGTTCGCGCGGATGCCGCGGCCCGCCCACTCGACCGCCATGGTTCGGACGACGCCGAGCAGCCCGGCCTTGCCGGCCGCGTACGGTGCCAGCCCCGCGATGCCGATGCTGCTCGTCAGCGAGCCGACGAAAACGTGACTTGCGCCGGCCGCCGGGCAGGTGCGGGTCAGCGCGGCGCTCAGCAGGAACGGCGCGGTGAGGTTCAGGTCGAGCACCCGCTGCCACTCCGCGCGGCCGACCGCCTCGGACGGTTTGCGCAGCTGCGTCCCGGCGGCGTGCACGACGCCGTGTACCTCGCCCCCGATGCGGTCGGCGAGCGCGTCGATTCGGTTTAGGTCGGCCAGGTCCCACGGCACCGCGACCACTTCGCCGTCCGCGCCGGTCGCACACTCGGCGAGTTGGTCCGCGGACCGCGCCACGCCGATCACCCGGGCACCGGCCGCCGCGGCCGCCATCGCCGTTGCGCGGCCCAACCCGCGCCCCGCGCCGGTGACCACGACCGTCCGGCCGGTCAGCGAGTACGGACCGCGCACGTCTTCACCCGGGTGTAGAAGTGCAACGCCTCGACGCCCTGTTCCTTGAACGCCGACCCGGAGAGCCGGAAGCCGCCGAACGGATGGTGTACGTCCCAGCCCGACGTCGGCAGGTTGACCGCCACCTGGCCGGTGTCCGCCTCGTCGAGGAACCGGTCGGTGGCGGCCAGGCCGGTGGTGAATATCGACGCGGACAGGCCGAACGCGGAGTCGTTCACCGCGTCGATGGCCTCGTCCAGATCGGCGACCACGTGCACCGCGATCACCGGGCCGAATACCTCCTCGCGCCAGATCCGCATGTCCCGGGTGACGCCGGTGAGCACGGTCGGCGCCACGAAACAGCCGTGCGCCAGCGCCGGATCGGTGGTCGCCGGGCCGCCGCAGCGTACCGTCGCGCCGTCCTCGGCAGCTTTTTCGATGTGGCCGAGCACCTCCCGCCGGTGCCGTTCGCTGACCACCGGGCCGAGCGTGGTGCCGTCCGCCAGCCCGGGCCCGAGGCGCAGTTCGGCGGCGCGGGCGAGCAGCCTGTCCACCAAGGCTTCGGCCACGCCGTGGGTGACGATCACCCGGCTGGTGGCCGTGCAGCGCTGGCCAGCCTGGCCGAATCCGGCCGCGGCGATCGTGGCTGCGGCCAAGTCCAGGTCGGCGTCGTCCAGGACCACCGCGGCGTTCTTGCCGCCCATCTCGGTCTGCAGCCGCACGTTGCGCCCGGCGAGGTCGCGTTGCAGGGCCAGTCCGACCTCGGTGCTGCCGGTGAAGGTCACTGCCGCCACCCGGTCGTCGCCGAGCAGCGCCGGGGAGATCGCGCTGCCGCGCCCGGTGACCGTGGAGAAGACGCCGGCCGGCACTCCTGCGTCGGCTAGGGCCTGCGCCAGCCGCCAGGCGACCAGCGGGGTGTCCGTGGCGGGCTTGAGGATCACCGCGTTGCCGCAGGAGAGCGCGGGCGCGACCTTGCGGGCCGGGGTGAGCAGTGGGTCGTTCCACGGGGTGATGGCCACGACGACGCCGACCGGCTCGTACCGGACCGTGGTGGTGGTGGCCGGGCGGGCATCAGCGACCGCGTATCCGGAGGGCATCCGCGCCTGCGCGGCGTAGAAGTCGAAGAAGTCCGCCGCCTTGTCCACCTCGCCGCGCGCCTCGGTCAGCGTCTTGCCCATCTCGCTGACCAGGTCGCGGGCGATCGCCTCGGCGCGCTCGCGCAGCAGCGCGGCGGCGCGGTGCAGCACGGTGGCGCGAGCCAGCGGGCCGGTGCGCCGCCACACCCGCGCGCCCTCGGCCGCGCCGTCGAGCACGGCCGTGATGTCCGCGGCGCTCATCGCGGGTACCTCGGCCACCACCTCGCGGGTGTCGGCCGGATTGCGGACCTCGATCCGGTCGCCGGCGCCGGCCGGGCGCCATTCGCCGGCCACCAGGTTGGGCATCTGTAGCAGGTTCATCGCACGCTCCTCAACTTCCGGCATACGCGCCCAGCGCGTCGCCCCGATGCATGGCGCCGATCAGGCGGGTCAGCCGCTCCTCGTCGAGCGGCACCGGATTCGTCGGCCGTGGATAGTCCTTGACGCATTCCGCGGCCATTGCCGGAACGGCGGCCGCGTCGATGTGCACTGCCGCCAGCGACCGCGGCAGGCCGAGCCGCCCGGCCAGTGCGTCGATCGCGGTGACCGCGTCGGCCAGGTCGGTGCTCGCACCGCGGGTCGCCGCCGCGGCCACCCGGGACAGCAGGGCGGGATCGGCCGATCGGTTGTAGGCCAGGCAGTATGGCAGTGCCAGCGCGCAGGTGGTGCCGTGCGGCAGCGCCGTGCGCCCGGCGATCACATACGCGAGGCTGTGCCCGAGCACGACGCCGGCGTTGAGCGCCAGCCCGGCCAGGTACGCCCCCAGCATCATCCGGCCTCGGGCCTCGTAGCCGTCTGGATCTGTGGCCCGTTCGATGTTGGCTAGCACCAGATCGGCGGCCCGGGTTGCGACCGTGACAGTCAGCGCGTTGCGGTTGCTGGAGAGCATCGACTCCAGGGCGTGTGCGAGCGCATCCATCCCGGTCGACGCAACCACCGCGGCCGGAAGCGCGGAGACCAGGGCCGGGTCCAGGGCGGCCACCAGCGGGACGTACTGCCGACAGCTGCTGATCCGCTTGTGTCCGGCGACGCTCACCATCGCGATCCGGGTCGCCTCGGCGCCGGTGCCGACCGTGGTCGGCACCAGGGCGAGCGGCGCGACCGGCCGCCGTGGCACCACGAGACCCAGCTGGTCCGCCACGTCGCCACCGTTGGTGAGCAGCAGGGCGACCAGCTTCGCGACGTCCATCGCGCTGCCGCCGCCGATGCCGACCACTGCGTTCGCGTCCGCTGACGTGCCAGTTTCGGTCACCCGCCGGACCAGGTCGGCGTCCGGTTCCCCGGCGATCTCGGCGCACAGCACCGGCTCGAGCCCGGCCTCGGTCAGGCCGGCGGTCAACGATGCCAGCAGGCCTGCGTCCGCGACGACGCGGTCGGCCACCACCAGCACGCGGCCCTGCTCGGCGCCCCACTCCCGCAGCGCGGCGCCGACGCCGGCAGCGCAGCCCGCTCCGGTCAGCACCTGACGCGGCGCCAGGAAGTCGGCGCCACCCAGCAACTCGTCCATGATGGATCCTTTCTCAGCCACGGCGGCTCGCCACCATCGCGGCTAGCGCGTCCCGGTGCTCGTCGGTGGTGAACGATGCCGTCTCCGCCTCGATGCCGAACGGCAGCACGGTCTCCAGGGCGGCCTCGAGATGCAGATTGATCGCGCGCTTGGTGTCGCGCAGCGCCTGCGCTGGCTGCTCGGCCAGCCGGCGGGCCAGACCCATTGCCTCGCCGAGCAGGGCTTCGGCGGGCACCACCCGGTTCGCCACGCCGAGCCGGTGCGCGGTGGCCGCGTCCACCCGGTCACCGAGGTAGAGCAGCTCCCGGGCACGGTGCGGACCGACGGCGAGCGGCCACACCACCGCCCCGCCGTCGCCGGCCACCAGGCCGATGCTCACGTGCGGGTCGGACAGGTACGCCCGTTCCGACATGACGACCAGATCGCTGAGCACGGCGAGAGTGCAGCCCAGCCCGACGGCGGGGCCGTTGACCGCGGCCACGATCGGCAGCGGGCAGCGCACCATGCCGGTGACGATGGCCGCCGCCTCGGCCATGATCTCGCGGCGCCGGTTCGCGTCCTCCCGCAGCACGGTCATCCAGCCCTGGTCGCCGCCGGCGCAGAACGCGCGCCCGGCACCGGTGAGGACGATCGACCGCGCCCCGGGGTCGTCGGCGAGCCGCGCCCAGAGCGTGGACAGGCCGTAGTGCATGTTTTCGTTCACCGCGTTGTAGGCGTCCGGCCGGGACAGCGTGACCACCCGGACGGCGCCGTCGGCACGTATCTCGATCTCGTCGTTCATGACCGCCCCCGCGCGTCGGCCAGTGCCCGCGCGCCAAGCGCGGCCTCCAGCGCGGCCGGGTCGCCCCAGCGGTCGCCGAGGGTGAGGATGCGCGGGAAGTACAACGCCAGGTCGTGCTCGGCGGTGAAGCCGATGCCGCCGAACATCTGCAGGGCCGTCTCGGCGACCTGGAGGGCGGCCCGCGAGCAGAATGCCTTGGCGCTGTCCGCCCAATGCTCGGCGTCCAGGCCGGTCAGTTCGCCGCCGGCCAGCCGGCGGCAGAGCGAGTCCATCGCGTACGCGGTGGTCGCCGCGTCCGCTGCCAGGTGCTTCACCGCCTGGAACGAGCCCACCGGACGGCCGAACTGCTTGCGCTCGCCCACGTACGCGACGGCCAGCTCGACGAGCCGGTTGGCGATGCCGGTCAGTTCGGCCGCCGCCGCGATCCGCCCCACGGTCAGCACCTGCCGCCAGGCCCGCTCGGCCTCGGCGCCGCGTGCGACCGTCGTGGCCGGGGCGCCGGTGAACTCGGCCTCGGCGGGACGGTAGGTGCGATCGGTGGCCGCCACCGGCGTGAACCGTGCCTGGCCGGCGGCGACGAGCGCGAGCACACGCGCGCCGGACGTGTCCCACGCAGGCACGAGCAGCCGGTCGGCGACGCCGGCACCGTTCACCAGACCGGCCCGGCCGGTGATCCGATCGCCGTCCAGGGTGGACCCGGCCCACGGGTCGCCGGTCATCACTCCGGCCAGGGCCAGCATCGTGGTGCCGTCGGCGTACCCGTCATCGGCCAGCACGGACGCTGCCGCGACCGACTCCGCCAGCGGCAGCGGCAGCAGGCCGCGGCCGACCGCGCGGAACACCGCGACCAGCTCGGCCGCGCCACCACCGATCCCGCCGCCCTCCTCCGGCACCAGCACACCGAGCAGGCCCAGGTCGGCGACCTGCCGGTGCAACCCGCAAATGTCCGGGGCGTCGTCCCGCAATCGGTCCGGAAAACCCTCGCCACGCAGGAAGTCCGCGGCCGCCGCACCGAGCTCTTCGGCGAAGCCGGGTTCCCTGATATCGGTGACCGCTGTCACGCCGTCATCCCTTCGGGAGGCCGAGCAGCCGCTCGGCGACGATGTTGCGCTGGATCTGCCCGGTGCCGCCGTAGATCGACGACGCCCGGCCGAAGTAGTAGTCCTCGGTCAGCCGACCGGCGTCCAGACCGTGCGGGCGGCCCGACGGCACCGTCCGCGAGCCGGCCGCGAGCGTCGCGAACGCGCCGGTGAGGGACTGATCGGCGGCGGTCAGCGCCAGCTTGTCGACGGAGTCCTCAGCGGCCGGGCCGACCCCGCGGGCCAGCCGGTCGGCGGTCCGATCGCTCTGGGCGGACAGCGCGTCGAGCACCACCCGCTGCCGCCCGATCTCGGCCGCCCAGCGGTCCGCGCCCGGCTGCCCGGCCAAGGCGGTGACCACCGCGTCGAACATAAGCGCAAGCTCGGCCTGCCGCTTGAGCACGTACGGGCCGCGCTCGTGGGACATCGTATGCATGGTGTAGTGCCAGCCACGGTTCCGTTCCCCGAGCAGTGCGCTGATCGGCACCGCGACGTCGGTGAAGAAGATCTCTGCGAACTCGTCCGCCCCGGTCAGCTGCACGATGGGACGTACCTCGATCCCGTCCAGGTGCAGATCGATGAGCAGGTAGCTGATACCGCGATGCTGCGGACTGGCGGCCGGATCGGTACGCGCCAGCAACGCGCACTTGGTGGCGTGCTTGGCGTAGCTGCTCCACGTCTTCTGGCCGTTCACGATGAACACCTCACCGCTCTCCACCGCGGTGGTCCGCAGCGAGGCCAGGTCGGATCCGGCCTCGGGCTCCGAGAAGCCCTGACACCAGATGTCCTCGCCGGACAGGATCCGAGGCAGCAGCTCGGCGCGCTGCTCGTCGGAGCCGAACGTCAGGATGGTCGGCCCCACGATCTCCAGTCCGATCTCGCCAACCGGCGGTGGCGCGTGGTGCCGGACCAGCTCGGTGGTCACCGCGACCTGGTGCAGCGCGGTGAGGCCCCGGCCGCCGAACTCGACCGGCCAGGCCGCCCCGAGCAGGCCGGCGTCGTACAGCCGGCGCTGCCACTCCCGCTGCTGCGCGAACCGCTCGCCGGCCTCGCCGGACAACCGCGGCACTTCGGTCCGGCCGAGCCAGGTGCGGACCTGGTCGCGGAGGTCGGATACGGACGGTGTGGCCATGCGCTGTCCTCCTAAGCCTCGTACAGCCGGGACGACGCCCGGATCAGCTGGATCTCGGGCACCACGGCGGCGGGTGACAGCCCGAGCACGAACATCACCGCCGCGGTGACGTCCGCCGTGGTGACCATCCGGTCCGCGGCGATGACGTCCTTCTTCCAGTCCGACATGCGGGTGTCGACGTAGCCGGGGCAGATCGCGCTGGCCAGGATCCCGTCCGCCGCGTGCTCGATGTTGACCGACCGGCACAGTGACCCCAGCGCCGCCTTCGACGCCGAGTACGCCGCCAGCCCGGCCTCCGGGTAGTGCGCGGTGAGCGAGGAGACCACCACCACCCGGGCCGCGCCAGTCTCCTCTGCCGCCTTGCGCAGCAGCCCGATGCTGTCCGCAACCAGCGCGAACGACGCACGGGCGTTCACCGCGAACGCATCGTCGAAATGCTGCGCCCGGCTGTCGGCGAGCGGCCGTGACCAGCCGGCGCCGGCGCACACCACGAGCGCGTCCATCCGGCCGTACCGGCTCGCGTGCCGGGTCACCAGTCCGGTCCGGGCGTCGTCGTCGCGCAGGTCGGCCACCACCGTGTCCGCGTCGGCGCCGGCGGGCAGGGTGGCCACAGTACGCCCGAGCACTTCAGCGCGGCGGCCGGTGACCGTCAGGGCGTACCCGGCTGCGGACATGGCCCGGGCGATCGCGCCGCCGATGTCTCCGGTCGCGCCGGTGATGAGCGCGGTCCGGCCGGTCACGGACGGGCCGCCGTGATCGTCGAGCCAGCGCCGAAGTACGCCTGCCGGACCACCGAGACGTCGTCGATCTCGCGGACCGCCCGGTCCAGTACCACCCGGCCCAGGTCCAGCACCACCAGCCGGTCGGCGATCGCCATCACCGACTCGACGGCCTGCTCGACCAGCACCACGGTCATCCCGTCGGCGCGCAGGGCGTTGACCGCTGCCAGCACGTCGGCGACGATCGACGGCGCCAGGCCGGCCGACGGCTCGTCCAGCATCAGCAGCCGCGGCCGGGGCAGCACCGCCTGGCCGATCGCCAGCATCTGCTGCTGTCCGCCGCTGAGCGCGCCGGCCAACTGGTGCCGGCGGTCGGCCAGCGCCGGGAAGCGGGCGTAGACGGCGTCGAGCAGCGGCGTCAGCTTGCCCCGGCGCCGGGTCACCGAATACCCGCCGAGCAGCAGGTTGTCCTCGACGGTGAGCCGCCGGAAGATTCGCTTGCCCTCCTGCACCAGGGCAAGGCCCTGCTGCACGCGAGCGTGCGGGGGCACCCGGCCGAGGTCGCGTCCGGCGAACGTGATGGTGCCGCGGAACACCGGGTTGAGCCCGACGATCGTGCTCAGCAGGGTGGTCTTGCCGGCCCCGTTCGCGCCGACCACGCCGAGCAGCTCGCCCGCGGCCAGCTCCAGCGAGACGCCCCACAGGGCGGTGACGTCTCCGTACCCGGCGGACACGTTGCGCACGGACAGCAGCTGGTCGGTCATGACACGTTCTCCTCGGTGAGGGCGGCCACAGGCTGGCCGGCGGCCGAGCCGCCCAGGTAGAGGGCCAGCACGTCGGCGTCGGTGGCGATCGCCTGCGGCGGGCCGGCGACCACCTCGGAGCCCTGCGCCAGCACGTGCACCTCGTCGGCCAGCCGCAGCACCAGCGGGAAGTTGTGCTCGACCAGCAGCACCGTGGCACCGCCATCGCGCAGCTCCCGGATAACCGCGGAGAGCTGGTCCAGCTCGCGTTCGTCCAATCCGGACGCCACCTCGTCGAGCAGCAGCACACGCGGTCCGGTGGCGATGGCACGAGCGAGTTCGAGCATCCGGCGGGTACCCAGCGGGAGGGTGCTCGCCTCGGCGTCGGCCACGTGCAGCAGGCCGAGCGAGCGCAGGATGGTGTCCGCCCGTTCCCGGGTCGCCCGCTGCACCCGCCGGAAGTGCGGGGTCCGCAGCGCCGCACCCAGCCAGCCCAGGTCGGTGTCGGCGTAGCAGCCAGTCTCCACCACCTGCCGGGTGGACAACCCGCTCGGCACCTGCGGCGTCTGGAACGTCCGCGCCACGCCGGCCCGGGCCACCGCGTACGGTTTGCGCCCGGTGAGCACGGTGTCGCCCAGCCGCACCGCCCCCGCGTCGGGCTGGTAGTACCCGGAGACGAGGTTGAGCAGCGTGGTCTTGCCGGACCCGTTCGGCCCGATCAGTGCGGTGACCCGGCCGGGCTGCGCGGTCAGCGAGACGTCCACCACCGCCTTGTTGCCGCCGAACGAGCGGCTGACGTTCTCGGTGGCCAGCACCGCGCCGGGGAGCGCGGGCAGCGGCGGTCGTTCGCCGGTGTCGCGTTCCACCGCGGTGGCGCTGCGCTTGGGGCGGAGCCGGCGTACCAGCGAGCCGACCAGGCCGCTCACGCCGCCGGACAGGGCCACGCCGGCGATCAGCAGGAAGAGCCCGTAGACGGCCAGCGAGTAGTGCTGGAACGAGGTGGACTGCAGCGGGCCGAGCTGGAGCAGCGCGGCGCCGACGATGGCCCCGTAGATGCTGGCCGCGCCGCCGATGATGGACGCCGCGAAGAAGCCGACGGCGACGATAAAGGTGAAGGAGCTCGGCGAGATGAACTGGTCCAGGTAGGCGAACAGGCAGCCGGCGATGCCGGCCGGCACCGCGCCGATCGCGTACGCCACCAGCTTCATCCGGTACACGGAGATGCCCAGCGACGTGGCCAGCACTGGGCTGTCCCGCATGGCTTTGAGCGCTGCGCCGTGCGCCGAGGTCACCACGTTGCGGAACAGCAGGAACCACACCGCGGCGATCACTATCACCACCGGGTAGAACTGGTAGAAGGCCAGGTCCGCGCCGAACAGGTCGGGCGGCCGGATGCCCGGCAAACCGGAGAAGCCACCGGTCTCGTCGGCGAACACGGTGAGGATGTCGGGCACCAGCAGCACCAGGAAGAACGACGTGATCGCCAACGCCCAGCCACCGAGCCGCAGCCCGGCCGCGCCGGATGCCACGCCGACCACCAGCGCGGCGAGCGCGGCGGCCACGAGGGCGAGTAGGAACGGCACGCCGTGCGCCACCGACACGTAACCGGTCACGTAGGCGCCGGCCGCGAAGATCGCGCCCTGGCCGAGAGCCAGCTCGCCCGCGTACCCGAAGCTGAGGTTGAGCCCGCTCACCACCAGGCTGAAGATCGCGATCAGCGCGATCTGGCGCAGCACAGAGAAGTTGGTGCCCATCCACGGGAGCAGGGCGACGAACACCGCCACCGCGGGCAGCGCCCAGGGCCGGGCGCGGGTAAGCAGCGCAGCCATCAAACCACCCGTTCCTTGTGCGAGACGAAAAGCCCGCCCGGGCGGACCAACAGCAGCACCAGGAGCAGCGCGAACAGGAGCAAACCCGCGTACTGGCTGCCCAGGTAGCGCTGGCCGGTAGCCTCGACGACGCCGATCAGGAGGCCGCCGACCAGGGCGCCGCGGATGTTGCCGAACCCGCCGACCGCGAAGGCCACGAAGCCCTTGACCGCGAGCGCCGAGCCCAGCGTGGTGATGGCGAGGGTCTTCGCGGCCATCAGCGGCGCGAGCGCACCGGCCAGCAGGCCGCTGATCACGAACGCGATCATGGTCATCCGGCGGACGTTGACACCGCGCAGCATGGCCGCCACGCGGTCCTCGGACGCGGCCAGCCCGGCCAGACCGTGGATCGACCGGCGGGTCCACTCGTGCAGGCCCAGCGCCAGGGCGACGGCGATCAGCACGAGGAGCAGGTCGGCGACGATCGCACGGCCGCCGAAGACGCTGACCGGGGTGTCCACACCGGGCACCGGAACCGTCAGCGGCTGGTCGCCCCAGACCACCACCGCGATGCCTTCCAACAACAGCGCCGCCCCGAGCGTGGTGACCAGCTCGCCGTGCACGCCGCTACCGAAGATGGGCCGCACCGCGACCCGCTCCTCGACCAGGGCGATCGCGCCGACGACGAGCGCGACAACCGGGACGACCGCCCAGATCGGCCAGCCCTGGGTGG
Source organism: Micromonospora sp. NPDC005087 (assembly GCF_042872965.1). Taxonomy (NCBI): domain Bacteria; kingdom Bacillati; phylum Actinomycetota; class Actinomycetes; order Micromonosporales; family Micromonosporaceae; genus Micromonospora; species Micromonospora sp. NPDC005087. The sequence continues at coordinate 723,149 of NZ_JBIALB010000001.1, read as the reverse complement.
CCAGGCCCCAATAGCTGACGAAGGTGCCGACCATGATCAGCGCGGCGTGCGCGAAGTTCACCACGCCGCTCGGGATGAATACGATGTTGTAGCCGATCGCCACTAGGGCGTACACCGCACCGACCGACAGGCCGGCCAACAGGGTGGTGAGCAACGGTGTTCCCTTCCGCGGGCCGGACGGCAGATGTCCGCCCAGCCCGCCGTCCACTCAGGAGATTTTGATCATTCCGTCGATCGCCGGGCCAGGCTTGGCCTCGACGAATGTGTAGCCTTTGCCGGACTGGTTCGGCACCGCGAAGTGGCTCTGCGGGGTGAAGCCGTAGCTGTCGAAGGTCACCCAGCGGACCGTGGACGGCGGCTTGAGCGCCTCCATCGCCTTGGCGGCCGGCTCGCCGGACGCTCCGGCCTGCTCGGTGGCGGCGGCGGCGAGCATCAGGCTGTCGTACGTGTTGCTGTACAGGTTCATCGCCTGGTCGAGCTTCCCGTACTTGCCGATCGCGGCGATCATCTCCTTCATCGCGGGGGAGCGCTGCGCCTCGTCCTTGAATTCCTGGACCTGGTAGATCTGCAGGCTCACTCCGCTGAGAGCGGCCGCCGGAGTCACCTCGGTCGTGTTCGTCGCGGAGACGCTCAGCGAGCCCACGAACGGTGTGCCGGTGAGGCCGAGCTTGGCGCGGGCGTTCAGCACGTAGGTCGACGGTGCCCCGTACGCCTGGAAGTACACGGCGTCCGGCTTGGCGGCGGCCAGACGCTGGATCGGGGCGGTCAGATCGACCGCGGTGGACGAGTACCGCTCCCGCACCACCTGCAAGCCCGCGGCAGTGAACGCCTTCTCGCTGGCCTCCTCCGTCGACTGGCCGAAGGCGCTGTCCGCGGCGATCAGGCCGACCCTGGCCGCGCCGCTCTCCTTGAGCTGCGCCGCGGCCGCCTCGGCGGCGACCTTCGCGGCCGGTTGCATGCCGAAGTGGTACGGGTACTTCGCCGGGTCGTTGCTTGCGTCGGCCGCGGTCTGGGCCACCGACAGCACCTTGCGCTGACTCAACACCGGCAGCATGGCCAGCGTCTCGTCACTGGTCACCCCAGCCCACACCAGGTCCGGCAGCGTGTCGCCGGCCAGCTCGTTCTGCAAGAGGCTGACCGCCTTGGTGGGGTCGGTCTGAGTGTCCACGACCTTCACCTGCACCTGACGGCCGCCGATGCCGCCGGCTCTGTTCAGCACGTCGGCGCCGGCCTTCATGGCATTGACCTCGGCCTGGGCGTTGCCGGCGACCGGGCCGGTGAGACCCAGGACCATTAACACCTGGTACGGGCCTTTCGCATCGGACGAGGTGCCACCCTCGTCGACGCCGCAGCCTGACAGGGCGAGTACGCCGGCCGTCGCCACGCACAGCGCCCGGCCCATCCCGCTTCTCATGCGCAACCTCATCGCTGCACGCTCCTTGACTGGTCGATCGAGTGGTGCGCCGAGCGGCGCCTCTGGGGCGGGGGCTGCGGTACGGCCGTCCACAATGGGTCACTGCCGAGCCGATTTAGCTCGACCGTCCGTTCGGTCGAACCGCTTTCCGGTATCTAAATCCGGGATCAACGATGTGTCAAGAGGCTGTTGCGCTGCGACTTCATCCCTGGATAAGAGCTGCTAAACCATGTCCCAACCGGACACTACGGTTAGGGGTATTGACCCGACCGCTCGGTCGAGCGGATGATGCTTCGCAACTCGACCCCAGGAGGCCACCGGATGTCCCAGCCGCCCACGGCCACCGCTCAGCCGGATGCCGGCGAGCGCGCCACAGCCCCGCCACCACGGCGATCCCGGGCGGACGCGGCGCGCGACAACGGCCGCGAGCGGCGCAAGCTGATTGCCGACCGATCGGCGGAGCTGTTCAATCGCGACGGTTACCACCAGACGTCGATGGCGCAGATCGCTGCGGCGGCCGGCGTGGCCAAAGCGACGCTGTACCACTACTTCCCGAGCAAGGGCCAGATCCTCTTCTTTATCCACGACGAGTTCATGGGCGTGCTGCTGGACGGGCTCCAGTCGCACGCGGACCGCGGGCTCACCCCGGCCCAGCGGCTACTCGAGACGATGACCGACATCCTGCGCCTGAACGAGACGCACCCCGGTCACGTCCGCGTCTTCTTCGAGCACTTCCGCGAGCTCACCGCTGAGGAGCAGGCCGCCGCGACGCCGAAGCGCGACTTCATGTTCGCCACCGTTGCCGGGATCATCCGGGCTGGCATCGAGGACGGGACGTTCCGCGATGTCGACCCCGACCTGGCCGCCTTCGAGATCTTCGGCATGTGCAACTGGGCGTACCAGTGGTTCCGGCCGGGCGGTCTGATGGACGCCAAGACGGTTGCAGAGAAATTCTGGGACTACGCCGCACGGGGCCTGCTCGCCGAGGGATCCGCCGCGCGTCGTCCGGCTCCGGCCGTGCCACCAACCGTCTGAGGAGAAGCATGTCCGACTCGTTTCTCGGCTTCCCGAGTGAGGCCACCGTCATCGTGACCGGCGCGGGCAGCGGCATCGGCGCGCAGTTCGCCGCGGTTGCCGCGCGTGCGGGCCTGGCCGTTGCCGCGTGGGACCTCAATACCGAGGCCGCGACCGCGGTCACCGGCAAGCTGACCGCCGATGGTCACCGGGCCCTCGCGGTGACGGCCGACGTCACCGATCCGGCGGCAGTCGCGGAGGCGCTGCGGCGTACTCGGGGCGATTTGCCGCCGGCGCGGTACCTGTTCAACAACGCCGGGCCGCCGAGCTTCACGAAGCTCGACTTCAACGCCGCCGTGGCCACCGCGCTGGGTAGCGTGTACACGGTCACCCAGGCCTGGCTGGACGGGCCCGAGTCGCGGGACGGCAGCCTGGTGAACGTTTCTTCGGTGGCCGGCGCCATCACCGGCGCCGGCGCCAACAACTGGTACTCCTCGGCCAAGGCGGGCATCGCCGGGCTGACCCGGTACCTCGCGCTCAACCGCCCGAACGGGATCCGGGCCAACGCGGTGGCACCAGGCGTCATCGACACCCCGCGCACCCAGGGCTTGCTCGACAGCGATTACGGCAAGGAAATCGTTGCCCGCAACCCGATGGGCCGCGTCGGACGACCGGCCGACGTCGCGCACGCCGCGCTGTTCCTGCTGTCGCCCGCGGCCGAGTACATCAACGGCGTCCTGCTGCCGGTCGACGGCGGCTCGCTGCTCGTCCTCTAGGAGACACCCATGCTCAAGCCCACCCGACCAGCCCCGAGAGCCTACCGCGAGCAGGGGTACTGGGCGGATCGCACGCTGACCTCGTACCTGGTGACGGCGCCCGCGGACCGGCTCGCGCTGACCGAGGGGGGGCGGCGCTTTACATATGGCGAGCTCACCGATCTGACCGGCCGGCTGGCCGGCGCCCTGGCCGGCATCGGCGTGCACCAGCACGATGTGGTGACCGTCGAGCTGCCAAACTGGTGGGAAGCCGCGCTCACCTTCCACGCGCTGGCCTGGGCGGGCTGCGTGACCAATCCGGTGGTGCCGATCTACCGCCAGGACGAGCTCACCTTCATCCTTCGTCAGGCGCGATCGGCCGTCGTGGTGGTGCCGCACGTGTTCCGCGGCTTCGACTACGTCGAGATGATGCGCGAGATCCTGCCACGCCTGGACCACCGCCCGACAGTCGTCGTGGTGCGCCCGCAGGGCCCGCTGCCGGAGGATTTCGTCGCCTTCGACGACCTGCTCACCGGCGCGGACCGGCCCGAGCCGGTGGGCGATCCAGACGACATCTGCCTGCTCCTCTACACCTCCGGCACCACCTCCGAGGCCAAGGGCGTACTGCACAACCACCAGACGATCGTCTTCGAGATGCAGTCCATCATCGACTGGATGGCGCTCACCGAGGACGACCGCACCTTCATGGGCTCGCCGGTCGGGCACCTGACCGGGATCGTCTACGGCGTCTGGCTTCCAACCCTGCTGCGGCAGAGCACATCCCTGCTCGACGTCTGGGAACCGGGCCGCGCGGTCGACATCATCGAGGGGGACCGTTGCACATTCAGCCTCGGCGCGACGCCGTTCCTGCGCGGCCTGGTCGACGAGTACGCCCGGCGCGGCACCCCGTCGGCGCTGACCACCTTCCTCTGCGGCGGCGCCGACGTGCCGCCGGCCCTGATCCGCCAGGCCCGCAGACAGCTCGACGCCACGGTAAGCCGCAGCTACGGCTCCAGTGAACTGCCCGTCTACTGCACCAGCGGACCGGCGATCAGCCCGGACATCGCCGCGGAGACCGACGGGCTTCCCATTCCGCCCGACGACGGCTATCTCATCAACGTGACCGACGGCGTCGGGGAGCTGGTGGCCCGCGGCCCGGAGCTGTTCCTCGGCTACCTCGATCCCGCGCTCAACGCCGAGGCGTTCACCCCGGACGGCTTCTTCCGCACCGGGGACCTAGCCACCATCTCGCCCGAGGGTGCGGTCGCGATCCAGGGCCGCAGCAAGGACATCATCATCCGCGGCGGCGAGAACATCAGCGCCGCCCAGGTCGAGCAACACCTGCTCGAGCACCCCGCCATCGCGGACGTGGCCGTGGTGGCCATGCCGGACGAGAAGCTCGGCGAGAAGGCATGCGCGTTCGTGGTGGCCGCCGCCGGGGCCGATCCAGTGGCCCCACCGGACCTCGTCGCCTTTCTCACCGGCCGGGGCGTCGCCATCCAGAAATGCCCGGAACGCGTCGAGACGGTGGCCGAGCTGCCCCGCACACCGAGCGGGAAGATCCAGAAGTTCCTGCTGCGCGAGCAGGTCAAGGCGCTCATCGGCGGCGCGGCATGAGCTACACGACCATCCTCGTCGACACCCCGCGAATTCACGTCCGCCGGATCACCCTCAACCGGCCGGAGGCGCTCAACGGCTACACCCCCACGATGTGCCACGAGCTGATCGACGCGATCGCGGCCTATGGCGCCGACGACGATGCGCGCTGCCTGATCCTCACCGGCGCGGGTCGCGGTTTCTGCAGCGGCGGCGACATCAAGAAGCTCGAGGGGTACGAGATGGCGAAGCACCGCCGGCTGGGCCACGGCGTCGTCATGCGGGAGGGCAATCACCGGCTCGGCCTCGCGTTGCACCGCCTCGACAAGCCGACCATCGCGGCGATCAACGGGCCGGCAGTGGCCGGCGGTCTCGCCCTAGCCCTCTTCTGTGACCTGCGGATCGCCGCGGACACTGCGAAGCTCGGCGACACCAGCGGCAACTTCGCCCTCCTGCCGGACGAGGGTGGCGCCTGGCTGCTACCCCGGATCATCGGGCTGGACCGCGCGCTGCGCATGATTTGGCTCAGCGAGGTCGTCGACGCACGGACCGCACTGGAGCTCGGCCTGGTCAGCGACGTGGTGCCCGCCGAGTCCCTGATGGACGCCGCGCTGGAGCTGGCCGGCCGCATCGCCGGCCGGTCCCCGGTCGCCGTCCGGCTGGCCAAGCGGCTCGCCGCCCGTGGCTTGGAGCAGAACCTCGACCAGGCGCTCGGCGAGACCGAGTTGTCCGTGCTCGCCGTCAACGGCAGCGCCGACGCCCACGAAGGCATCGCCGCGTTCGCCGAGAAGCGCCCCCCCGTCTTCGAAGGACGCTGAAAGGACCTCGACATGCGCACCGCACTGATTACCGGCGGGGTGAGCGGGATCGGCGCCGCCTGCGCCGCCCGCCTCGCCGCCGACGGGCACAAGGTCATCACCGCCGATGTGCACGACGACGCCGACGTGGTGGTGGACATCGCCGATCTGGCGGCCACCCGTGCCGCCCTCGATCGGATCGGCCCGGTCGACGTGCTGGTTCACTGCGCCGCAGTGATCGGGCCGAACAAGCCGATGTGGGAGGTCACCGACGAGGAGTGGGAGCGTACGATCGCGATCAACCTCAACGGCACCTTCGCGGTCTGCCGCGCGGTGATCCCCGGCATGATCGCCAACGGCTGGGGCCGGATCGTCACCATCGCCAGCACCTCGGGCAAGGAGGGCAGTCCGCAACTGGCCGCGTACTCCGCCAGCAAGGCCGGTGTGATCGGCCTGACCAAGTCGCTGGGCAAGGAGCTCGCCACCACCGGCGTGCTGGTTAACACGATCACCCCGACGGTGGTCGCCACGCCGATGGCGCAGGCGACCGACGCCAGCGTGGTCAAGTACCTGACCGAGCGCATCCCGATGGCCCGCCTCGGTCGGCCGGAGGAGGTCGCCGAGCTGGTCGCGTGGCTGACCTCGGACCGCTGCTCGTTCTCCACCGGCGCCGTCTACGACATCAGCGGCGGGCGTGCCGCGTACTGAGGGGAGTGCTGTGGCCGTCGAGCTGCAAACGGAACCGGCGGTGACGGACCTCGTCGAGCGCACCACCCGCTTCGTGCGCGACGTCGTGATCCCGGTCGAGGAGGAACATGGCGGCGTGGTGCCGAGTCAAAGCGAGCCGTTGCGGGCCGAGCTACAGCGGGCCGCCCGCGAGGCCGGCGTCTTCGGGCCACACCTGCCGGTCGAGTACGGCGGGCACGGCCTCGGCATGAGCGATCGCGCACCAGTCTTCCAGGCGGCCGGATACTCGCTCTTCGGCCCGCTCGCCGTGAACGCCGCGGCGCCCGACGAGGGCAATGCGCACCTGCTCGATCTCGTGGCGACGCCGGCGCAGAAGGAGAAGTACCTTGCTCCGCTCGCGTCCGGCGAGGTCCGGTCGTGCTTCGCCATGACCGAGCCGTCGCCGGGTGCGGGCTCGGACCCGGCCGCGCTCACCACCCGGGCCGAGCGGATCGCCGGCGGTTGGCGGATCACCGGCCGGAAATGGTTCATCACCGGCGCCGACGGCGCCGCGTACGCGATCTGCATGGCCCGCACCACAGGGGCACCCGGTGATCGTGGCGGCGCGACGATGTTCCTGGTCGACGCCGGCAACCCGGGAATGACCGTGCTCCGACACATCCCGACCATCGACGAGGGCACCCCCGGCGGCCACTGCGAGGTCATCTTCGCCGACTGCGAGGTGCCCGGCGACGCCGTCCTCGGCGAGGTCGACGATGGCTTCCGGTACGCGCAGGTCCGCCTCGGCCCGGCCCGGATGACACACTGCATGCGCTGGCTCGGCCTGGCTCGCCGCGCGCACGACATCGCGGTGACCCGGGCGGCGGATCGGCGGCTCTTCGGCGCCCGGCTGGCCGAGCTGGGCATGGCGCAGCAGATGATCGCCGACAACGAGATCGACCTGGCCGCCGCCGACGGCCTGATCACCCGGGCGTGCTGGGAGCTGGACCAAGGCGAGCCGGCCGCGCAGGCCACCGCGATCGCGAAGACCTTCGTCGCCGAGGCGGTGGGGCGAATCGTGGACCGAGCGGTGCAGCTCTGCGGCGCCGCCGGCGTGTCCCACGACCTGCTGCTGTCCCGCTATCTGCGCGAGGTTCGCCCGTTCCGGATCTACGACGGGCCGAGCGAAACCCACCGCTGGGCGATCGCCCGCCGCGCGGTGCGCCGGGTCGGCGGCCGCACGTGACCGCCGGGCCGCCCGGGCTCGACCTGGACCGGCTTGCCGAACACCTGCGGCGGCACGCACCGGGACTGCTCGCCGGTCCGCTCCGGGCCACTGTCATCGCCGGTGGCAAGTCCAACATCACCTACGAGGTGACCAGCGGCGGGCAAGCCTTCATCGTGCGCCGGCCGCCGCTCGGGCACGTCCTGGCCACCGCGCACGACATGGGCCGGGAGTACCGTGTGCTGACCGCGCTCGGCCCGACCGCAGTGCCGGTGCCGCGGACCGAGCTGTTCTGCGGCGACGAGTCGGTGCTGGGCGCGCCGTTCTACGTGATGGCCAAGGTAGCCGGGACCGCGTACCGGGACGCGGCTGACCTGGCCCGCCTCGGACCGGACCGCACCCGCCACATCAACGGGCGCATGGTCGATACGCTCGCCGCGCTGCACGCCGTCGACCCGGCGGCTGTGGGCCTGGCGGATCTCGGGCGGCCGGACGGCTATCTCGCACGGCAGTTGCGGACCTGGCGGCGGCAATCGGACGCGACGCCGAGCAGCGACCCGGAGCCCGTCCGCGCGCTGCACACACAACTCGTGGCGCGGTTGCCCGCCGAGGCGGCGCACACCGCGGTGCACGGCGACTATCGCCTCGACAACCTGCTCGTCGACGACGCGGGAGAGATAGCCGCCGTGGTGGACTGGGAGATGGCCACGCTGGGCGATCCGTTCACCGACCTCGCACTGCTGCTCGCGTACCGGCGGCTCGCCGACCTCGACACCCGGCGAGCGATCGGCGACGCTGCTGCCGCTCCCGGAGCGTTCACGCCCGTCGAGATCTGCGAGCGGTACGCCACGGCAAGTGGCTGCGACCTGCCCGATCTGGGCTTCTACCTCGGCCTGGCGTACCTGAAGCTGGCGGTGGTTCTCGAGGGCATCGCCTACCGATTTTGCCAGGGCCACACTGTGGGCGACGGCTTCGAGCACATCGGAGGTCTGGTCAGCGGCCTGCTGGACGGAGGCCGGGAGGCGCTGGCGAGCAAACGGTCGCCTCTCTGAAGAGCAATCGTCCGAAGCCGTCGGCCCTAGGCCGCCCGCCGGAGATCTTGCGGGTCGGCGAACCTCCACATTTCGGTTCGCGGCAGGGGTCGGTGGGGCGAGGGTGAGCAAACCGGAGCCGTAGGCCTTGCCGGAGCCGACTCCTTGGAGGAGCGCCTGACGTGCAAGGTCCAGGTCGTCGACGCGCAGCAGCCCGTCGAACGTGACGCTCTCCAGGATGACGGGCGGACGACCGGTCTGTCCTCCGGTCTTGTGGAATCGGAGCCGGTGCCGGCCGCTGGCCCGCACCGCGGGGACCTCATTCCCATCGACCGACTCGGTGGGAACGATGCAGCCAGATCGGGAGAGTTTGTCGGTGAGCCAGTTAATCTGGTCGGGCAGCTTCCGGTGAGCCACCCGCACACCCCGCGGTCGATCAGCGGCGAGATGGCGGGTCTGCGCTTCGGATGGGACGATCGGCTTCTTCGTGTCGCTGGTGGGGTTGGCCCTTAACCAGAAGGCGAACAGCCGGCCGCGCTGAAGTTGGGCGAGGTGAGGCTCGTAGGTTTGGTGAGGGCCTGCGGTTCGTCGGCCGATGGCCAGCCGGCTTGTTCGATCAGGCTGCACTCCCACCTGCACGTTGCCGAGCCGCAGCGCATCGGCCTCAGCACCGGCGCGCCGCCACGGCAGGTCGCTGCCCTCGATCCGGATCCGACACCCCGACTCAGCTCTTGTCGCCGCCGGCGAGTTTCGCCTTGACCAGCTCGTTGACGATCACCATTGGCACAACGAGGCGGATGGTGCCGATTCCCAGTCCCAACTCGTCGGCAAGGTTCAGGTCCTCCAGCTTGCGCTCGTGGTGCAGGTAGACGTTCGTGTCGAGCACCACGAGGTGGACGTACTCGGCACCGAAGCCTCGCACACTTCGGCGACCCCACGATCGGTCACCCGGTGGGCGTCGGACGACAGCTGCCGCCGGCGGCTGGCCAGCTCGACCACCGAGCCAGCACAACTAGCGAGTCAGGACCAGCCCGACCAGCCCGATGACGAGCGCTGACCACGCGATGACCAGCGGCGCGATGCCCCAACGCCGCCGCTGATCAAACACGAGGTCGCCGACCGCGAGCAATCCGGCCAGCACGCACACGGCGTGCGGTGCAAGCTGAGGTGGATCCACTTCTCCGGACATGAGAAGGTACGCCGACACAGCACCGAAGATCAGAGGGACGTTGCCCACCGCCCTGCGCAGATTGGCGAACGCGGATTCTTGGAACGCCGCCACCGCTGTAGCCACATCTCGTTGGAGCCGCTGGTCCGTATCGATGGCCGCACGTCGGCGCCTGGCGCCTTCCTTCCATCGCACTGCGACGATACGGTGACGAGTCGTAGGTACCGCCTGGGGAGGACGTGCCACATGGCCGGTCGCAGCAGCAGACAGCAACGGCGCGAGCCCGTCCGGCATCCGATCCCACTGGGGCGGCTGACCGCCCCGCCGCGGCGAGAAACGCCGGACCTGGACGACCCGCGTCTGCCCCACTTCGAGAGCGGCATGGCGGCGGCCCTGATCAGGTGCCCGGCCGAGGTGGTGCCGCTGTTCGCCGCGCTCGCGGTCGTACATCAGGAGATGAGCGGCGCCAGGCCCAACAGTTGCCTGCCGGTCTGCTATCAAATCGCCGCTGGCCTCGGCCACCTCGGGTTCGACATCGAGGTGATGGCCGCGTACGCGGAGGTGACACGGGGCGGCATCCGCCACGCCAACCTCGGGGTACGAGGTCCCGCCGTCGTCCGTCCGGACTGGACGACCAACGGGCACAGCGTGTTGTGGGCGGCGCCGTTCAACCGGCTGGTCGACCCCACGGTGGTCCAGCACCCCGAGCTGCTGCGCTTGGCCCACCAAGACCAGCAGAAAGGCAGCGCCCCGCTGGTCATCCATCTTGACGGCGGCCGGAAGCAGCTCCTGCAGGGCGGCGTCGGGGTGGTCCGGGATCCGTTCTTCATCACGTACCTGGCCCAGCCGCAACACACCGCGGCGTTCGACCCCTGGTTCGGCGAGTTCCGCGAGGCCCTGGACTACGGCGCTCTCGGCCTCGCTCACACCACGCTGAACCTCATCACCGCGGCTAGGGAGTTACGCGACCTCCGCGCACTGACGCCCCGCTACCCCTCGCTGGGCGCTCTGCTCACCGGTGACGAGCAGCTGCCGCCGCTGCCTGCCGACCCGCCTCCATCGTGGGTACGCCTCGTGGGCGAGGCGGCGAACCGTGCTCGAACCGACCAGAGGGACAGCGTTGTGCGTGGCGAGGCTGCCGAGGCCGGATGACGAGAAAGAAATCAGCGCGGGTGCCGCCGGTGACCGCCGATCGCCTACTGCGCGGTTGGTCCGGACCAGGCGGGACCCGCATCCGGTTAGCAGCGCCCGGCGATTCGACCGGCGTGGCGGAGCTGCTTCTGCTGGCCGACGGCATGGGCCTCGACCCGGCCGTCGAGCAGGGCATCAACGCCGGCACGGTCGCCTCGACGCTGCTGACAGGCATGAGGCAGGGCACCTCGGAGATGCTGCGTCCGATCGCCGAGGCCGCAGCCGCCGGTCGGCCCGACGAGGCCATGTCCGGGCTGGTGATGGTGTTGGTCGCCGAAGGGAACGACGGGCGGTTGCAGGGCGTGCTGCAGGCTGTCCCGCCGGGCAACGTGTTGTCCGAGGCTCACGCCGCCGGCGTACCGCTGCCCCTCGCCCTGGTAGCCGCAACGAAGACCGCGAAGATCCAAGGACTGGCCGTCGCTGAACACGCCCGCGGCCAGGGCCTAGGTGAGACCCTGCTGCGCCGCGCGGTGCGGACCTACTTCCAACTGGGCTGGCTACTGGCCTACGGCCAGTTCTCGGCCGGATCCGGCCTGGAGGACTACTACACGAGGCAGGGCTTCACCGTGCTGCCCGCAGGCGAGGGTATCGACCTGGACCGGATCAGCGTGCCAGTGGTCATCCGCCACGGGCCGGAGGAGCGACTGTTCACCCGGTGGCGACCGGCCGGAACCCCGGCCTAGCAGAAACTCGCTCGCGCCATCCCGACGTCGGGCCGGACGGCCGAGCCGTGACCAGATCAAGGGTCACGGCCAGCCCGGCGAGGGGATCACGGGGAGTTGCCGGTGGCGATGGTGTACCCGGCGCAGAGGGTGCCCAGGGTCACTGCGTACCCGAGCAGCAGCCATACCGCCCGGTGCCGGCGGGGCCAAATCCAGCAGCCGAAAGCGGCCACCGTCAGGCCGGTCACCGAGCCGATGAACGGCAGCATGAAGACGAGGCCCTGGCCTCGCGGCGTGCAAATCGACCCAGCCGTAGTTTTCAGCCCGGAATCAACGGTAGCGCTGGTCAACTGGTCGTCGGCACGAGCGGCCCCGCCATCCTGCGGGACCGGCTCTGACCAGCGTTACCATTGCTTTCTACCGGGAGGCCGGCTGGCCAGCGTTGCCGCTGGTTACCGTTGATCAAATCGATCGTGCGGGAGCCGCCGGTCGCCGATGCCCGGCGGCCCCCCACTGTCTCGATCCGTGCCGGTCGGCGCGGTCCCGGCGGTATTACGCGATCATCTGGTGCGCGCCGAGTGCAACCGCCACGGCGGTAGTGATGGCCGCGACCGGGCCGCCGGCCACGAAGCCAATGATGCCTGCGGTGAGGGCCAAAATGCCGATCACCGCCCAGCGCAGAGGCAACCGGGACGGCTGGCCCGACAGTTGCTCCTCGCGCTGCGATGTACTCGAGCGGTCGCGGCGACGTACGCTCGCCATGCGGTTTCTCCTCTACTGCTTGCCAGGTGGTTGGGTGTGCCGTGCGCGGCCTCCGGATGGAACCCGGGGGCCGCCCGCATTTCCTCGGGCGTCCCGGCCACGCGCTCATGCCGGCGACGCGCCAACGCAAGTTCGGTGCAGGGCATACCGACGCGGCTCGTTGACCTGGCTGGCCCCTATCCGAGGCGGATGCACCTGCGGATCCCATGATGCGTCCGCCGACGCCGCCTTAAAGTCGATCTTGTTGTATGCTCAGAACGCTTTTGCACGACCTGGGCGATGCAGGTTCTGCGCAGAGGTCGGGCAAAAGCGTTCGTTCGGCAGCGCTAGATTTAGCCGGTGACCCTTCCCGGCCCGGTGCCCTGGATGCCGACCAGTCGCGATACCTCTCGGCTGATCTCACGGCTGGAACGCCTTGAACTGAAACGGGTCGATCAGTCAGTCAGCGATACGGGGCTGCACCTACGCGACCTGCTGCGCAATGCCTCGACAATGACGATCAGACTCAACGACGGCGTGCGTGTGCGCAAAGAGTTCGTCTGCCTTCGGGAGCCCATGACCAACGGGTCCGACCGCGGCGTCCCGCCACCGCACGCTCGGCCGCCATCCACCCGGCTCATGGGGCGCAAGGGGGTCGCGCTGCGACTCATGCTGACCGCGCTGTTCGAGGCGCAGACCAGGACTGAGCCGGGCGAGCGTCCGGCGGGCAATCCGCGGCCGCTGTCCCACGCCGGACGCGACGGTGTCGCTTGGACAGACCTGTTGGCCACCGACGCCGACGACGCCGGTAACAGCCGCACGATGATCACGCGGCAAGATAAACAACGCCGCCATCTCGGCAACGGCCTTGAGGCACTCGAACGTGCATGCCTCGTGGCACTGCCGCATCGCGGGGAGCCCCGCAACATCCACCGCGAGTTCATGCTCCTGGAGGAAACGGCGGCCCCCACGCCAAAGCCGCCCTACTCTGTGCCGAAAAACAGCGATGACTCGTTCGTGGTGCCGACCGCGCTGTTCACGAACGGCTGGATCAGCGTGCTGTCCGACGCGGAGCTGGCGTTCCTGCTGATGACCATGCTGATGTACCGCCCGGATGAGGAGGAAGGCGTCGCCGTGCCGGCCAAGGCCCGGCTGCAGTTGATGGGCATCGGCCCGGAGACCTACGAGGCGCACCGGCTGCTAGAGACGTTTGGCCTGGTGCGCGTGACGCGGCAGGCCGGTCGAGCGGCGAACGGACGGGTGGCCAGTGTCGGAACCGAAGGCGGTCGCCGCGCGCTGCCCGACCTTGTGCAACTGCTTCCTGAAGGGCTGAAGCGGGATGGCTACAGCACCGTCGCCGACAAGCTCGACAGCTTCTTTTGCCGCTGACGTTCTCCAGCCACTCGCGCTACGACCATCGATACCGCGCCATCTGCGTCCCCAATCCGCGGTCGCATCGAGTCAAAGTCCCTCGACGTAGGCCTCGGCCCCGGCGATACCGCCGCAGGCCCTCGCTGAGCCAGGCACCGGGAAGGCCAGGTGGTGGCGGCGCCTACACGGGAGCGCGTAGCCACCACACGACTCCGCCTAGCTAGGTCGGGACGGCTCTGCTGCGGTACCCGCGTGGCCCGGACGGACCGGCGTAGGAGACGATCGGCTGCCGGTGCCGGCTCGCCCTCAGCGTCCGGCGGGCTTCCCGCTCATCGCCACCTCCAGCATGAACGCGCACCAGGCGATCGCCGACCGTACGGCGAGCCGGCCCACGGCCGCGTCGACAGCCGCGACACCGGTCATGCCGTGCCCGTCGCCGGCTCGGTTACGCAACTCGGCGACGTCGTGAGTGAGCGGATGCAGCCGCCCTAGGACACGCTTGACCTGCGCCAGCTGCGGGCCGGCCGCCTGGGTGACGTGCACACCGAGAGCCTGGCTCGCCTTGGCCACCAGCACGGGCACGTCGTCGTTGTCGTTGACGGTCTCGCCCGTGAGGGTGAGTACGGCCTTCGCGGTCGCCTCGATCAGGTTCTTCGCCCGGCCGATCTGCGCGCCGGTGTCGTCGGGCAGCGCTCGCTCCAAACGGGCCAGTTCCTGGCGAATGGCGGCGGCGTCCGGGAGAGCGGAGTCCGCCAAAGCAGCGAAGTGGGTTACGGCAGCGAGCGGGTCGCCGGGGGCGTCCAGACCGTATCCGTCGTCGGTGAGCGCATGGTCGAGACGCACCAGCCAGGATTGGTCGGCGTCCTTCGTGGTGGCGTAGAGGCGGGCCGCTCGGGCCGCGAACTTCAACGCTCGGGCGACGACGTCCGGGTCACTGAAGTCGCACGCGGCAAAGGTCTTTCTGACGGTCACGCTCGCGTGCGCACTCCGAATGAACGTCGCGCCCTCCGAGTGGATCGCCCCACCCTTGTCCGGAATCGGGTCGAAACCTGCCCACTTCAGGATCGCGCAGGTCTCCTTGACCGACTTCGGGCTGATCTTCGAGATGGCGTGGCGAGTCGTCTCCGACAGCAGTTCAGGCACAGCTGCTCAGCATGCCAGCGCGGACGGCTACATCGAAACCGTCGACCGCTGGCAGGCTAACCCCCTGACCGGCGTCGGCCTGTAACGGCGGCATCCCCTTGCGGGCGGACCTGACCAGCACTGCCGTTGGTTTTGGGTTGGAAATTACGGACGGGCTTGAACACCTCCTACGGCCTCGGGTTGGCCGGTGACTAACGACCTTGCGAAACTGGCGCTAAGGGCGGCTCGTCGGGGGCTATCAGTACACTCGGGGCCCGATGATGTCCTCGCCGATACAGCGCGCGACCGCGACGGGCCGGATCACCCACGTCACCCGCCGCCGCCTGGTCGAGGGGTTCGCGGCTATGCCCACGGCACAATGGAGCGGCGACCTCGACGAGCCAGACTTCCTGGCCCGGCTCTACCCGCTGGAGAAGATGCCGAGCAACGACCCGCGCTACGACACCGCCGGTCGCGACATTTTTCAGCACCGTCTGCTCAACCCATGCGACTGGCCCGACGACTGGATCTTCAGGGATGAGCGGTTCGGGCTGGCGGACAACGACGAAGCACTGCTGGCCTTCCTCGTCGAGATGCTCCACCCCGAGGTCCGCACCAACCTGGCCGAGGTCGAACAGCTTCGGGACTTCCTCAACAAGGTGCTGATCCACGACGGCTACGAGATCGTCCAGGTCGATGCCATCAGCGGTGCCCCGATCTTCGACTACCGCCTCATCGGCTCCGGCGTGCGCGGCTCCATGAAGAACCTCATCTTCGCCGCGCTCGGACCCAAGCCGGAGATCGTGCTCGACGACGCCGTCAACAACGACCTGCACTTTGTCCGCAACGCCGAGAACTGCCTGATGTACGACCGGCCGCTGGGCGCTCACGGCCTGACCTGGGCCGAGCTGACCGACTGGTGGGCCGATCGACAAGGGATGACCGGCGAGCCGGACCGGGACATCTCACGCAGTCTCTATCGCAGGCTGGACCAGTCGCTCGGCGACAACGACGCCGAGCGGCGCATCCTGCGCACCTACGCCGGGCGCTACGTCCGGCTCGGTCCCGACATCCCGGCCCTGATTCCGCAGGTCTACCTGCACTACGACCCATACACCGCGACCGAGCGACGGGCACCCGGCCCGCTCCCACGTCAACGCATGGACTTCCTGCTGCTCCTGCCTCACCGGGCCCGCGTCGTCATCGAATGTGACGGCAAGCAGCACTACGCCGACGACGACGGCCGCGCCAACCCGCGCCAGTACGCCGACATGATGCGCGCAGATCGCGACCTTCGCCTGAAGGGGTACGAGGTGTACCGCTTCGGCGGCGCCGAGCTCGTCGACGACGATGCCGCACAGCACCTGCTCAGCGCGTTCTTCGACCGCCTGCACCAGCGGTACCACTCATGACCGGGACGGAGGCACCAGTCCCGTGTCGGTGTCTTCGCCTACAGTGACACCCGTGCCCGAGGGACGCCACGGTGGATAGCCAGACGAGCAAGGAACTCGCCACCGTGTCGCAGATGCTGGTCCAAGCCGGGTACCAGCACGCGGCGCGGCTGCTGTCACTGGCCGAGCAGGTAGAGATCGGAGAATCGCTGCCGTGGGAGCGCGCGTCCGTTCCCGTGGTGCTGCGCGTACATCCCGCGTTCGTCGGCCTGTTTCGGCCGGCGGATCTGCAGGTGGTCGCAGCGCGGTTTGATCGTGTCCGGAAGTGGGGGGAAAGCGGCAATCACCAAGTGAGCGTCGCACCCGTGCTCGCCGACCCCTTCGCCCGCAACGACCTGGGCAGCGGCACGGATGCCATGCAGCTGCGCGACGAGATCGCCGAGACGTTGTGGCAGGTCAGTGCCACCAAGCTCCCAGACGTCTGCCGGGCGTTCGGGCTCGAAGATGGCGACGTCGACGACGCGATGGCCAGCAAGCGCGCGTACGTGCGCAGCCGAACCAGCGACTACACCCTGGACCAGCTGTGCCAACTCGGCTCACGTGTCGTCGAGCAGCATTACCGACCGCGCCTGTGGGGGCTGCTACAGGTGCACGCCGGCCGGCGTACCGGAGTCGACTCGCCGTTCAAGAATCTCATCTTCGCCGCGGACGGTCCCAAACCGGAATTGGTGCTGACTGACGCGGTGAGCAACACCATCGAGATCAGCAAGAACGGCGAGTTCTGCCTAGTCTACGACCGCGGCTTGGACCCCAGCGGGTTGAGCTGGCGGCAACTGGTCACCTGGTGGACCGAAATCCACGCTGAGCCCGGGACCAGCGAACAGGAAGCTGGTCGGCAGTTGTACCTGCGTCTCCGGCGCTCGCTGGACCGCGACCGCAAGCCCTCGGACCCACCCGGCCCGGAGCGGCAGGTGTTCCGCGCATACGGCGAGCTGCTCAGCGAACACGGCTTTGACCTGCCGGCGCTGATTCCACAGGTCTACCTGCACTACGACCCCTACACCCGGGCCCAGCGGCGTGAGCCGGGACCGCTACCGCGTCAGCGGATGGACTTCCTGCTGCTGATGCGCGGCCGTTGGCGGCTCGTCATCGAGTGCGACGGCAAGCAGCACTACGCCGAGGACGACGGGCGGGCAAGCCCTCGTCGCTACGCCGAGATGGTCGTCGCAGATCGGGAACTCCACCTGGCCGGCTACGAGGTCGTGCGCTTCGGCGGCGCGGAGTTCCAGTCGCAGGAACAGTCTCTGCCGATGCTGCGCCGCTACTTCACACGGTTGTTCATTGCACACGGCTACCTGCCTGAATCCGCGGCGTGACATCGCTGGCCGGCGGCCGGGATAGCACACCGCCAGCTCGGGCAGCAACCACCGAATGACGACCCGGCACCACGGCTGCGCCAACGCGAGCACGCCGGGACGTAACCCTGACCGGACACGGATGGCGACCGGCCTCCCGGTAGTAATCAGCGAGAAACCAACGGTAACGCTGGTCAGAGCCGGTCCCGCAGGATGGCGGGGCCGCTCGTGCCGACGACCAGTTGACCAGCGCTACCGTTGATTCCAGGCTGAAAACTACGGCAGGGCCAAATCAGCGCGTCGTCACCCATCTCGGGGAAGCAGTTATCGCTGCCCATCGCGAAGGCGCCACCAACGATGAAGGACACCAGGACCAGCCCTAGCAGGCCGAAGGTGCCGAGCAACGCGACCAGGCTCGACCAAGTGCGCGTACGGGCCGAGTCGGGATACAGCGGCTCCATCGTCGGATGCACGAGAGGGCACGCTATCGCAGGTCCGCAAGACACATGGGCGGGCGACGGAGACCTAGTGGGGGTCACTGGCGCTCTTCCCAGCGGGAGCACCAGAGCCGCCTCTGCAGCGACGATGCTACTGGCCCGCCCGTAGTTTCCAGCCTGAACCGGCGCAGATGACGGCTCCGGCCCCCCGATCGGCGGTTACCGGGGCCAGGACCCGACCCACCACGGCGTCCGATGGCCAGCTCCGCCCGGGCCCGGTCGAGGGGACTACCCTCGCCGTCATGAGCGGATCACTGGAGCCCCGCCCGGCCGGCACTGTCGCGACTGGATCGCCCGAGACTGCCCTTGCAGGGCTGCAGTCGTTCGAGGTCATGATCCTCGACCGTCTCGCCGCGGCCGGCCTTCCGACCCAAGGCATCCTGGTCGATCTCGGCCAGCGGGACGTGTTGATGCGGACCGCCCCATTCGCGCTCACCGACCTGACTCCCGAGAAGCTGATCCAGTCCAGCTACATCTCCAAGATGATCATTGCTGGGTCCGTCGGCCTGTTCGACGCGGCTCTGAACTACCTCTGGGACGAGACCGTCCTGGAGCTTCGCAAGCGCGTCGTGAACTTCGACGTGCAGTACTTCTACGAGGTCGCCGAGAAGTCCGACAAGAGGCGACAGGAGCTCAAGACCGAGGACGACCTACCTAAGCTCGACGACCAGAAACTCCTCGCCGGTTGCCGTGAGATCGGTCTGATCAGCGAGATCGGCTTCCAGGAGTTGGAGCTCATCCGCTACATGCGGAACTGGGCCAGCGCGGCCCACCCCAACCAGGCCGAGTTGAACGGCCTCCAGCTGGCCAGCTGGCTGAGCGTCTGCATCAAGCACGTCATCACGCTGCCCTACGACCACATCACCGCCCAGGTGAAAAAGCTTCTGGTCAAGGTCAAGGAGCAGCGGCTAGACGAGAGCACGATCAGGGAGATCACCGCCTTCTTCGTGAACCTCCCGGCCGCCCAGGCCGACCCGCTCGCCTCAGGTCTCTTCGGCCGTTACACCGATCTGACCACCACACAGGACACCCTGGATAACATCCTGCGGCTCTGGCCCGCGCTCTGGAACCGGACCTCCGACGAGATCCGCTACAACTTCGGGTTCCGGCTCGGCCGGTTCCGCGCCAACGGTGACCAGGCCGAGGCGACCCTCGCCAGGCAGCTGATCGACCTCGTCGACGGCGCCGCCTACCTGACGGTTGAGGAACGATCCTGGGAGATCGACAGCACCCTCGACGAGCTTCGCGACGCGCACTACGGCTGGAACAACTTCTACAACGAGCCGCCGGTCGCCCGTCGGCTCCGTGAGGTCGTCGGCCAGAACAGCGCCATTCCGGCCAGTCTGAACCGGAAGTACGTCCTCGACCTCGTCGAGGTCTTCCTGACCAACGGCAGCGGCGTTGCGGTCAGCGCCGACCCGATCTATCAGGAGCTGATCGAGAAGTTCACCCCCGAGCAGGCGTCACTGGCGCTCAGGTCGTTCACGGACCCCGACGTCGTCGCCAAGCTGCACCGTCCGCTCTCCGGGCAGAAGTGGGCCCAGCTCCTTCAGATCATCGGGCACAAGCTCACCGGCCGGAACGAGCGCGAGCTGTTCGACGCCGTTCAGGCCTTCGCCGGCGAGCCCTTCCATCTGGCGAAGGACGCTGGAATCAAGCTCCAGCTCCAGCGATTCCCGAACTAGAAGCCCCGGGGGCCATGGTCGGCGCCGCCGTCCGCGCGTCGACGGTCGTGCGTCCGGCGCGTCGCGGACGGGGGGCTCCGGTGACCCATCATGGCGTGCCGCCGGGTGCCCTGACCCCGCCCTGACGGCCGCATGCAGGTCGACCCATTGCCCAACCCCGGCAGCGAGCCCGGGTACACCTGGGGCTACTCCGGCAGCGGCCCCCGCGCTCTGTACAGGGCCCTGGTGCGCTGTGCGCTGCGGGACTGGACCGCCGACCTCGACCAGGGCAACTGGCTGTTCGCCCTGACCAAAGCCTGGCGACAGCCGGAGGGCAGCCCCCTGTGGAACTTCATCCTCACGCACCAAGGGCCGCTGCGTCTGCCGTGGCCCCAGGTCATCGAATGGGCCCAGCACGACCTCAAGACGCTGACCAGCCGCGGGGCGGCGGGTCACACGCCCGCACAGCCGTAGGCGCCTCCTGACGCGCGGGACCGTCGCGCCCGGGTGGAGCTCCCCGGTGCTCGACGCGCTGCGGACCGGCGCCCGCCTCGCCGTCGTCAGCTCGCACCGGCTGCCGTAGGCCTCAGGGCAGAATTCTTGAGGACGCCGGTTCACGCTCCGCCCGGTGGCGCCCTCTTACCTTCCAGACGGGCGCCACCGGCGCTCGCCCGGAGTAGAGCGAGGTGCAGTGGACAACATCAGTTGGGGGTGGGTGGCCGCCGTGGTCGTCGGCAACCTCACCGCGCTGGCGGCACTCTGGATCCGGGCGCGCTGGCGCGCCCAGGCGGAGAAGGCCCGCGGTGACTCGCTCATCGCCATCGCCGAGGCCCTGCCCGGCGGTGGCCGGCTCCGTGACCAGCGGTCCGACGGGTCGTGCATCACACTGAGCGTGCCTACCAACGGCCACTCTGGAGACCGTCGTGGATGACCAGACCACCCAAGAGCCGACACCGGAGCGGTGGATGGGATTCGCTCGTGCGTGGTGCCGACCGACTCCACCGCTGCTGAGGCGTTGTCGGTAGATGCCGACGGGATTCTCCAGCTCGGCAGCCAGCGCCTGCAGGTGGAGGTCAAGGAGCGCCTGACGGCGAACTTCTTCACGGAGGCGAACCGGGGGCGCATCGTCGAGGAGTTCAGCGCCTTCTACCGCGGCTTCGCCGCCAGACTGGCCGGCTGGCTCATCTGGCAGGGCGCGTCGGAAGCGGACGCCAAGGACGTCGTGCAGGAGACGATGCACAAGGCCTACCAGCGGTGGGCCACCATCGACACCCCCGAGGCATGGGCACGGGTAACGGCCTCCCGGGCGTACGCCGAGCGGCTGGGCAAGGTCGACGCGACGCCTGTTGACGACATCGCCGAGCACACCCCCGAGACGGCCGCAGGGTGCGAGTTGACCGCGGCGGACGCCAAGCAGGACATCCGGATGGCACTGCAACAGATGCCGGCGCGGCAGCGGCAGATGCTCGCCTGGTCGTTCGAGGGATACACCCCGGCCGAGATCGCCGCGCAGTTGCGGATGACTCCGGAGGCCGTCCGCAGCAGCCTCTACAAGGCGCGCAAGAGACTCGAAGAGCTGTTGCAGGTCCGGGACGAGGGCGACCAGAACGAGGGGGCGAGCGTGAACGACCGAAACATGGACACGCCCGACCGGCTGGGTGCGGCCGCCAGGGCGGAGCTGGACACCATTCAGAGTCGGCTCGAAGCGACGTGGGACATCGAGGCGGGCCTGCGGGAGATCCTTGTGGAGGAGCACTACCAGCGGTTCATCGGCGAGCAGTCCGGCGTGCTCGACGTCGAGGCCGGCCTTGCAGACGTGCTCGCCCGCGATGGGCAGCGCCCGGACCCAGAGCCCGTGGAGGTGGACACCCAGCGCTTGCACGTCTACCTCACCGTCCTCACCGCCGCCCAAAGCGATTGCGAGGCGCCGGCACAGCCGAACACCTTCGATCGCGTTCGGCTACTGGCCCAATCGATGCTGGAGACGCTGGGGGAGCTCCGCGACACGGTCCGCGCGGAGCCGCAACCGGGGCGCAAGGTGAAGCTCGCGAGGGCTTACATCGATGCCCTCGGCCGTGCCGCCGAGCTGAACCACCTGGCGGACGAGCTGGAGCTCGGGGCTGTCGGCCTGAGGCAAGCCCTTAGGGTCGTGCGCGGCGCCGCCCTCGCGCTGATGGAGGTCTACGACGAATTCAGCATGGTCCGGAATCCGGGGAAAAAGGTCAACGGCCATCCGCTTGCGCCGCGAGTGCTGGACCTCGCCGTCGACGTCAACAACCTTGAGCGGCCGATCAGGCGTCTGTTCGAGCCGTCAGACGACATGGTCGACGCGCTTCGGTGACCCGGGCGGGCGGGAGGCAGACGTCCTCCCGCCCGCCCGGCGTCATGGTGAGGCCGGGGCCGTGTTGAATGGCGGGATGCTCGTCAACCCGCTACCCGGCACCGAGCGCACGGTGCTCGACTCCGCCCTCGGCGACCTGCTCAACAAGCTGCACAACATCATCGGGGGCGGCGGCGGGACAGCGGCCGTCGAGCGGGCGTTCACCTACATCGAATGGGTGCACGAGGTCCGCCGGCGGCTCCACAACCTGATCCGCCTCACCGAGTTGGAGCAGCTAATCGGGCTCCGCGCCTACGAGACCATCCTCGCCGCCACCGTCCCGTTCGGGAAACCGGGAGGGGAGCGGGTCCTCAACGGCCTGATCTCCACCGAGCTCACCGAGCGGGTCGCTGTTCTCGAGCAGGCCATCCGCGGCCTCAAGGAGCGCGTCGACCAGCTCCACCGCGCCGGCGTCCTGGTCGTGCTCGACACCAACGTCTACCTGCACTACCCCCAGGAGCTGCACGAGATCGACTTGCGGCAGGACCTCGGACTGCGTGAGGAGCCGATCCATATCCTGGTGCCGATGGCCGTGGTCGACGAGCTGGACGGCAAGAAGCAGCACCAGAACAAGGACGTCCGGCGTCGAGCCCGGATGGTCACCTCCAGGATCGACCAGGTGATACGGGACGGTGGCCAGCTGCGCGACCAGGACTACTCCCCGATCAAGAGCGGCGGCATCCCGCGTGGCCGGATCACCCTGGACATCATCCTCGACCCGCCGGGACACACCCGGCTGCCGATCACCGACGACGAGATCGTCGACCGCACCGCCACCACGCAGGCCTTGGCCGGCCGCCGCGTCCGCCTGCTCACCTACGACACGGGCATGGCGCTGCGAGGGCGTAATGCCGGCTTGGACGTGCACAAGCTCCAGCACTCCAGGGCCGACGACGGGAAGTAGCTGGGCGCCGATGTATCGCGACCTGTCGCGCCGGTGGGGGAGAGGGCGAGCCCCAAACCCAACTCCGACGGTCCGCCGAGCTTCATCGTCTCTGAGGTGGCTACCGCGCGAGGAGGGTCGGCGGGCAGCTGCGCTACAACGACGGGGTGCGGCTCGATGAAGTCCGGTACGCGGTGCGGCTCTGCAGGGGCCCGCGCTACTCAGGCGGTAGAGGCTCCTAGCGGTGGGCGGCCCTGAGCACCCTCGCGGCATCCGTGTCGTCCACCTCGCGACTCCGGCTGACTAGTGTCTCCGGCAGGCGAACCTCAGCCTTGACGTCCGCCCGCTTCTCGTCGACTGAGCAGCTGCACGGGGGCCGTGGCCCGACGGCGGCGGGTGCGGAACAGGACCTCCAGGCCGCCGGGTGTATGCAAGCAGATGCCGTCGACGTCATCGCCAGCCAGCTTGTCGATGCCGAGTCGCGGGCACCGCGCGTTCACCGCTGTCCTGGTGAGGAACACGATGTTCGCCGGGCTGATCCGCAAGGTCGCCCGGTCGGAGGTAGCAGGGGCCGAGCGGCGTACGCTGCCCGGCCGACAGTCGCGCGCGACGCACCGGGCGTACGGTGACTCCCGCTGGGATGTTCGATACGTTGCCGATGATGGTCAGCTTCTTCTTGAGCTATCGCGCCGGCGACGAGGAGTTCGCGGCGCGGCTGATCGACGATGCTCTGACCGACCGGTTCGGCGGCGACAGCGTCTTCCGGGACAGCCGACCGGTTCCGCTCGGTGCGAACTTGTGGGCCGAGCTGTGGCAACGGCTGGCAGGGGCGAGGGCGCTCATCGTCGTAATCGGGCAGGGTTGGCTCAGCGACACGTCTCGCCGACGGCTGGATGATCCTTCGGACTTCGTCCGGAGCGAGATCGAATTCGCACTGGAGCGCGGGATCAGGGTCGTGCCCGTGCTGGTCGGCGGAGCGGAACAGCCACCGGACAGCGAGCTGCCGGCGTCCATACGGCCGTTGAGCAGCCGGCAGTTCTGGCGCCTCGACACTCGCACTGCCGAGGAGGACCTCCGCCAGCTGGTCGAAAGTCTCGCCACCATCCCGTTGATTCTCGGCGAAGCGCCCGTGCCCGTGTCCAGCCGCATGGCGCCGACATATCGACCGTCGACAGCGATCGTCTACGCGACCCGTGCCGGTGACCTGAAGGTCTTCGACAGCGGCCGGCCGATGCGACTGTCCGATCTGAGGGGCGGCAGGTACTCGACGCGCTACGAGGTGGACGTCCGGAAGCACCAGGCCGTCCTTGCGGCGAGGATGCCCAGCCGCGACGGCGTCTACGACTTCATGGCGTCTCTCGAGGTGACCTTCCAGGTCACCGAACCCGAACAGGTAGTCCGGGAGTCGATCAGGGACGCCCTGGTCCCGGTCCGTGACCATCTGCTGGACACGTGCCGGTCGATCACCCGGCAGTTCGCGCCCGAGCAGGCCGGAGAGGCCGAGTTGGCCATAGACCGAGGGGTCGATCGGAACACCCTCATCCGGGGTGGAATCACGATCCACTCGGTGCACTCCCGGCTGACGCTCGACGACAGGGCCAGACAACATCTGGCGGATCTACGCCAGGAGCTACGGCATGCGTCTCTCGGCGACGCCCTGAGGGCGAACCCCAGCGAGATGTTGCAGGAGCATCTGATCCAGCACCCGGACGATGCCGCCGAGGTGCTGAAGCGGCTCGCCGAGCGCGGCGGCAGCCTCGACGACCGCGCGCGTCGGGTGCTGGCGGAGTTGCTCGAGCGCGACATCATCAAGCCCTCGGACCTTCCGCCGATCGGGTCCGTCCCCGGGACCGGGCGGCAGCCGGAGCGGCTGCTGGTGGCTCGGGCGCCCACTCAGGTGCCGGTGGGTCAGGATCTGACTGTCGATGTCCGGATCGTCAGCGCGGGGCGCTCGGTTCCAGCCGACGCTGTGATGTCCCGGATGGCCAGCCTCGTCGTGACCGATGATGGCGCGCCGGTCACCGTGACGGTCCACGTGCCGGTGGGGCTGCACGCGGAGGGGCCGCTGCAGCAAACCGTGCTACTCAAGCCGGCGGAGGACCCGCCGCCAATCCGGTTCGGGTTCGGTGCGCGGATCCCCGGGTTGCATCGCATTGATGTGACGGCGTGGGCCGGCGGCACCTTCCTGGCCGAGGTCTCCGTCGAGGTCTCCGCGGACGTCGGCGGGGCGTTCCGCGATGGGCAGCCGAAGGCTGCGTCGCTGGGCGCGGCGAGCGCGCGGCCCGGAGAGGTCACCATGGAGGTGCGGTTCAACGGCAGCCAGTACATCTTTCAGCTGCGCTCGGACGCGGCGCTGTTCGCCCCGGTTGTCGAGTCGGTCGCGAACACGCCGAACGCCGCCGTGGAGAACGCCATCAAGGAGCTGCAGCAGCTGGCCGGCGGCAGCTCCCGATACAGCGCCACGATGACCCGCGAGGTGATCCGGTCGGCCGGCATCCAGCTGTGGTCGGATATGGTGCCGGCCGACATCCGCGACCAGTTCTGGCAGGTCGGCGCGGACATGAGCGCCTTCACCATCGCCACCGACTACGACCTGGTCCCGTGGGAGCTGCTCTACCCGCTCAACACGGGCAACGACGCCGGCTTCCTGGTCGAGCAGGTCCCGGTGGTACGCCGCACCTACGGTCAGCGCCGCACCCCGACGGTGGGGCTCGGAAATCCACGTTTCGTCGTGCCGACCAGGGCGCCCACCGGCGTGTACGACGAGGTCGCGGCGGTCAGCGCGATCCTGGGCACGGCCCACGGCGACCCGATCACCAAGGCGGACGACCTGCTCGCCCTGATCAACTCGGGGGAGATGGGCGCCACCCACTTCGCCTGCCACAACACGTTCTCCGCGGACGGCTCCTTCATCGACATGGACGGCGGCCGGTTCAAGCCGGCCCTGCTCGCCGAGGCCGCCATCCGCAAGACCCTGGAGCAGATCGGCCCTCTGGTCTTCATCAACGCCTGCCGCAGCGCCGGCGCGGCGCCGACGTACACGAAGATGCTCGGCTGGGCCCAGCAGTTCATGTCGTCCGGCGCCGGCGCGTTCGTCGGCACGCTGTGGGCCGTTCGTACCGAAAGCTCGGCCCGCTTCGCGACCGCGTTCTACCGCTCCCTGGCAGACGGCGCCACCCTCGGTACCGCGGCCCTCGTCGCACGGACCGAGCAGCAAGAGGACCCGCTCGACCCGACCTGGCTGGCGTACACCGTCTACGGCGACCCGTTCGCCACCGCTGCCTGAAAGGCTCCCTCATGGACGTGATCGACTACAGCGTGCCTGTCGAAGAGCTGGTCGCGGCGGTGAAGGACGCGGTCAAGCAGGCCAGCATCTCGACCACCGACGCGGGACGGGACCTACGGATCAGCTCGGTCCAGCTGACCCTGAACATGGTCGTCACCACGAAGCTCGGCGGCGGCCTGGACTTCCGGGTCCCGGTGATCGGCTGGAAGGTCAAGGTTGGTGGCAGCCGATCCCGGCAGCGGGCCCACACGATCAACCTCACGCTCGTTCCGGAAGATCTGCAGGACCGGTACGAGCTGCGCGACAACGCCGTCGAGGAGACTCTCGTCGAGGCGATCACCACAGTCCGGGCCGCGGTCGCCGCCGGTGCCGGAGGCGACGACCCCCTCGTCCTGGAGACCGCGACGGTCGAGCTCGTCTTCGGGGTCACCGACCAGGGCACGATCTCGGTCGGCGCGGAGGGCGAGCTGACCGAAGAGGTAACCAACACCCTCCGCATCGAACTCGTAGGTGGCAAAGCGGGCTAGGAAGAAGAAGAGACATCCGCGCCACAAGCTGGAGCATCTGATCGGACATGGCACCTACGAGACCATCCTCGCGGCCACGGTCCCGTTCGGAGACCGCGAGGAGAGCGGGTTATCAACGGCCTGGTCTTCACCGAGCTCACCGAGCGGGTCGCCGTCTTCGAGCAGGCCATCCGCAGCCTCAAGGAGCGCGTGGACCAGCTCCGCCGCGCCGGCGTCCCAGCCGTGCTCGACACCAACGTCTACCTGCACTACCCGCAGGAGCTGCACGAGTCACGCCGGCGGCCATGGCCCGCCCGATACAGATGACGGTCGCCTACGCTCACGCCCGAGTAGAGAGGCGTGACAGCCTCGTGAGCCCGGGGAGCGCCTGGTGGAGGAGCGCGGGCTCGGCCCGCAGCCGCTGAGGGTGCGGTGTCGGGAAAAGTGATGGTGAGGCAGAGGAAGCCAGGGACGTGAACGATGCGTGGCGTGATGTCGAGGCAGGCCGCCAACAATTGGACTGGGCGGTCGCCATCGGCGATCCCGCCGAGGCGGAGTACCTGACGCCGCTCGGCCACCAAGTTGCGAGCCGAGCGATCACAGACTTGGATGCATTCTTCGGACCTGGTTGGCTGCACCGGGCCACTTATCCCGGGCCAGGTACGACCGGACCGATGGTGGTGCCCTACTTCGCCTCGCTGATGGGCGCGCCGGCGTTCGTCGCGGCGATCGGCTTGTGGGCTCGCCTGCAGGTTCTGGTCGAGGCCCGGGTCCAGGGCATCGGCCAGGTACGGAAGAACCTGTGCGTCAACCCGGCGGCCGAGGAGTTCCGCCATCACATCGCCTTGGCCCGGCTGGCGGTCCTCGCTAGCCAAGCCGGTGCGCGGCTAACGCTTGAGCCGGTAAAGCCGCAGGGCGGGCCTGGGGATTTGCGGGCGGTGCGCGCCGGCAGTGACGTGTTTGTCGAGGTCCGGGCGCTGGGCCCGGGCCAGGGCTTCCGTGCCCACAGCCGGTGGGTCGACGATGCCATGATGCATCTCCGGGTGCTGGAAGTCCGCCACGACGTGCACTGGGATGGCGAACTGCCTACAGAACCCGACCTTCAGTGGAAGGAGGCCGTGGACGCGGCAGCCGCAGAGGTGTCGGCGAACGGCGTTCCGATCGAGGTCGTCGTTGATGGTGCGACGTTGACCGCCCGACCTGGCCCGGCGCCGACCGGCACGCAGATCATTGGGCCGCTGTGGGAGGCCGACGAAGGTCATCGTCTGCTGCAAGCGCTCATGAATAAGGCCATCAAGACCCAGTCCGCTGGGGCGGCCTGGTTGTGGCTTGAAGACGCGGGGGCGCTGTGGCCGCTGACCGCTTTTGCCCGTGATCCACTCTCCCAGAAGGTCAAGGTGCTCCAGCAGGCCCTCGATCCGCTATTCGACGCCCATCCACATGTGCTCGGTGTCGTGCTGACCTCTGGCGAGATGCGCTTCGACGGGTCGCTCGACGACGCCACCGAGACCCACCACCGCGGCGCGGCCTTCCGCCGGACGATGCCTGGCTCCCTGGTTCGAGAAAGCATTGTCGTGCACCGCCGGCTGTGCGTGCCCGGGCAGTACGCCTTGATCACCGAGATGTGCGCCGAGGAACCGGCCTGGCTCGATCGCGCGTTGGCTCGCCTCGGCGTTCCCGGCGGCGTTGCGGCACTGACGACCTGGCCGGTGCGCCAGGCACCGACGGCCGGGCGGCAGTACCTCGGCGGCCGCCTGTACCTGCCCACGCAGAGCTACCCCAGCCCTCGATGATCGTCGCGGCGAAGGTGATATCGGCCCCTGGCGGCACCCTCGCCCGTCACCGGGCGTGTCCCGCATGGCACTGCAGTGGCAGTTTGGATATCGACATGAGGTGACCACCGCGCGAGTCGTACAGCCCAGTCTGGAGCGGCTCAGGGCTGCCAGCTCGGGTCGTTCGGCCACGCGATGTAGTTACCTACGTCGACTCGTTCGGTTTGTAGGTTGCACGTCAGCAGGTCCACCCAACGCTGACGATGCGCCATCTTGACCTCAACGGTGGCCGTACAGGGACCGCCGAGCCAGTCCAGCGGCAGCCCCTCCGGCTCGCGCTCGCGCCCGAATTCCATGAACGTCGCGACGGCGGTCCTACCGGGGACCGGAAAGGCGGCGGGCAGTGGCCGGTGTCCTTCGCGGGGCTGCACCTCCGGCCTGGTCCCGCGCCACCACATCGTGACCGGCAGCGGCTCCGGCACCTCGGGCTCGCCCTCCCATCGCCGGCCGGCGTTGTGGCCGATACGTTTGGCCGTCTGCCCGGCGGGGCGCTCTAGGCGTAGCCGGAGGTTCTGGACGACGATCGGTGCGGCCCCGTCGTTGTGGAACACCAACGGCAAGTTGACCAGCACCTTGTCGGGCGCGACAGCGGCGGCGAACGTGTGCGGCGGATGGGTGCTCAGCCGACCTCGGCGAACGTTCATCCACCAGAAGGACCCGATGGTGAACGCCAACGCAGCCAAGGCGATGATCATGCTTGGCGTGATCCAATCCCAGATGCCCGGTGCGGGTGCGGCGCTGCCGAGCGGGGGCGCGTACTGCGGCTGGGCGACGTTCTCGGGCTTCGTCGGCTGCGGGTCGCTGGCGCAGCCAGGCAGAGCCAGCAGCAGCAGGGCGGTGGCTGCGAGTAGGTGGCGGGTGCGGACCATGCCAGGCACCGTACCGATCCACGTCAGCGCCGCGTGCCCACTGCCGTCAGGCGACGGGGCCGAGGCAGGCTACTCGTCGTCTTTGCTCTCTCAGGCGGATCTGCCAGTCTCCAGATGAACTGCGGTACGCGAGCGGCCCCCACACACAGTGCCACGCCGCCGTGCTCGTTTCATCGTCCATCTGCACAACGCTGTGCACGTTCAGCAGCTGTACCTGGCTGTGCACGTTGACCCGTACGTCGACATGCGACAGCATGTTGCCCTGGCCAATGCTCTCGAGCCAGCCGCATAATGCCGATGAGAGGATGACGATATGTGAAGAAGGTCCTCGGCGTGGGTTGACTGTAACGTTCCATGACCTTCGCGCTCCAGGCCATAAAGTGATGCGTTAAAGCGAACGGCGCAAGTGGCGCCAAGAATGGCAATAGGGTGGACGTGGACGAGATCTTTGACTTTGAGGAAACGCGGGACTTGGTAACACCTGCAGTCGTCATGACAAAGATTGGAGAGGCCATTGAACTCTCCCAGGGGCCCGTAGTCCTCCACATTGAGGGAGATCCTACTGAGGTTGTTGGCTGTGGAAAGTTGAAACTTTACTGGGATGGCCGGGGCCTTGTAGGCAGTTTCGAAGCGGACGTTCCGATCGGACAAATACACCTCGGCGACGACTTCCGATCGACGACCCTCAGCGTCACAGAGGCGAATCTGTCCACCGCAAAGATCAACGCCAAAATCGAGCGAAGAGCTGACGTATCCCTCTTCCAGCCGTCGCTCTTCCCCGAAGAGGAAAGGCTGGAATTTCAGTACAGAGTCACTTCGTTCGAACTTGAATTGGCAAGCGAGGATAGAGGGATTAAGAAGGTGATTGCCCACCTCCTCAACGTACCTCCGTACCTCGGCATGAAGATCGGTGCCGCCCGGCCGAATGGGCGAGGGAGGTTTTTCAACCGCGGACGGCTGGAGCTCCTGTCGGACGGCTGGAGAGTGACTGTCGACTACCTCCACTGCTGGGCCATCAGGGATCGTGGATTCTGGAATGAAGATGAAGATGAGGATGAGGATGAGTTCGACGACGCGTTGGACATCCTTAATGCGCTGGGAGACGCGTCGACGATTGGTGGCACGTTCATCACTCATGCCATACGCATGGAGCGGGCCAAAGGATCGCTTTTCAACCGGAAGCAGGCCTTAAGCGCACTCGGCCGTTTAGAAGTCTTCTTGAGATTCGCATTCGGCGGCCCAGGGCAGCCCATCTGCGTATATGGCTTTGGCCCTAAGGGCCAGACTTCATGGAAATCTCTGCCGTCCAGTCCGGACCTCCCTCGGTCGGGCGGCCAACGAAGGGCTCGGAGTTGGCTTCCGCTAGCCGGTGATGAGACCGAGGGAGCGCGTACTAGCGCAGCGCAAGAACTGAACAGCCAGCTATCCTCCATGTTTGCATATTGGATGAACAGTAGCGAGGATGAAAAATCCGACTTCAAGAAAATGATAACGCGAGCGGTAGAATGGTATACGGCAAGCCTCGAAGCTCCGAGCAAGAACCAGTGTATTGTTCTCGCTCAGGCGAGCCTTGAGGTCTTGTCGAACTATTGCCTTCAAAGCAAACTGCACCTGTCCGAAAAGAGTCAGCAGAAACTAGAATTTTCGGACCAGTTGAAGGTAACTCTGTCGGTTTTGGGCATCGACATCAAAGTACCCTCATCGTTTGTCGCCCATCGTGGACGGCCTCTGACAGGACCGTCTGCGGTCACTAGGGCCCGAAACTCGGTCGTTCATCCGCGTAGCGGTTATGAGGACTTGTCGGATGATGAGATCGAAGAGGCGCGGACCTTGTCATTGTGGTACGTCGAGAGGATCATCCTTCAACTTTTGCAGTATCGGGGACTCTACTGGAACAGAATTGAGCGGAAGATCACGAGCCTGGCACGTAGCTAGTCTGATGAGGGACGCCCACGGCGTGGCCGCCAGGCCTCCGAGATCAATCGTTGAACATCGGATGGACCCCGTGCACGGCAGGCTTTACATGGTCGGGCACGTTGATCCGTATGGCAACAACCTGCCTCTATCCCGACGGCACGCCGAGATCGGTCAGCCTTTGCACCACTCGCCGGGGCGCAACCAGCGACCGCCTTCTAGGTCTTCACCGAGGGACTTGACTCGGGACGAAAAGTACGTCATCCTATTCGGCTTTGCTCATGCAGTTGAGGAGTCATGACGTGACCAAGCCTCGCCCCGATCAGTCGCTGACACGGGCCGCCGAGGAGGCGCTTCGAACGGCTGGCTACCCGCTGGTGACGACTGATGCCGGCCGCTTTGACGTCGTCGGGTACGCCGTGGACGAATCTGGCCGACTGAAGGCCGATGCTGTTGTAGAGGCGAAGAGGCCGTTCGACGTGGGCCTCGCCGACGATGCGCTTGAGATCCTTGCGCAGGCGCGATCGGAGCTTGCCACCCGTCGGCATTACGTCTTTACCGGCACCTCCTGGTTCGCGGCCGATTCAGGCCTGAGGAGGCTTACGCCGACCGACGGTCCTGAGCCCGTTGAGCACCATGCCGTGGGCCGGCTCAACGACCGAGACGTGGCCGAGCGCCTACTTTCGTCTGCTTTCTGGGCCTGGGCGGACCGGGAGCGAGGGCAGCGCCAGCTCCGGGCGAAGGAGTCTCTCGACGACTTCCTGCTGTCGCTCTCCGAGGAGGGCCGCCTGACGCTCGGGCGAGACAACGTCTCCGTTGACCCAGACGTTCTGTGGGCAGTGCTGCAACACCTCACGGTTCGTGTTCTCGGTCAACAAGCAGGTGGATCCGAGCTGCTCACTGCACAGTCCGTCGCTTCGGCTATGGCCCGAATCGCTGGCAGCGAGGGGAGCGCCTATCTGGACCCGTTTTGCGGCAGCGGATCTCTGCTGTGGCACGTCGCCGATTTGCTACGCGACGTCGGCCGCCAGGCACACCTACTTGGCCGGGACATCAACCCCGGCGTCCTCACCACAGCCCGGGCGATGGCGCGACTGTCGCCCGTGCCTATGGCCGTTGAGCAGAGCGACTCATTCGCCGCAGCGCTGCCAATGTGCGACCGCGTCCTCAGTCAGCCGCCCGTGGGCCTGCGCCTTCAGAAGCCGTTCGAACTCAGCAACGGCGCCACCACCACCGACGGCGAGCTGAGCAGCATCGACGTCTGCCTGCGCGCCCTCCAACCGCGGGGCCGAGCCGTCCTGCAGCTCACGCGCGGTTGGACCTTCCGCAGCGGCGCCTCGTTGCGGTACCGACAGCACCTCGCGACGCGCGCACACGTCGCCGCGCTCATCGGGCTACCTAGCGGCTCGCTTCTCGGGACGAAAGTGCCCAGCACGCTCGTTGTCTTAGCGGCGGAAGAGCCGGGAGATACCTTCGTTGCCCAGCTGGAGCAGGACTGGAGGGAGCAACTTGCTCCTGACGGGGCGGTCTTCCGCGCTCTCCTGGCTCACCTCGGCGATCAGTACCACGACGCGGAGCCGGCATGATGACGTCCGCCATACTGCGCCTGCCAGCTGATGGATCCTGGGATCCGGGAGCCCTGCTGCGCCCATCCGCAGAGGAAGTTTGGCGCGGCTTGGGTCCGCTTGCGGCACTCGGAGATTTGGTATCCGTCGTCGGCGGCGCGGTTCCTGCGCAGCCGAGCCAGCCGGTAGTTACCCCTGGAGGGATCAACCCGCTCAGCGGCGCCGTCCGACAAACACGGCGTGACTACACCGGTTCCGTTCGGCTTCTTGGCGAAGCTGCCGACGCATTAAAGGTAGGAGATCTACTCGTACCGGTCACCGGCCGAGCCCCTGCGCTGCTGCTCAAGAGAGACCACGAGGGTCTCGCCTTCAGCGACGCCTTTATCGCCCTTCGCCCCTTGCAGCCGTGGACCGGAACTTGGCTATGGGCATGCCTGTCGTCGGCCACCGGCGTTCAGGTACGCGAGGGGGCGACAACCGGACGAGCCCTGAAGCGCCTGACGCCGGCAACCCTACTGGCGACTCCTGTGCCGCTACCAGCCGACTTGGCCGGGGCTCTTCCTGCATTGCGGTCCGTGTCCGACGACGTTCCTGCCATCGAGGAGAATGCCAATGTCGCCTCGAGTTGGTGGCGGGTGGCCACCCTAGCCGCGACAGGCGATTGGCATGCCCAACTATCCCTCCGAAACCCCTCCC
The DNA here is from genome assembly GCF_042872965.1 of Micromonospora sp. NPDC005087. Taxonomy (NCBI): domain Bacteria; kingdom Bacillati; phylum Actinomycetota; class Actinomycetes; order Micromonosporales; family Micromonosporaceae; genus Micromonospora; species Micromonospora sp. NPDC005087. The sequence continues at coordinate 689,558 of NZ_JBIALB010000001.1, read as the reverse complement.
TGTTAGAAGAGGGGATACGACTTGGTGACCTTGCTCAGGTCGCGTCCGGGCGCCGACCAAGTTCATACTTCTCGACGCCTCGGCCCGACACCCTCCCCGTCCGCCAAGGACTCTCTGTCGATGGCCGCAATGTGCGCATGTGGGCCACTGTCGACGCTGCTCCTCGGATACATCCAGGTGACATCGTCGTCGTCGAAGTGGGCCTTCGCGGGCGCGTTTCCGTCAGCGAAGAGGAGTGCCTCGCCGGCCAGGGTGTCCTCGTCATTCGACCCAACAGACCGGCCTTGGCTCCGGCGCTCGCCTCGTACCTCAGCTCGGAGTCCGCGCAGGAGCTACGCGCGTCCCTCGTCCAAGGGCTGATCCCACGTCTCACCCCCGCGCTGCTGCAGCAGTTCCCAGTGCCCGAGAACGTGCTCAGCTCCGTGGCGATGGCACAGCCGAGGCCGGTGACGCCCCTGCCGCTGGCCCAACGGCTGGAGCAGCTGCTGTGGAGCTGACCTGTGCTCTCGCGCCTCCCGTCTATGTCGAGCTGTACGCGATGCTCGCCGAATGTGACAGGGCCGCGGAGCTGGAGCCACGCCTCAACCTCATCGACCGCGACGCATCCTGGCTTGCCGAAATGGCACAGTCGTACCGACGCCTCTGGCAGTACCGGCTTACCCTCGACAACGCGGAGGAGATCTACGAAGGCCTGCCATCTCACCATGCGGACCTCGCTACATGGCTGCTCAGCGTCCTGCGTGGGGACGCCGCAGAGTTCTCCCGCGTGCTTCGACGTCGCGCTCGCGAGGAGCTGCGCAAGGCGCCGGAGGATGGATCTCTGCCCGACGGACCGGAGGGGCAACCGGCAGTTGTAGCCTGGACGCTCGGTGCCGTCTACGGCAAGTACGACCGAGAGCTGCCGGTCGTGTTCGCGGAAGACCCGCCCGACCTCAACGTGCGCCTGGCATACGAAGGGCTCGTACACCACCTCATCGACCTTGGCGAGCGGGATGAGCCGTGGCCGGAGGTCGTCACTACCTCGGTTCTCTGGAGATGCGCCGGCATCGCCGAGGGGTTGGCGCCGCAGGCGAACCCGAACCTCGCGTCAAGCCTGAACCAGCTCATGGCGCTGGTTCGCACCTACATTCCGGCGCCGATGTGGCGCGAGCTTTCGGGCACCTGGGAGGACTTCAGAAAGACCCGCAATGCCCTGACGCACCTGACCGGCCGGGACGGCGATCCCTGCTTCACAGACGTCGGAGCGATTAACAACGGGCGCGAGCATCTAAGAATGGCCCTAGTAGGCTCCACGCATTTCGTTGCAAACAGCATCCGCACCGTGCTCGCCGACCCGGACAGCGACCTTGGGCGAGCCGGCCTGGCCTCCGCAATCGAGGACGAGCTCAGCTGGTTCGAGGGGTTCGTCGCGTAGAAGTCCAACTCAGCTGTGCGCACTCGGCCCAGCATCGCAGCAACTGCTCTTCGATCAGATCGACCGGCGGCATGATGCGAGCTCTTAGGTCTCGTTGATCACGGCCCCTCCCGGCGGCGGTGAGCTGGGGGATCGCTTCGGAACCACGACCTTGATCGATCGGGGTGGTGGGTGTCGTTGCCGTGCGGACAGCTACGTGTACAGCGAATGGTCCTGGGACATACCGGTGGGCGACATGGAAGGGTCCGTGTTCGAGCCGTGGAACTACCCTGGTGGGTGTCGAGCCGTACGAGGTCGCGCAGGTGCTGCCGTCGCGGCGGGGTACGCCGCTCGCGGCCAACAGCGGCGGCGTGTCGGTTCACCGAGGTGATGGGACGCACCCAGGCCGGGCGGTCCTTGGTCGTTGCCGTCGTACAGTCTGCGACTTCGACCAGCAGATCATCGGGGCCCGGGAGATGACCCCGGCTGAGTTGAAACGCTACGAAGCGCAGGAGGCTAGCGGGTGATGAGCGAGGACGTGGTCCGGGCGGCTGAGGCGTTCGCCCGCAGTGAGGTGGAGTACGACGAGACCGCCCAGGTAGACCTGCCGCCGGAGGCGGACACCGAGCCGATGGTGATGCGCGGGGTACGCCTGCCCGTTGACCTGGATCAGCGGGTACGCGCCGCAGCGGACAACGCCGGCGTCAAGGCATCCACCCTCATCCGCGAGTGGATCGAACTCGGCCTGACCGAACTAGAGGATGATCGGCCCGTGTCGCTGTCCGCGCTTCGCCGGGCGATCGCCCACGCCACCCAGGCCGTCCACTGAGAAGCTGACAGACTCACGGCCAGGACACCTGAGAAGCGGCCGCTTCGCCTGAGAACCGGCACGAGCCAGGTGGGTGGACCTCCCGAGCGCCTCGACCTGGCCGGGCGGCTGCTCCGGCGGACTATAGGCAGTCACCGCGCTGGGCGGCATGCCGTCAGGCGGCGCGCCGGTACGCCTCGCCCAGGAGGTCTCGCATCAGCTCGATCGGGTTCATTCCCCGCCGGCCCGCTTCGGCCTCCAGCCACTGGACCAGCTTGTCGTCGGAGTCGAAGCTCAGCGTGTAGGCCATCCGTATCCGCCGGTCCGTGGTGTCCACCTGGGCGGCACTCCAGTCGATGGGCTCGCCTGCCTGCTGCGCAACCTCGTCCCGCATCATCGACGTCCCCCTCCTGTCCATCTGCGTGTTTGAGACGAAATTCAACAGCCGGAGTTCACTGTAGGTTGCGTCCTAATTCGATATAGGGGAATGCGTCCACCACGGGCTTGATCAGTAAGCTGGGTGGCGACACTCCAGCGCAGGATCTTTGCAACTGTCTCGTCGGCGATGTCGATGCCGAGCCTGTCGCTTGCCGCGTCAGCGAGCTCTGCTACGTCGCCGACGAGTTGGCCCTCTGAGTCGGCCGCCGCGAGGATCGCCTGCCACACTGCCCGCCAGGTGCGGCGTTTTTGCGGGCTCCATGCTTTGGCGCGGATGTCGAAGGCTTGGAGCCGGTGATCTTGCGCGGGTCGCTGCGGTCGGGTCGATCCCCTTGGCTTTGGGATGCAGAGTTGGTAGGTGTTGCAGCGCTGGCCGTTGCCGTGGTCGACGATCTTCAGCAGTCCAGCCTCCTGTAGCCATCTCAACGCGGCCTGAATGTTGGCCCTGTTCGCCGGACGTCGTCCAGATGCTGTTGCGATCGCCGCTGCGAGCTGGGTCGGTGACAGTGCTACGTGCATTGCCTCGTCGGCGCCGTCGACGAGTGCCCGCCAAACCGCGCGACGGAGGCTCGCCACCTTGCCAGCGATGGTGTGCACGCTGACCCACGGGGCCGACGGATGGCGGTCGTCGAAGACTCGGTAGGCCCGCTCACGGTCGATCATCGCGTTGCCGTCCTGCAGGCAGGGGCGCCAGTGGCCTAACTCGTTCGCGACCACCCCGACCCTGCGATCCGGGCTTGGTCGCCGGAAGGAGCTGCAGTGAGGCGACGGGCGACGGCCGCATGCTCACCAATTTAGGGCATTATCCTGCACTGACAAGAGTTCTGGCGGCGACTTTCCTGAATTCTTGTGATCGAGCCGCCGCCGCCCGTGGACCTTGCGGCGCTCGGCCATGCGGTCGCGAAGGCCAGACGCGCGGCCAATCTCACCCTCGACGGCCTCGCCGAGCGCAGCGGCGTCTCGCGGCGGATGCTGGTTGAGGTCGAAGGGGGCCGCATCAACTGCACGATCGGCGTCCTGCACGGCATCGCGCATGCCGTCGGCGTGCCATTGGGCGACCTAGCCCAAACGGCCTGCACAGACAGCCGGACCAACTAGTTGGCATCGCAGCAGACCAAGGACGCCACCGACGCCGCGAGGAGACGTCGGCTTGACGCTAGACCCGCCGAAGCACACAGACGACCTTGCCCAAGATGACCGCATGTTCGGCGGAGATCACCTCGTAGAGCGGATTTCGCGGGACGAGCTCGACGCGACCGTCGCGGCTCCGGTAGGCCTTGACCGTCGCCTCGCCCTCGATCATCGCGGCGACGATGTCGCCGTTCTCGGCGACCGCCTGCTGGCGCACGACGACGACATCTCCCTCGCAGATCGCCGCCTCGATCATGGAATCGCCCTTAACTATCAGAGCGAACAACGTGCCGTGCCCTACTAGGGCGCGAGGCAGCGTCAGCTCGTCCTCCACGTGTTCCTCGGCGAGGATCGGGGCACCGGCAGCGATAGTGCCAAGCACCGGAACTTTGACACTTGGCTCGTCTGCTCCGTTCGATGCCGTACCAACCCGCGCCCTGCGGATGTCGACCGCCCTGGACGCGTTTGCCTCACGACGCAGGAGGCCGCGCCGTTCCAGAATGTTCAAGTGGTACGCCACGGACGAGGGAGAGCCAAGCCCGACCGCTGCGCCGATCTCGCGCACCGTGGGTGGGTAGCCGTGCTGCTGGATCCAATCGTGAATCACCGTCAGGACGCGCTGCTGCTTGGCGCTGACGTGGGGCGGCTCGGCCTCGGCCCCATCGGAGGTTGTCATCCATGGACAATACAACAGATTTTAGAACGCGCGTACTAACGCACTCGGTGCGGGTTCGGGTATCCGAACTCCTCGGGCTCCCCGGGGAAACGGCGAAGCCGCATCCGGACGTGCGTTTTGAGGCAGACGTGGGTGTAGTCGACGTTGTCGCCGATCGCCGTCTGCCACGGCCGCGTGCCCGGCTGTGGCAGGTTCGTCTCCACGAACAACCGCCGCTGCACATCCGATCTGGCCTCGTTCGGGAGATGGAGGCTCGAAGCTAACCGCCACCGGCAGCTGGCTGAATCTCCTTCCGGTCGTCGTACGGCCGATCGATGTTCGGTTGAAGTCATGTCGGACCCCGGCGTGGCCCGCTGAATGTCTTCCGCCTTCGGCCATGCGACCGCTACCATCATCGTCGATCAATCTGAGAGGGCGGTGCGATGGCGGAGCCACCAGCGGCCGCGGGGCGGGTGGTGGCACCTATCTGCGCCGCGGCATCCGCCTCTGCCCGCCCAACCGCGACTACCGACGGCACCGATTCGTGGCGACCGGCCAAGCCGGAACCAGACGAGATGCAGCTGGCAAGGCCTTCCACTCGCCGTCTTCGATGCAAACGAGGAGGCCACGCAATGGCAGTAAACGCCGAGGCGCACGGCGACGGCCTGCCGAATGAGCGGCCCGACCCGATCACAACCTTGCGCGGCTGGCGCCGTTTTGTGGAGGCAGTCCCGCCCCACTTCGAGTTGCTCCCCGAGGCCGAGTGGGCCGCGCTGTCCGAGGCCGCACGCCCGGCCTACAACAAGGCCCGGTTCGACTACCACTGCGGAAGGGTCGTCTTGGCGACCCCCACTATTCAGGAGATCGAAGAGCAGGTTGGGCTGACCCAGCTCAACCATCACGACTCCATCGCCCGCCGTGGCCTGGTCGTGTCGGGACCCCCGTTCACGGGCAAGAGCACCGGCCTCACGCAGCTCGGGCGCGCCTACGAGCTGTGGATTCGCCAGCGCTATCCCAGCCAAGACCGCATCTCCGTGGTCTACGTGACCACCCCGCCGCAATGCTCTCTCCGCAACCTTGTTGCGGAGGTCGCCCGGTTTCTCGGCCGGTCACCGATCAACCCGCGGGCCGGCTTCACCAACTTCGTCGACGGGGTCGGCCAAGCGCTCACTGAAGCCCGATGTGACCTGGTGCTGGTTGACGAGATCCACAACCTGGACCTGCCTACCGCCGCCGGTGAGTACCCTTCCGATCAGCTCAAATACTTGACCGAGCGCCTGCCGGCGATGTTCGTCTACGCAGGGATCAACCTCGAACAATCCGGGCTGTTCACCAGGGGGCACGCCACGCAAACCGCTCGCCAGATAACGCTCGTCAAAGCGGGGGCGATTCCCTATGGGCCCGAGTGGGAGGGCCTGGTGGCCAACCTGGAGGCCGGACTGCGGCTGCACCGCCACGAGGATGGCACCCTTATCCGCCTAGACCGGTACCTACACGAACGAACGCACGGGATGATCGGCAACCTGTCCCACCTGATCCAAGCGGGGGCATTGGCCGCGATCGACGACGGCAGCGAAGCCGTCACACGCCAGCTTCTAGAGGTCATCCGACTCCCTGGGCTCCACTGAATGCACTGGTCCGCTAGTACACGAATCTTGGGGTTGAGCTGCGGAAACACGGCTTTGGCCGCCTAGTCCGCACGGCTACCACCTCCGCACTCACCACCGCGTGCGTCCTCGCCGCGGTCGGCATGTGGGCCGTAGGGGAGGGCCGGACCGACAGCGGCGAGCACCGCAACCCCGCCCATCTGACCGCGTCCAGGAGCCGCGCTGCAGATCCAGCTCAAGCAGCCGCGAGTGGCGAGCACGCGGAAGGGCCGATCCGGCATCTAGCCCAGGTCCACGCGGTCCACGTGACAATCCAAGGCCGCTCGGGTCGCGTGGCCGGAAGCGGCTGATCCCCGAACACCACTGCTCCTACCGCTTCGGCCGCCGCGCGCATCTCTGCCTCCGGGTCCCGCAGCGGATCACATACCACCAGCAGGAGATCGCCGTGAACGAGTGTCTGGGCGGGGTGGCCCGTCTGCTGCCTTGATCAGTGACCGAATCTCCTTCCGGAGGACGGCAAGCTGGTCACCGGCCACCTCCCGGACCTCCGCGTACCCGTGCTCACGCACCACGCCGCAGACCACCTCGGCAACGACCGGGACCCTGCGGTCGACCGCAGGCGCGGGGAACAGGCGGTCCATCGCCGTCAGACACCGCCGGCAGGTCGGCGCGAACGCCGGCTCCCGGTACCTGCTCAGCGTGCCCCCTTCACCCCCGACCATCAGCGCCCACTCCCGGCCGCACATCGTCGTGTGCTCCCAGACCGGCTCCCGCAGCGCCTCAACGTCATACCGCCGCTGGACTGCCTCCCGCTCGCGATCCCCGCCCGTGAGGTAGTGCTCGGGTACAGCGTCGCGGCCCGGCTCCGACGGCCGGCGCCGGCGCGCGAGGTGCACGGCCTCACCACCGCTGACCGCCACGAGAAGCAGAACCTGCTCCCCAGCGATGATGACGTTCGGTCCATGCAGGCCGTCACGCATGCCAGCAGTATGGCTGCCCCTACTTGCAGGACGGCCACAGGCGAGGCTTGCGCGGCCCCGGACCCGCTGCCATTAAGTTCGTCGAGCACGACGACGCGGGACCGCATCTCCCATTGTCGCCGGCATGACACAACGTTCTCGCTTACATGGCGAACAGCTCGTCCGGCCGCTCGCAACTGCCGCTCTGCCCACCCGGCCCCGCCCGTGCCCGAGGCCGATACCGGCACTGCCCGTCCACGCTCGCCGGTGCTCGCCGCCGCGCAGGACGTACTGCTAGGGATGGCTGTCCCGTCGAGCTGCGGCCGGGTCGTCGCGCAACATCTCGGTACGTGGGCGGCGGGGCGGCTCTTCGTAACGCAGGCGACCCTGTCCACTCGGGCCGCTGATGTCCCCTCGAGTGGCGGCCTCCCCTGCAGGACTTTGCCCGCGACGCACAAAGTCCTGCTAGCCTAAAGACCGCAGGACGCCCTTCCGGGCTCCCGCGCCCGCCTTGAGGCCCGCTGATGCGGGCCTCTCGTGCATCCGGATCAGTGCGGGTGGGCCATCGGATTCCAGCGGTGCGAGTGATAGCGCCGAGGCTCGACGAGTGCCCATAGCTGATCGTTCACTGCGGCGGCACGCGGGTCGGTGCCGGGGATCTCCAGCCGCTGAAACAGGAATGTCACCAAGTCCACCGCCTGCACCAGGCGGCTCGCGTGGGACGGCGCGAAGTGCAGCGTGTCGACGATCCGGGTCAGCTTCCGCGACCGGTAGCCGCCGGTGCCCGCCACTCGATACCGGTCCAGGTCAGCCACTGATCCATGCGCGTCAGCATGGTCAACCCGTGGGCCGCCGGGCAACGGATTTCCGCGTGGCCCCGCCGCCGGGGGTGGGGAAATCCGCTGTCGGTTGTCGGAGCGGGGTGGTACAAAGCCCGCGGTGGAAAAGACTCTGGAGTTCGCTGACCTGTTGCGGCTGATGGACGGGAAGGATCTGCGGGGTCCGCGCGGCCTTGATGCGTTGGTCGTCGCGGAAGGCCATCGTGCCGGGCGATGAGCCGGTCTTGTACCCGCATCCCGGCGATGCTCGGCAGCTCAATGCCGTCCCCGCGCGGCAACCGGGCATGGTGCAGACTGTCGCGGTGGTGAGAACCGATGCCGACCGTCGTCAGCGTCGTCCGCTGGCCGATACCCACCCCGAGGTGGGCATGTTCTGGGACATCGAGGCGAATCTACCGGCAACGCCCTTGACGGTGACGGCCAAGTCGCACCTGCTTGCATGGTGGTTCTGTTCAGCAGGCCATGCGTTCCAGGCGAAGGTGGGTGCGGTCGCCTGCACGGATGGGACGATCTCGACCCGCGCGTGCGATGAATGTCGCGCCGAGGACGAGGCCGAGACGGCAGCTCTCGTCACCGTCCGGATCGATTCCCTGCCCGAACTCGTGGCCGCCTGGTGCGACGACGAGCCGATTGGTGATCTCCTCCTCGGCGACCACGCAATGCGCAAGCTGCACTGCCCGAACGGTCACCGTCCGCGCGTCTCGCCGTTTCGGTACTACACCTCGGGGTGTCCGCACTGCAGCGTAGTCAGGGCTCCGACCGTGGCGGAGGCGCATCCCGAGCTTGCCGCGCAGTGGCACCCCACGCGCAACAGGCGGACCGCCGACGACATCGGAGAGTTCTCCGTCCGGAAAATCTGGTGGCTCTCCGCCTGCTGCGGTTGCGAGTGGCAGGCGTCGCCTCAGCAACGGCTGACGGAGCCGCGTCACCGCTGCCCGGTCTGCGAGTCGATACTGGACAGCCTGGGGGAACGTGACCCGGACCTGGCCCGACAGTGGCATCGGGCCAACGCGCTGACCCCCTTTCACGTGAAGCCGTACTCGTCGCACGTCGTGCGCTGGGTGTGCCCTGCAGACGCCAGTCACGAGTGGGAGGCGTCCGTCGGAACCCGCTCGGCGGGAACCGGCTGTCCGCATTGCTCCACCGCCGGCACCTCCATCCCGGAGACCATGCTGGTGGAGGCTCTGCGGGCACACTGGACGCAGACCCGGCAGGGTGCATCGGTGCCGCGCACCGTCAACGGGCCAGCATGGCGTGTGGATGCCCTCGTCTCCGCCGGCGGGCGCCATCTCGTCGTGGAGTACGACGGCCAGTACTGGCACGCGGACAAGACCACCCTCGACGAGATGAAGACCCTGGATCTCCTCGCCTCCGGCCACCACGTCGTACGGATCCGCGAGAACGACCTCCCTGACCTCCCGATCAGACACGACAGGTTGCTGCAGCTCCGCCACCGGCCCCGATTCGACGCCGTGGCGCCTCTTGGGGCCCGAATCGCGCAGTGGTGGGACTCCTGACCCTGAAGGGACGCCGGATGCGTACGAGCCCGGAACGCCCGCAGTTCATCCGCTCACGCACCGGCGGTGGTAGCCGATACCGGCACCAGCCTGGACTCCACGAAGCGAGCGATGCCGCCGGCCGGTATCCGGGCTGCCCGTAGTTTTCAGCGCAAAAACAACGCTAAGCGGCGGGGCCAGGCTGCCGGGTGGTGACGTACCAGGGACAGATGACCGGGTTGGCGGCGGCTGGGACGGCGAAGGTCTGTTCGCAGATCCGCCGTGGGCGTTTGAGGCCGAAGCGCCGGAACGGGTGTCCGGTGCAGGTCATCGTGGTGTCAGCGGGCTGCTGAAGCTGCTCGATGAGCTCGACCGGGCTGCTCATCGCGGGCCGGCCGCAGCGTCGGTGTCGGCGAGGTAGCGGTGCAGCGAGGTCTTGGGGATGCCGGTCTTGGTGGCGATCTTACCGAGGCTGGCGCCTTGGGCCTTGAGCAGTCGGGCGTACTCGATCTTGTCGGCGGGGTGGGCCACGGGGCGGCCGACGTGCCGGCCATTGGCCTCGGCGACGGCGCGGGCGTTGGCGGCGCGTTCGGCGGTGAAGGTGCGTTCCATCTCGGCGAACAGTGCCAGTAGGAGGAACGCGATGCGGCCCATGCCTTCGTCGGCGGTGTTGATCGGCAGCGGGTCCGCCAGCGACCGCACGCCGACGCGGCGTTCGGCGAGCTCGTGCACGAGGTTGAGGACCTCGCGCAGGTTGCGGCCGAGCCGGTCGAGGGTGTGCACGATGATCGTGTCCCCGGGACGGGCGTATTTCAGCAGCGCGGTCAGGCCGTCACGGTCGACGGTGGCGCCACTCTTCTTGTCGGTGAAGATCCGCTCATCGCTGATGCCAGCCGCGCCCAGGGCGTCGAGTTGGCGTTCGAGGCTCTGTTTGGTCGTCGAGACCCGTGCGTAGCCGAGGTCGAGCCCTGCTGGCGGGTGCGCTGGTCCGTCAGTCACCCGGATACCGTACCGGAATTCAGAACCGTACTACCGTTTTGGAACACATGTTGTGGAACGAGTTGCGGAACGCGCGGAGGCCGGTTTCGGTCCCGCGACCAGGCTGCCGGATAGCCGTTCCACTTCCTTGGATGTAGAACAGTCGGCTTCCGGCCGCACGACTGCGACAGGAACAAGGTATTGCGATGAACGCAAAGTGCTGGCGTGGCCCGATCAAGGATGTCGCGCTGTCGGGGCACCAGCCTGGGTGACAACGCCTTGCTCCGCAGCAGTGCCCCTCACTCGGACGGGTTTGGTCTTGGTGCGGCGCGGACGTGCACGCGTTCGCCTTGCCTGCCGACGAGGCTGAGGAACTCGACGGGACCGGAGCTGGTGGCCCCGAACCAGTGCGGGGTGCGGGTGTCGAATTCCGCAGCTTCCCCGGCTTCAAGGATGAGATTGTGCTCGCCGAGGACTAGGCGCAGCGTGCCGTTGAGGACGTAGACCCAGTCGTAGCCCTCGTGGGTGCGCAGGTCGGGTTCCCGGTCGTCGGCTCCGGCTGGGAGGACGAACTTGTAGGCCTGGATGCCTCCGGGCCGACGGGTCAGGGGCAGGATGGTCGATCCGTCGCTGGCGGCGACCGGGCGCAGGTTGATGCGGGGATCTCCGGTCAGAGGCGCATCGACGAGCTCGTCGATGGTGACGCTGTGGGCGCGAGCGAGTGGGAGGAGCTGCTCGAGCGTCGGGCGCCGCAGGCCCGCTTCGAGCCGGGACAGCGTGCTGACGGAGATCCCGGTTTCCTCCGCGAGGTCGGTGAGCGTGATGTTGCGTCGAAGTCGGAGCTGCTTCAGCCTCGGCCCGACGGCGTCGAGCATGCGGTCAAGTTCCTGATCCATGCCCCCATTTTGCCATTCGGCAAAGATCTTTGCCCATCTGCTTCGTGGCGGTCACGATTCTTGGCGAGCCGCGAAGACGGTGAACGGGAGGGTCGACATGGCCGAGCAGGCAGAGATCATGAGGGACGTGGTCGTCGTCGGTGGCGGCGCGGCGGGATTGAGCGCGGCGCTGATGCTAGCGCGCTCGCGTCGCCAGGTGACGGTCGTGGACGCCGGCGCTCCGAGGAACGCGCCCCAGAAGGCGTGCACGGCCTGCTGGCGCTCGACGGGGTGGGCCCGCTGGAGCTGCTGGCGCGTGGCCGCGATGAGGTCACCGGCTACGGCGGCGAGATCCTCTCGGCCGAGGTGAGCGACGTGTCGTGTACGTCGCTGGGCTTCGCGGTGGTGATGCGCGACGGTGGCGTGGTGCACGCGCGCCGGCTGCTGATCGCCACCGGGTTGGTCGACGAGCTGCCGGAGATCTCGGGATTGCGGGAGCGGTGGGGGCGCGACGTGCTGCACTGCCCGTACTGCCACGGGTGGGAGGTCCGCGACCGCCGGATTGGCGTGCTTGCCACCGGGGTGATGTCCGTGCACCAGGCGCTGCTGTTTCGGCAGCTGAGCGACGACGTGCACTTCTTCTGCAACGACCACGATCTCGGCGACCAGGACCGGGCGAAGCTCGACGCGCTCGGCATCCCGGTGATCACCGGTGGCGTCTCGCGGCTGGAGATCGACGGGGACCGCCTGACCGGCGTCCGTCTGAACGACGATCGGATCGTCAAGGTCGAAGCGCTGGCGGTGGCGTCGCGGATGGTCGCCCGCGCCGAGGTGTTCGCGGGTATCGGCATCAAGGCGACCGCGCACCCGGTGGGCTCCTTCATTGCCGCCGACCCGGCCGGGCGGACCTCGGTGCCTGGGGTGTGGGTCGCGGGCAACTCCACCGATATGTCCGCCCAGGTCGGCGCGGCCGCCGCGGACGGCGCTCGCGCCGCGGCGCACATCAACGCCGACCTCGTCGCCGAGGACACCGACCGGGCGGTCGCCCGGCTCTCGAACGCGGAGGCAGTCCGATGACGCACGGATTCGACAAGGACTACTGGCAACAGCACTGGCACCAGGCGCACGGCGACCGGCCCGGCTCCATGGCCGGCAATCCGCCGAACCCGTATCTCGCCCGCGAGACCGGCGGCCTGGCGCCGGGCACGGCGCTGGACGCCGGATGCGGCGCCGGCGCCGAGGCGATCTGGCTCGCCTCCCACGGCTGGCAGGTCACCGCAGCCGACATCGCCCCAGAAGCCCTCGCCCGCGCCGCCGCCCGCGCAACGACCACCGGTCTGCCCGAGCCCGTGCGGTGGGTCGAGGCGGACCTGACCGTCTGGGATCCGGGCATGCGGTTCGACCTGGTCACCACGCACTACGCGCACCCGGCGATGCCGCAGTTGGCCTTCTACGAGCGCATTTCCGCATGGGTGGCGCCCGGCGGCACCCTGCTCATCGTCGGGCACCTGCACACCTCGGGAGCCACCGGGCACGAGCACCACCATCCCGCCGAGGCATCGGTCACCCTCGCGGACATCACCGCGGGCCTGGACAACGCCGAGTGGGAGATCGTCACCGTCGAAGAGCACTCGCGCACGGTCACCGGCCCCGCAGGACACGCGATCCCTCTGCATGACGTCGTCGTACGCGCCACACGGCGCCCCTAATCCACCACTTCCTCAGCGCCGGGACTGACTCGCTCACCCCGGCGCTGTACCTCCCTGCGCCCTTGGAAAGGAATCCGCGCATGCACTCCCCAGATATGAGCGCCGCCGACGCGGCGATCCATGACCCGCGCCGCCGCCGGGCCATCCTGATCGCGGTGTGTATCGCCCTGATGGCGGTCATCGCTTCTGTCTCTGGGCTCAACGTCGCCCAGCAGGAGATCGCTGTCGCCTTCGACGCGTCGCAGAGCACCGTCCTGTGGATGATCAACACCTACACCCTTAGTCTGGCCGCGCTGCTCCTGCCGCTCGGCGCCCTCGGTGACCGGTGGGGCCGCAAACCTGTGCTGCTCGCCGGCCTGATTATCTTCGGCGTGGCGAGTGCGGTGGCCGGCCTTGCCACGTCATCCGAGGTCATGATCGCAGCGCGTCTGCTCAGCGGCGTGGGCGCCGCGATGATCATGCCGGTCACCCTGGCCGTCATCACCTCGACGTTCCCCGACGAGGAACGCTCCAAGGCGATCGGCGTCTGGACCGCCGTCGCCGGCGGCGGCGGCATCCTGGGAATGTACCTGTCAGCGGTGCTGGTCGACTGGGCGAGCTGGCGGTGGCTGTTCGTTCTGCCGGTCGCGCTCGTCGTCGCGGCCGCCGCCACGGCACTGCGATCCGTCCCGAACTCGCGCGAGGAGTCGCAGCACGGATTCGACGTCGTCGGTTCGCTGGCGTCCGTGGTCGCCGTGGTCGGGCTCATCTTCGTCCTCCACGAGGGCCCGATTCAGGGCTGGACCGCACCCGTGACCCTGCTGAGCCTGCTTGTCGGCGTCGTCGGGGCCATCGGTTTCGTGGTGTGGGAACTGCGGCGGCCGGCTCCACTGCTCGACGTGCGCCTCTTCCGCGACCGACGTCTCGCCAGCGGCTCGCTGGCACTGCTGGCACTGTTCGGCGTCCAGGCGGGAATCTTCGTCGTCCTCTTCCCGTACTTCCAGGCAGTGCTCGGCTGGTCAGGCCTGCGCTCCACCCTGGCGCTCATGCCCATGGCAGCGATGATGATGCTCGCCTCCGGCCTCGCCCCCCGATTGGCCGCACGCGTCGGAGCCCGGGCGACGATGGCCTCAGGAATCCTCCTCGGCGGCGCGGGACTGGCCCTCATGGCCTCCTTCGTCTCCGTCGACGGCGGCTACATGGCGATCCTGCCCGGCATGCTCGCCATGGGACTCGGCATGGGCCTGACGCAGACCCCCTCAACCGAGGCCATCACCTCCGCCCTGCCGCGTGAGCGCCAAGGTGTCGCGTCCGCACTCAACGACGTCACCAGGGAATTCGGCACCGCCCTCGGCGTCGCGCTGCTCGGAGCCGTCCTGACCGCTGGCTACCGCAACGCCATCGACTCCCGCCTCGACGGGGTTCCAGACGATGCGGCCGGCACCGCCCGCCAAGGCATCGCCAACGCCATCGCCGCCGCAGACGGCGCCGGCACCCAGGCGCAGGCACTGATTCGGGCGGCCCAGGAGTCCTTCGTCAACGGCTGGCAACAGGCCATGTGGGCAGGAGTCGCCGTCATGACGATCCTGCTCGTCTACGTTCTCGCGCGAGGCCCCCAACGCATCCCACCCACCACACCGACGACCGAAGCAAGTCCGACGAGCGACGCCATCGCCCGATAACGTCCTACCTGAGATATTGCGGCAGGACGGACGCTGTGGGGCGCAGCGGTCGGTAGCCGTCGGCGTCAAGCTGGGCGAGTTCGCCGTCGATGTCGACGGAGTGGGTGCCGTAGAAGTGCACGTTCTCGTGGTGCGTCGGCCAGATGTGGGCCAGCAGTTCGTCGTCGACGTCGCGGCCGTCGCGGCGTAGCGCGCCCACGGCCAGGCCGTGGTATTCGGTGGACCAGCAGACGATCGCGTTGGTGGCTAGGGTCAGGCACCACATCTGCTCGGACTGCTGCTCGTGGTGCCGGCGCCGGAGCGCGCCTTCGCCGGCGTAGGCGAGGATGCGGCGCAGCGCGTGCAGGTTCTCGCCCTTGTTGAGCTGACGGGCGATGCGCCGCCGGTACGTTTCGTCGGCGAGGTATCGGGCGGCGTACAGGGTGCGACGCAGCGCCCCGTACTCCTTGATCGCGCTGGTCAGCGCGTTCTGCTGCCGCTTGGACGAGCACAACTTCCCGACCACCAGGGCGGCGGTGGCGTGGCCGCCCTTCACGCTCGCGGCGACGCGCAGCAGGTCGTCCCACATGCCCGTGATCAGGTCGGTGTTGAGCCGGCGGGTCAGCAGCGGCCCGACCCGCGGATAGCGGTCCTCGAAGTCGACCTTCGGCCCGGTCCGATACAGAGTGATCTTGCCGAGGTCGCGGATCCGCGGCGAGAGTTGCTTGCCAACCAGGTCGAACAGTGCGAAATTGGCCAGGGTCGCGCCGTGGGTATCGGTCGCGTGCTCGGCGATCGGCAGGTCCGTCTCGTTGCCGAGAATCCCGTCGAGCAGTTAGTAGCTCTCGGGCGCGGTCGCGACGATGACCTTCGTGTCGTAGGTGGAGTGCTGGTCCGACACGTGGGTGTAGGTGGAGATGCCCTGCCCGCGGGCGAAGTACCGCGACAGGTGCCGGGCGGTGATGGACTTGCCCTTGACCGGGAACCGCTGCCCGTCCGAAGACGACAGCGTGCCGGAGCCGAACGCCTGCGTCAGCGGGAGCCGGTGATGGTAGTTCACCACGGCGGCGTTCGCCGCCTCCAAGGTCTCCGGGCGGAAGTACCACTCGGCCGTCCAGGCCAGCACGTCGTACGGCACCCCGCAGGACTCCGACATGGCGCCGAGACCCATGTTGGTGGCCTCGGCGATGATCACGTACATCAGATTGCGCTTGAGCTCCGCCGGCCGGTTAACCTTCCCGCCGGCGTGCACCAGGTGATCGGTGAACCCGGTCCGGGCGTCGACCTCGACCAGCACCGACGCCAGGGGTACGCGGGGCAGCATCGTCGCCAGTTCCGTACGCAGCGCGTCAGCCTCGGCAGGGACGTCCTCCGCGGTCAGCGGCGGGATGATCAGCTCACCGTCGTGGGTGAGCCGGACCTCCCCGGCCGCGCCCTTCGCGAGCAACGCCTCTAAATCCGCCAGAGCGGTGTGCAGCTCGTCGTCGGCCGCCGCCAGTGCGTCGACGGCCTCGGCGGGCTTACCCACCAGGGTGCAGAACTCGATCCGTTGCGGCGCCCACAACTCAGGCGTGAGCAGGAACGAAGCCGGATCGGCGTACCGGCGCGAGCCCGGCACGAATACATCCCCGGAGCGCAACGCGTCACGCAGCCCGACCAGCACGCACAGCTCCCAGTAATGCCGGTACGCCGTCACGTCACCGGACTCGGCCGCGGCGGCGAGGTAACCGGCCCACTTCGTCGGCACGAACCCGACCGGTGCAGTCGGCGGTACCTTGCGGGTGCCCATCGCGTACAGGCCTGCGAGCATGGACACCGCCTGCAGCAGCTGCTCGGTGCCCGGCCCGCCAGCGAACTGCACCGCCGCCAGCACCGCCGGGGTGAACTGGCGCAGGTAGTTCATCGAGGCGTCCATCATCGCCAGGTGCCCGTGGTCGCGCGGAAGACGTTCCTGCTTGACCGCCCACGCCGCCCGCAACCGCTCCATCCCCACCCGCGAACGGATCAGCCCACCGACCTGCTCGTCACCGACGACCGGATCAAGCACGATCGCGAGGATCTCGTCGAGCAGCTGCTGCCGGTTCTCCCCACCCCGGGCCCGCTCGGCCAAGGCCTCGGTCAGCTTCGCCTTCGCCGCTGACTCGCGCCCGGACACGGCCTGGTCGAACAGCAGCAGCGTCTCGTCCAGGACGTCGACCGCGGACTGCGCCAGCAGCGTCAACAGGATCGGGTACTTGCGTTCCGGATCCCGGCGAGCAAGGGCCTGCCCGGTCAGGCGGCGGCCGACGCCGGCGAGGAACCGGCGCCGTTCCGCTGGCAGCATCGACAGGTCCAAGGTGTGCGCGTCGAGGCGGCGCAGGTACGCCAGCTTTTCCAACTCGGCCTTCACCGCAGCCGGGCTCGACGACGTCGGCCCCACGCCTAACCAGGCCAACGGCGTGCGGCCCAGCAGCGCGTCCGGCACCAGCAACAAGTCGAGCTCCGCGCGGCGCCGCTCGCTGAGCAGGTGCGCCACCCGCGTCCACGTCTCCTCCCGCGCCCGGGTGCGGGCCGTGGCCACATGCTCCAGGACGTTCACGACGCCAGGGCGCGCCACCCGCGACGACAGCAGGTACTCGCACGCCAGCCTAAACAGCAGCTTCGGGCTGTCATGCTCCATCGCCCGAGCGAACAGGAACTCGTCGAGATCCTTCCACCCGACGGCGTCCATCTGCCGCCACCCGCTGTACGCGGCGACCTCCCGCAGATGATCAGTGCGGGTCTGGCTCCGGCTGCCGTACTCCCGCAACTCACCCATCGGCACGCCCAGGCGCTGCGATAACCGGCCCACCGCGGCGACCGGTGCCGCCGCGACATCGTCCGGCACATACCCCAGCCACGGCAACGCACACAGCTGCACCGCCGCCCCCAGCACGTTGCGGCCCGTCCGGAACCGGCGCAAGAACGCCGCGTCAGCATCCGTCAACGTGAAGTGCCGGATCAGCTCCACCCGGCCGATCTCCGGGAACGCCCGAAGCTGCGCCTGCTCATCCTCAGAGAACACGTCCCGAGTCGCCACGAACCCACCACCCACGCATCGACCATCACCAAACGGACGGCACGCTACGGGTCCGACAGACCCAGATCAACGCTCAGATGCTTAGCGTTGTTTTTACGCGGGAAACTACGGGCGGCCCTATCCGGGTGCCCCGTCCCCGTTCAGCCCTTTGCGCCTGTGCTCGGCCGGGTCTGGGTAGGCGTAGCCGGTCACCGCATCGGCCTTTTCACGATTCGGTCCGTGCAGCAGGGTCATCTCCCGCGACAACGGCACCACCGGCAGCGCGCTGACTCCAGCCGCCGCTGCAGATCCCCGAACTCCTCAGCTGCGTCCCGCAGCACGCTTGCGGCGGTACGGGTCGGCAAGCTCGCGACGGACCACTACCGGCTGGTGTGCGTCACCTGCGACCGGCCCGTGGCCACCATGCACGTCCAGCGCACTCCATCACCGGCCGGCCGCTGACCGGGCCTGCTCCTGCCTGGCCGCCTGCACCCGGTCGACGTCCTTCTTGCGCATCCCGAACGTCGCGTTGGGCCCGAACGGGCCCTTACACGGGTACCCGGCCATCAGCGCCGCGGCGACCAGCTCGCCGTTGCTGACGTAACGGCCCAGCAGGTCCTCCACCACGTGCTTCATCCCGTAGCTGCCGGTCGTGGGGGTCTTGATCGGGGTGATGTTCGCCCGCAGCCACCCCAGCACCTCCTGGACCTGGCGCTCAGCGTCACGCAAATGCTCCCGGTTGAAGTGCAACTGCTGGTCCCGCTCCTCCCGGCTCAGTCGGCTGTCGAACACCCGGAAGCCGGCGTAGCCCAGCGTCGGGTGAGCCTCCATCACCTCGGCGAGGCTCAGCGACGGACCCAGGGTCATCACCCCTCGCGGGGCCGCCGGCCGGGCTGGCGGGTCCCCGGCGCCGGTCTTCTCGATCGGCGGCTCACCCCGTCGGCGGCGGCAGCTCGGGTGTTCGCAGACCGCCGGGTCCGGCAGGACGCGGACGGTCAGCCGACGCAGGGCACCGGCCCCGTCGAGCGCCGCGGCGATGCCGGCCAGGTGCTCGCGCTTGGTCGCCTTGTAGCCGCCGCCGATGCCGATCCACACTCCCCGCGCACCAGCCGGCCGCTCCTGCAGCGCGCCCGCCACGCCACGCGCCAGGTCGTCGAGGCCCCACCAGCCGTCACCGTCGCTGATGGTCAGCGCGATCAGTTCGCCGTGCCGGGCGATGAGGTCGGTCGGCCCAGTAGCGGCAGTAGACCGGACGCCGCCAGGCGGCCAGCGGAGGACGCAGCTCGACCTGCGGGCTCACCGGCGCCGGCGTGGCGGCGGTGGTGGGGGAAAGGGTCTGCCGCATCGCTTCCAGGTACGGCACGCCGGTGCTGGCCTGCTGCGCCCTGATCTCCATCTTGCGGCGACGGTTCCTGGTCATCGGCACTCCCTGTCGCGAGACGCCCCACGTCCGCCTCGCCGCTGGAAAAGACCGACGAGACCAAGCTGCGCGATTCGGAGAACCTTGTCCTCGGCGCGGCAGTGGACGTGGGCCACCGATGCTCGGAACGGGCAGGCGCTTCTGCCGCCGCCCATCCTACGTCCTCGCCGGGTCTCGGCGCATCGACCAACCCTGTCGTAGGCCGCCGAGCGGCGGCCATCCGTGCGGACCGGCGAACACTCGCGCGGGAGCACCCGCTGCCAGGTCCATGTCCGCAGCGAAATCCAGCGCCGAAGTTTGCGCGGTGACTATGTCATCGAGCACGGTGGCGAGCTGCGCTGGCGACCGGCCTTTCGCAACGGCCGGCGAAGCGGGCGGCTCAGGCGTCGGGGCGTTCGACTGGCCTGTTGAGCTGTACGGAGATCCGGTCGGCGTAGAACCGGCTCGGATCGACGACGAGGTCGAACCGCTGATGAGGGACCAGCCGCTCGGCGTCGACCGGGGCACCCTGCCGCTGGGCGGAGAAATCCCCCTCGTCGATCAAAACCTGGACCGCATGACGTACGTCCTCCGCGTCCGAGCCAATCGCGGTGGCGAGCCGATCGAGCTAAGTCGGCAGCGTGACCCGGCTGAGGCCGCCGCTCGCATCATGGATGAACAGCCGCAGCACCCGCTGCGACAGCGCCCCGTATCGCGACCGCCACCGCAGCCTGTCCTCCTCCGCTCGCTGCTCCGGGCTCAACGGCAGGACCTCGGTAGGCAGCGGCGGGTTCGCGGCCAGCCGCAGTGCCTCGCCCTCGTCAGCCGCCTCGACCTCGATGAGGCCGAGCGTGATCATCAGGTCCAGCACGTGCTCGGCCGTACGTACCGGGTGGATTCCGAGGCTGGTGGTCACCTCGTCGTACTCGCCGATGCGTCGCTGCTGGTCGGCCAGCTCTTCCTCATACGCCTGCTCATCACCGGATTCGCCGGTCGGCCGAGCCGCTGCCGGCCACGCCGGCGCTGCGGGCAGGCTGTCCGCCAGCACATCGGGTGCCAGGTTGTTGTCGAGATCGACGCCGGCACGGCGGGCATCCCATACGCGTTGCGCCTGCACGGCCTCGCGCCGGCTTAGGTCGGGGAAGCGGTGCAGGAGGTGCTCGAAGTCCATCGCGGACAGCGGCAGCCAGCGGTACCAGCCCAACCGAAAAAGCGCGGGAACACGGATTGGCTCGTGTCCATCCGAATCGGTCATCGCCGGATCGTACCCATCCCATCACCCGCTGCCCGTCACGGCGCGGCTGGCTGGCGATGGCGGGCGTGCGGCGGACCAACTCCGGGCAGCAGCGCGCCGTCCGGGCCGGGCGTCAGGGCGAACACGCCGGTGGCGGAGTAGGTCTCGTCGGCGGCGATGACGGTCTGCGGCGTCCAACCGGCGGGCGGCGGGCCACTCGATCAGCAGCCCCTGGTACCGCGACCCGTACACCGCCGACCCGTACGGATACGCCGCTGGCGACGACAGCCGGAACACGCACAGCTGCCCGATCTTGATCCCCGGCCGCAGGACGATCGGCAGGTTCGCCACGTTGGACAGCTCCAGCGTCACGTGCCCCGATAAGCCCGGGTCGATCCATCCCTCGGTCGAGTGCGTCATCAGCCCCAGTCGGCCCGGCGAGCTCTTGCCCTCGAGCCGGCCCGCGAGCCGGTCACTCAGCGACACCACATCGAGCGTCGACCCCAGCACGAACTCGCCCGGGTGCAGCACGAAAGGCTGCCCCTCCGGCACCACCACCTCGCTGGTCAGGTCGTCCTGCTGCACCGACGGGTCGATGCGCTTGTAGAGGTGGGTGTTGAAGACCCGGAACCGGTTGTCCAGGCGCACGTCGACCGAGCTGGGCTGGATGAGCTCCGGCTCGAACGGGTCCAGGGCCAGTCCGCCAGCGGTGATCTCCGCGAACAGGCCCCGATCCGACAGCAGACTCACCCCGACCCCCCGACCCCCCGACCCCCCGACCGGCTGCCCGTGCCCGCGTTCCACCTCGCACACCTTCGCCGCTCGGCCGGGGAGGGGCTTTCGCACACCTCGTACCGGCTGCGGTCCAGAATCGCGGTGTGCCGCCACGTGTCACCGTGCCGGCCGACCAGGACCAGACAGTTGACGCACAGCTGCGCCGCGGACGCGGCGGCGGGACGGGACTTCATGATGAGCCGGATCCTCCCCAGCGGGGGCGCTTACGTCGCCTCGCTCACCCGCGCCGCCCCAACGTACCGAGCAGCGGGGACACCCGCCCTGCGCTGGCTGGTGGAGTGGCGCGGCCGCGACGCGCCACTGCGCTCGCTGGGGACGGTGCTAACGGCCTGCCCGCCGCGGCACGTCGGACTGACACCCAAGCACCTGCGGCCGATTGACCAGTTCATCGAAGACCTCCACGCTTGATCAGTTCGCTTCCGTCCGGCCCCCCCACGGGCCGGCGCGGTGGCTGACTGGTATGCGGCAGCCGGAGAGGACACACGACCCCCCATGACGACGCGATACAACCCACCGCCGAACTGGCCCCCGCCCCCGGCCGGGTGGACGCCCCCGGCCGGCTGGAAGCCGGACCCGGCATGGGGCCCTCCGCCGCCGCAGTGGCAGCTCTGGGTCGACGAGGAGATCCCCCTGTTCGGCGCCCGCGGCAAGGCGCGAGAGTTGGCCGCCGAGAACGGTGAGCTGCAGAAGAAGCTGACCGCGTGGCATGCCGAAGCCACCAAGCTGCAGGGCGAATTGGACGGGCGTCAGGGTGAGCTCACCCAGCTGCGAGGCGAGCACGACCGTCTGCAGTCCGAGATGCGGCGCCTGGGACAGATGGCGGCGTTCGAGCTGGAGCAGTACCGCGACCGGCTGACGCAGCAGACAGCCGAGCTCGAACAGCGAGTGGGCGCGCTGAGCCAGCAGGTGGTCGTCACCGAGGAGACCGTCCTGCTGCAGGAAGCCGGGGTGTACGAGTACCGGCACCCGCTGACCGACGCCGTCGCCTACCAGGGCAAGCTCGCGACCGTCCAGGACCGGATCAAGGCTATGGCCATGAAGGATGGCGGCGCCGTCCAGGCGGACACCCGCGTAACCGTCTCCGGCTCAGAGGCCAAGGGACGGGCCATGGTCCGGGACTACTCGAAGCTCATCCTGCGCGCCTACAACGCCGAGGCCGACAACTTGGTCCGCGGCCTCAAGCCCTACAAGCTGGACTCGGCCATCGAGCGCTTGAACAAGGTGGCGGAAACGATCGCGCGTCTGGGCAAGTCGATGGACATCCGGATCTCCAACGACTACCACCGTCTGCGCAGGAAGGAGCTCGAGCTCACCGCGGACTACCTGGCGAAGGTTGCCGAGGAGAAGGAGCGGGAGCGGGAGGAGAAGGCGCGCCTGCGCGAGGAGCGGAAGGTCCAGCAGGAGATCGAGCGCGAGCGCGCCCGCCTGGAGAAGGAGAGGCAGCACTACGTCAATGCGCTCGCCGCCCTTCGGGCCAAGGGTGACGCCGAGGGCGTGGCCCAAATGGAGGAACGCCTCACCGAGGTCGAGGCGGCGGCGGAGGCCGTGGACTATCGGGCCGCGAACGTTCGCGCCGGGTACGTCTACGTGATCTCCAACATCGGGGCGTTCGGCGAGGACATGGTGAAGATCGGCATGACCCGGCGGCTCGACCCGCTCGACCGGGTGCGGGAGCTCAGCGACGCCTCGGTCCCGTTTAACTTCGACGTGCATGCCCTGTTCTTCTCCGAGGACGCCGTCGGCATCGAGACCCAGATGCACACCCGCTTGGCGGACCGTCGCGTGAACCTCGTCAACCAGCGTCGCGAGTTCTTCCACGTCACCCCTCAGGAGACCAAGACGCACCTGCTCGCATTGACGGGGAACCTCCTGCAGTACGACGAGGTGCCTGAGGCCCTGGAGTACCGGCAGAGCCTCGCCAGCGCGCGGGTGGAGCCGCTAAGCGGCACCAGCAGCGCGACACCTGGCGACGGCCCCAACGCCTGACCGGCCAGCTTCCGCCAGGCCCGGGCCGGCGCGGTAGATGACCGATCAGCGGCAACCAGCACCGAAAGCACCTGCTCGCCGCGCCGCCAGCGGACAAGACCCTGGCGGCCGAGGGCCAACCCGCTGCAGAGTGATCAGGGAGACGCCTGGCGGGGGACAGGCGGAGGAGCCGTCACCCTCGCCGTCGGCGAGGGACCGGGCGTCGTCGTGTTCAAGGTGTCGACCGCCGCCGCACAGGCCAACGCCCGCCTCCAGTAGCCGCAGAAAGCTGGCAGGCACGGCAACCAGCAACGGAAGAAGCCCGCCCACCGAGAAGTGGGCGGGCTTCGTCGTGCCCTAGCTCAGCTTCCACTCAGCCGGTTGACCCTGGTTGGCCCCTCCCTCGTACACCGCGACGGACGGCTTGCTCTTCAGAGGCACCGTGAAGACGATCCACCCCTTCACGCACCGGCCCGGCTTGAGGGTCTTGGAGTTGAACGGGTACTCCGCAGAGACGACGTTGGACCACTTGTGGTTGGTGGTCGTACCGTCCGACCATTCCAGCGACCAGGCGCCGACGCCCACCTGCTGCGGCTCGGTCGCGCTGGCCAGGTTGCAGGTATTCACCTCGAGCCCACCGAACGCCTCACCCTTCTTCCTCATGTCGTCAGAGCCGTCTTCGCTGAGCGGCTGCTTGTACCGCAGCACCGTGGTGGTCATGGTGTTGTTCTTGAAGGTGAAGGTCTTGCCGACGGCGAGCATGTCGTCCTGACTCGGGCTGGCCGACGGCGATGCGGTCGGCGTCGATGAGGCCGGGGCCGCGGACGTGGGGCCGAGCGTGGCGCTGGTCGTAACGGGGTCCTCCGCCCCACCGTCGCACCCGGCGAGCACGGTGACCAGGGCGACCGCCGCGGCGAAGTGGTAGGCGCGAGTCATGGCGGGGACCGTACCAGTCGAAAACCCCCGAGGTGGGCTATTCGGCTATTCAGCACATACCAGGGGACCGTTAGGTCTCGCCGAAGTAGCCCTCCTCCTCGCCGAGCAGCAGCGGCACGTCGTACACCGACATGTCCGGCCTGGCCCGGGCGTAGTGGACCCTGTGGCGCCATCGCTGGTGCTCGAACGCGACGTCAGCGTCGATCTCCGCCACCACCGTCGGCTCCACCTGCACGTACCGCAGCGGCTCCGGCCGCTCCAACTGCCCCGACCACGACGCCGGCAGCGGCTCCGGCCACGGGTGCACCACGGCGGCGCGGCGGTGCTGCAGAGGGTGCAGCGAAGACAGCATCCCGGCGAGCTGCTCCCGCTGGGCGGAGGTCAGCGGGTGGGTCCGCCCGGTGTACCGCAGCCGGCCCCTCCGATCGAACCGCGCGAGCAACACGGTGACGGGGCTGCTGATGCTGCCGGTCACCCCGCCGACGATCGCCTCGGTCACGAGCCTCGTCCGGAACTTCCACCAGCCGCGCCGGCCCAGCTCGTACCTGGAGCCCAGCCGCTTGGTGACCACACCCTCGATGCCGGCCGCGACGGTCCAGTTCACCAGCCAGTCCGAGACCTGCTCCATGTCGGTCGTCTGCGGGGTCAGGGTGAGCTGCGTCGGCGCGTCGACGAGCAGCTGCTCCAGCCGGGCCCGCCGCTGC
Source organism: Micromonospora sp. NPDC005087 (assembly GCF_042872965.1). Lineage (NCBI taxonomy): Bacteria > Bacillati > Actinomycetota > Actinomycetes > Micromonosporales > Micromonosporaceae > Micromonospora > Micromonospora sp. NPDC005087. The sequence continues at coordinate 664,960 of NZ_JBIALB010000001.1, read as the reverse complement.
GACAGCGGCAGGCCCAGGATGACCTCGCCGCCGGCGTCGGCGAGCAGATCGAACAGCACGTAGTGGGCGGGGCAGTCGTGGGCCAGGCGCAGCAGACCGCGGCCGGCGGTGATCCTCCGCTGGAGCAGCGCGAAGTTCGTCCGGCCGCGCTGCCACACGATCAACTCGCCGTCCAGCACCACCCCGGCCGGGAGCGTCCGGACCGCCCGGGTGATGTCGGGAAAGTAGGTGGTGAGGTTCCGGCCGGCCCGCGACTGCAGGTACACCCCGTCGGCCTCGCGGAAGGCGATGCACCTCCAGCCGTCCCATTTCGGCTCATGGATCAGGTCGGGGCCCTCGGGCACCGCGTCGACCGGCGTGGCGAGCATCGGCGCGACCGGCCGACGCAGCACCGGGTCCGCGGCCGCGCTGGCCCGGCGCCGGGCCGGGCTCACCGCCCGCGCCGGCCGTGAACACTCCTCACCTTCGCATCGTGGGGGAGAGGTCGCCCGGTCGGGGCGAAGATCCGCGACAACGAATGCGGCCGGGAACCGGGCGGACCGGTGCAAGGATCGGGGTGTGGACGACCCGGAGGCGTTGGAGACCGAGCGCGAGCCGGCCGGGCCGCCGGGCGTGATCGTCTTCGAGGCGGCCACCGCCAGACGGGTCGGTGCGCAGCTGCGGTACGGCGGCGGACCGCATCTTGACGAAATCCGGTACGCGGTGTATCGCCTGACGCTCGCCGCCGACGACGCGACACGCCGCCCTCCACCTGACCCCGCTCCGTCGTTCATTCACGATAACGTTCCTTCTCGTGAATGAGATTGAGGCCCGGGGGAGCGCCGAACCAACCACCTTCATCGATCCGAACGAGCAACTGTCGGAAGCGGCGCGGCGGCGCATCCGCGAGTCGGTGCCCGCGTCGACGCGGCGGGCCTACGCCGGGGACTGGCGCCGCTTCACCCACTGGTGCGACGACCACCAACGATCACACCTGCCGGCCACCGCGGCGACCCTGGCCGAGTACGTCTCGCACCTCGCAGACGAAGGCAAGGCCGCGTCCACGATCGAGCGCGCAATGGCGGCCATCACCGTCGCCCACGCCGCCGCCGACCTCCCGCCGCCCCACACCCGGCCGGCGCGCGCGGTGCTGCGCCGGCACCGCACCGAACTCGCAGAGTCCGGCCGAGGCGTGCGCAAGGCCAAAGCGGTCACCGTCACCGCGCTGCGGGCGATGGTCGACACCCTCGATAGGACCACCCTTGCCGGAGTGCGCGACCGGGCCCTGATCGTCGTCGGCTTCGCGCTCGGCGCCCGCCGCAGCGAACTCGCCGCACTGAACATCGCCGACCTCACCTTCACCAGCGAGGGCCTGCACGTCACCATCCGCCGCTCCAAGACCGACAAGGAGTCCGTGGGCCGCAGCACCGCCCTGCCCTACACCTCCCGACCAGCCACCTGCCCCGTACGCACCATGCAGGCATGGCTCGACGCCCTCGCCGCCCACGACCAAACATCCGGACCGGTGTTCCGGCGCATCGACCGCCACGGCACCCTCGGGCGCACCCCCCACGGCCGCGGCGACACCACCGGCCGCATCACCGGCCAAGCCGTCGCCATCATCGTGCGCCGCACCGCACTACGCGCCGGCCTCGACACCGCCAGCGCCTTTACCGGCCACTCCCTGCGCCGCGGATTCGCCACCGAAACCCACCGCAGCGGCAAGAACCCCCTGCGCATCGCCCGCCACGGCGGATGGAAAGACGGCTCCGCCACCCTCGCTGGCTACATCGAAGACGCCGACCAGTGGCAAGACAACGCCCTCACCGACGTCGGCCTCTGACCCGTCGCACCGCACTGGTCTCGACCTGGCGCACCGCCGACGACACGAACTGCGGGAACAACCAGCAGAGCCAAAGACAGCAGCTCCCACAGGCACCAGCACTACTGCCCGCTCATCACCACGGTCAAGTCCGGCGCTAGACACGGCACGTCACACACTCGATCCCGCCGGTTGTCGGGGCCCTGCTCTGGGGCCCGATCCATGACCGATACCCTGCTGCGCTCGCTCCGCGAGCGCATGCTCGACGAATCCGAGCCGCTTGCCGGGCTGCTGCGTAAGTGCCTTCTCCTCGGCGCCGAGACCGGTTCCGAGGCGCCGCGACTGGGCGCGCAAGGAACTCAACGGCTAGGCGTCGGAGGCTGACGCCAAGGATGCCGTGCAGGAGACGATGTACAAGGCCGACCGGCGGTGGGGGACCATCAACAACCCCGAGGCGTCGGCACGGGTGACCCGCATCCCGCGCGTAAGCCGCGCGTCGTCGGCACGCTAGACACGATTCCGGTCGACGACAGCGCGGAGCACACCCCGCACCGCGCGTGCAGCCGAATCGTCACGCCGCCACGGAAGGTGCAGGGGGCAGGGCCGGATGCAGCTTCGGTGGCCCAACTTAATGAGAAGACTCGAGAGATGGCCCAAGTTATTGAGAATGGCCCAGGTCAAGTGAGAAACGACAGCTGGCTCAGGACGAGAGCTGATACCGCCGCTGACCACGCGCCAGTCGCAGATTCGATAATGCACATTATGTAAAGTAGTGCGATCTGGCGACCCCCTGCCGTAGGTCAGTCGCGCGTCAGTCCTGGCGGAAGCGCGTCCTCGTCGGGTCGCACGAGGCGGGCGTTGACCAACGGATTGCGCTGCAGGCCCGCAAGCACAACGGCACTGCCGCCGATGTCGGTCCAGGTGTCGTCCCAGAGGGCGGAGACGAGCCAGGAGTGATCCGCCGGGAAGAACAGGTCGGGCAGCGGCCCGTCGCCGCGCATGTGGCCGGTCCGCCAAGTAAGGGCCTGTTCGGGTCCGGCTTCGACCAGCACGTAGGACCACCCCCAGTAGATGGACACCTTCGGAGCGCCCGGGAAGACGATGTCGTGGGCGCCGGTGTCGAGAAAGCCCAGCCACCAGGGCTGGTCCGGGGTGCACGCCGCCAGCTCGTTGACGACGGCGTGCTCGTGGGCGTCGAGACTGACGTTCGCGGGCGGGTGGAAGGTGGCGTACGCGTCGAACACCGGTGGGATCGCGGTGGTGACAGACAGGCCGCCGGGTGTGGTGTGGCCGGCGAGCCAGGCGACGTCGCTGGCCGTGCCGATCCGCCAGCTCCGCCGGTCCTTGACGCCCATGGGGTCCGTCCAGGACGGTGCGTCACCCGCATCGCGGCTTGCGGCTACAGCGGTTGGTGATGCCCATGGAGCCCACCCGGGTCGGTCGGTCACCCGCCACTCGTGTCCCTCGGGGCAGACCCAGTCTGTTGGACCGTCAGGCTCCTTGTACACGATCGGCATGCCGGGTCGACCACAGTCTGGGCAGGTGGCGACCGGCAACGTCATGCCGCGAACGATACGTGCTCCTCGATCAGCGCCAACCGTTCTCGCACCGGTCCGGCCGGCACGTCAACCACCCGGTGCCCGTGCTCCTCGTACACCTCCTGGTGCAGGTGGGCGAAGGCCAGCGCCTCGGCGTAGCTGATCCGGCGCGCGGGCGTGTTTCGGATGAAGCCCAGCGGGCCGATCAGGAACACCGGCCGCTGGTAGGTCCGCTCGCGAACGATCCGGTTCAACTCGCTGGCGAGCGCCGGGCCGATGGGTCGCCCCAGGTGTCGGGCCAGCGCCAGCGTGCACAACGGTGATCGGTCGTAGAGCTGCACCGGGCCGTGTGAGCTGGTTTGCCGGTGGCGCTGGAGTTGGGCGACGGCGTCGACGAAGCTGGGCTCGCGCCACGGCTCAGCGTGCCCCTGCGCCTGCCGCTGGGTGATGACGTCGGTGGCGGCCTCTCGTACGGTGACGTGTCCCCTGTGGCGTAGCGCCTCGATCAGGGTGGTCTTGCCGGCGCCGGGTGCTCCGGTCAGGACGTACCGCCGGGGTTCTGGCATCTACTCCCCCTCTCCCTTGCCGGTGAACGCGAAAAAGCTGCATAATATCTCTTATGCATGACAAACAGGACGAATCGCTTGATGTGCTGATCGAGGAGTTCCTGACCGCCCGCGCGACCCGCAAGCCCTCCCCCCACACCCTCGCGGCGTACCGGCGGGACCTGCACGCGGTGGCCGCCCTGATCGGCGAGGACGTCACCACTCCCCTCCCCCGTGATTCGCTGTCGATCACCGATCTCTCCCCCCGGGTGATGCGGGCGGCGTTCGCCCGTTTCGCCGCGCCCCGGGCGCCCGCGTCGGTGCACCGGGCCTGGTCCACCTGGAACAGTTTCTTCACGTTCCTCGTGGCGGACGGGGTGGTGGCGGGCAATCCGATGCCGGCGGTCGGCCGGCCGCGGGCCCTGCTCCCCCAGCCCAAGCCGCTGCGCGGGGCGGACACCCCCGAGCTGCTGCTCGCCTCGGCCGCGCGTGACGACGGCCGGCAGCGTGACCCGTGGCCGGAGCGGGACGTGGCGGTGCTGGCGGTGGCGCTCTGCGCGGGGCTGCGGCTGTCGGAGCTGCTGGCGCTGCGGGTCGGCTCGCTGGCGGGTCGGCCTGGTGAACGGCGGGTCGAGGTGGTCGGCAAGGGTGGGCGGCCCCGGGTGGTGCCGATCGAGGCGGATCTGGACCGGGTGCTGGTGGACTACCTGGACAGTCGGGCGCGGCGCTTCGGGTCGCGGTCGGTACGCCCGGACTCGGCGTTGCTGGTGGACCGGCGGGGCGAGCCGCTGCGTCGTGGTGGACTCCAGTATCTGGTGGAGTCGTGTTACCGGCGGGCGGGCATCGGTGACCGGGTGCCGCGTGGTGCGCGGTTGCACGCGTTGCGGCACACGTTCGCGACGCGGCTGGCCGAGGACGGGGCGAGCGCGGCGGAGATCATGCGGTTGCTGGGGCACGCGTCGTTGGCGTCGTCGCAGACGTACATCGAGGTGACGGCCGATCAGCAGCGCGACGCGGTGCGGGCCAACCGCACCAACCGGGCGCTGGCCGCCCTGGGGCCGGCGGACCGGGCGCGGTGAGCGGGGTCAGTGGGCCCGCTGGTCGGTGTCGTCGGCGGTGGTGGGCAGTGGGCCGAGTACCGCGTTGATGATGTGGATGCGCGCGTTGGTGGCCTGGTAGTCGGCGCACACGGCGTCGGCCCGGTCGTCGAGGCGGGCGGTGGTTGCGGTGCGGGTGAGGGTGACGGTGGCGCCGTCGAGGGTGGTGGCGGTGCCGGCGGTCACCAGCTCCTCGATGGGGTGGGTTCCGGCGATCAGGTGTGCCTTGAGCAGGGTACGCAGTTGGTCGGTGTGGCGGGTCATCAGGTCGTCCCAGTTTTCCTCGGAGAACTTGGCGGCGAAGGCGTCGTCGGAGGGCGCCAGGATGGTGACGCCGGTGCCGGTGGGCAGGTCGGTGAGGGCGCCGCTGGTGCGCAGGGCCGCCTCGAACGTGGTGAGGGTGGGGATCCACCGGAGTGCCTGGTCGACGGGTTGGCCGGCGAGGAAGGTCGGGTTTCCGGGGTCGGTGCCGGTGGGCAGGGCGGCGCAGAGTGGTCCGGTGACCTGGGGTGCGCTGGTGTTGCTCGGTGGTCGCGCGTCCGTTGTGGAGGTGGCGGTGCAGGCGGCGGTGGCCAGCAGCAGGGCCGGTACGAGGAGGCGGAGAGCGCGGGACGGGTTCGACACGGCGGGCTCCACGGGTCGGGGGGTCGGTGGGTGGGGTGCGCCGGCGGTACGGGCGTGGTGCCCGCACCGCCGGCGCGCCGGCTCGACTAGCTGCCGGTCACAGTGCCGCGCACTGGGTGGTGCGCGGACCGTGCACGGTGTTGGTCACGCCGAGGTTGGTCGGGGCGGGACTGTTCGCGGTGCAGCTGAGCGGGCCGCGGATGGTGTTGCCGGCCAGCAGGGGTGCGTCGGTGCCGGTGGTGTTGCCGGACAGGCTGACCGGGCCGGCGATCGTGACGTCGATGATGGAGATCGCGTCGGTGGTGTTCGTGATCTGGACCGGGCCGTTGATGGTGCTGTCGGCGAGGAGGACGCCGGCGGCGCGGGTGGCGCTGACCGGCCCACTGATGGTGGTTCCGGTCGCGACGAGTGCGGCGCCCGCCCGGACGGTGACCGGGCCGCTGATGGTGGCGTCGGCGGCGCAGGTGAAGCCGGAGACGACCAGTGGTCCGTTGCGTCGGCCGGTGAGGGTGGGGTAGACGCGTTCGCCGTCGGTCAGCTTCTCCACGCCCTTGGTGTCGAGCAGCAGCGGGATGAGGCCGCGTTCGGGCTGGTTGAGAGGTACGTAGTAGCCGTCACTGGTCTTGATGACCTTCCACCCGTGTGCGGCGATGCGCTGCGCGACGGTGGTGCCCACACCGCCTGGTCCGTCGGTGCGTGCGCCGTTGTACTGCTCGTCGGTGAGCTTGTAGGCGCACGGGGCGTTGTCGAGGATGAGGTCGGCGCGGGGTGCGTCCAGCGGCGGGGGGCTGTCGCCGGGGTGCGGGGCGGGGTGGGCGGGGATCGGTCGGGAGCCGCGGAAGACGAGGCGGCCGGTGTTGGCGGCCTGGATTTCGATGGACTCGGCGCGGGAGGTGAGGATGTCGCCTCGGTCGGCGCGGTGGTAGTCCAGGAACTGGTGGAAGGTCCACAGGGCCGAGTAGGTCTTGCGGCGCCGGTTGTTGGCGGTGTTGCCCTCGTCGGGTCGGGTCTGTCCGCCGGAGCTGCGCAGTTCCAGCAGGGAGTTGGCGACGTTCTTGAGGCCGAGGGTGTTGCGCAGGATGGTTTCCTCGCTGAGGCCGACGTTGCCGCCGCCTTCGCAGCCGTAGGGGCAGGCCCACCAGCCGGCTTCGGCGCCCTTGGCGTACATGTGTCCTTCGATCATGTCCTGGGACTGGTCGAAGACGGGTTGGGCGACGTTCTGGTGTCGGGGCGGCAGCATCGGCAGGTCGCCTGCGCGGGAGTTGCCGAACTCGTGGCCGTCGTAGCCGGCGACGGGTCGGTAGTCGCGGACCATCTTGATGTACGCGGCGGTCTCCGGCTGGCGGATCAGAGAGTAGTCACGGTTGAGGTCCTGGCCGGTGGAGTTGCCGCGGGTGTTGGCGGCCCGGCCGTCGCCGTTGATGGTGGGGACGATCAGGACGGTGGTGTGGCTGAGCAGGTCCGTGATGCGGGGGTCGGTGCTGAACGCGAGTTGCCGGGCCATGATGAGGCAGGCTTCGCGGTCGCCCGGTTCGTTGCCGTGCACGTTGCAGTTGATGGCCACGGGTGCGGTGGCGGCGACGGCCTCCGGGGTGGCGGCCGGGGTGGGGGAACCGATGACCAGCATGTTGATCGGTCGGTTCTGGACGGTGCGGCCGAGCTCGACGACGCGGACGCGGTCGCTGAGGGCGTCGATGGCGGCCGTGTAGGCGTACTCGTCGGTGTCGCTGGTGTACTGCGCGGCGTGGGCGGTCTCCCACTGGGTGCGCAGTTGCTCGCCCGGAGTGCCGAGGTTGCCCCAGGGTGCGGTGGTGGTGGCGACGATCGGGTCGGAGTAGGGCTGTTCGGTGGTGCCGGCGCGAGCGCGTACCCGCCATTGGAACGTGTCGCCGGGGTTGAAGCCGGCGTCGGCGAAGGTGGGTGCCTGTTGGTTGATCTGGCGGTTGGGGCGCCAGATGCCGACGATGGTGGGTGCGCCGGTGGGGGTGCCGTTGGCGTCGACGGCGGTGCGTTCGATCTGGTAGTCGGTGGCGCCGTCGACGGGTTGCCAGGCGAGGGTGGCGTACCCGTCGGCCTGGCGGACGGTGAGGTTGGCGACCTGGTTGGGTTCTGCCGCGCTCTGGGCGTTGGCGGGGGTGGGTGCGGCGGTGAGGGTGATGGCGAGGAGTGTGGAGATGGCGAGGACGGTGGGTCGCTGGCGTCTCATGTGGCCTCCGACTAGTTGATCGTGGCGCGATTCGACCAGCATGATCGTCGGAGGTCGTCGATGCAATGATCTTGAGGGAATCTTGCGACAGGGCTCCCTCTCCCCCGGCGGCCGTTGCTACGCGCTGATGGTGGTGGGCTGCCCGAGTGGCAGCCAGCGGATGCTGTCGCGGACGGCGGGCGGGGCGGCGGCGAACGCCCGCTCGATCACGTCGCGTGGCTCCTGGAAGTGCTGCCAGCCCTCGTAGTGCACCGGGATTGCGGTCTGCGGTCGGAGTGCGGCGCACAGCTGCGCCGCGCGTCGGGCTGTCATCGAGTAGCGCAGCGGACCGGTGCTGGGGAACCGCACCCCGCCTAGGTGCAGCAGCACGGTGCCGACAGGGATGCGGGTGACGACGTGGCGTACGCCGCGGTGCAGCACCGTGTCGCCGGTGATCCACAGCGCGCCGTGCTGTTGCCCCGCCCAGCGCAGGGCGAAGCCGACGACGTCGCCGACGATCGGGGTGCTCAGCGGTGGGCCGTGCCGGCACGGCGTCGCGGTCACCTCGATCGTCGGGCGTCCGGGGTGTTCGAGCCGGGTCGTTTCCCAGGCGCGCAGGCCGTGGGCGTCGTGGCCGAGCCGGCGCGCCCCGGATGTGGTGGTGAGCACGGTGTCCACGTCGGTCAGCAGTGCGCGGCCGGCGTCGTCGAGGTTGTCGCCGTGGTGGTCGTGGGTGAGCAGCACCGCGTCGATCGGGCCGAGGTCGGCGGCGGGGATGGCCGGGCCGGTGGTCTTGCGGGAGGAGGTGCCCCAGCCGAAGGTGTAGCGCCGTCCGGGTGGGTCGAAGGTCGGGTCGGTGAGCAGCCGCCAGCCGCCGACCTCGATCAGCGTGGTGGGGCCGCCGATGTGGGTGATCCGCAGCGGCTCGGTGTTCACCGGGCGTGCCGCAGCGCCCAGTCGAGGGCGTGGTCGGCGATGTCCTGCCAGCCCTGCTGGGCGGGGAGCAGGTGCGCGTACCCGTCGTAGAGCTTGACCTCGGTGACCGTGTCGCCCTGGTAGTGCGCGGCGTTGGAGCGCTGCACGCTCGGCGGCATGATGTGGTCCTTTGAGCCGGAGATGAACAGCAGTGGCGCGCGCTGGTCGTTGTGGTAGTCGACGGCGATGTCCTGCGGGCCGGGCAGCAGGTTGGCCAGCACGCTGTCCCAGAGGATGCCGCCGGAGGCGGGGATGGCGTAGCGCTCGTACAGCGCCCGCGACTCGTGCTCGTCGAAGGTGTTGGTGAACGCGTAGTGCCACTGCTCGAAGGTGAACCCGACGGCCCGGTGTCGGTTCGCCGGGTTCCTCAGCACCGGGAAGGTGGAGCGTAGCTGCGAGAACGGGATCACCTTGACGCCTTCGGTGGGCGCCGAGTTGAGCGTGACCGCCGAGGTGCCGTACCCCCGGCTGAGCAGCACCTGGGTGAACGCGCCGCCGGCCGAGTGGCCCATGATGATGGGTGGTCTGGGCAGCGCCTCGACGACCGTGGACAGGTGCTCGATGATCTGCGGCGCGGTCAGCGTCTCCAGTGGGCTCGGGTCGGCGTTGAGGGCCTCGACCTCGGCTTCCAGGCCGGGGTATGCCGGGGTGAGCACCCGGAAGCCCTTGTCCTGGTAGTGGGTGACCCAGTTTTCCCAGCTGCGCGGGGTGACCCAGAATCCGTGGATGAGCACGATGGTGTCCGGCGTGTCGCTCATGGTCAGCTCCGATGGACGTCGGGGGCGGAGTTGGCGGAACGGCGGTGCTGTCGGTGAGCCCACCCTAGACATTCGTGACCCACGATGGCAGTCGATTCTCAGCCGAGGTCGACCAGCAGGGGTCGGTGGTCGGAGATGGCGGACAGCGGAGTGGTGACCGCGCGTACCGGTGGGAGCTGCTCGAGGGCGTGCCGGTCGGCGAGGATGTGGTCGAGTTGGACGCGGGGTTGCCCGGCGGGGTAGGTGGGGCGGCGACCCAGGGGGCGCCAGCCGGAGAGGAGCCGGGCCGCGCCGGCGGGCAGGTTGAGATCGCCGAGCAGGACGCGGGGCGAGGGCAGCGCCCGCAGGGCGCGGATGGTCTGCCGGAGTTGGCGGGCGTTCCAGCCGGGGACGAAGGACAGGTGGGTCGCGGCGACGGTGAGCGGCCCGTGCGGGGTGTCCAGGACGGCGGCGAGCACGACGCGGGGTTCGTCGTGCAGCAGGACGAGGCCGCCACCGGGGCCGGGCACGTAGACCGGGGAGCGTACGGGTGCGGGCTTGAGTCGGGTGACCTGCCAGCTGCGGACGGGGTGGCGGCTGATCAGGCCGATGCCGTAGCAGGGTTCGCCGTGGCCGTCGTCGTCGTGGCGCAGGGGCCGGAACTGTTCGCCGGGGGTGCCGACGACGGCGGCGGCGAAGCGGTGGTGGGGTGCGTCGAGGGCGCGGGCGGCGATGGCGGTGAGGTCGAGGTTGCCGCTGCGGCTCTGGTCGCGGTCGACCTCCTGCAGGGCCAGCACGTCGGCGTCGAGGGCGCGCACGGCGGCGGCGAGTCGGTCCGGGTCGACGAGCCCGTCGGTCAGGGATCGTCCGTGCAGCACGTTGAAGGTGGCCAGGCGCACCCCTGCACCCTACGTCCCCGTGGCAGGGTTGCCGGGTGGTGAAACTGCTGCTGTGTTCGGTGCTGGTGTTCGTGGCGGTGGGCGCGTTGGGGGTGTGGTTGCGGCGGGCGCGGGGTCGGTGACGTGCGGGGGCGCGAGTGAGGCTGGCCACTTCGGTACGGGCCGGGCGGGTCGGGGTGGGAAGAATTGCCGCCCGTGGACGCCGTATCGCTGAGCACCCTTCTGGCCGCCGCGGCCCTGGCCGGCTGGGTCGACGCCGTGGTCGGCGGTGGTGGCCTGCTGCTGTTGCCGGCGTTGCTGGTGGCCGCGCCCGGGCTGCCGGTGGCCACCGCGCTGGGCACCAACAAGCTGGCCGCGATCTTCGGCACGGCCACCGCGGCGACGACGTACGCCCGACGCACGAAGGTCGACTGGCGGGTGGCGGGGCCGGCGGCGGCGCTGGCGGTGCTCACCGCCGGGGTGGGCGCGGCGTTGGCCGGTGCGGTGCCGGCGTCGGCGTACCGGCCGGTGGTGCTGGTGGTGCTGGTGGCGGTGGCGGTGTTCGTGCTGCTGCGGCCCCGGCTGGGGGTGGTGGCGGTACCGCAGCGGCGGACCCCGGTGCGGGTGGCGGTGGTGATCGCGGTGGCCGGGGTGGGGATCGCTCTGTACGACGGGTTGATCGGTCCGGGCACCGGCACGTTCCTGGTGCTGGCGTTCACCGCGTTGGTGGGCGCGGACTTCGTGCACGGCTCGGCGATGGCGAAGGTCGTCAACGCGGGCACGAACCTGGGTGCGCTGGTGGTGTTCGGGGTGACAGGGCACGTGTGGTGGCTGCTGGGCGCGGGGATGGCGGTGTGCAACATCGCCGGCGCGGTGCTGGGGGCGCGGATGGCGTTGCGCCGCGGGTCGGGGTTCGTGCGGGTGGTGCTGCTGGTGGTGGTGGTGGCGTTGGTCGCCAAGCTCGGTTACGACCAGTGGCTGGCCCGGTGAGTCGGCGCTGATGCCGGTTCGCGCGGAGCACGACCGGGCCGTCCTGGCGGAGCTGCTGGGGCGTGATCCGGTGCTGCACGCCTACCAGTTGGGTGACCTGGACGACTTCTTCTGGCCGTACACCTCGTGGTTCCGCCGGGGTGAGCAGGTCGTGTTGCTGTATCACGGGGTGGACCCGCCGACGCTGCTGGCGTTCGCGGCGCCGGCGGACACCTGGGCGCTGGCGGCGTTGCTGGCCGAGGTGGCGCCGGTGCTGCCGGCCCGGCTGTACGCGCACCTGTCCCCCGGGCTGGCCGACGCGCTGGCCGGGTCTTTCCGGCTCGATTCCGGTGGCCGGCATCACCGGATGGCGTTGACCGACCCGGACCGTCTCGTGCGGGTGCGCCCGGCGGGCGTGGTGCTCGGCGCGGCGGACCTGCCGCCGCTGCGCCGGTTGTACGCGCGGGCGTACCCGGAGAACTGGTTTGACCCGCGGATGCTGGACACCGGGCAGTACGTGGGGGTGCGCGACGGCGGTGAGCTGCGGGCGGTGGCCGGGGTGCACGTGTGGTCGCCGGCCTATCGGGTGGCGGCGTTGGGCAACGTCACGACCGATCCGCGCTGGCGGGGGCGGGGTGTGGGCGCGGCGGTGGTGGCGGCGCTGTGCGCCCGGCTGCGCGAGAGCGTCGAGCACGTGACGCTGAACGTGAAGGCGGACAACGTGGCCGCGGTGCGGCTGTACGAGCGGGTGGGGTTCAGCTGGGTCGCCGACTACGACGAGTGGACGTTGACCGCCCGTTAGCGGCGGCGGCTGGGTGAGTCGAACCGGCCGGCGCGGATCTCGCGCAGGGCGCGGCGGCGGATGTCTCCGCGCAGGGTGTCGACGTAGAGCGTGCCGCGCAGGTGGTCGGCCTCGTGTTGCAGGGCGCGGGCGAGGAAGCCGCTGCCGGCGATGGTCAGCGGTTCGCCGTGCTGGTCGACGCCGTGGGCGGTGGCGTGCATGGCCCGCTGGGTCGGGAAGTACAGGCCGGGGATGGACAGGCAGCCCTCCTCGTCGTCCTGGGGTTCCTCGGACAGCTCCAGGGTGGGGTTGATCAGGTGGCCGCGGTGCCCGTCGGCGTCGTAGACGAACACCTGGGCGCTGACCCCGATCTGCGGGGCGGCGACGCCGGCCCGCCCGGGCGCGCCGAGCAGGGTGTCCATCAGGTCGGTGACCAGGGCGCGTAGGTCGGCGTCGAAGGTGGTGACCGGCTCGCACGGGGTGCGCAGCACGGGGTCGCCGATGATCCGGATGGGCCGCATGGTCATGCGGGTCAGCGTATCGCCGGTCGCGGCGGGTTCAGCGCCCGGCCAGGGTGGCGCGGATCGGGGCGGTCTTCGCGGCGGCCTCGGCGACCTCGGCGGTGGGGTCGCTGTCCCAGGTGATGCCGCCGCCGGCCCAGGTGTGCAGCCGCTCGCCGTCGGCGGCGGCGGTGCGGATGGTCAGGCCGAGGTCGACGCGGCCGGGGGCGACCCAGCCGAGCGCGCCCATGCTGGCGCCCCGGCCGACGGGTTCGAGGGCGTCGATCTGGGTCAGGGCGGCGAGTTTCGGCGCGCCGGTGACCGAGCCGCCGGGGCAGGTGGCGCGCAGCAGGTCGGCCAGGCCGAGGCCGTCGGCGAGGGTGGCGCGGACGGTGGACTCGGCCTGCCACAGGTCGCACCAGCGGCGTACGGCGAACAGGTCGTCGACGCGGACGCTGCCGGTGCGGGCGATGCGGGCCAGGTCGTTGCGTTCCAGGTCGACGATCATGATGTGTTCGGCGCGTTCCTTCGCGCTGGCGAGCAGTTCGGCGCGGCCGGCGGCGGTGGCGGGGCGGGTGCCTTTGATGGGTCTGGTGGTCAGCTGCCCGCCGGTGACCTCGACGAGGGTTTCCGGGGAGGCGCAGCCGATGGCCCAGCCGTCGCCGGTGAGCACGCCGCCGTAGCGGGCGCCGGGCAGCGCGCCGAGGCGGCTCAGGGCGGGCAGCGGGTCGCCGGTGTAGCGGGCGGCGGCGTGGCCGACGAGGTTGGTCTGGTAGACGTCGCCGCGGCCGATGGCGGCGCGGACCGCGTCGACGGCGTCGGCGTGCTGGCGTGGGGTCCAGCTCTCGGTCCACTCGTCGAGCCACCAGGGCGCGGGCGGGCCGGGCGGTGTGGGCCGGGCGGCGCCGTGGTCGTAGACGACCACGGCGAGGTCGGGCAGGGCGGGCGCGGGGTCGGGCGCTTCGGCCGGGGCGCCGGCCAGCAGCGCTCCGGCGGCGGCGGACAGGTAGAGCGCGGCGCCGCAGGGGCCGGTGGCCGGGTGCGCGGGGGCGGGCCGGGTCAGGTCGTGCAGCGCCAGGCCGTGCGCGGCGAGGAACTCCTCGGCGAGCGCGGCGGGGTCGCCGCCGTCGGTGCGGCGCCATTGCAGGCGGGCGCGCTCGACGAGCGCGCCCCGGCATCCGGGTGGCGCCGCGGGTGCATCGACCACCACCTGTGGGAGCGTTTCCACGCCGTATGGCCCAACCTTCCTCATCCGTTCAGTGGATTTCCCGTGCACCAGGCCGGCACCTGCTCGATGCTGGACACTTTCGCTTGGTACTGTGCGTCACTGGTCATGTGAACCATGACACAGTGCCCCCACAGTCCGGAGAACCCGATGTGCCAGCACCAACCGACCTGCCCCTCCGCCGAAGCCATCGACCGGGAAGCCGCCCGCGTCCTCGCCTGCTTCCCTGAGCAGGGCTGGAGCCTGCTTTGCAACGGTGTCATCGTGTTCGAGGACACCGGCGAGCTGCTCCCCGACGGCAGCAGCATCGCCCCGCACCGCGGCCCCGCCCGACACGCCCTCGTGGCCTGATTGACCACTCAGCGTCACCGAATCGCCGCCGTCGACCCAGGCTAGTCCCCGGTACGGGACGTCCCCGCCCAGGTCGGCGCGGCTGCCGGGGCGGCCACACCGCCCGCCCCGGCACCCCGTCGTCAGTCCTCGAAGGCCTCCGGCGACGGGCACGAGCAGACCAGGTTCCGGTCGCCGTACGCGCCGTCGATGCGCCGCACCGGCGGCCAGTACTTCCCGGCCCGGTCCACCCCGGCCGGGTACGCGCCCACCGACCGTGGGTACGGGTGCGCCCACTCGTCACCGCTGACCATCGCCGCGGTGTGCGGCGCGTTCGCCAGGGGGTTGTCCCCCGCCGGCCACTGCCCCGACCCGACCTGCTCGATCTCCGCCCGGATCGCGATCATCGCGTCGCAGAACCGGTCCAACTCGGCCAGGTCCTCGCTCTCGGTCGGCTCCACCATCAGCGTCCCGGCCACCGGGAACGACATCGTCGGCGCGTGGAACCCGTAGTCGATCAGCCGCTTCGCCACGTCGTCCACGCTCACCCCGGTCGCCTTCGTCAGCGGCCGCAGGTCCAGGATGCACTCGTGCGCCACCAGGCCCTTGTTGCCGGCGTACAGCACCGGGAAGTGCCCGCGCAGCCGCGCCGCCACGTAGTTCGCCGCGAGGACCGCGACGCCGGTCGCCCGGGTCAGCCCGGCCGCGCCCATCATCCGCAGGTACGCCCACGGGATCGGCAGGATCCCCGCCGACCCGTACCTCGCCGCCGAGATCGCCGGCGTCGCGTCCGCGTGCGCCCCCAGCGGGTCACCGGGCAGGAACGGCGCCAGATGCGCCCGCACCGCCACCGGACCCACCCCCGGGCCGCCGCCGCCGTGCGGGATGCAGAACGTCTTGTGCAGGTTCAGGTGCGACACGTCCGCGCCGAACTTGCCCGGCTTGGCGAACCCGACGAGCGCGTTGAGGTTCGCCCCGTCGACGTACACCTGCCCGCCGGCGTCGTGGACCTTCGCGCACAGCGACGCGATGCCCGTCTCGTACACACCGTGCGTCGACGGGTACGTCACCATGATCGCGGCGACCGCCTCCCGGTGCTTGTCGATCTTCGCGTCCAGGTCGACCAGGTCGACGTTGCCGTCGTCGTCGCAGGCCACCACGACCACCCGCATGCCGGCCATCACCGCCGACGCCGCGTTCGTGCCGTGCGCCGACGACGGGATCAGGCACACGTCGCGGTGCGCCTCGCCGCGGCTGTGGTGGAACGCCCGGATGGCCAGCAGCCCGGCCAGCTCCCCCTGGGAGCCGGCGTTGGGTTGCACGCTGACCGCGTCGTAGCCGGTCACCTCGGCCAGCCACGACTCCAGCTGACCGATCATCTCCCGGTACCCGGCGGTCTGCGCGTCCGGGGCGAACGGGTGGATGTGCGCGAACTCCGCCCAGCTGACCGGCTCCATCTCGGTGGTCGCGTTCAGCTTCATCGTGCACGAGCCGAGCGGGATCATGCCCCGGTCCAGGGCGTAGTCGAAGTCCGACAGCCGGCGCAGGTAGCGCAGCATCGCCGTCTCCGAGTGGTGGCTGCGGAACACCGGGTGGGTGAGGAAGTCGCTGGTGCGGTGAAACTCGACCGGCAGGGCCGCCACGCCATCGCCGTCGAAGGTGGGCACACCGAACGCCGCCCACACCGCCGCCAGGTGCGCCACGGTGGTCGTCTCGTCGCACGACACACCCACCCGGTCGGCGTCGACCAGCCGCAGGTTGACGCCACGCTCGGCGGCGGCCGCCACCACCTCGCCGGCCCGCCCGGGCACGGTCGCGGTGACGGTGTCGAAGAACGCGACGTCCGCGACGTCCACGCCACCGGCGCGCAGCCCGGCCGCCAACCGCGCCGCCATGTCATGGGTACGCGTCGCGATGTCCCGCAGCCCGTCCGGGCCGTGGTAGACGGCGTACATGCCGGCCATCACCGCGAGCAGCACCTGCGCGGTGCAGATGTTGCTGGTCGCCTTCTCCCGCCGGATGTGCTGCTCGCGGGTCTGCAACGCCAGCCGGTAGGCGGGGTTGCCGTCCGCGTCGCGGGACACCCCGACCAGCCGGCCCGGCAGCATCCGCTCCAGGCCCGAGCGCACCGCCAGGTAACCGGCGTGCGGCCCACCGAAGCCCATGGGTACGCCGAAACGCTGGGTGGTGCCGGCGGCGATGTCCGCGCCGATCTCCCCCGGCGCGCGCAGCAGCGTCAACGCCAGCAGGTCCGCCGCGACGGTGACCAGGGCGCCGGCGGCGTGCGCGGCCTCGACCAGCGCCACGTGATCGCGTACCGCGCCGGACGCCCCCGGGTACTGCAGGTGTAGGCCGAAGAACTCCCCGGGCAGCTCGTCGCGCTCGACGTCGAGGACCCGCACCTCGATGCCGAGCGGCTCGGCCCGGCTGCTGATCACCGCGATGGTCTGCGGCAGCGCGTCGGCGTCGACCACGTACACCGCGCTCTTGCTCTTCGACGCGCGGCGGGCCAGGGTCATCGCCTCCGCCGCGGCGGTGCCCTCGTCGAGCATCGACGCGTTAGCCGTCGCCAACCCGGTCAGGTCGGTCACCATGGTCTGGAAGTTCAGCAGCGCTTCGAGCCGGCCCTGGCTGATCTCCGGCTGGTACGGCGTGTACGCCGTGTACCAGGCCGGGTCCTCCAGCACGTTGCGGCGGATCACTGCCGGGGTGTGCGTGCCGTGGTAGCCCAGTCCGATCATCGACACGGCGACGGTGTTGCGCGCCGCCAGGGCCCGCAGCTCGGCGATCGTCTCGGCCTCCGTGGCCGGGTCCGGCAGGTCCAGGGTGCTGTGCCAGCGGATCACCTCGGGGATCGCGGCGTCCATCAGCTCGTCGATCGAGCCGTGCCCGACGACCTCCAACATCCGGCGCTCATCGTCCGGGCCGGGACCGATGTGACGGGTGGCGAACTGCTCAACGGTCATGGGGGCACTCCCGGGACGAGGTCGACGGATCGGCCTCCCCCTCTGTCGCGCCCGCACAGCGCTCCACAGTGCCTGCCCACGAGGTCCTTTTGCCTGAGAGGTTCCGGGGAGGATTTGCCCCTTCGGCGCCGCCCCGGGTGCTGTCGGGCGGTCTCTCCCACGTGGGTGGTACCGGCATGGTCAACGCTACCAGCGCCGGTGTTTCCGGCAGATGTCCTACCCCCGGACCCGCCGTCACACCCCGGCTGGAGTGACCACCGCCGCGCCGCCGGTGACCCGTTCGGCCAGCGCCGGTAGCAGCGCCCCCAACGGCGCGTCGACGCACACCGTGGCGTACCCGTCACCCCGGGTCGCACCCTGGTTGACGATCGCCACGGCAATGCCCCGTTTCGCCGCCCGAATCACGAACCGGCGGCCCGACATCACCGTCAACGACGACCCGAGCACCAGCACCGCCCGAGCCTGCTCCACCAGCGCGAAGCAGCGCGCCACCCGCTGCGGCGGCACCGTCTCACCGAAGAACACCACGTCCGGTTTCAACATCCCCGTGCCGCAGATCCCGCAGTCCACCGGCCGGAACGCGGCCACCTGCTCATCGGGGAGATCCACGTCACCGTCCGGGTTCACCGCGGCGACCCGGGCCACGAAATCCGGGTTGGCCTCGCGCAGCCGGCGGTCCACCTCCTCCCGGGAGGTCAGGTTGCCGCAGTCCAGGCAGGTCACCTCGTCCAGGCGGCCGTGCAGCTCGACCACCGACCCGCTGCCCGCCGCGCCGTGCAACCCGTCGACGTTCTGGGTGATCACCGCGTCGACCAGACCGGCGTGCTGCAGCCGCGCCACCGCCCGATGCCCGGCGTTCGGCGCCGCCCGGGCGATCAACCGCCATCCCAGGTGGCTGCGCGCCCAGTAGCGCCGCCGCGCGACAGGATCGCCGGTGAACGCCTGGAAGGTCATCGGCGTGTGGCGGCGGGCCACCCCGCTGGGCCCCCGGTAGTCCGGAATACCCGACTCGGTGGACAGGCCGGCCCCGCTGAGCACCACCACCTGACCACCGGCCACCAGCGAGGTCAACGCGTCCAGGCTCTCCATCACCCCTCCATGCTGCCTCAACGCACCCGCCGCCGCCGAACCCCCGCCGACCTGTGGTGGTGCCTACACCGCGACGATGTCGGCGATGACGCAGGCGATGTTGTCCGGCGCTCCGGCCGCCTGAGCCAGCTCGATCAGTTCCCGCACCGTGTGCTCGGGATCGGTAGCCGCACTGAGCGTCGACCGCAGATCGGCGCGGTCGACGACAGCGGACAGCCCGTCGGAGCACAGCAGGTACCGATCACCGGGCAGGGCGATGCGTAGCGCGAGATCAGCCTCGACCTGCGGGCCGGCGCCGAGGGCACGCACCAGCACAGCGCGCTGAGGATGCGCGGCGGCCTGGTCGCGGTCGAGCCTGCCCTGATCCACCTGCGCCTGCACCCAGGTGTGGTCCTGGGTCAGCAGGGACAGCTCACCGTCGCGCAGCAGGTAGACCCGTGTGTCACCGATGTGCACCAGGGCCAGCTGGGAGCCGCTGCGCAGCAACGCGGTCAGCGTGGTGACCGGCTGATGGTCACCGGTCGCCAGCGCGCGCACGGTGCGGTCGGCGTCGGTGACCGCACCGGCGAGCATCGTCAGCAGGTCAGCAGCCGGCGCGTCGGTGAGCTCCAACGGTTTGAGGGCGTCGATGGCGGCGGCGCTGGCGGCAGCGCCGCCGGGTCCTCGCATGCCGTCAGCGACGGCGAGCAACCGCTCGCTGGCGTACGCGGCGTCCTCGTTGCTGTCACGCACGATCCCGGTGTCACAACCGGTGGCGTAGCGGACGGCGACGGTGGGATTGGGTTGAGACATGGTGGCGCCCCCTTCGGACAGGTGGTCCACGAGGATGGTGGCGAGCCGGGCGCGAGCCGCGGTGTCGGCGGACACCCCCTGCCAGTACGCGGTGACCGCCTCAGCCGCCGCCGCGGGCTCCAGGGCACAAACGACGCGGATCTGCGCCAGTGGCATGCCGATGCGACGGAGCTGGGCGATCAGCCGAGCCAGAGGCAGCTGAGCCGGGTCGTAGAGCCGGTACCCGGACTCGGGATCGACCGCGGCCGGCGGCAGAATCCCCACCTGGTCGTACAGGCGCAACGCCTTCGGCGTCAGTCTCGCCGCCTGGGCGAACGCCCCGATGGTCAGCAGCCCCACGTCGACATCCTCCTCGTGCCGGTCACGGCGACCGGCACACCCCAGGCTGGGGGTTGCCCGAAGGGCAAAGTCAAGAGGACCCGACCCGCTGCACCGCCGGTAGGTTGGGCGCATGCGTGTTCTCATCGCCGGAGGCCACGGCAAGATCGCCCTGCTGCTGGAGCGTCACCTCGCCGCGCGCGGCGACACCGCCGTCGGCCTGATCCGCAACCCCGACCAGGCCGACGCGCTGCGCGCCGCCGGCGCCACCCCGGTCGTCTGCGACCTGGAACACACCGACCGCACCGACCTCGCCGCGCACCTCGACGGCGCCGACGCGGTGGTCTTCGCCGCGGGCGCCGGCCCCGGCAGCGGCGCCGCCCGCAAGGACACCGTCGACCGGGCCGCCGCCGCGCTGCTCGCCGACGCCGCCACCCACGCCGGTGTCCGCCGCTACCTGCTGGTCTCCTCCATGGGCGTGGACAACCCACCCGCCGCCGGCGCCGACGACGTGTGGGCGGCGTACCTGCGCGCCAAACGCGCCGCCGAGGACGACCTGCGCGCCCGCGACCTGGACTGGACGGTGCTGCGACCCGGCCGGCTCACCGACGACGAACCCACCGGACACGTCACCCTCTCCGCGCACGCCGGGCGGGGCGCGGTGACCCGCGCCGACGTCGCCCTGGTTCTCGTGGCGCTGCTCGACGAACCACGCACCGCCGGCGAGACCCTGGAACTCGTCAACGGGCCGACGCCGGTCGCCGACGCCGTCCGCGCCAGCACCGCCGAACCGACGTGAGGAGCGCAATGGCCGCGCAGCCACTGGACCACCGCTTCACCGCGCCGATCGAGAAGGACGGCGCCTTCGCCACCTATGTGACCGTGCCTGACTCCGCCGAACTGCTCGGCACCCGCCGCGCCGTCAAGGTCACCGGCACGATCGACGGTCACCCGTTCAGCGCCACCCTCATGCCCTCGGGCACCGGCCCGCACTGGCTGCCCATCCGGGCCGCCCTGTGCAAGCTCATCGGCAAGAGCGAGGCTGGCGCCGAGGTCACCTTCCACCTCGACCAACGGCTCAGCTGACCGCGGCAGGATGTCCTGCCCCATCCTGCGCACCCTGGGCCTCGGGGTCGGCTGCCGGGGGCGGGGCATGGTCTCGGCGGCGGGTGCGGGTCGGTCGGAGCTGGAGGACGGCGACGGAGGACAGCACCAGGGCGCCGCCGGCGAGCTGCACCGGGGTCAGGGATTCGCCGAGGATGAGCGCGGCCAGCGCGGTGGTGACCACGGGTTCGAAGGTGGACAGGATCGCGGCGGTCGATGGGCCGGTCCGTTTCAGGCCGGCGAAGAAGGTCAGCATCGCCACAACGGTGGAGACCACGGCGATGCAGGCCAGCCAGAACCATCCCGGCGCCTCGAAGTCGAGGTCGACCCCTCCGGTGAACAGGGCGCGCGCGCCGAGGGTGCCGGCGGCGCCGGCCATCACCAGTGCGGCCAGCAGCACGGGCGGCAGCCGGTGCACGACGGTGTCGGCGACGAGGATGTAGCCGGTGTAGGTGAGCGCCGAGGCGAAGGCGAGCAGCGCCCCGAGCGGGTGGAAGCTCACGCCACCGGCGCCGATCAGGACCAGCAGCGTTCCGCCCGACGCGGCCACCAGCGCGGCGCCGCGTCCCGGGGTGAGCCGGTCGCGGCCGAGCAGTACCGCCGCCACGGTGACCAGGACGGGGTAGGTGTAGAGGATCAGGGACAGCAGCGAGGCGTCCATCAGTTGCAGAGCCGAGAAGAACAGACTCGCCTGTGTGGCGTACCCGATGGCACCCAGCCCGATGGCGGTGGTCAGCACCCGGCCGCGCGTCGCCGACGGCCGGTTGCCCGGTTCGCCCCGGTACGGACCCGGCTCCGTTCGGCGCAGGCCCGGCCGCACGAGCAGGACCAACCCCAGCAGCACGGCGGCCAGGGTGAAGCGCACCAGCAGCAGCGCCCCGGGCGAGACGCCGGCGTCGTAGGCGAGTTTGCCGAAGATCGCCATAGCGCCGAAGCACGCCGCGGACCAAAGGCACAGTGCGGGACCCATGCCGACAAGGATCAGCGACCAGACTCGCCAGGTCCAGCGATGATTCATGCAGGTGACTCGTTAGAATTCCCGCATGATTGCCTTGGATCTGCGGCGGCTGCGCTTCCTTCGCGAGTTCGAGGAGCGGGGCACCCTGGCCGCGGTCGCCGCAGCCCTGGGTTACAGCCCGTCGACGGTCTCCCAGCAACTGGCCATCCTGGAGAAGGAAATCGGCGCCCGGCTGTTCGACAAGGCCGGGCGGGGCGTACGACTCACCGACGCCGGACACCTGCTTGCCCTGCATGCGCGCCTGCTGCTGTCAGCGGCCGAAGCGGCAGAAGCCGCCCTGGCCGCGTTGAGCGGTGAGATCCGGGGCACCGTACGCGCCGGTGGCCTGCAATCGGCGACCCGTCGCCTCCTGGTTCCGGCCCTTGCCCGCATGAACGTCGACCACCCGCAGGTGCGCGTGGAGATCTTCGAGCTGGAACTCGAACAGTCCCTGCCAAGCCTGCGCCTCGGCGCCGTCGACCTGGTCATCGGCGACGAGTACGACGGCCACCCCCGCCCCCGCCCGGCCGGGCTGCGCTTCACGCTCCTGCTCGAGGAGCCACTGAAGATCGTGCTACCGGCAGCGCACCCACTCGCCCGGCCCAAACGCCCCGTCGCGGTCGCCGAACTGCGACCCGACATCTGGACCACGTCCGCCGAGGGCACCGGCCACCACGCCATGGTCGTCGGGACCTGCCGATCCCTCGGCGGCTACGAGCCCGACCTGCGGCATCGCTGCAGCGACGCCGACGTGCAACTCGAACTCGTCCGCGCCGCGGCAGCCGTCGCCCTGATGCCGGCCCTGACCCTGCCCACGGACGACCCCGCTCTCGCCATTCGCGACATCGCCGAAGCCACTCTCAAACGCCGCCTGGTCGCCGTGACCCGGGACAGCCCCCCGGCTCCCGCGCTGACCGCCCTTCTGACGGCCGTAACGAACCAGGTACACACGCTCAGCCCCGGCCCTCGATAGCCACCGCGACCGCCTCGGCAGCCGGGTGGGGTCCGCCAGGCGGACCCCACCCGAGCATCACCGCTGCTGCTGGTGACGCGGCAGCGCCGTCTGCCCCGCCGCGCCGACCGCGAACGGCGCCCCCGGCGTCTCCTTCGCGATCCGGTCCATCGTGCGGGCCAACTGCTCGCTGCCGTCGTCGAGATGCCGCGCCGCCGCCTGCATGTGCGACACCATCATCTCGCCGAAGATCCGCAACGCCTCCCGGGTGGCCACCGTGTCGTCGAAGCTCGACCCGGCCGAGCTGCGGTAATCCGCCACCGCCCGCTCGGCCTCCTGCTTCGCCTCCTCCGCCGCCGCCTGCATGTAGCTCTCGTACTGCACCCGGGCGTACTCGGCGACCCGCCGCGCGTAGTCGTGCGCCTGCGCGATGATCTGCTCCGCCTCCCGCTGCGCCGCGGAAAGCAGATTCACCTCCTTGGCGGCCGGCACCTTCGCCGCCGCGCCCGTACTCGGGATCACGCCGTGCCGGTGCAGCTCCACCCGGTCGTTGAGCCGCTCGTTCTCCGCGCGCAGGTTCGCGACCTGCGTCGCCAACAGGTCCAGCTCATCGGCGACCTGCACCCGGAACCGGTCCACATCGGCGTTGTCGTAACCACGCCGACCGAACGACGCCGTGCCGAACTCCCACCGCCGGACCCGGTCCGCGGTCATCCGCACCTGCACACCGCCGACGACCTGCACGCCGTCGTACCGGCTGATCGGGGTCGCGCTCACCGAACAACACCTCCGGAGTTGTCACCAGCGGTCGACTGCTCCACCGCCGTACGCCAGGCCGGGCCGTACCAGTGCTTGCCCAGGCCCTCGTGGTGCACCTGATCCGAGTGGTAACCCGCCCGGACCAACGTCTGCACCGCGTGCGAAACCATCTCGTCCGACCCGCACACGTACACGTGCCGGGAGCGCCAGTCACCATCGGCCAGCGCCCGGTCCACGGCGTGCACGAACTCCCCCGACCGGTTCAGGTCGGCGCCCACCACGTAGGTCACCGTCAACCACGGGTACGACGACGCCAGCTTGTCGATCGCGTCGCTGTCGTAGAACTCGCTGCGGGAACGAGCCCCCACGTACAGGTCCACCCGCCGTCGGGAACCCTCCGCGGCGACCTGCTCCACCAGCGCCTTCACCGGCGCCCAGCCGGTGCCCGCCGCCAGCAGCACCAGATCGCTGGAACCCGCCGCCCACAACGACAGCCGATCCCCCACCGGCGCCGCCAGGTGGATGCGGTCACCCACCGCCGAGCCGTACACCAGCCGCGAGGACACCGCGCCACCCGGCGCGGCCCGCACGTGCAGCTCCAGGGTGCCGTCCGCGCGGGGCGCGTTCGCCGGCGAGTAGTACCGCCACGAGCGCACCGCCGGATGCGACACCCCGATCGACTGACCCGGAGTGAACGGCAGCAGGTACTGCGGGCGCACCGTGAGCACCGCCACGTCGAACGCCCGCCGCTCGTGCGCGACGATCTCCGCCACCCACCACGGCGGATTCACCGTCTCCGCGGCCTGCGCGGCCTCCGACATCACCTGCGCGACCAGCCCGTACGCCGCCGCCCAGTCCTGCGCCAACTCCTCGGTCCACTGCTCGGCCAGGAAGTGCTGCAACGTCGCCAGCAGCGCCTCACCGACCGCCGGGTAGTGCTCCGCGCGGACCGCGAACTTGCGGTGGTCCGCGCCGAGGTCCCGCAGGAAACCCACCAGATGATCCACCTGGTCCACGTTGGACACGATGTGCCCGAGCGCGGTCACCAGCCGGTCCCGCTGCCCGGCCATGTTCGTCGGGAACATCTGCCGTGTCTCGGGATGGGACAGGAACAACGTCGAATAGAAATAGAGCGGCACCTGGTCGCCGTGCCCGGCGACCAGGGACCAACTCTGCTTGAGTCGAGCCGCGTCCACGATCAGACGCCCGGACGGTTCCCGGCGGCCACCACCTGGTTCTGCACCTGCTCCAGCACCGTCTGCACGTCGGCCAGGATGTCCGCCGGCACACCCAGCTCGGTCAGCGTCACGATCAGGTGCTCACCCACCTTGACGTAGTGCTCCACCGGGATGTTCAGCGGCTGGTGCGCCTCGGCCAACCCGCGGCCGGCGTACTCGTTCGGACCGCCCAGCACCGCGGTCAACATCAACGTCAGGTGCCGCCGCTGACCCGGCATGTTCACATCGGCGAAGTAGCCCGCCAGGTCCGGGTCGGCGAGCACCTTGTCGTAGAACAGCTCGACGGCCGCCTTGACCGAACTGGCACCGCCGATGCGGTCGTAGTGCGAGGCGGGAGCGGCTTCTTCGGTAACCGTCACGGTCGTTCCTTCCGGGGTGGAGAGTCGCGCTGGGTCGGCGCGGAGGGGCAGTGGACCACCGGAGCGACATCGTCATGCCACGGCGCCACACCGGGGACCGTGGGCGACCATAGCGTGTCGACGTGGCCCGGCGAGCGCCCCCCTATCGGATGCCCGACAACAATCCGACACAGACCGTCATCACGACCGACGCCGCCGTCCACACTCGGCAACCGACCCGACACACACTGTGGATCATCAAGGTGTCCACCGGGCAGCGAGGAACCGCCGACCTGACGCGCAGTCACCGATCGGCAGCGGAAAAACTAAACGTGAAAACCGGGCGCGTCGACAGCCCCGGCGACCCAAGCAGCGCTCAGCCGGCCCGTCGCCGGGCTCGCCGCGCCGCCAACTCGTCGCCCACCGGATCCGACCCGGACGCCGCCACCGGCTCCACCGGGCCGCTCGTCGCCGGCTCCGCCGGCAGATGCGACAACGAACCCTGGATCTCCTTGAACGCCCCACCGATCGCGATCCCGAACACGCCCTGACCACCCTGCAACAGGTCGACCACCTCCTCCGGGGACCGGCACTCGTACACCGTCGTCCCATCGGAGATCAGCGTGATGTCGGCCAGGTCCCCCACCCCACGCGACCGCAGCGCCTCGATCGCCTTGCGGATGTTCTGCAGGGACACCCCCGCGTCCAACAACCGCTTCACGACCTTCAACACCACCAGGTCGCGGAACGAGTACAACCGCTGCGTCCCCGAACCCGAGGCGTCACGCACGCTCGGCACCACCAGCGCCGTCCGCGCCCAGTAATCCAACTGCCGGTAACTGATGCCCACCGCGTGACATGCCGTCACACCCCGGTAGCCCACCGAACCGTCACCCTCAGTGGCCACACCCGGCTCGTCCAACTCCGTACCCGGATCAGGATCCTGCGGCTCGTGCATCCGGACAACCTCCCCGTCAGTGCGGCGACGCGTCGTTTCCCGGACGCGCACCCCTCGACACGGCAACCCTATCGCCACCGTCAGGGGTTACCACAGAGGAACCGACGCGACACGCCGCGCAGCCACCGAGAAAGATCACCAGAAGCGCCAAGGATCACCCACAGTGACGCCTCGTGAAGGGCCGGGAAGACCGGCTCAGCCCGCGAAGTCCTCCGGACGCACCTGCTCCAGGAACTCGCGGAACTTCTCCACCTCGTCCTCCTGCTCATCCGGGATGACGATCCCCGCTTCGCTGAGGACCTGCTCGGCACAACGAATCGGCGCACCGACCCGCAACGCCAACGCGATCGAATCGCTCGGCCGCGCCGACACCCGCACCCCGTCGCCGATCAACAGATCCGCGTAGAAGACGTTCTCCTTGAGCTCGGTGATCTCCACCGCCTGCAGAGGCGCCTGCAACGCCGCCAACACGTCCCGCAGAAGATCATGCGTCAACGGTCGGGCCGGCTTGACCCCCTGCTGCTCATAAGCGATAGCCGTGGCCTCGACCGCGCCGATCCAGATCGGCAGATAGCGGTCCCCCTCGACCTCCCTGAGCAGGACGATCGGCTGGTTGCTGGGCAGCTCCACCCGAACTCCGACCACGCTCAGCTCGCGCACCGCCGCCTCCGTGTCGTTGTCACCTACGCCGCACCGCGCCCTTCCCTGCACGGTACACGGACCGCGACACGGCCGTCCCATGCGCTACGGCACCACGCCCGCGCCAGAAAGGGGTTACCCCGGCGAGCCTACGGCACGCTTCCCGGAAGAGATCTTTCCGCTCAGCCGCCACCCGCCGGGCCCCTTCACCGGCCCAACGTCGAACGCAACCCCACCCGCACCAACGCGGCGTGCAACTGCTCCGACAACGCCACCAACTCCCGCGCCGTCTCCGCCGCCCGCGCCCGCGCCGCCGGATCACTCTGCCGCGCCAACGGCGCCACCAACTGCGCGAACAACCCGACCTCACGGTCCGCCGCGGTCCGATAACCCCGCAGATGCCGCGGCTCCAACCCGTACGCCGCCAAACCCGCCACCGCCGACGCGATGATCAACGCGTCGCCGTCATACCACCCCGGCGGATCCGACACCAGCACACCCAGACGCTCCAGCTCGACCAACGTCGACTCGTCGATCCCACTGCGCGCGACCAGATCAGCCCGGCCGAGCCGCACCTGCGACGACTCGGCCGGCTCCGCCGACTCCCGACCCGGCACAGCGCCATCGGGCCCCACCGCGACCAACGCCGGCCGCGACCGCCCCGGCTGCTCACCGGACGAGTCCCACTCGGCCAACTGCTCACGGATCACCCGCAACGGCAGGTACTTGTCCCGCTGCGCGGTCAACACGAACCGCAACCGCGCCACATCGTCCCAGCTGTACTTCCGGTAACCCGCCGCAGTCCGCTGCGGCTCGACCAGCCCCTCGGCCTCGAGGAACCGCAGCTTCGAAATCGTCGTGTCCGGGAAGTCCACCCGCAACTGCCCCAGCACCTCACCGATGCTCATCAGCGGCTGGGACCGGGCCGCCCCGGGTGGCGTGGAGGCCGCAGGCTCGTTCACCCCCGGCCGGCCTCCTCCTCCGGGCGCGGACCGGCGATGAACACCACCCGGAACTTACCGATCTGAACCTCGTCACCATTGCTCAGCGTGGCCGCCTCGACCCGCTCACGATTCACGTACGTGCCGTTCAGGCTGCCGACGTCCCGCACCGTGAACGTGCCACCGTCCCGGTGGAACTCAGCGTGCCGCCGCGACACCGTCACGTCGTCCAGGAAGATGTCACTGTCCGGGTGCCGGCCACTCGTCGTCACATCGTGGTCCAACAGGAACCGGGCACCCGCATTCGGGCCGCGACGAACCACCAGCAGCGCCATACCCGGCGGCAACGAACCGGACATCCGGCTCGGCACCACATCGGTGTCCGGCCCCTCCAGCACTTCGTCGAGCGAACCGAGATTGAGCGTCGAAGTGACGTCGAGCGGGGGGAACTCGTCGTCTGGGCGCGTCATGGGACCACCTCACGGATCTGTTCGGTTGGCGTCGGGTAATGGCGGGTCTGGCCGCCGGGCACTCGAACACCCGGCGGCTGGCTCCCCGTGCCCGGGAAGGCAATTCCGCAACGCTCAACACTTGGGTTCTTCTCGGTCGACTGGGCGAGCCTAGCCAGCGCCGAAATGCAGGGCAACCGGACGCGCGCAGACATCCCACGCACCGGATCAAGCACACTCAGCCTTCGGTGATCTTGCGGTACGCGCCCGCCGTGAGCAACCCGTCCACCGCTGTCGGATCATTCGGGGTGATCTCCACCAACCAACCCGCACCGTACGGCTCCGTGTTGATCAGCTCAGGCGTGTCACCCAGCGCCTCGTTACGCGCCGCCACCGTACCGGCCACCGGCGCGTAGATCTCCGACACGCTCTTGGTCGACTCGATCTCACCCAACGAGTCACCGGCCGCAACCACCGCACCCGCCTCGGGCAACTGCACGTACACGATGTCACCCAACGCGTCCTGCGCGAAGTGCGTGATGCCGACCCGAACAGAACCGGTGCCGTCACCCGCCACCCACTCGTGCTCAGCGGTGTATCGCAGATCCTCGGGAATCACCAGACGCGTCCTTCATCCATCGGTGCCCCGGACCACCCGGGCCCGGCGCGGCCGCGCCGGTCAGGAGACCGGACGGGCGTGATCCAGCTTGATCGGCGCGTGCAGCGCCGAAACCTCGACAACCCCACGCTCCTCAACGGTCACGTTACCGCCGACACCCTGGACCGACGCGACCACCCCACCAGGAATGTTCAACGCCGTACGCATCGTCGCCGGGTCACCGATCACCGTGATCGTGAACGGCGCCGCCAACCGACGCCCCTCCACCACCAACGACCCGCTCTCCCCATCCAGGAAGTACGTCGACGCGATGATCCGCACCGTCGCCCGATCACTCCCGGAAATCTGCATCGCCTCCGCACCGGCGCCCCGCAGTTCCTGCACCGCGTCCAGCACCTGGTTCGCCGAGATCGGCTTACCGCCGCCAGCGTCGAACCGCACGGTCAACCCCGGCCCCGTCGCCGGCAACGTGCCCGCCAGGATGCCCAACTCGTCCGCCCGCCGCGTCGCCTCGTCCAACGCCGCCTGCCGACCCTGCTCACCCGAACGCAACTGCCGCTGGCTGTCCTCCAACGCCCGGATGTCCTGCTGCAACCGGTTCTCCCGGGCATCCAGGTCCGACAGGATCCGCACCAGGTCCTCCTGCCGCGTCGCCCCCAGCGTCGGATCCGTCGACGTGGTCTTGAACTGCACCACCAGCGTGAAGCCCAGCAACGCCAACAGCGCCACGATCATCACCCCGGCCGTGCTCCACCGGAACCGACCCCACGCCAGCGACCTCGCCGGCGCCACCGGCTCCTCAGCCGACCCCGTCGACCCGTCCGACCGCGACACACCGCTCAGGTCCACCGTCGCGCCCTCGTCGACCGGCGCCCCCCTGGACGCCTCGGCCAGCTGCTCCTGCTCCGGCTCCCGCTCCGCCGGCCCCTGCGGCGCCAACGGGCTCAACTCGTCCGGATCCGGCGCGTCCGGTCGCGGATCCGGCTCACCCGCCGGCCCACCCGGGCGCACCGGACCCGCGGGCTGCGGCCACCCGGTACCCGTGTCGGTCTGCTCATCGCTCATCACTGACAAACCTACGCCCGGAACAGGTGCCGACGGATCGCCGCCACGTTGCCGAAGATGCGCACCCCGAGCACGACCACCACACCGGTGGACAACTGTCCGCCCACGCCCAACTGGTCACCCAGATACACGATCAGACCAGCGACCAGCACATTCGAGATGAACGACACCACGAACTGCTTGTCGTCGAAGATCCGATCCAGCTTCGCCCGCACCCCACCGAACACCGCGTCCAACGCGGCCACCACCGCGATCGGCAGGTACGGCTGCAACGCCGCCGGCACCGTGGGATCGAGCCACACGCCGAGCACCACACCGGCGAGCAACGCCAGCACCGCGATCATCGGCCACCTCCGGAGGGGCTAGCGGTCGTCCCCGAACCGGACGACCCAGGACTGCCGGACCGGACACCCGACGCGGAAGGGCTCGGACTGACCGACGGCTTGGCGTAGCGTAGCTGCGGCTCCGGCGCCGCCGGCAGGGTGAGGTCCTCCGCCTCCCGCACACCGAACGACAGACCGGTCTTCTGCGCGACCTCCCGCATCAGGTCCGCGCTCCGACTGTCCTCGAACCGCCGCTGCAACGAGCCCGGGCCGATCGCCGACACCTCGTACGGCCCGGTCACCGGCCGGAAATCCACCAGGATCGCCTCACCCGCCAACCGGATCGTCGACGTCGAGGTCAACCGCTGCCCGTTGATGGCGATCGCCTCCGCGCCCGCGCTCCACAACGCGTTCGCCACCCCCTGCAGGTCGCTGTAGAGCACCCGGGGCGGCCCCGCGCCCGCGCCGGTCACCACATCCTGGTTACCCGGCGCGTCAGCCAGCCGCACCACCACGCCGTCTCCGCGCACCCGACCCAGCCCGGTGCTCGCCTCCAGGTTGCGCAACCGCGCCGCGGCCGAACCGCTCAACGCCGCGTCCCGCTGCCGACTGACCTCCTCGCGCAGCTCGTCGGCGCGTGCCGAGAGCCGGTCGGTCTCGCTCACCCGCTCCTTGATCTGCGCCACCAGCCCGGAGCGTGCCTTGCTGCGCCCCGGCTCGTCCGCCATCGTCTGCCGGTACGCCACCGCGAAGAGGAAGCCCAGCACCACCACCACGACCAGGCTGACCGAACGCGCCGGCCAGGCCCGCCACCCCTGCGGCGCCTCGGGCGGAGGCGACCGCCTGGCGGCCGCCGCGTCGGCGTACCCCGGGTCGAGCGGGTTGCGGAACAGCTCGGTGAGGAAGTCCGGCGCGTACACCCGCTCCGGCCGGTTGCCCCCGGACCGCGGCGCGCTCACGCTGCCGCTCCCGGGTCGCGTGCCGCGCGCACCAGCCGGGCCGCCTGCACCACGTACATTCCGCCGGCCACCCAGTAGAGCACCAGCCCCCACCAGGCCAGCCCCCAGCCGATCGCGGCGGCCGCGGTCGCCACACCGGTCGACGCGGTGGCCAGCAGCAGCACCGGGAACGCGGCGAGCAGCAGGAAGGTGGCGGTCTTGCCCACGTAGTGCACCGGCGGCGGCCCGTACCCGTAGCGGCGCAGCACCCCCAGCGAGCCGAGCAGCAGCAACTCCCGGGCCAGCAGCGCCGCGGTGAACTCCCACGGCACCACCTCCCGGGCGGTGAAGGCGAGCAGCGTGGCGAGGATGTAGAGCCGGTCGGCGAGCGGGTCGAGCAACTCCCCGAGTCTGCTCACCTGGCGCAGCCGGCGGGCGATCCAGCCGTCCACCCAGTCGGTGGTGCCACCGATGGCCAGCACGACGAGCGCCGCCACGTCGGCACGGGCGACCAGGAACAGGTAGAGGAAGAGCGGCACGCCCAGCAGTCGCCCGAAGCTGATCAGGTTGGGCAGGGTGAGCACCTGGTCACCGGGAGTCTGGTCACCGGTGTCTCGCGGATGCTCTGCCCGAGCCGGCCGACGCGACACCGAACCTCCTCCGCGGCACGCTCCGACGCCCGGCCGACGTCGGGCGCGGCGGAGGTCGTACGCGCTGTCGGGCCGGCCACCGCCGGCTCCCCCTGCGGCCCCGGACGGGACCTCTTCCCTGACACGACCCGCGATCTCGATGATCACGGGCCGGGTGAGTGCGCTGCCACTATATCGGGCTCTCGCCCCTGCCCCGGGTGCCGCGGCCCGCCGTTCGGTGCGGCTCTGCCGCACTGTGGCGTGGATCACCACGTGTAGAGCGTCCTAGGATACTAGTGGAAGGGCGTGGCGCGGAGTCAGGCGGTGCGTACCGCGGAGTCGGTCTGCTGCTCCGGCACCGCCTGGGTCGCCGCCCGACCGAACGCCAGCAACGCCAGCAGCAGGTCGTGCTGCACCCGCGGCGACATCCGGTCCAGTACGACCTGCACGGCGTGCTGCCGCCGTTCGGCCAACTCCCGCAGCAGGGTCTGCGCGGCGGCGGTCAGCACCAACCGCACCTCGCGCCGGTCCCGTGGATCGGCCACCCGGCGCAGCAGCCCGGTCGCCTCCAGGCGGTCGCAGAGGCGGCTGGCGGACGAGGGCACCACGTCCAGCAGCTCCGCCAACCGGTTGACGTTGGTCTCGGCCCGGCTGCTGATCAGCGTCAGGACCCGCAACTGGGTCGGCGGCACCTGGTGTCGCGACGCCGCCGACTCGAGCACGGCGATCAGCGTCTCGGCCGCCGTGTCGATCGCCGAGGCGAGATCCGCAGGTCGCTCCACCCGATGTCCCCTGCCGTCGTCGCGCTGGTGCCCGCCCGATGGAGCGGCGGCGACTTTCACCCGCCGTCCCGATCGCGCGGACCGTGCCAGTCCAGGCAGACCACGACGGCGTCGTCGCGCGGATCGGAGTCCACGTGGTAGGCATGCAGTTCGCGCATCACCGTACCAACCGCCTCGGTCGCGGGCTGCAACCGCGTGGCGCGCAGGGAACGGGTCATCACCCGCTGCCCGTACGGCTCCCGGCCCGCCGGCTCGGCGGCCCACACCCCGTCGCTGACCACGAAGACGCGGTCACCCGGTGCGAGCTGGAACTCCTGCAGCTCATAGCGAGTCTCGGCGAACATGCCGAGCGGCAGCTGCTGCTCCAGCTTCAGCGGCTCCACGACCGCGCCCCGCAGCCGGAACATCCGCGGCGACCCGGCGTCGACCGCCCGTACCCGCCCGGTGCCGGTGTCCAGCTCCAGCAGCAGGGTGGCCACGTGTCGGCGACCCCGGTGCTGGTAGAAGACCGTGTCCGAGGCCAGTTCCGCCTGCTCCACGAGGCCACCGCCGGAGCGGCGCGCGTTGCGCATCGCGTTCACGGTGACCGCGGTCAGCAGCGACGCGGCCAGGCCGCTGCCCTCGCCGTTGAGCACCGTCACGGTGAGCCGGTCACTGTCCAGTGACCAGTCGAAGTGGTCCCCGCCGACGGTGTACGCCGGTTCGAGCTGGCCAGCCAGATGGAATGCGGGATGCGCCACGCTGCGCCCGGGCAACCGGTCCCACTGCATCTCGGCGGCCATGGTCAGCCGCTCGCGGCGTCGGGCCCGGCGGTACCGGTCGGTCCCCCGGTCCGCGGCCCGCATCGCCATCGCCAGGGCACCGGCGATGTCGGTGCCGACGCCGGTGACGGCCGGGCCCGGTACGGCCGGCAGCTCGATCAGCAGCACGCCCAGCCGCTCCCCCCACACCGTCAGCGGCAGGTAGAGCCGGCACGGGCCCTCCTCGGCGGCGTCGCGTACCGGTTGCTGGCTGCTGAAACAGCGCTGCGCCATGGTGTGGCAGGCCAGGAACCCGGCCGCCGGCAGGTCCGGATCCAGCACCGGCCAGAGCCCGCTGATCCGGTAGTCGGCGACGAACACGTCGGTGCGCACCGCCTTGAGCGCCGAGCGGATCGCCCGGTCCGCGGCCTCGGCCAGCTGGTCGGGCGGGGCCTCGCGCAGCGCACGCGACACCACGTCCGGGGCGTCCACCATGGTCGTCCTCTCCAGAAGCTTGCTACAGGGCAAGCATCATACGGACGCCCACGGACCGCCCGTCGGCGCGGTCGCCGGAGGTCAGTCGCCGCCGCGGGTGGCCAGCACGCCGTGGAACGCGTCGGGCACCGGTGCGGGCGGGCCGTCCGGCCGCCACCGGTTGACCGGGACGATGCCGTCCGCCGTCGGCGCCCACCGACCCAGCAGCGGCGCGAACGCGGACGGCGCGCGCATCCGGAAGGTCGGTCCCATCATCGCCAGCGCCTCCGGATGATCAGCCAGCTCCTCGGTGTCGAAGTCCACGGCGAGCATGCTGCCCGGCGCCGCGGCGGCGTACAGCTCGTCGAGGGTGCGGGCCAGCGTGTCGTCGTCGAGGAACGCCGCCAGCCCGAGGAAGATCACCCCGACCGGCCGGCGGCCCCAGCCCGGGACGAAGCGGTGCAGCTGCGCCGGGTCGACGGTGCCGATGTCGGTGGCGTCCCCGAATCCGTAGCCGGCCCGGTCGCTGCCGGCGAGGATGCGCTGCCCCAGCCGGATGGTGACCGGGTCGACGTCGGTGTAGAGCACGGTGGCCTCGGCGGCCACCTCGTGCACGTTGCCCATCGTGGGCACTCCCGCGCCGAAGACGAGGAACCCGTCGACGCCCTGCCCGGCGATGGCCCGCACCGCCCGACCGAGAAAGGCCCGCAACTCCCGGAACACCGGCGCGCACGGCCCGTACGCCTGCTCGAACGCGGTCGCGGCGGCCACGTCGACGGGGAAGTGGTGATCCCCACCGAGCCAGAAGTCGATCATGCGGGCCGTGCTCGGCTGGTCCGGCTCACCCATCGACGACGCTCCCTCCCGGCTGGTCGTCGCCAGCGTACCGACCCGGACGCTCTGGGCAGTATCGCTCCGTCGGACCGTCCCCGCCGCGATACTGGTCCCGGGGGAGGTGGCCCGGTGAACTCGGCGCACAGCGCGGCCGTGGTGGTCGGCGTGGACGGCTCGGAGCCGTCCCTGCGCGCGGTCCGCCTCGCCGCCGCGGAGGCCGCCCGCCGACACCGGCCGCTGCGCGTGGTGCACGGGTTCATCTGGCCACTGCTGCGCGTGCCGGACTCCCCCGCCCCGGACGCTCCCCCCGGCGGCGGGCTGCGCCACCAGGCTGAGGAACTCGTCGCCGCCGCCGTGGCCGAGGCCGAAGCCACCGCACCCGGGCTGTCGATCTCCGGCGAGATCATCGACGGCGAGGCCTCCGCGGTGCTGGTGGGCGAATCCCCCACCGCCGCGCTCATCGTGCTCGGCGACCGCGGGCTGGGCGGATTCGCCTCGCTGGTGGTCGGGTCGGTGGCGGTGCAGGTCGCCGCGTACGCCGACTGCCCGGTGTTGGTGGCCCGCGGCGCGGAACGTCCCGACGAGCCGGTGCTGGTCGGGATGGACGGTTCGGCGGCGTCCCGGCTCGCCGCCGAGTTCGCCGCCGAGGCCGCCGTGGCGCGCGACGTGCCGCTGTTGGCGGTGCACGCCTACCGGCATCCGCCCAGCACCGGCCCCGGTGACATGCAACCCCTGGTGTACGACGAGGCGCGGCTGCACGGCGAGGAGGAGCGGGTGCTCACCGAGTCGCTGGCCGGGCTGACCGAGCGCTGTCTCGGGCTGCGGCTGACCTGGCGGGCGGTGCACGGCCGGGCCGGCACCGTGCTCGCCGAGGCGTCCGGCTCGGCCCAACTGGTGGTCGTCGGCGGGCAGGGGCGCGGCGAGGTGACCGGGTTGCTGCTGGGGTCGGTGAGCCAGTCGGTGCTGCACCACGCGCGGTGCCCCGTCGCCGTGGTGCGCGGTCCCCGCTGACACCCGGGGTTGGCCCGCGGCCAGACGGGTAGACGGCCGCGGTACGCCAACGGCGACGAAGGAGGCAGCAGATGCCAGGACCACGGCCGGGCAGCAACGCCTACGACAAGCAGCGGGCGCGGATGCGCAACGCGATCGACGACTCCGGACGGCGGGTGCCCGACGGCAAGGCCAACCAGGTCGCCAACCGGATCCTGCAGGAGGATCGCGGTCAACGGGGCGTGGTGCGCGGCGAGCGCACGTACGGCCCCAAGAGTGAGCGCGAACCAGGCGACCCGAAGTGAGGAGGGCCGACCTGGCCGACGGCGCCATCGCGGGCGCCGTCGGCAGCACCGCGCTCAACGTGGTCAGCTACCTGGACATTGCCCTGCGGGCGCGACCGGCGAGCAGCACCCCGGAGCAGACCGTCGACCGGCTGGCGAGGATCGCGCACGTACAGCTGGGATCCGGGGCCCCGGCGACGAACCGTCGCTCCGGCCTCGGGGCCCTGGTCGGCTACGGGCTGGGCGTCGCCGCCGGCGTCGCGTTCGCGCTCTACGCCCGTGGCCGGCGACAGCCGCTGCCGGTGGCCACCGGCGTGCTCGGCGCCGGCGTGATGACGATGACCGACGGGTCGATCACCGCGCTGGGCATCACCAACCCGCGCACCTGGCGGCGCTCCGACTGGATCGCCGACATCGTGCCGCACCTGGCGTACGGGCTGACGACCGCCGCCACCTGGAACAGGTTGCGGCGGCCGTCACGTGGCGGTCGTTAGATCCGGTTGTCGCTGTCGTCGTCGGCGATCGGCTCACCGGTCGGGCCGTACGGCGACACCTGGCCCTTGGGCACCGGCCGACCCGCGTCTCCACGAGACGAGCCGCGGTTCAGCGGGTGTCCGGTCGGGTTGGGCCCCTTGCTGTCCTGACTGGTGGCTCCCTTGGCGTTGCGCCGGAGCTCCTCCTGCTGCGGGTTGACCACGGGTGTCTCCCTCCGGGTATGGCAGGCGGCATCGACCGCCTCCACCGAACGCATACCCGCCCGACCCGTCGGCATTCCGGACCCGGTCACCGGCGGGAAGGCTAGCCGTCCACGGGGCGGGTACCCGTCGGACGTGGGCAACGACCGAACCGTGGCGCAGGTCCTGCTGGACCGCAGGAGCCACACCTACGCGGAGGACGCCGGCATCCGGCTCGCCGACCGACCCGGGCCGCTGTACCAGTTGCTGGTGCTGACCACCCTGCTGAGCACCCGGATCCGTGCCTGCGTGGCGGTGGACGCCGCGCGGGAGCTGTTCGCGGCCGGCTACCGCACACCGCAGGCGATGGAGGCGGCCAGTTGGCAGCAACGGGTCGACGCGCTGGGCCGGGGCCACTACCGCCGTTACGACGAGCGGACGGCCACCATGCTCGGCACCGGCGCCCGCCTGTGCCTGGACCGCTGGCACGGCGACCTGCGGCGGCTGCACGCGGAGGCCCGCGGTGACCCGGCCGGCCTGCGTCGCCGGCTCACCGAGTTCCCCGGCATCGGGCCCACCGGCGCGGACATCTACCTGCGCGAGGCGCAGACGGTCTGGTCCGACCTGCGCCCGTACGTCGACCGCCGGGCGTTGGCGGGGGCGAAGCGGCTGGGCCTGCCGGGCTCACCGGACGGGCTGGCCGGGCTGGTCGCCGAGCGAGACTTCGGCCGGCTCGCCTCGGCGCTGGTACGGGTGGCGCTCGGCGAGGAGTCCGCCGGTGAGGTCACCCGCGCCGCCACCGGCTGAGGCTCACTTGACGGTCTTGTCGCCCGGCCGGGTCAGGTGCCACACCAGCAGCGCGGCGAGCAGCGCCAGCACCACCAGCCCGCCGGAGATGCCCCGGCCCTCCTCGGGGCTGCGGCCGGCGGTGCCGAAATAGATCACCGCGAGGCCGGCCAGCACCGTGACGAACGTACGAAACCCTCGGTCCTTCACGTATCGCACCGTATGCGGGAGACATCCGCCGTGGGCGGATTCGACGGGGTTGTCCCCCGTCCGGGTGGCGCCCCGAAAGGCCGGCCGGCCAGTCAACGCTCCTCGGTGAACCCGCGCAGCCGCACGCGGCGGACCGCCCGGTCGGCGACCTCCACCACCTCCAGCGTCAGCCCGGGCAGCCGGACGGTCTCCCCCGGCTCGCCGGGCAGGTGACGGAGCCGGGCCAGCACCAACCCGGCCACCGTCGTGTACTCCCGCGACAGCGGGAAGCTCAACCGCACCCCCAGGTCGGGCAGGTCGTGCAGCGGAAAGTCACCGGGCACCAGCAGCGACCCGTCCGGCTCGCGAACGACTTCGTGCACGTCCCGGTCGGTCTCGTCGTACAACTCGCCGACCACCTCCGCCAGCAGGTCCTCCAGGGTGACCATGCCGTCGATGCCGCCGTGCTCGTCAACCACCAGGGCCAGCTGCTGGTGCTCCAGACGAAGCTGGCGCAGCGCGTCGGCGACCGGCAGCGTGACCGGCAGCAACAGCGGCGGGCGGGCCAGCTCCCCCACCGTGCCGTCGCCGGCCCGCACCAGGTCGCGGATGTGCACCACACCGATCACCTCGTCCAGGCCGCCGGGACCGATGACCGGCGCGCGGGACCGCCCGGCGACGGCGAGCCGTCGTACTCCCTCGCCGGCGGCCAGGGTGGCCGGCAGCGCGGTCACCTCCCGCCGGGCCACCAGGATCTCCCGCAGCGTCCGCCCGGCGATGTCGAACGCTCCGGTCAGGATCTCCCGCTGCTGGGCCGACAGGCCACGCTGACTGACCAGCATCTCGCGCAACTCCTCCTCGCTGGTCTCCTCCCGGCTGGCCTTCGGATTGCCACCAGCCAACCGGACCACGGCGTCGGTGGTCCGGCTGAGCAGCCACACCGCCGGCCGGGACAGCCGTGCGAGCAGGTCCAGCGGGCCGGCGCTGAGCAGCGCCCAGCGTTCCGCCCGCTGCATCGCCAACCGCTTCGGGGCCAGCTCACCGATCACCAGGGTGACGAACGTCAGCGCCACCGTCACCAGCACCACCGCGGCGGGGCGGGCCGCCGCGCCGAGGAAGCCGAGCGGGGCGACCAGCGGCTCGGCCAGCGACACCGCGGCGGCCGCCGAGGCGAGGAACCCGGCCAGGGTGATGCCGAGCTGGATGGTGGCCAGGTAGCGGTTCGGGTCGCGGGAGAGCCGCACCAGCCGGTCGCCGGCGCGGGTCCGCCGGCCCAACCGCCGCAGCTGCCCCTCGCGCAGCGTCACCAGCGCCATCTCGCTACCGGAGAGCGCGGCGTTGATCAGCACCAGCACGGCCACCAGCACCAACTGCCCCAGCTGAGCGCCCATCGCGTACCCCCGTCCCCCGCCTCAGGCCACTCAACCGCAGCGGGGCCGGTTGTGGGTCCGGTTTCCTGCCGGCCGGCGCCCGCTCAGTCGGTGTCCAGGTCGTCCAGGGAGATGGCGTGGGTCATCAGCCACCGCGCCAGCGCCGACATGCCGAACAACCAGAGCGGGGCGGACTCGGTGGGGCCGTTGGTGGCGTAGATGGCGAACCGCAGGTCCGGGGCGCGGTACGCCTCGATCCGCCACCGGTGCTGCCGATCCCGCCAGACCGCCGAAGGGTCCATGGCGTCACCGTAGGTGACGTTCGGAGATGTGGTGGCCGGTTGGGGACGGCTCGGCCATCCCCACACCCTGGCAGCCCGCCGCAATCCGATCAGCCCTCAATCACGCGCGGCAGGTCACGCGGCGCGATCTGCGGCGTCGGCCACGTCGCCGTAACGCTATGTCAGTCTCGAGTTTCACCGCCGGGCCTACTCCGCATCCTTTGCTCTGCTTAACAGGACGCAACACCAGGTCCGAAGTGCAGGAAGACCGAATCAACGCAACCGAGGCGACATCGCGTCGCATGACGGAACGTAACTGTTGCGCCGGTTGAAGCAGAGCAAAGGGACGCGACCAGGCGGGCGCGGCACCGCCACCGCCGCACACCGCGTCACCAACGGGCTTGCGGCGTTGCGCCCATCGTGAGCAGAGCACGCGGCTCGTGGGCCGAACGAGCCGCTCAGGTGACGACGACCCGGGCGTCGTCGGGCAGCCGGCGGGTCGCACCCCGCCGGTCGAGCAGCTCCAGCAACGGCACCGCCACCCGGCGGGTGGTGTCCAACGCCTGCCGGGCCGCGGAGAGGGTGAACGGCTGGGGCAGCCCGGCCAGCACCCGCACCGCGTCGTCGAGCGCGTCGGGGAGCAGCACCACAGTGTCGGCCAGCCGCAGCAACGCGCCGGCGCGCACCGCGGCCCCGATCTCCCGGGGGCCCAGGCCCAGGTCCACGAGGCGATCGGCTTCCGGGGCGCGGAACGGCCGGTCGGCGTACTCGGCGCGGACCCGCCGCACGGCCCGCGCCACCGGCTCAGGCAGCGCGCCGGCGCTCGCCTCGCCGACCCGGCCAGCGTGGATCCGCAGCGGCGGCCGGACCAGAGCCTCGACCAGCACCCGGTCGGGCAGTGCGAGACGCTGACACAGGGCGTCCACCGGCACCCCCGGCTCCAGCGGGTGCTCCCGGGCGTAGCGGGCAACCTCCTCGGCCAACTGGTCACCGAGTCGCCGCCAGTGCCCGGGATCGGCCAGCCAGTCGCCAGCCACCGGCGCGGCGTGCACCGGCACGCCCATCCGGACCAGCGTGCCGGACCGGACCAGTCGGCGGCGGCGCAGTTCGCCGGCCAGGTCGGGTCGGCCGTCCAGGTCGGCGAGGACCTGCGCGCGGGCGGCGGCGGCGCCCCGGCGGACCAGCGGCGGCGGGGCCACGTCCAGCACCCGCACCCCACCGGCCACCTGGTGCCGCCCCGGATCGCGCAGCAGCGCCCGGTCACCGACCAGCAGGGGCAGCGGGCGGGCCAACCGGAGCCGCACGGTGTCCGGGCCGAGCGGGCGGACCCGCACCGGCACCGCCGCCGACCCCACGTGCAGGGTGAGGGTGGCCGGCAGGTCGGCCGCCGGGTCGCCGGTGAGCCGGACGTCGACGAGGTCACTGCGGTGGAACCGACCCGGGGCGAGCAGCGCGTCGCCGCGGGCGAGCCGGTCGCGGGGCGTACCGCGCAGGTTGACCGCCACCCGCGCCACCGCCGCCACCTCGGGACGGGCCTGGCCGAGCGAGTGCAGGCCGCGTACCCGGACCGGTTCGTCACTGCCGGCCAACTCCAACTCGTCACCAACCCGCAAGCGGCCGGCGCCGAGCGTGCCGGTGACCACGGTGCCGCTGCCCCGCACGGTGAAGCTGCGGTCGACCCAGAGCCGGACCGGGTCATCCACCGTAGGGGCCGGCAGCCCGGCGGCGAGCCGGTCCAGGGCGGCGCGCAGCTCCGGCAGGCCGGCGCCGGTCAGCCCGCTGACCGCCACCGTCTCCACCGCGCCGAGACTCGTCGCCGCGATCTCGGCCCGGGCCCGGGCCGTCGCGGGCCCCGGATCGGCCAGGTCCGCGCGGGTCACCGCCAGCAGGCCGTACGCGACGCCGAGCGCGTCCAGCGCCGCCAGGTGCTCGGCGGACTGCGGCATCCACCCCTCGTCGGCGGCAACCACGATCAGCGCCGCCGGCACCGGGCCGACCCCGGCGAGCATGTTCGGCACGAATCGCTCGTGACCGGGTACGTCGACGAACGCGACCGTGCCGCCGGACGGCAGAGTCGTCCAGGCGAAACCCAAATCGATGGTCATCCCCCGGCGGCGTTCCTCGGCCCACCGGTCGGGCTCCATCCCGGTCAACGCGCGGACCAGGGTCGACTTGCCATGGTCGACGTGCCCCGCGGTGGCGACGACGAACACGGTCAGTCGTCCCCGGGTACGCGCAGCACGGCCGCCCGGACCGTCTCGTCATCCGTGGCGGGTACGCAGCGCAGGTCGAGCAGGAGCCGGCCACGCACCACCCGGCCGAGCACCGGCTGCTCGCCGGTGCGCAGCGGAGCGGCGTACCGCTCGGGCAGGCTCAGCGCCCAGGAGTCCAGCTCCACCCCGGGAGCGCCGCCACCGCCGACCACGGCGACGGCCGGCACCACCTCCGCCTTGCGGCCGTCCACGCCGAGACGGTCGCGCAGCCGCTCCACCCGCTCACGCAGGACCCCCGGGTCGGCGTGCAGCGCGAGCCGGGTCGGCGTGTCCGGGCTCTGCAGAGTGGCGGCCAGCGCGGCCAGGGTGAGTTTGTCCACGCGCAACGCCCGCGCCAGCGGATGGCGGCGCAGCCGGTCGACCAGCTCGGCGTCGCCGAGCAGCAGCCCCGCCTGCGGGCCGCCGAGCAGCTTGTCGCCGCTGGCGGTGACCAGCGTGGCGCCGGCGCGCAGCGTGCCGGCCGCGTCGGGCTCGTCGGGCAGCAGTGGATCCGGGACGAGCAGCCCCGAACCGATGTCGACGACCACCGGCACACCCAGGGTGGCCAGCTGCCGTACCGGGGTGGCCGAGGTGAAACCGGTGACCTGGAAGTTCGACGGGTGCACCTTGAGCACGAAGCCGGTCCTCGGGCCGAGCGCGGCCGCGTAGTCGGCGAGGGTGGTGCGGTTGGTGGTGCCCACCTCCCGCAGCCGGGCGCCGGTGCTCTCCAGCAGGTCGGGCAGGCGGAAACCGTCGCCGATCTCGACCAGCTCGCCCCGGCTGACCACGATCTCCCGGCCGGCGGCCAACGCGGTGGCGGCCAGCACCAGGGCGGCGGCGCCGTTGTTGACCACGTGCACGGCGCCCGCGTCCGGTACGGCAGCGGCCAGCGCGTCGAGCGCGTCGCGGCCGCGGCGGGCCCGCCGCCCGGTGCTCAGGTCCAGCTCCACGTCGGTGTGCCCGGCGGCGGCCACGATCGCGGCGACCGCGGTGGGCGACAGCGGCGCCCGACCCAGATTGGTGTGCAGCACGACGCCGGTGGCGTTGAGCACCGCGCGGGGGCCGGGTGCGGGCAGCGCGGCGACGGCCGCGTCACGCACCTCGTCGGGGCCGATCTCGCCGCGGCGGGCCCGCTCCTGCGCCCGGCCGACGACCGCCTTCACCCGGTCCCGGCCGAGCGTCGCGGTGGCCGCGGCCAGCCGCGGGTCGGCGAGCAGCGTGTCGGTGCCGGGCACCCGGCGCCGCGGGTCCACCGGGCCGTCGCCCATCGCGTCATCTCCTGCCGCCTGTTGGCGGAAGCGGACGGGAATCGAACCCGCCTGGCCCGGGTCCCGGACCACACCGGTTTTGAAGACCGGGAGGGGCACCAGCCGCCTGAACGCCTCCATCGGACATTCGATCACAGCGCGGGCGGGACCGCCCGGTCAGGTGACAGATCCGCCCTCGGTCCGGCGGGCTTCGAGCCGCTCGCGCTGCGGCACCACCGTGTAGCGGGGGTCACGGGCGGACGCGACGCCGCCGTAGAAGATGCCGAACCGGGTCGCGACGGAAGCGGCCAGCAGAGCGGCACCGGAGAACGCGCCGACCACCCGGCTGCGCCGGCCGACCAGAGCGCCGGCCACCCCGGCCGCGGTCAGCAGCCGACCGGCGCGCAGCAACCGACCAGGCCGGCCCCGCCGGTACGGCTCGCTGAGCAGGCCGAGGCGGGTTTCCACCCGGTGCGCGCCGTACAGTTCCATGGCCGCGCCGGCCACCGCCATCCGGCGGGCCGGCCCAGCCTCGGCCGGCGGCGCGGCGAGCAGACCCACGCCGGCGCCGCTGGCCAGGGCGCTGCCCGCGAAGATGACCGGCAGCTCCGGGTACGCCTCGTGCCACGACGGCACGGCCGTGTCGGCGAGCAGCACGCCGGTGTACGTGGCCAGCGCGGGCGCGGTGCCGGCGGCGAGCAGCCCGGCCGCGTGCCCGACCGGCGGCAGCGCCCGGCGGACCAGCCCGAGCAGCCCGCGCCGGGGCAGCCAGCCGGAGGCCTCGGCGATCGCGGCGACCCCGGCCGCCGGCCCGAAGGCGGTGAGGATCCAGGTGCCCATCGACATCGGCGAGGTGGGCTTGGCGATCCGGAGCATGTGGTGGAACCGGGCCGGCCTGCCCAGGTCCCGGACCAGGAAGACGGCGCTGGCGCTGACGGCGGCCAGCGCGGTGACCCGGCCGGCCCGGCGCAGCACCGGTCGGCCGGTGAGCTGCCCGCCCGCGGCGAGCAGCGACGAGCCGGCGGCCAGCCCGCCGGTGAACAGGTACGCGGCGATGTCCCACTTCCAGACCGGCGCCTTCAGGACCGGCCGGCCATAGTACGAGGTGAACTCGGCCTCCGGCACCCGCAGTTCCTCGCCACCGCCGCGACGACCACCACGCCGGCCCTTGTGTTCGGCGTTGCGCTGCGGCTGCGGGGTCACGTCCGCGTCGGCGCCGCCCGGCCGGCCCTGGATGCTCGTCTCCGGCCGGTCCAGCCGGTCGCGGAAGCGGCGGAACAGGTCGCCCACCTCCGGGTGGTGCGGACTCACGAGGAACCTCCGACGAACGCGGCGACGGTGGCCGCCGCCATGGCCAGTGCGGCGAGCCCGGCGCGTTTCCACATGGCCGGCAGATCGCGGGTGGTCACGATCGGGTCCGGCGGCAGCCCGTACACCTCCGGCTCATCCAACAACAGGAAGAACGCCCCATCACCACCCACCCCGTCGTTCGGGTCATGCCCGTACAGCCGTGCCTCGGGTACTCCGCGCTCGTGCAGCGTCGCGACCCGTGTGGCGGCCCGCTCCCGCAGCTCGTCGAGGGGCCCGTACTGGATCGACTCGGTCGGGCACGCCTGCGCACACG
Organism: Micromonospora sp. NPDC005087; assembly: GCF_042872965.1. NCBI lineage: Bacteria > Bacillati > Actinomycetota > Actinomycetes > Micromonosporales > Micromonosporaceae > Micromonospora > Micromonospora sp. NPDC005087. The sequence goes on along the minus strand of NZ_JBIALB010000001.1, from coordinate 621,134 downwards.
CCGGGGTCATGCCCGCGCCGAGCCGGTCGTAGCAGAGCGTGCACTTCCAGGCCCGACCGTCGTCCTTGCGCTGGTCGATCACGCCGTACGGGCAGGCGGAGATGCAGTAGCCACAGCCGTTGCAGATGTCCTCCTGCACCACGACGGTGCCGAACTCGGTGCGGAAGAGCGAGCCGGTCGGGCACACGTCCAGGCACGCGGCGTGGGTGCAGTGCTTGCACACGTCGGACATCATCAGCCAGCGGAAATCGGTGCGTTGCTCCGCGCCGGTGCCCCGACCCGGCGGCTGCGCACCCGGCATCCCGAGGAACTCCGGCCCCCGGCCGTCGCCGCGGGTGCCACTGTCACCGCGAGGGCCACCCGGGGCGATGGGAGTGCCGAGCACGTCGGGGCGGGGCTGCTCGATGAACGCGACATGCCGCCACGAGTTCGCGGTCAGCGCGCCCGTGTTGTCGTACGACATGCCGAGCAGGTCCAGGCCGGAGCCGGGCACCCCGTTCCACTCCTTGCAGGCCACCTCGCAGGCCTTGCAGCCGATGCAGACGCTGGTGTCGGTGAAGAACCCCATCCGCGGCGGCGCGGTCGACCAACCGGCGTCCGGTGCCGGATCCAGCGGCCCGTACAGGCTGTTCGGGTCAGGAATCACCGCGCCCCTCCCCGTCGCTGTCGGTGGTGATCACCGGGGCGTTGCGGCCCGGCGTGATTCCCGCCCGCCGCTGATACTCGGCCACCAGGTCGAGCAGCTCCGGGCCGGTGGGCCGGCGGCCGGCCCGGACGTCGCAGGTGCCGACCTTGCTCTCCTGGATCAGGACGTTGGGGTCGAGGCTGATCCCGAACAGGTCGTTGGCCGAGTCGCCGGTCACCAGGCCCTCGAAACCGAAGTGGTACGGCAACCACACCTGGTGGATGATCCGCCCGTCCACCCGCAACGGCGTCAACCGGTCCGTCACCAGCACCTTCGCCTCGATGGCGGCGCGGCCGCTGATCAGGTGGGCCCAGCCCAGGTGCGTCAACCCGACCTCGGCGGCCAACTCCGGCGACACCTCGACGAACATCTCCGGCTGCAGCTCGGCCAGCGGACGGACCGTCCGACTCATGCCGCCGGCCGTGTGGTGTTCGGTGAGCCGGCTGACCGTGAACACGTACGGGAAGACCTGACTGTGCTCCTGCGGCGGGCTCGGGTTCACCGAGTTGGCCGGATGGGCGTACATCTTGCGGGTCGGGTTGGCCTGCTGCCGGTAGAGCGGGTTACGTACCGGCGACTCGACCGGCTCGTAGTGCGTGGGCAACGGCCCGTCCAGGACCCCGCTGGGCGCGTACAGCCAGCCCTTGCCGTCGCCCTGCATGACGAACGGGTCGTCGCCGGCGATGCCCTCGGTGCCGGACGTACCCGGGGGCGGCCGGTACGACGGTGGTTTGGTCTTCTCGAAGTCCGGCACGTCGTAGCCGGTCCACTCGCCCTTGTCCGGATCCCACCAGACGTAGCGTTTGCGCTCGCTCCACGGGTTGCCGTCCGGGTCGGCCGAGGCCCGGTTGTAGAGGATGCGACGGTTCGCCGGCCACGCCCAGCCCCACTCGGCGGCCACCCAGTCCTGCTCGTGGCGAGACTTGCGCCGGGCCGCCTGGTTCACCCCGTCCGCGTAGACACCGGTGTAGATCCAGCAGCCGATTGCGGTGGAGCCGTCCGCGCGGGCCTCGCCGAACGAGGACAGTGGGCGGCCGGTCGACACGTCGTACCCGTTGATTTCGCGCAGCACCGATTCGCCGCTCGGCTCGGCGTGCGGGCCGTGCGTGGGGTAGTCCCAGGTGAGGTCGAGCAGCGCCCGGTCGCGTGGCAGCTCCGACCCGGCCAGCTTCTCCCGCAGCTTTCGGCCGAGGTGGTAGAAGAACCACAGCTCGGAACGGGCGTCGCCGGGCGGTTCGACGGCCTTCTCCCGCCACTGCAACAGCCGCTGCGTCTGCGTGAAGCTGCCCTCCTTCTCCACATGCGAGGCCGCGGGCAGGAAGAACACTTCGGTACGGCACTCTTCCGGCACGATCTCGCCGGTGGCCACCTCGGGGCCGTTCTGCCAGAACGTCGCACTCTCAATCATGAACAGGTCGCGGACGACCAGCCAGTCCAGGTTCGCCATGCCGAGGCGCTGCGCCCGCCCGTGCGCCGAACCGACCGCCGGGTTCTGCCCGAGCAGGAAGTATCCCTTGATCTTCCCGTCGATCATGTTCAGCACCTGCTGGTAGGTGCCGTGGTCGCCAGTCATCCGGGGCAGGTAGCCGTAACAGAAGTCGTTCTCGGCGGTGGCCGCGTCCCCCCAGTACGCCTTGAGCAGGCTCGCCGCGAACGAGCGGGCGTTGCCCCAGAAGCCCTTCTGCCCCGGGTGGCGGATGCTGTCCACCCACTCGTCGAACGTCGGGTGGTCGGCGTGGTGTGGCATCGGCAGGTAACCGGGCAGGAGGTTGAACAGCGTCGGGATGTCCGTGGAGCCCTGGATGCTGGCGTGCCCGCGCAGCGCCATCACTCCGCCGCCTGGGCGACCCATGTTGCCCAGCAGCAGCTGGATGATCGCGCCCGTGCGGATGTACTGCACGCCCACGCTGTGCTGCGTCCAGCCCACCGAGTAGATGAGCATGCCGGTGCGTTCCCGGCCGGAGTTCCGCGTCCAGGCCTCGGCCAGCTCCAGGAACTTCTCCTGGGAGATGCCGCAGACCCGCTCGACCATCTCCGGCGTGTAGCGGGCGAAGTGCCGCTTGAGGATCTGGTAAACGCAGCGTGGGTGCTGCAACGTCTCGTCGCGGCGGGTCTGCCCGCCCACCTCCGCGCCGTGCGACTCATGGCGCAGGCCGGCGGCGGTGTCCCGTTCCTTCGCGGTGTGGCCGCTGCCAGACGAGTTCTCGTGCCCCTCGTACTGCCAGCTGTCCTGCACGTAGCTGCCGGTCGCCGGGTCGAAGCCGGAGAAGAACCCGTCGCCTTCCTCGGTGTCGGTGAACTGCTCGCTGACGATCGTCGCCGCGTTGGTGTACGACAGCACGTACTCCCGGAAATCCAGCTCGTTGTCCAGGATGTACCGCACCACCCCGCCCAGCAGGGCGATGTCGGTGCCCGCCCGGATCGGCAGGTAGGCGTCCGCCACCGCGCTGGTCCGGGTGAACCGCGGGTCCACGTGGAAGACCTTCGCGCCCCGACGCTTCGCCTCCATCACCCACTGGAAGCCCACCGGATGCGCCTCGGCCATGTTCGAACCCTGAATGACGATGACGTCAGCGTTGGCGATGTCCTGCTGAAAATCCGTCGCACCGCCACGACCGAAGCTGGCCCCCAGACCGGGGACGGTGGCGGAGTGTCAAATACGGGCCTGGTTCTCGATCTGCAGCGCCCCCATCGCGGTGAACAACTTCTTGATGAGGTAGTTCTCCTCGTTGTCCAGCGTCGCCCCACCCAGGCTGGAGATGCCCAGCGTCCGGTTGAGCGGCCGGCCCTCGCCGTCGACGTCCTCCCAGGTCTGCTCGCGGGCGGCAAGCAACCGGTCGGCGATCATGTCGAGCGCGGTGTCGAGCTCCAGATCCTCCCACTGCGTGGAGTACGGCCGGCGGTAGCGAACCTTCGTCTGCCGCAACGGGCTGGTCACCAGGCTCTTGCTGGCCGAACCCTTCGGACAGAGCCGGCCCCGCGAGATCGGGCTGTCCGGGTCGCCCTCGATCTGGGTGACCTGCCCGTCCTTCACGAACACCCGCTGACCGCAACCCACCGCGCAGTACGGGCAGACCGAGCGGGCCACGCTGTCGGCGTCCTCGGTGCGGGGGGTCAACTCCGCCGAGCGGGCAGACTGCGCCGCGGCGCCCCGACCCAGCGGGTCCGTGCCGGTGAGCTGCCGGTAGACCGGCCAACCCTCGATGAAGGTCCGCAGACCCATCCCCGACACCCCCTCCCACGCGAGCGACCCCATGAACATAGGTCAACCGAGGCATGTTCGCGAACCGAGGAACCGGCAACTGACGCACACAACGCCGCCCCTGGCCGGTGGGCTGGGGGCGGCGTTGGTGTCGGTGTGCAGGTCGCCTCTCGGCGAGTGGCGCGACGCGGTTCCAGCCGAACGGTATTCCGCGAGGGCGATATTAGGTGAGGCCCGGGGACACTGGATCACACCGACACTGTCCACAACCAGCCGCGGCCCGACCTTGTTCCCCCACCCGGCGCCCCCGCCGTGACCTGCGAATCTTGGACAGTTTCCGTTCGCGGGTGACGGGAACTGTCCAAGATCTGGTCGTGGGTATGCCGCTGGCCGGCACCCCGGGTGGGGGTGCCGGCCAGCGGTCAGTGTCGTGCGGTGGTGCGGTGGGGTCAGCTGTTCCAGTGCTTGGCGACCAGGTCGGTGGCCTGCTGCTCCCACTGGGCGTAGGCGTCGGGGTAGGCCGAGACCTGCACGGTCTGCGCGGCGTCGGTCAACGCCATGTCCTGCCACCCGTCGACCTGCTTCAAACCCTTGAGGAACGCGGTGGTGGAGTACTCGGGGTTGGTGATCTGCTCCGGCGTGCCCCAACCGGAGGTCGGGCGCTGCTGGAACAGGCCCAGCGAGTCATGGTCGTTGGCGTCGCCGAGGTGACCCAGGTTCTCCAGCTTCGACTCCTGCAGACTCGTGGCGATCGAGATCACCGCGGCCCGCTCAGGCAGGCCAGCCTTCTTCGTCGCCGCGATGATCGCCTTCACATTCGCGGTCTGCTCGTCGTTCAGGTCGATGTGCGACTGCGCGCCCTGCACCTTGACCGTCTGCACGGCCACCGCGACCGGCTTGCCATCCACGGGGGTGGCGGCGTGCGCGGCGATCGGACCGGCGAACACACCACCGGCGAACGCGAGACCAGCAACAGACAGCATGCTCTTACGAATGATCGTGTTCATGAGAGGTCAGCTCCTTCAGGGGGGTAGACACCCACACGCCCGCTCCGGGGGAACGGCGGCGCGCAGGGTGCGAGCACCTCGTCCGGCGCTTCAACTGCAAGGGGGGAAAGTCTTCAACGTCGGCGGCCTACGGGCGGGGGCTCGTGGCGCCGGGTCTGTGTGTAACGACCGCCGGGCCGGGGGCATTCCGGGGGGTGGCCCATCCATCGGCACCCGGTGAGCGGGGGCTCCGTTCCAGCGGCCCCCGGGTGAGGGGGTGCTGGTGCGGTCGGTCAGGGGTCTGCAACGACCGGCCACCTGCGGGCATTCCAACCCGGGCCCGGCCGCCATCCCAACCCTGCGGGGGCGGGGTGCCGGGCCGTGGTGCTGTGACCGTCAGGGTGTGTAACGACCCCCGGCCCGCCACGATTCCACCCCACGAGTGCAGCCGGTCACAGGCCGGAGTCACCCGATACCGGACATTCGACGCGGAGATTGCCGGCTGTCGCGGGCTCAACTCGACCCGGCTGGGGTTGATCGACTCGGTATCACCGATATCGGGCCATCCGGCCGCCCGGGACACCGCGGCATCCCCGAAATCGCCGACGTCCTCGAAATCGCCGACAACGCTGACATCGCTGACACGCTGACATCGAGTCGACCACCGCGAACGAGGATCAAGCGAACCCCGGGGGCGAGGTGGTCAACGAGCGATATACCTCAGAGGCATATTTATGCCTCACAGGTATACCGCCCACAACAACGACCACCCCCGCGAGAGCGGCGGGGCCGCGTCCACGGCAAGACCGAAATCCCGCCGGACGGGGCTTGCCCGAAGCCGCGCACGGGTCCGAACGGACGGCGACCACCGACGGGGTGGGGCCCGCCGTGCCCGGCGCAGGGATCAAGCCTGACCGCCCGGAGCCGGGCACGGCGGGCCCCACCCCGCACCAACCCGGCACAGCACCAAGACCTCAGCCACGACCGCGCACAAACCCGGCACACCAGCGCGACCCCGCCACGACCGGCGCAACCGCCGCGCGCCAAGCCTGATATTGCCAACGCCCGGACACCCAGCCGCCCGGACACCCAGCCGCCCGGACACCCAACCGCCCGGACACCCAACCGCCCGGACACCCAACGCACCCGAAACAGCCACGCCGACAGCAGCGGAGAGAACGCCGTGAGCGACACCAGCACCGGCGAGCGTTACCCTGACACCATGCAGGCCGTCTCCCCCACCACGACCGGCGTGGCCTTCCTGGCCCGCCCGGGTCGCCCCGCCGTGGTGGCGCGGACGCTCGTCGAGCTGGGCGGTCCCACCCGGGGCGTGGTGGAGCTACCGGTACGGCTGATGTGGAACGCCGAGCGCACCTTTGACCTCGGCGACCCCGACCAGTTGCTCTGGATGTACGAGAACGTGCTTCGGGAGACCACCCGCGCCGAAGATCTGCGCGTCCTGATCAACGGGCGGACGTTGCGCCGGGTGTGGCGGCTGTTGAACCTGCCCCGGGGCGTACGCCAGGCGTGGGAGAGCCGGCACAGGGGCCTGCGCGCGGCGTGATCGCACCACACCTGCACGAGTTCTACCGCGAGGTGGCGCGGGTGGCGCTCGCCGCAGCCGGCCCGCACCGCTTCGTGTTGGGCGGCGGGGTGGCCTGGGCCGCGCACGGGCTGGTCGCCCGCCCCACCGAGGACGTGGACCTCTTCGCCGACGTGGAGGGCGCCGCGGCGGCGGCCTCCGCCGGGGTACGCGTGGCGCTGGAATTGGCCGGGTTCACGGTCAGCGACGCCGACCCGGACAGCGACCTCGCCGACCTGTTCGACGGGTACGGGCGGGACATGAAGGACTTCGTGGTGAGCCGCGACGGGCGGCAGATCCGGCTCAGCCTGGCCCGGCTCGACCGGCAGCAGAGCCCGGTGGTGATGGACCTCGGCCCGGTGATGGACGTCCGCGACCTGGTCGCGAACAAGGTCGCGGCGTTGGTCAACCGGCGGGAGGTTCGTGACTTCATCGACGTGGCGGCGGCGCTGGAGCACTACGACGTGACCGAACTGCTGGAGCTGGCCCGGCAGGTCGACCCCGCACTGGATCCGGCGGACGTGCGGGCCGCCGGACGGTACCTGGACCGGCTGCCCGACCAGCGCTTCGGCCGCTACGGCCTGGGCCCCGCGGACGTGGCCCGGGTCCGGCAGCGCCTGGCAACCTGGCCACGCTGACCCTGTTCGCTGACCGCGCCGACCGACCATTGCGGGGGAATCGGCGGGAACGATGGGGCTGGCGTGGCAAAAGTGACCCTTGCTGGTTATGGTGCGCGAGGCGCCCACGAGGCGCGTCCACCCCATGGAAAGGCACCTCATGACCTCTCCCTCCGGCCCGTCGCGTCGCCAGGTGCTCGCCGCCGCGGCCGCGGCGGCGACCGCACCGCTGATCGCCGCCGCCCCCGCGCAGGCGGCCGGCGCGGCCCGGTCACGCACCTGGGACCTCACCCTCCTGGGCACGTCGGACACCCACGGCAACGTCTACAACTGGGACTACTACCGGGACGCCGAGTACGACGACAGCAAGCACAACGACATCGGCGTCGCGAAGCTGGCTACCCTGATCAACCAGATCCGCGCCGAGCGGCGCGGCAAGGCGACGCTGGTGCTCGACGCCGGCGACACCATCCAGGGCACGCCTCTGGCCACGTACTACGCCAAGCAGGAGCCGATCACCGCCACCGGGGAGAAGCACCCGATGGCCCGCGCGATGAACGTCATCGACTACGACGCGGTGACGCTGGGCAACCACGAGTTCAACTACGGGCTGCCGCTGCTGGACCTGTGGATCCGCCAGCTCGGTTTCCCGGCGCTCGCCGCGAACGCGGTCAACGCGAAGACCGGCAAGCCGGCCTTCCTGCCGTACGTCATCAAGAAGGTCTCTCTCGGTTTCGCCGCGCCGACCCTGCGGGTCGGCATCCTCGGCCTGACCAACCCCGGTGTGGCGATCTGGGACAAGGGCAACGTCGAGGGCAAGCTGCGCTTCGACGACATGGTCGCGACCGCGGCGAAATGGGTGCCGATCATGCGGGCCCGCGGCGCCGACCTCGTGCTGATCTCCGCGCACGGCGGTGACAGCGGCACCTCCAGCTACGGCCCGGAGCTGCCGAACGAGAACCCGGTCGCGCTGATCGCCCAGCAGGTGCCGGGGATCGACGCGATCCTCTTCGGCCACGCCCACAACGAGGTGGTCGAGCGGTTCGTCACCAACGAGCGGACCGGCGCCCAGGTGCTGCTCTCCGAGCCGTCGAAGTGGGGCCAGCGGCTCACCCGGATGGACTTCACCCTCGCTCGCGAGCGCGGCCGGTGGACCATCACCGGGAAGTCCGCCACCATGCTGAACACCAACACGGTGGTGGAGGACCCGAAGGTGCTAGCCGTCGTACGGGCGCAGCACCAGAAGACCGTGGCGTACGTCAACCAGGTCGTCGCGCAGTCCACGGTGGAGCTGTCCGCCGCGGAGTCGCGGTACAAGGACACCCCGATCCTGGACTTCATCAACCACGTGCAGACCGAGGTGGTCGGCGCGGCGCTGACCGGCACCGCGTACGCGGACCTGCCGGTGCTGTCGATCGCGGCGCCCTTCAGCCGGACCGCGGTCTTCCCCGCCGGCGACGTCAAGATTCGCGACGTTGCCGGGCTGTACGTGTACGACAACACCCTCGAGGCGGTCGTGCTCAGCGGCGCCGAGGTGCGTGCCTACCTGGAGTACTCGGCGCGGTACTTCCGCACCCTCGCGCCGGGCGCCCCGGTCGACACGGAGCAGATCAGCGATCCGGCGGTGCCGGACTACAACTACGACGTCTTCTCCGGCGTGGACTACGACATCGACATCTCCAAGCCGGTCGGGCAGCGGATCACGCGGCTGGTGCTGCCCGGCACCGACACTCCGGTGGCGGACAACGCGCAGTTCGTGGTGGCGGTGAACAACTACCGGCGCAGCGGCGGCGGCAACTTCCCCGGCATCGTCAAGACCCAGGTCTACAACGCGCAGCAGGAGATCCGTCAGCTGCTCATCGACTGGGCGCAGGCCAGGGGGACGATCGACCCGGCCGACTTCTTCCAGCCCAACTGGCGGCTGGTGCGCGAGGGCGTGCCGGTCTTCTGACCCAGGCGGGCCGGTCGGCGAACCGGTACGTACCGCGAACGGGCCGTGGGTGGCGACACCTGCGGCCCGTTCCGCGTTCTCAGCCCTGCACGTTCCAGCGGATGGGGTCCTCGGCCTTCTCCGGGCGGTCACGTCCCGGATCGGTCTCGGTCAGCTCAACCCGCTCCTCGGGGCGGACGGCGGGCGGCAGCTCCCCGAACCGGACGTGGCGCAGGAACGCGTACTCATCATCGGTGAACGGCTGCTCGGTCATCGGCGCACCCCCTGCTCCCCCGTCATTGTGTGGCGGTCGGAGCGACCCGCACCAGCAGTCCGGTCGGTGCGATTTCCCTGCCGTTCGGGTGCGGGCCGTCACCACCCGTAGGGCGTCCTAGGATACTGGGTGACCGGGGCGTTGCCGGCGAGCGACGGGTAGTCGATCCAGCACCGCGAGCGCCGCCCGGACCGACCGGCGCGCCAGCATCTCATCGAAGCTCGCCCGGCCCTGACAGAACTGAACGAACATCCGCCACCCCGGCGGGGTCGCCAACAGAGCGTGGAACGCCTCCGGGCGGCGGGTGAACAGCTCCAGCAGGCGGTACCCCGCCCGCATCGACGGCACCAGACGCTCGGCCACCGCCCGCTCGTACCCCGCCAGGTCGCCGTCGGCGACCGCCGCCCCGGCCAGCTCGCCCGAGCGCAGCGCGAAGCTGATGCCCTCCCGGCTCCACGGCTCCAGCAGCCCGGCCGCGTCCCCCACGACCAGCACCCGGCGGTGCCGCAACGGCGAATCCTCGGTACGGCAGCGAGTCAGGTGACCTGAGTCGTGCTCCGCCGGCAGCCCGCTCAGCCCCAACCGGTCGACGAACCGCCGCAGGTAGTCCCGCGTCCCCTCCCCCGCGCCCCGGCCCGCGATCACACCGACGGTCAGTCGATCGCCCTTGGGAAAGACCCACGCGTACGAGCCCGGCATCGCGCCCCAGTCCAGCAGCAGCCGCCCCCGCCACCGCTCCTGCTCCGCTGGCGGCACCGGCACCTCCAGCTCCAGCCCCAGGTCCACCTGCCGGTAGCGGACCCCCACGTGCCGGGCGGTCACCCCGGAGGAGCCGTCCGCGCCGATCACCGCGTGGGCCGTGATCGACGTGCCGTCGGCCAGTCGCAGGCGTACCACCTCGGGGTCCTGTTCGATCGCGCGAACCGCCACCCGCTCCCGCATCTGCGCGCCGGCGGCGACCGCGGCCGCGCGCAGCCGGTCGTCGAACTCCTCGCGGCGCACCATGGTCACCACCGGACTGCCGTGCCGGCGGGTGAACTCACGGCGGCCGTCGCGGGTGAACGTCACCCGGGTCACCCGGTCGTGCGCGGGCACCTCGATCCGGTCCCGCACGGCGGCCAGTGAGGTGCCGATCAGGCCACCGCCGCAGGTCTTGTAACGCGGGTGCTCGGCCCGCTCGACAACCAGGGTGCGGACGCCGGCGCGGGCGGCGGCATGGGCTGCGGAGAGGCCGGCGGGGCCGGCGCCGATGACGACGAGATCCCAGACGATCACGGGTGCAGCCTAGGGCACGTCCGCCATCCGGCCCGGCCGCGGCGCATCCCGCGGGCGGCGCCGACCGCCCGATCGGGTGGGCATCTTCGGTCACGCAGGGGGTAACCGGCGCAGCGCAACCGTCTGCGCAGGGGCGGACGAGCCAAGGAGGATGTCATGCAGCAGGTGCAACTGTCTGAGGTCGAGCAACGGGTGTACCAGGCGGTCACCACGCTCGAAGCGCGCGGCCAGGTACCATACCCGGACCTGATCGCCGAAGAGTCCGGGCTGGCCCAGGAGCAGTTGGACGCACCGCTGCACCTGCTCACCGAGAAGGGCCTGCTGCACCGCGAGGACTCACCGATGGCGGGCCTCGACTTCGGGCCCCGGTTCTGCGCGCGCCAGATGGCGTGACCCGCGGTACGGCCCTCGACGATTCGCCCCCCGGTGACCGGGGTAGCGGTCAGAAGTGATGATCGACGGTCAACGGGGGGCACGATGACAGCGGCGCGCTCGCCGCAGCCGGTCGACCCGGCGGAGAACCGACGACGCTGGCAGGCCGTCGGCGTCGGGCTGGTCGCCGCGTTCATGACGCTGCTCGACGTGAGCATCGTCAACGTTGCCGTGCCGTCCATCGACCGTGCGCTGCACGCGTCCCCGAGCGACCTGCAGTGGGTCCTCTCCGGGTACGCGCTCACCTTCGGCCTGGTGCTGGTGCCCGCCGGCCGCTTCGGTGATGCCCGTGGCCGGCGCAACGCGTTCGTCTTCGGCATCGTGCTGTTCACCGTGACCAGCGCCCTGGCCGGTCTGGCCACCTCCCCGGCATGGCTGGTCATCGCCCGTCTGCTTCAGGGTGCCGCCGCAGGCGTGGTGAACCCCCAGGTGATCGGGCTGATCCAGCAACTGTTCCGGGGGCCCGAACGGGCCCGCCCGTTCGGGGTGCTCGGCGCCACCATCGGTATCTCCACCGCGGTCGGGCCGCTGCTCGGCGGTCTGCTCATCGCGATCGGCGGCGAGGAACACGGGTGGCGGTGGGTCTTCTTCGTCAACGTGCCGGTCGGCATCGTCGCGGCGATCCTCGGCTGGCGCCTGCTGCCCGGCCGGCCCGAGGGCCAGCCGGACCGGCGCCGACTCGACCCGGTGGGCGTCCTGCTGCTCGGCGTGGGCGTGGTGCTGATCCTGCTGCCGCTGGTGCAGGAGCAGCAGTGGCGGACCCCGTGGAAGTGGGCGCTCATCCCGGCCGGCCTGGTGGTGCTGGTTGCCTTCGGGCTCTGGGAGCGGTGGTACGCGCGGCACCGCGAACCGTTGTTCGACCTGCGGTTGTTCAGCTTCCAGTCGTACACCCTGGGGTCGCTCATCGCTCTGGTCTACTTCGGTGGCTTCACCGCGATCTTCTTCATCTTCACCCTCTTCCTGCAGAACGGCCTGGGCTACAGCGCGCTCGTCGCCGGCCTCGCCATCACGCCGTTCGCCCTCGGTTCGGCCGCGGCGTCCGCGCTGGGCGGACGCATCGTCAACCGCTTCGGCCGACCGCTCGTCGCCATCGGCCTGCTCGGCGTGGTGATCGGGCTGGCCGCGACGGTGGTCGCGCTGCGCCTCGCTCCGGACGCCCCGGCGCCCTGGGTCACCGCCGCTCCGCTGCTCGTCGCCGGCGTCGGCAGCGGCCTGGTGATCGCACCCAACCAGACCCTGACGCTCGCCCAGGTACCGGTACCCCAGGCGGGCAGCGGCGCCGGCATGCTCCAGACCGGTCAGCGGATCGGCGCCGCCGCCGGCATCGCCGCCGTCGGCTCGATGTTCTTCTCGTCGCTGGCCGACAACCACGGCAACTGGACCAAGGCCTTCGAATACTCGCTCACACTGGCCACCGGGATCATCGCGCTCGCGCTGATTGCCGCGCTGATCGACATCCTGCGCACGCGCAACCACACCAGGGACTGACAACCCGAGGGGTACGCCACCAGCGGCCGGTCGTGGGTATGCCGCTGGCCGGCACCCGGGTGGGGTGCCGGCCAGCGGTCGATGTCGTGCGGTGGTGCGGTGGGTCAGCTGTTCCAGTGCTGGGCGACCAGGTCGGTGGCCTGCTGCTCCCACTGGGCGTAGGCATCCGGGTAGGCCGAGACCTGCACGGTCTGCGCGGCGTCGGTCAACGCCATGTCCTGCCACCCGTCGACCTGCTTCAAACCCTTGAGGAACGCGGTGGTGGAGTACTCGGGATTGGTGATCTGCTCCGGCGTACCCCAACCCGAGGTCGGGCGCTGCTGGAACAGACCCAGCGAGTCATGGTCATTGGCGTCGCCGAGGTGACCCAGGTTCTCCAGCTTCGACTCCTGCAGACTCGTGGCAATCGAGATCACCGCGGCCCGCTCAGGCAGACCAGCCTTCTTCGTCGCCGCGATGATCGCCTTGACGTTGGCGGTCTGCTCGTCGTTCAGGTCGATGTGCGACTGCGCGCCCTGCACCTTGACCGTCTGCACCGCGACCGCGACCGGCTTGCCCTCGACGGGGGAGGCGGCGTGCGCGGCGATCGGACCGGCGAAGACGCCACCGGCGAACGCGAGACCAGCAACAGACAGCATGCTCTTACGAATGATCGTGTTCATGAGAGATCAGCTCCTTCAGGGGGTAGACACCCACACGCCCGAGGGGAACGGCGCAAGGGTGCGAGCACCTCGTCCGGCGCTTTCAACAACACAGGGGAAAAGTCTTGGAGTTCGGCGGCCTACGGGCGGGGGCTCGTGGCGCCGGGACTCTGTGTAACGACCGCCGGGCCCGACCCATTCCAGGGGGTGGCCCATCCATCGGCACCCTGCGTGAACGGGGTGCTGGTGCGGTCGTTCGCGGGTCTGCAACGACCGGCCACCCGCGGGCATTCCAACCCGGGCCCGGCCGCCATCCCAACCCTGCGGGGGCGGGGTGCCGGGGCCGTGGTGCTGCGATCGTCAGGGGGCTGCAACGACCGCGGCCTCGCGGGCATTCCAACCCGGCGCTGGCTGCCATCCCAACCCTGCGGGGGCGGGGTGCCGGGCCGGTGGTACTGCGATCGTCAGGGTGTGTAACGACCCCCGGCCCGCCACGATTCCACCCCACGGGTGCACCCGGTCACAGGCAAGGGTCACCCGATACGGGACATTCGACGCGGGGATGGGCTCGTCCTCGCGCGCCAAACTCGGCCGGCTGGGGTTGATCGACTCGGTATCACCGATACCGGGCCATCCGGCCACCCGGGACACCCCGACATGCCGACATCGCTGACATCGAGTCGTCGACCACCGCGAACGGAGGATGAGGCGAACCTCGAGGGCGAGGTGGTCAACGAGCGGTATACCTCAGAGGCATATTTATGCCTCACAGGTATATCGCTCACAACAGCGACCGCCCCGAGAGGGCGGCGGGGCCGCGTCCACGGCAGGACCGAACGAACCGGCGAACACCACTGGGCCCCGCCAGCCCAGGCATCAGCACGAGTGGCGACCCCGCCGGGATGGGCCGCCGGACGTGGCACAGGAATCGGGCGGACGGCGATCGCCGCCGGATCGAAAGCGCGCCAAACCCCGCACGTGCAAGGCGGAACGACGACCATCGCCCACGGATAGGACTCGCCGCAAGCGCCGCAGGAATCGGGACGGCGATGACTGCCCGGATCACGGCTTGCCCAACCCGGCGCAGAGACCGGAACGAACCGACCATCCCGCCGGGGACGGGGCCTGCCCGATTCCGCGCACGGGTCGGAACGGACGGCTACCACCGACGGGGTGGGGCCCGCCGTGCCCGGCGCAGGGATCAAGCCTGACCGCCCGGAGCCGGGCACGGCGGGCCCCACCCCGCACCAACCCGGCACACCGGCCAACCGACCCCGCAGAACGGCAGGCCCAGCAGAGAGGCACGCCGCGGAAGGCGCACCGGCGTCAAGGCACAGGCAGGCTGGCGCCCGTCGGATACTCCGACGGACGCCAGCCTGAGGTGCTACCGGGCCCTGCCCGGGTTCGCGGTGCCGATCAGTGCGCGGCCCCACCAAAGCGCTGGCGACGACGCCACGCGAGGGTCAGCAGCAGCATGACCGCGCCGGCGCCGACCAGGCCGCCGCCGAGCTTCATGGGCGTGCTGAGGCTGCTACCAGTGACGGGCAGCGGCTGCTTCTTGTGCAGCACCCGAAGCTCCGTGCTGGCGCTCCGGTCGGACTCCCGACCGGCGGTGAAGGTCAGCAGACCCGTCACCGACGGCCGGTAGCTCTTGGTGAACCGGCCCTGGTAGTTGGTACGCGCCGTGAAGTTCAGCGGCGCGCTCGCCTGGTACGCCACCGGGGCCATCGCCACGGTGCTGCCGTCGCTGCGTCGGGCCGGCGCCTGACCGGCGGCCGGGGCCGCCAGCGGCGTGACCGACACGACGATGTTGACGGTCTCGTTCCGACCGAAGCCGGTGCCGGTCAGCACGACCGTCTCGCCGAGGTAGATCGTCGGCCGGTTGACGGTCAGCAATGGGGGTGCGGGCACGTACGGCGGTGGCTGTGGCGTGTCCGTGATCGACGGCGACGGCTGCGGCTGCGGCTGTGCCGCCCCCGCCGCGGTCGGCACGGCCACCACGGCCAGGCCGACCGTGAGCGCCATGACGATGCGGGATAGCCGCATGATTGGTTCCCTCCTACTGGTCACAGCTTGGTGCGGGATGAACTTGGGTGGTCCACGGGCTGGCGGTGGGGGTCAGCCACAGTTCGGCCTGTCCGACGCCGGTCTTCGCGGTCAACACGGTGACCTCTAAGACCCGTTCGGCGCCGGGGCTCGCCTCGACGTTGGCCGTGGCGACCTGCCGGCGTCGTTCGGTGCCGCTGCCCATGGCGATCTCCGTGCCGTCGAGGCGCGCGTCGAGCACACTTCCGCCCGCCGGACTGAAGATCGACACCAGCGTGCGGATGGTGTACGGGTCCCCTGCCATGCCGAGGCCGAGGACCGACTCACTGAGTCCGGACTTCGGCGCCGTCGAGCGCAGGGTCACCCGCAGCCGGAGCTCACGGCGGCCGTCGGGCCGGCATTCACCGACCGTGAGGTTCGCCGTCGGCCGCAGGTAGTAGCCGAGCTTCGCGCCGCTGCCGTCGTTGAGGAACACGCCGACCGTCGGCACGGTGTCCTGTTCCGGAAGCGTCCCGGCCATCCGGCTGTCGCCGAACGTCCGCTGTTCCTCCGGTCGGGCACTCCAGAACAATATCCGGCGTTCGGTGATAGCACGGTCGAAAGCGGACAACGACACCCGAGGGTTGACATTCTTCTTAAAAAAGGCGTCGAACACCGCTGCGGCGGACGCCGTGAAGAACGCGTCCTGCTCCTTGATGTCCAACCGCTGGTAGGTGTCGCTGAGCAGGGTCTGCACGACCTTTTCGCTGGCCAGCGGGACGCCGCCGGGCACCAGGACCGGGCCGGTCGCCTTGAGCAGGTAGGACAGCACCACCGGGTCGACGGCGAGCACGCCGTCGACCGTGGTGCCGGTCTTGCGGCGGATCATCTCCCGGTACAGCGCGGCGGCGGTCGGGAAGTGCGGGGTCAGATTGACGTCGGCGGGATAGATGCCGGGCAGATCGGTCCAGACCGCCTTGACCTCGGCGGGCAGCTTCAGTGCGGGGCTGAACCGGCCGAGGGAGGCGCTGCTGCCCTGCTGGCCCATCTTGACCTGGCCGTTCTCGGCCTCGATCATCGCGTACGCGCCGAACATGCCGCCGGTGGCGCGCAACTCGGCCAGGTTCTGCGAGACCAGCAGGTACCGACGCGGGCCGTTCGCGCCGAGTAGCGGCGGCAGCAGTCGTGCGCCCTGGTCGGCGGCCGTGGTGAGGCCGGCCAGCCGGTCGATCTCGCCGCGCAGGTCGGTCAACGCCTGCCGGATCTGGCTGACCAGCCGGTCGGCGGGCACCGCGGCCAGGTCGCGACGGGTGCGCTGCACCGCGCCGTCCACCCGGGACAGCTCGGCGGACGCCCCGCTGAGCCGTGCCAGATCCAGCCGACCCTCGGTCGGCACCAGGCTGGTCAGGTCCATCCGGAGCAGCGTCGGGAACGCCTGCCGGGCCAGTTCGTCGATGGCCACGGCGATCTGTCGGACCGCGCCGAGATCATCACCGGCGATCGGGGTACGTCGACCGAGCTTCCAGGCAGGGTCGGCGGTCGCGGCCCGGGCCGCGCCGGACTGCTCCTGGAGGGCGGCGAGGGTCCGCAGGGCACGATCGGTGTCCCCACCGACCACCTGGGCGCTCAGCTCGCGGGCCAAGCCAGCGGCGTTGAGCAGGTGGGCCCGGGCCTGCCAGCCGCGGAAGCCGATCCACCCGCCGGTCGCGAGCAGCAACGAGCCGACCACCAGGGCACCCAGGAGGGCCCGTCGCAGTCGGGCACGCCGGCGACGCCTGGACCGGCTTCGCCGCCGGCTCGGTCGTTCGCTCTCCTCCGTCACACCACACTCCCATTTGGTGGAATCGGACAGAAGGTCCGATATCCCTGACGTTCTTAGCATGCGTCGAGGGACTACGTACCGTTTTAGCGATTCTCGTCCTTTACGCGAGGTTCCCTCGCGGGTCGACGCGCTCGGTGACCCGGCCGGCCGCCTCGTGCAGCAGCCGCTCGATCCGGTCCACTCCGGCCGGCAACGACATCTCCCGCAGGTACGCCTCCCGGCCCCGGCGGCCCATCTCCGCGCGCGCGGACGGGGGGATGGTGGCGGCAAGCCAGAACCGGTCGGCCAGCGCGGCCCAGTCCTCCGGCGGGCAGGACAACCCGGCCCGGACGCGTTCCACCAGGTCGGCGGTGTCCCCGCCGGCCGACGCGACCACCGGCGCGGCGCAGGAGAGCGCGGCCTGCAGCTTGCCGGGCACCATGCCCCGCAGCTCCGGCAGGTCGCGCAGCATGACGAGCTGGTAGTCGGCGGCGGCGTACAGCTCGGGCATGTCCACCGGGGAGCGTCGCTCCACGAAGCGGACGTTCTCCGCGCCCAGGTCGGCGGCGAGCCCCCGCACCCGCCGCTCGTCGCTGCCCGAGCCGACCAGGACCAGCTCCATCGTGCGGTCCAGCGCCGCGGCGGCCCGTACCGCGGTCTCCAGCCCCTGCCGGGCACCGATGGTCCCGGCGTGCATCACCACGCACCGACCGTCGCGCCCGACCAGCTGGCGGGCCGCCGGCCCGGGCGTCGCCGGGTGGAAGATCCGCTCGTCGGTCCAGTTCAGCACCAGCCGGACCCGGGCCGGGTCCGCGCCGGCGGCGACCACCAGGTCCCGCATCGACGGCGCGGCCACGGCGACCCGCGCGGCGGCCCGGTAGACGCGGGCCATCGCGGCGCCCATCCGTGCCGCCCAGCGTCCGTCGCCGGCCTCGTCACCGCCGTCGCGCGCCCAGACGTCCTGCACGTGCACCACCGCCGGCACCCGGCCGAGCAGCCGGAGCACTCCGGCGGCGGCGAATGTGGTGGCCGGCAGCTGAAAGACGTAGAGCGCGTCCACGCCGCCGAGGAACCGGCGTGCGGTCAGCGTCGCGCTGCCGGCGAAGGAGAGATAGCTGGCCATCCTGCCGCCGGTGGACGCGCCGCCACCGGAGTACCGGGGCACTCGACGCACGGACAGCCGCTCGCTGTGCGTCTCGTGGTGCCAGTGCTGGCGCCAGCCCGGGTAGACGTGCCCACCCGGGTAGTCCGGGAACCCGGTGAGCACCCGAACCTCGTGCCCCCGTGCGGCCAATTCCTCGGCGAGGCTGCCGGGGATGAACGCCGGCTCGGGCGGAAAGTGGTACGACAGGATGCCGATCTTCATCGGGCCACCGCCGTCCACGATGGATCCGCCTCGGCCGGCGCGGCACCGCGACCGGCGGGGGCCCGGTCCGCGTACGATGCCGACAACCCCTCCCCGCGCGGCCACCGGCGTCGACACACCGCGCCAGCGGTGCGTCCGCCCGCGTCCGTACCGATGAAAGGGGCACCAATGGTCGACCGCGTGCTGTTCGTCTGCCACGCCAACCTGTGCCGGTCGCCGATGGCCGAGTACCTGGCCCGCCGACTGCTCGCCGACCGGCCGGTCACCGTGGCCAGCGCCGGCACCGACGCGATGGACGGACTCGCCATGCACCCGTACGCCATGGAGATCGCCGCCGAGGCCGGCGCGGACCCGGCGCCGTTCCGCAGCCGGGCGCTGCGCGCCGAGCATCTGGCGGACGCGACGCTGGTGCTGACCGCGACCCGGCGCCAGCGGTCGGTCTGCACCGCGCTGGCGCCGACCGCGCTGCACCGGACGTTCACCCTGCGCCAGTTCGGCCGGTTGGCCGCGGCGGCCGAGCCGCAGGCCGAGTCGGCCGACGACTCGCTGCGGGCCGCGATCGCCGCCGCCGCCCACGCCAGGGGGCGGCTGCAACCCGCCGCCCCCGACGCGGACGACCTACGGGACCCGATCGGCGGCACCGCCGCCGACTTCCGACGCTGCGCCGAGGAGATCGAACGATCGCTACGACCCCTCGCCGCGCTCATCGGGGCAGCCGGGTGAGTTCCTGGGTGCGGTCGCTGACGCCGTTGACCCCGGTGCTCTCGCTGTGCCGGGCGGACGTCGCCCGGTCGGTCGGGACCGACGGCGTGGCCGTGGAGGCGACCACCCGGTAGGCCTCGTACTGGTACGCCTCGGCCTTGGTCACCTTGGCCATGTTCAGCACGCAGCCGAGCAGCCGGACCGAGACCGAGTGCAGGGAGCGGGCCGCCGCGGCCACCTGGGTCCGGGAGGTCCGACCCTGCTGGGTCACCAGCAGCGCGCCGTCGGCCTGCACGGCCACCACCACGCCGTCGGTCACCGCGAGCAGCGGCGCGGTGTCGATGATCACGATGTCCGCCGACTCGCGCAGTGCCAGCAGCAGGTCCGCCATCGCCTTGGAGCCGAGCAGCTCACTCGGGTTCGGCGGGGCGGAACCGCTGGGCAGCACGAGCAGGGACTTGTCGCCCCAGCGCTGCACCACGTCGCCGACCTGGACGTCACCGACCAGTACGTCGGTGAGGCCGACCCCGGCGTCCAGGCCCAGGTACTCATCTACCTTGGGGCGGCGCAGGTCCGCGTCGACCAGCAGCACCCGCCAGCCCGCCTCGGCCAACGCGATGGCCAGGTTGCAGGAGAGCGTGGTCTTGCCCTCGCCCTGCAGAGCGCTGGTCACGGCGATGACCCGGGCCGGCTCGTGCACGTCCACGAAGCGCAGGTTGGTACGCAGCTTGCGGACCGCCTCGGCCCGCGCCGAGGTCGCGGCGTCGCCGACGATCAGCGGTGCGGAGCGGGCGCCGCTCTCGAACGGGATCTTACCGAGCAGCGGGCTGCCGGTGGCACGTTGCAGACCGGCGGCGTCGCGCAGCCGCACGTCGGCCACGCCGCGCAGGATCGCCAGGCCGACGCCGAGCAGCAGACCGGCCAGCCCGCCGAGAGTCATGTTCCGTACCGGCTGCGGCGAGACGGGGCTGGCGCTGACCCGGGGACCGTTGACCACCTCGATCTTGATCGGCGCCTTGCCCTCGGGTGGCGTCTCGACCCGCTGCACGAGCTCGACGAACTTCGCGGCGAGGGTCTCTGTCACCCGCAGTGCCCGACTCTGGTCGGTGTCGGTGATCGACGCGCGCAGCAGGACGGTGCCGGCCTCGGTGGAGGTGCTCACCCGGCGCTGCACCTCGTCCGCGGTGAGCCCGACCGGGTTCTCGGCCACCACGCTCTGCGCGAGTCGGTCGCTGCTGAGCAGGTCGGCGTACGACTTGACGCGCTGCTGAAGGAAGAGCCCACCCTGATAGGCCTCGGCGACGCCCTGGTTGGGGGTGGTGACGAAGAACGTCACCGAGGCGACGTACCGGGGTTGGGCCCGTACGGTCACGAACGCCGAGACGCCCAAGGCCACCATGACGGTGACCAGCACGACCCACCAGTGCCGACGCACGTGGCGCAGTTGGCGGAGCAGGTCCATCAGGCGCGCCTCCGTGCCGGTCCGGTTACGCCAAAGAACTTCACGAAAACCCCCAAGGTCGTTTGTAAACTCGTGAAACCATTAAAGCCGCTCATACGCCTTATGTCCGGGGTTATGCGTTTTCAGCGGTGACAAGTGCGCCCGCATGCCCAACCCGAGAAACGTCCATTCGGCAGCGGTGACATCGGGGAAAAGTCGACAGCCGATCGGCCGGCACCGGATCGCCCCTGTGGTCGCCGGCACGGACGAGCCCGGATAGGGTCGACAGCGGTGTGCCGGGAAGCCTGGTCGGCGAATGGATTCCTGCCGTCCCGACATCCCGAGGTGAGCGCCGCCGATGACCGACCGCACCCCACCGTCCGACCGGTCCCGGCCGACGCGGCTGTTCTCCCGATCGTCCTGGCCCGAGTCCCGGCACCTGGCCGACGTGCTGCGCACCGAGACCGTCGGCGGCGCGCTGCTGCTGCTCGGCGCCGTGCTCGCGCTGCTCTGGGCGAACTCCCCGTGGGCCGACTCGTACGCGCGGCTGAGCCACTGGGCGCCCTGGCCCGGCGGCGCACGCTGGCACCTCGACCTGGACCTGGCCACCTGGGCCGCGGACGGCCTGCTGGCCATCTTCTTCTTCGTGGTGGGCCTGGAGCTCAAGCGGGAGTTCGTCGCCGGTGAACTGCGCGACCCACGCCGCGCCGCGCTGCCGGTGGTGGCCGCGCTCGGCGGAATGCTGCTGCCCGCGCTGATCTACCTGGCGGTCGTCCTGACCGCGGGCGGGGAGGGGCTGCGCGGCTGGGCGATCCCGACCGCCACCGACATCGCCTTCGCGCTGGCCGTGCTCGCCGTGGTCAGCTCACACCTGCCCCAGGGCCTCCGCGCCTTCCTGCTCACCCTCGCGGTGGTCGACGACCTGTTCGCGATCACCATCATCGCGATCTTCTACACCGCCGACTTCCATCCGGCACCGCTGCTCGCCGCGCTGGCGCCGATCGCGCTCTTCGCCCTGCTGGTGCGGCGCGGGCGCACCTGGTGGTGGGCGCTGATCCCGCTCGCGGTGGCCACCTGGGCCCTGGTGCACGCCTCCGGGGTGCACGCCACGGTGGCCGGTGTCCTGCTCGGATTCACCGTGCCGGTGCTGGCCACCCGCAGCCGGGCGGGCGGCGCGCAGGCCGCCGACCGGCCGGCGGTCGGTGCGAGCGGGGATGCCGGCGGGCTCGCCGCGCACCTGGAACACCGCTGGCGACCGGTGTCGGCCGGCTTCGCGGTGCCGGTCTTCGCCCTGTTCGCCGCCGGCGTGACGCTGCGCGGCACCGACCTGGGCGCCCTGGTGACCGACCCGGTGGTGATCGCCATCGTCGCCGGCCTGGTATTCGGCAAGAGCATCGGAATCTTCGGGGCGACCTACCTGCTGGCTCGGTTCACCCGCGCCGAACTGGACGAGGACATCACCTGGTCCGACCTGCTCGGGATCGCGATGCTGGCCGGCGTCGGGTTCACCGTGTCGCTGCTCATCGGCGACCTGGCGTTCGGCGCCGGCAGCACGGCCGACGACCGGGTCAAGGCGGCCGTGCTGACCGGATCGTTGATCTCCGCCGGGTTGGCCGCCATCGTGCTGGTACGTCGCAACGCCGTGTACCGGCGGGTGGCGGAGCGGGAGCGGCTGGACGCCGACGGCGACGGCGTGCCCGACGTCTATCAGCGCAACGGCGACCGCTGACCGGGACGCCCAGCCCGGCGGCCGACCACAGCGCTTTCCCGGCGGCCGCCGTCGACCGGGGCCCGCCGCCGCCGTCCGGTCAGCGGCCGCGTTCGGCGGGCCGGCGCTCCTCGGTCTCCTCCGACAGCGCCTCGGCCGCCGGCTCGGTCAGGTCGTCGCCGGGCACCGCCACCTCCTCGGCGAGGTCCTGTTCGTCCGGCTTCCCGCCGGGCGGCGGCTCGGGAGCGGTGGCATCGCCGGCGAAGCCGTACTCGTTCGGTTCGTCGTGCCTGCTCATGTGGTCGTCCTTCCACGTGCGCCGGTTTCGCCTCGTACCGCCAACGGTAGGTGGTGACCGTCCGCGGCGCAGGGCCGCCGGAATTGTCGACGCGACCGCGGCGGGAAGGCGCCCAGCGCCACCCCGAGCAACTGGCGCAGCGCGACGATCGCCGCCGAGCCGACCAGGGAAGCCCAGCTCGGATCGCCGGCCAGCCGGAGCAGACCGGCCGCGGTCAGCAGGTCCAACAGCACCCGGACGGCGGTCCGGACGGCCCCGGTGCTGAGCAGGGTGACCACACCGGCGACCAGGGCCAGCGCGGTCACCGCGGTGACCAGCGCGCCCATCACGTGGAGCGCTCCCCCTCGGTCACCTGCCGCTGCTCCTGACGGATCTCCCGGCCCAGGAAGTAGTTCAGCGCCGTCCGGATCGTGGCGATCGCAGCGAGCTGGCCGATCTGGGTGAACGACGGCGACACCGCGGTGCGCAACACGTCGGCCGCCAGCTGGAACTCCAGGCCGAGGGTCAAAAACCGGCCCAGGGTGAGCCGGATCGGCGTGAAGACAGCGGCCGTGCGGTGTCGCAGTCCCTCGACCACGAACCGCACCGCCGCCCAGACCGCGCCGACGAAGATCACCAGAGCGCCCGCGACCTCCACCACGGCGACCAGCACCGCGTCACCCTGGCGCAGTAGCTCCCCCGCATCCACCCCGGGCCGTTACCCGCCGCAGGGGCGGGTAGTCGGCGCTCAGGTCAGCTGGCTCACCGCCTCCAGGATCAGCCAAAGGCCGCAGATGGCGAAGAGCACCGCGGCGCCGTACTTGATGGCCTTCTCCGGCAGGCGGCGGCCGAGCATGCGGCCGACCAGGATGGCCAGCGCGTCCGCGGCCACCATGCCGATGGTGGAGCCCAACCAGGTGCCGAACCAGCCGTACTTGGTGGCCAGCGTGATCGTGGCGAGCATCGTCTTGTCGCCCAGTTCGGCCAGGAAGAACGCCACCGACACCGCGACGATCGCGGACTTGCTGGTCTTCTCGGCCTTGCGCTTCTCCTCGTCGGTCAGGCTGTCCCCGCGCAGGGTCCACGCGCCGAAGGCGAGGAACGCCACACCCGCCACCAGGGTGATCCACTCGGTGGGCAGCACGGAGCCGAGACCCGAGCCGATGGCGACCGACGCCAGGTGCACCACGGCCGTGGCGACGGTGATGCCGATCAGCACCGGAACCGGCCGGAACCGCGTGGCGAAGGTCAGCGCCATCAACTGGGACTTGTCCCCCAGCTCGGCGACGAAGATGACGCCGAAGCTGATGACCAGCGCGGCGAAGAATCCCTCCATGACACCCTTCCCGTTCACGCCGGGAGGAGGTGCAGGGGCGCCCTCGACCCGGCTCCAAAAGCCTGAGTCGAAGGTCTCGCCCGCCCCGGAGACCGGGGCCGCGTGGCCGGATGCGGAACGCACCAGTATGTCGACCACGACATTGGGGGCTACTCCCCTTCGCGCGACCAGCCTAGCCGATCACCATTCGGACCGGCGGGGGCGGGTGAACCAGCTCACCGCGCCCGGGCCAGGGTCACCCCGAAAAGCCCATCCGGGTCGGTCCAGAACTCCGCCGCGACAAAACCCGCCGCGGCCAGCTCGGCGGCGACCCCCGCCGGGTGGAACTTCGCCGAGACCTCCGTGCGCAGCTCCTCCCCCGCGGCGAACTCCACGGTCAGGTCCAGCACCCGGACCCGCATCGGCCGGGTCGCCCGCAGCCGCATCTCGATCCACTCATGGTCCGGATCCCAGCGGGCGACGTGCTCGAACGCCTCCGGATCGAAGTCGGCGCCCAGTTCCCGGTTGATCACGTGCAGCACGTTCCGGTTGAACTCGGCCGTCACCCCGGCCGCGTCGTCGTACGCTTGCACGATCACCGACGGGTCCTTCACCAGGTCGGTGCCGAGCAGCAGCCAGTCGCCGACCTCCAGCGCGGCGCGCATCGCGGCCAGGAACTCCGCCCGCTCGGCCGGCAGGAGGTTGCCGATGGTGCCGCCGAGGAACACCACCAACCGCCGGCCGCCGGTGGGCATCCGGTCCAACTGCCGGGTGAAGTCCCCGACGATGCCGCGGACCCGCAGCCCCGGATAGTCGGCGGCGATCTCGGCGGTGGACCCGCGCAGCGCGCTGACCGACACGTCGAGCGGGACGAACGTGCCCAGACCGCCCTGGCGGGTGAAGGCGTCCAGCAGCAGCCGGGTCTTCTCGGACGAGCCGGAGCCCAGCTCGATCAGTGTCTTGGCCCCGGTCAGCGCCGCGATGTCGGGAGCCCGCTCGGCCAGCACCGCCCGCTCGGCCCGGGTCGGGTAGTACTCGGGCAAGCGGGTGATCTCCTCGAACAGCTCGCTGCCCCGGGCGTCGTAGAACCACTTCGGCGGCAGCCACTTCTGCTCGGCGCTCAGCCCGGCGCGGACGTCCTGGCGCAGCCCCCGCTCCAGGTCCTGCTGTTCGAGGTAGATCTCCAGCGGTTCCGCCGTCATCATATCGCCTCTCTCGGATCGGTCAACCGTTGCGTGCCCCGCCGGTGCGGCTCACCGGGTCGGCAGTGGGCTCACCCGCACCTCGCTCGCAGTGGCGGTCACCAGGTGCCCCTCCGGCACCGGCCGCCAGCCGGGGTCGTCGTCGTGCGGCTCGGAGACGAGCAGCACCGAGCCGGCCCCCGCGCGTACCGACAGCGCGTGCCCGGCCACGCTGGCCACCGCCCGGCGCCCGTCGGTGAGCAGCAGGTTGAGCCGTGACCCCGGCGCCGCCGCGGCGACGTCGGCCACCGTCCGACCGACCGCCTCCACCGGATCGGCGCCGGCGCGCAGCCGCTGCCGGACCAGCGCCCAAAGCAGCGCCGAGTCGGTGGCGGCGTCCAGCGTGAGCAGGTCGCGCACCGGCAGGCCGGCGGCGAGCGGCACCACGGCGTCGGGCCAGCCGCGCACCACCCCGTTGTGGCTGAACAGCCACCGCCCCTCGGCGAACGGCGCGGCGGCGCCGTCGAGCACCGCCATACCGACGGTGGCCGAGCGGACCGCGGCGAGCACCGCACCGGCGCGGGTCACCGCCGCGAGCTGGGCGATGGTCGGGTCGCTCCAGATCGGCTGGGCACGCCGGTAGCGCACCGGGTCGCCGTCACCCGGGTACCAGCCGACGCCGAACCCGTCGGCGTTGATCGTGCCGCCGCCGCGCATGTCGCGGGGCGCCCACGACTGCCGCACCAACGAGTACGGAGGATCGAACAGCAACTCGGCCAGGGTGACCGGTGGCCCCAGGTAGGCCAGGTGGCGACACATCAGCGCCCCCGGCCGGCCGGCGTGCCGATCGCGCGGTGAATCACCGGTGCGACTCGTCCGGATGCGCGTCGCGGGCGCAGCGGAAGCCGCTGAAGATCTGCCGCCGGATCGGATAGTCCCAGTTGCGGAAGGTGCCCCGGCAGGCGGACCGGTCGGTGCCGAACGAGCCGCCGCGCAGCACCCGGTAGTCGTCGCCGAAGAAGGCCTCCGAGTATTCGCGGTACGGGAACGCGGTGAAGCCGGGATGCCCCCGGAATTCGGTCGAGGTCCACTCCCAGACGTCACCGATGAGCTGGTGCACACCCAACGGTGAGACGCCAGCCGGGTACGCGCCCACCGGCGCCGGCCGCAGGTGACGTTGGCCGAGGTTCGCGTGGGCGTCGGTCGGGTCGCCGTCGCCCCACGGGTAGCGGCGGGACCGCCCGGTCGCCGGGTCCCAACGGGCCGCCTTCTCCCACTCCGCCTCGGTCGGCAGCCGCCTGCCGGCCCACGCCGCGTACGCCTGGGCCTCGTACCAGCACACGTGCACCACCGGCTCGTCGGCGCGGACCCGGTCCCACCGGCCGAAGCGCTGGTAGGACCAGTTGTCGCCGTCGCGGCGCCAGTGCATCGGCGCGCTGAGCTCCTCCCGGAGCCGGTGGGCCCAACCCGCCGGGCTCCACCAGCGCGGATCGGTGTAGCCACCGTCGGCGATGAAGGCCTCGTACTGGCCGTTGGTGACGGGGGCGGCGTCGATGACGTACGCGGGCAGGTCGACGCGGTGCGCGGGGCGCTCGTTGTCCAGGGCCCACGGGTCGGTGTCGGTGCCCATGGTGAACGGGCCGGCCGGGACCAACACCTCCCCAGCGACCCCGGCGGGCGGCTCCGGCGGCGGCGGGGCGTGCAGCACCGCCGGCCCCGAGCGCAGCTGGTGGGTGGCGAGCATCGTCTCGTCGTGCTGCTGCTCGTGCTGGACGATCATGCCGAAGGCGAACCCGTCGGCGACCAGCGGCCGCTCCGTGAAGGTGACCGCGTCGAGCAGGTCGTGCACCTTGTCCCGGACCGTGCCCAGGTAGGCGCGCGCCTCGGCGGGTGGCAGCAGGGGCAGCGCCGGACGGTCCCGGCGGGGCTGCTTGAACGCGTCGTACAGCTCGTCGATGTCGCACCGGACCGGCTCGTGGCCCCCGACGTCGCGGACCAGCCAGAGCTCCTCCTGGTTGCCGACGTGTGCCAGGTCCCACACCAGCGGCGACATCA
The DNA here is from genome assembly GCF_042872965.1 of Micromonospora sp. NPDC005087. Classification (NCBI taxonomy): domain Bacteria; kingdom Bacillati; phylum Actinomycetota; class Actinomycetes; order Micromonosporales; family Micromonosporaceae; genus Micromonospora; species Micromonospora sp. NPDC005087. The sequence goes on along the minus strand of NZ_JBIALB010000001.1, from coordinate 594,151 downwards.
GCGGCGAGTGCTGGCGCATCAGGTCGGCGTCGTCGACCACCTCGGTCAGCAGCGTGGTCCGGGTCCGGGCCCGCGCCAGCTCCGCCGCGATCCGGACGCGCAACTGCTCCCCGTCGCCGCTCGCTCCCGACTGCGGGGCTCGCAACCCCGGCTCACTCCTCGCGCTCACCGCGTCGCCGTTCGTTCCCGACTGAGGGGCGCGCAACCCCGGCTCACTCCTCGCGCTCACCGGTCTCCCCTTTCTGCGGCGGACAGCCGCCGCCGTACGTCACGCTGGATCTCGTCGTGGGCGCCGGCCGGCAGGTCGAGCCGGGGCAGCGTGGTCAGGGCCAGGTCGAGAAGCGCCGCCGACGCGGCGGCCAGGGCGGGGTCGGCCAGGCCGTGCCGGGCGGCGGCCGACCAACGGTGCGCCACCGGCGTGCCGATCGCGTACGCCGCGCGCACGGTGCCCGGGTCGGCGAACAGGGCGGTCAGCACCGCCGTCGGGAGCCGCCAGTCCCGGCCGGGCTGGGCGTCCAGGTAACGCAGCTCCAGGTAGCCGCGTGGACGCACCGGCGGAAAGAGGGTGCTGACGTGGTAGTCGAGGTCGTCGGTGGTGGGTGGGTGGGGCAGCGCGCCGTCGAGCCAGTCGGCGAAGGTCACACCGGGTGGCGGGGTCCAGTCCGGGCCGTGCCGGCGCAGGCAGAGCAACGGCGCGGCGAGCACGTACCGGATCCAGGTGGCGGTCGGGTCCTCGCCGGCGCGGCCCGGCGCCCAGACCGGGCGGGTGCGGGCCGGGTCGATGGCCAGCCACGCGGCCATCCGGGCGGAGGCCCAGCCGGTGCGCCGCCCGGCGTGCCGACTGGCGGAGGCGAACGCCGCGAGCAGCGGCGGGCCGACCGCGTGGGCTGCGGACCACCGCGCGGCGACCTGGTCCGGTTCGCCGGCGTCGAGGCAGACCTGCAGGCCGGCGGTGCTGTACATCATTGTCCGGCCGGCCGGACCGCGCCGGTCGAAGGCGCCACGCATGGCGCGGTAGCGGGGAGTTTCGAGCACCGGGCGGGGCCGGCGGTGCGGGTCGATGCCGCTGCGGCCGAGGATCAGCCCGGCGGCGGCCAGCAGGTCGGTGACCTGGGCGATGTCGGCCTCAGTGGCCTGGATCAACGCGGCGATCGAGGAGCGCGGCGGGGTGGAGATCTCCAGCTGACCGCCCGGCTCAACGGTCACCGTGCCGCCGTGCCGCAGCGGCTCGGCGGGGCTGGTGGCGTCCAGTGTGACGGGGCTGTGCGGCCCCAGCGCCGCCCGCAGCCGCACCGGATCGACGGGACGGGCGGGGTCGGCGGCGTCGTGCACGGTCCATTCCAGTTCGACGCCGGTGTGGGTGGGTGGGCCGGTCTTGAAGCAGATCCGGGCGAGGTGCCGGCCTGCGGCACCGGACTCGCGCAGGATCGCGCTGCGGTCCAGCTCGGGCGACGTCACCACCGGTCGGGCTCCTCTCCCTGCGTCGGCGCCGGGACATCGTGCCACCGTAAACCCAGCCACCGACACCGTCGGGGGCCGTCCACGGCGCCACCAACCTCTGTCTAACAGACGAATTTCCCGGTGCAGGGCGGAACGAGCGGCCCCGGCCGTCGCTCGCTCACTCCGGGGCTGGCCGGCCGGTCGCCGGGTGTGACGGCTTGACCTTCGCCGATGTGGACGGCTTCGCTTCGGGCACCAGCCGCTGGCAGTACGCCTCGACCTCGCCGGCGCCGCCGGCGGCGGCCACCAGCATCTGGAAGGCCGGCGTCCGCAGCGCCTTGTCCCGCTGCTCGGGCTCCTTGGCCTGCCAGGCCTGGCACAGTCCGCGCAACTGCCCGGCGGGCGCCGCCCCTGCGGAGGGTGTGCCGATGGCGGACGGCGCGCTGGTGGCGGACGGCGTGGGAGACGTCGACCGGCTGGGCGCGGCGGTCCGCTCGACGGACGGGGTCGTGTCGACGTCGCCGGAGGTCGGTGACGGGCTGCTGCTGGGTGGCCACGGCACCGGGTCCGGCGCCCGGTCCAGGGTGACCGCCGCGAACGCGGCGCCGGCGGTGGCGGTGGCGGCCAGCGCGCCCATCCAGGCCACCGCGCTGGTGGTCAGCCGGCGGCGGTGCGGCCGGCGGACGGTCGGGGCCGGGTTGGCCCGAGCGGCCCGGAACGCGGCCAGTGCGGCATCCTCACCGGCCAGCTCGCGGGGGCGGGGCGGGGCGGCGGCCGCGGCGAGCAGCCGAGCCAGCGGGTCCGCCGCGTGCACGTCGGGATTGGCGGGGGTGGACGCGCGGATCTGGGCCGCCGCGGCGTCCGGGGCGGCGGGGCTGGAGGCATGGTCCCCGTCCGGCGCGGCTTCGGGGGTGGCCGGAGCGCCGGCGCGGGTCGCGTCGAGCAGCCGTTCGGTCTCGGCGAGCTCGGCCCGCCGGTTCGGCCGGTTCGGGTTCATCCGGAATCCCCTCACGTCAGCCGTCCGCCGGTTCAGCGTGCGACGTCCGCGGGGACCGGCCGGTGCGCGGACGGGGCGGTGGCACGCCCTCGGTGTCCACGGACGGCGCGACGCCCTCGGTGCCCACGGACGGCGCGACGCCCTCGGTGCCCACGGACGGCGCAATGCCGTCGGCGGCCAGGGACGGCGTGATGCCGGCGGCGTCCGGCGGTGTGGCCGGCTCCTGCCGTTCCATCAGGGCGGCGAGCCGCCGTAGGCCTCGGTGGGCGGCGGTCCGGACGGCGCCGGCCCGGCGGCCCAGCACACGGCCGGCGGACTCGGCGTCCAAGCCGATCACGGCCCGCAACAGGACCGCCTCGGCCTCGCGGGGCGGCAGGGTGGCGATCAGGGCCAGCGCAGCCTCGGTGCCGATCGTCTCGCCCGCCCGCTCGGCGGTGTCCGCGTCGCTGGCCAGGTCGGCGAGCGCCTGCACCGGAACGGGCAGCGACGGTCGGCGCCGCAGGCGGCGCAGGTGGTCCATCGCCCGGTTGCGGGCGATGGTGACGGTCCAGGCGCGGAACTCGCCGCCGGTGAAGCTGGGCAGGTCGCGGGATATCTGCAGCCAGGTCTCCGAGGCGACGTCCTCGGCGTCCGCGCCCACCAGGGCGGTCAGATAGCGCAGCAGGCCGGGTTGGAGGCTGCGGTAGAGAAAGCGGAAGGCGTCCTCGTCCCCGTCCTGCGCTGCGGTGACCGCCTCCGACAGCTCGCCGGTCATCCGCGGGCCACGGATCGTCCGGGACGCCCCGGCCTGATCCACCGCACCGGAGCATTCCGGGCGGCGTGGACCGTCGGCCAGACCAGCTCCCGCACCGCACCGCCCCTCCGCCGAACGTGATCGCGCCCGCGCCCTCGTTGGTCGGGGGCGGGAGGTCTGGACCAGCGCCACGGCGGTCTCTTCTCGACGCACTGCCCCCCCGGCCGGCCCGAGCCGGGCTAACGCTAGGAGGGAACCGAAGGGGGCGACAAGTCAGCACCACGTCACGGAAGAGTGACAATTATCTAGTCCCGTCGCACGGCGCGTCGTCGTAACGCCCGGCGACCAACGGACGCTCCGCACGCCAGGAGGCGTCTCCGCGCCGCCGCCGGGCAAGCGTACGCCGCCGTGTGTCGGATTTCGTCACAGGGTGTCGTCGAAGCGTCACAGACCGGGCCGGGTCCACACAGGTCAGACCGGATGGACCGGTGAGTACGGCCACCCGGCCGACCAGCCGCGGCGCGACGTTCCGCGCCTCTCTGGGTACGGTAATGCCGTGTTGTCATCGGAGGTCGTGCTCAGCGGTCGCTACCGCCTGGACGAACGTGTCGCCACTGGCGGCATGGGCGACGTTTGGCGCGCCTCTGACCTGGTCCTCGGTCGGCAGGTCGCGGTCAAGGTCCTGCTGCCAGCGCTGGTCTCCGACCCCGATTTCATCGCCCGGTTCCGGGCCGAGGCGCGGATCATGGCGGCGCTGCGGCACCCGGGCATCGTGCAGGTCTACGACTGCGGCGAGGACGACCTGCCCGACGGCGGCCGAGCCGACTACCTGGTCATGGAGTTCGTCGACGGCGAGCCGTTGTCCAGGCGGATCGAGGCGGCTGGCCGGCTCGACGTGGCCGAGACCATGTCGATCGTGGCCCAGGCGGCCCAGGCGCTGAACGCGGCACACCGCGGCGGCATCGTGCACCGCGACGTCAAGCCCAGCAACCTGCTGGTGCACGACGACGGCACGGTCGTCCTGGTCGACTTCGGCGTGGCCCGTTCCACCAACGTCACCAGCATCACCAGCACCAACGCGGTGCCAGGCACGGCTCTCTACATGGCACCCGAGCAGGCCGCCGGCCGGCCGGTCAGCGGCGCCACCGACATCTACGCCCTGGGCGCGGTCGCTTACTGCTGCCTCACCGGCGGGCCGCCGTTCACCGGCGACAACCCGCTCCAGGTCGCCGTCCGGCACCTGGACGACGAGCCGCCGGAGCTGCCGCACGACATTCCAGAGTCGGTCCGCGCGCTGGTGTCCCAGGCACTGGCCAAGGATCCGCTCGATCGGTTCAGCAGCGGCGCGGCGATGGCCGAGGCGGCCCGGTTGGCGGTGACCGGCGGCGAGCCACCCACCGCGATGGTGACGGCGGCTACCCCGCTGCGCGTCGCCGGACCGGGCACCCGCACCGACGTGCCGCTCGGCGCGGCGGTGGCCGGTCGTCGGCACCGCCGTGGTCCGCTGGTCGGCGCGGCCGCGGCCGCTCTGGTCGCGCTTGTCGGCCTGGGCGCCGCCCTGGGCGCGGCGCGAAACGCCGGCGAAGACCCGGCGATCACCGTGCCGACGACCGCGCCTGCGGTGGTGCCGACCGAGCAGGTCGATCTGCCGGTGGCGAACGACGAGGTCACCGTGGGTCCGGTCCGGCCGAACAGGCCGAACGTCCCCGCCAACAGGCCGTCGGCCTCCGTGACCGCGACGCCGAACGCCCAGCCCAGCGGGTCGGCCAGCCCACCGGCGCCGACCCCGAGCGCCACCACCGCGTCACCGACCGATCCGGCGACCACCCCGACCAGCGATCCACCGTCACCCTCGGCCGAGCCGTCCACCACCACGAGCCCGCCGCCGGCCAACCCGGAGGATCCGACCGGCTGAGCCGGCCGGCGCGGAGGGCTCGGCGAACCTCACCAGCACCGATATCCCCAAAACGGACTTACGTCGCCGAAGACTCCTCTAGGCTCTCAGCAGGTCATTTCCACCATCTGCCGCGGGAGCCGGGGTGAGCGCTGAGAAGTTGGTTGTGATCGGCCAGGGGTACGTGGGACTGCCGTTGGCCATGTGAGCCGTCGAGGCGGGGCTGGACGTGGTCGGGCTCGACGTCGACGCCGACCGGCTGGGCCGGGCGCTGGGCAGCGGCCGCTACCACCCGAGCACCGAGTACACCGACGCCGAGGGCTTCGACATCTGCGTCATCACCGTGCCCACCCCGCTGCGGGACGGCACCCCCGACCTGAGCTTCGTCGAGCAGGCCGGCATCGCAATCGGCCCGTACGTGCGGCCGGGCAGCACCGTGATCCTGGAGTCCACCACCTATCCGGGCACCACCGAGGAGCTGCTGCGACCCCTGCTGGACTCGGCCGGCCAGCGGCCTGCACAGCCCCGGCGACTTCCACCTCGGCTACAGCCCCGAGCGGATCGACCCGGGCAACCCGACCTGGCGACTGGAGAACACCCCGAAGGTGGTCTCCGGCGTGGACCAGGCGTCGCTGGACCGGGTGGACGGCTTCTACCGGCGCCTCGTGGAGCACACCGTGCCGGTGGACTCCACCCGGGTCGCCGAGCTGACCAAGCTGATCGAGAACACCTTCCGCCAGGTCAACATCGCGCTGATCAACGAGCTGACGATGCTCTCGCACCACCTGGACATCGACGTCTGGCAGGCCATCGACGCGGCAGAGACCAAGCCGTTCGGCTTCCTGCCGTTCCGGCCCGGCCCCGGCGTCGGCGGGCACTGCCTGCCGATCGACCCGTGCTACCTGTCCTGGCAGGTCAAGCGTCGCCTCGGTCGACAGTTCCGGTTCATCGAGCTGGCCAACGACGTCAACCACGAGATGCCCGAGCACGTCGCGCAGCGGATCATGGCGGGGCTGAACCGGAGTGGCCGCGCGGTCAGCGGCGCCCGGCTGCTGCTGCTCGGGCTGGCGTACAAGAAGAACACCGGCGACACGCGGGACTCCCCCGCGGTCGACGTGGCCCGGCGGTTGCAGGCCCTCGGCGCGGAGGTCCACGCGGTCGAGCCGTACGCCGAGGCGCACCACATCCCGGCCGGGGTGACCGTGGTCGGGCTGACCGAGCGTGAGGTGCGGGCGGCCGACGGGGTGGTGGTGGTCACCGACCACGATTGCTTCGACTACGACCTGGTGGTCCAGCACGCCCGCTACGTCTTCGACACCCGCAACCGGTGCGCCGGCCCGGTGGTCGAGCGCCTGTAGACCCGGCACCGCTGGCCGGTCCCGCCGCCGGGGAAGACGGCGGGGCCGGCCGGCGGATGTCCGTCCGCGTCGCCGCCGGTCACTGGTCGCCGAGCGCCTCGACGACCGGCCGGGACAACGCCCGGCGAGCCGGCAACACCGAGGCGAGCAGGGCGGCCAGCACCGCGACGCCGAGGATCAGCCCGAGCTGACCGAGCGGCAGCACCACGTGGAACTCCCCGCCGAGGCGGGCCAGCAGGGCCATCGCGGCGGCGCTGACCCCGGTGCCCAGCCCGACCCCGAGCACCGCGCCGACCAGCGCCGTCAGCACCGCCTCCAGGGCGAGCATGGCCCGCATGCGCCCCCGGGTGAGCCCGACCGCCCGCAGCACGGCGTTCTCCCGGGTGCGCTCCACCACCGACAGACTCAGCGTGTTCGCCACACCGACCAGGGCGATCACCACGGCCAGGCCGAGCATCGCGGTGACGAAGGCCAGCACCATGTCCACTGTGCCGGTGAGCATCTTCTTGTACGCGCCCTGGTCCAACAGGTTCACCGTCGGGTAGCGGCCCAGCACCGCCTCGATCGCGTCCCGGGCCTGCTCGAGGTCCACCCCGGCGGCGGGATCGATCTCGGCGAGGAAACCCCGCTTGTCGGGAAAGAGCACGGCGAAGTCCGCGTCGGCCATGTCGATGACGTGACCGGCGGGCACGCCGCTGGCGGGCGCGTCGTCGGTGACCACCGCGGCCACCCGGAACGGTCGTCCCCGGACGGTGACCGGGGAGCCGACCCGCCAGCCGCGCGCCTGCGCCAGCTCGCGACGCACCAGCACCTGCCCCGGTCCGAGCCGACCGACGTCACCGGCGAGCACACCGGTCAACGTCCGGCCGACCAGGGCCGGGTGGGCGGCGCGGAACTCGACGCCGGCGGTGACCGTGCTGAGCTGCTCGTGCACGACGCCCAGCTCGGGGCGGGCCGCCAGCTCACCGGCGAGCGGAGCGGGCAGTTCCTGGCCGATGCCACTGACCACGAAGTCAGTTCCGATCTGCGCGTCGACGCTGCGCTCGATGCCGTCCTTGGTGCTGCGCGCACCGACCACGAACGCCGACACCAGTCCGATCCCGATCACCAGGGCGGTGGCGGTCGCGGCGACCCTGCGCGGGTTGCGGACCGCGTTGGCCACCGCCAGCCCGGCGGTCGCCCCGGCCAGGCGGCGGGCCGGCCAGCCGAAGGTTCGGACCAGCGCCGGGACGAGCACCGGCCCGAACAGCACGATCCCGAAGAAGGCCAGTACGCCGCCGACGGCCACCAGCAGCAGCTGACCGGCGCTGGCGGCGCCGGCGAGTGCGGCGACCCCGGTGGCCAGCACCACCGCGCCGAGGGTCAGCCGGAGCCGACCGGCGCCCCGGCTGGGCTGCACCGCGGCGTCGGTGAGCGCCGCCACCGGGGCGACCCGGGTGCCGCGCCAGGCCGGCAGCATCGCGGCGCCGACGGTGAGCACGGTGCCGAGCAGCAGGCTGGTCAGCACGGTCGAACCGGCCACGGTGAAGCCGCCGGAGACGGGCACGTCCAGCCGGGACATCAGCAGTCGCATCCCGCCAGCGAGGGCCAACCCGAGCAGCACCCCGAGCGCGGAGGCCACCATCCCGACCACCGCCGACTCCAGCAGGGTGGACCGGAAGACCTGCCCCCGGGTGGCGCCGACCAGCCGGAGCAGCGCGGTCCGCCGGGTGCGTTGCGCCAGCACGATCGCGAAGGTGTTGGCGATCACGAAGCCGGCCACCACCACGGCGACGCCCACGAAGATCATCAGCAACATGGTGAACTGGTCCAGGTCGCGGACCGCGTCGTCGACGGCCTCGTCGAGGATCTGCGTTCTGCTCTTCACGCTGGTGTCCGCGCCCACGATGGCGCGCACCCGGTCGGCCACCGCCGTGGCGGAGGTTCCCGGCCGGGCCGCCACCATGATCCGGCCGTACCCACGCTCGCCGGTGACCGCGAGCGCGTCCGGGCCGACCAGGCCGATGAACGGCCCACCGATGTCGCGTGCGGTGTCGGCCACGTCGACGGTGCCGACGAGGGTGTACGGGCGGGCCGCGCCCCCGGTGCCGCCGATCCGGACCGGGGCGCCGAGGGTGAAGCGCTCCTCGGCGACCGTCGGCGCGTCGAGCACCACCTCCCCGGCGCGGTCGGGCAGCCGGCCGGCGACCACGTCGTACGAGCGCAGGGCGTCCTCGGTGGGGATGGCGGCGAGCACGGCGTAGCCGAGTACCGGCCGGCCGTCGGTGCCGACGACCCCGCCGGTGCCGATCAGTTCGCCGGCGGCGGCGGCCACCCCGTCCACCGTCCGGACCCGGTCGACCAGGCCGGCGGGCAGCGGCCGGTCGCCGGCCGGGTAGACGCCCAGGTCGGTGTGCCGGTCGAAGGTGCCGGCCCGGTCGTACGCGCCGGCACGCATCCCGTCGACGAGGATCAGGGTGCCGGCGATGAACGCGACACCGAGCACGACGGCCAGCGCGGAGAGCAGCATCCGCAGGGCCTCGGCGCGCAGTGAACGCAGGGTCAGGCGGATCATCGCGGCACCGCCCCCGTGCCGGCGTGGGGACGGGCCGGGTCGAGACCGGCGAGGGTGTCCAGCACCTGCTCGGCGGTGGGCGTGGCGAGGTCGCCGACCAGCCGCCCGTCGGCCAGGAAGACCGCCCGGTCGGCGTGCCCGGCGGCCACCGGGTCGTGGGTCACCATGATCACGGTCTGGCCCAGGGTGTCGACGGCCTCCCGCAGCAGCCGCAGTACCTCCGCCCCGGAGCGGGAGTCCAGGTTCCCGGTCGGCTCGTCGGCGAAGATCACCCACGGCTTGGTGATCAGGGCCCGAGCCACCGCGACCCGCTGCTGCTGGCCACCGGAGAGTTCCGCGGGTCGGTGCCGCAGACGGTCGGCCAGCCCCACCGCCGCCACCACCTGGCGCAGCCAGGCCGGGTCGGGCCGCCGGCCGGCGATGGCCAGCGGCAGCACGATGTTCTCCTCGGCGGTCAGCGCCGGCAGCAGGTTGAACTTCTGGAAGACGAAGCCGACCCGGTCACGGCGCAGCAGGGTGAGCCGCCGGTCGTCGAGCCGGCCGAGGTCGGCCGCACCGATGCCGACCGTGCCGGCGCTCGGCCGGTCCAGCCCCGCCAGGCAGTGCATCAGCGTCGACTTGCCGGAGCCGGACGGACCCATGATGGCGGTGAACCGGCCGGCGGCGACATCGAGGTCGACCCCGTCGAGCGCGACGACCGCGGCGGGGCCACTGCCGTAGCGTTTTTCCAGGCCACGGGCGGTGACCGCGACGCCGTTGCCGGCGTGGGTGGGAGGTGCGAGGGACATGGGGGCTCCCCGGTCAGGGTGCGGATCGGACCCCTCCGACGCTATGGCCGGCGCGAGTCAGTCGATCTCCACCTGCGCGCTCGACCTGTGTGCGTCCCGGGTCGCGGTGCGCCCGCCGTCGCGTACGACCCAGGTCGTACGCCGGGTCATCCGCCGGGCGTGACCAGCCCGCTCTCGTACGCCAGCACCACCGCCTGGACCCGGTCGCGCAGCTGGAGCTTGGCCAGGATCCGCCCGACGTGGGTCTTCACCGTCGCTTCGGCCACGTGCACCTGGGCGGCGATCTCCGCGTTGGACAGCCCCTGCGCGACCAGCAGCAGCACCTCCCGCTCCCGCTCGGTGAGTTGCGCCAGCCGGGGGTCGGCCGTGGGGCCGGCGCCGAGCTGCCCGGCGAACCGGTCCAGCAGCCGCCGGGTGATCGACGGCGCGACCACCGAGTCGCCCTCGGCGACCACCCGGATCGCGGCCAGCAGTTCCTCCGGCGGGACGTTCTTGAGCAGGAAGCCGCTCGCCCCGGCCTGCAACGCGGCGAACGCGTCCGCCTCGGTGTCGAAGGTGGTCAGCACCAGCACCCGGGGAGGGCCGGCGGGCCGGTCCGCGCAGAGTCGCCGGGTCGCCTCCACCCCGTCCATGGTCGGCATCCGGACGTCCATCACCACCACGTCGGCCTCGGTGCGGGCGAGCACCCGAAGCGCGTCCGCGCCGTCGATGGCCTCGCCCACCACCTCCAGGTCGGGCTGGGAGTCCAGCACCATCCGGAACCCGGCGCGCACCAGCGCCTGGTCGTCCACGATCACCACCCGGACCGTCATGCCGCGATCACCTCCGTTGCGGGTTCCGACGGTAGCGGCAGCCGGACCTCGAGCTGCCAGCCCCCGGCCAGCCGGGCGCCGGCGGTGAGGGTGCCGTCGTACACCGTCACCCGCTCGCGCATGCCGAGCAGGCCGTGACCGCCGGACGGCGCCGGGCTGACCACCGGCCGGCCCCGACCGTCGTCGACCACCCGGACCACGACGGCGTCGGCGCTGTACGCGAGGGTCAGCTCCACGCCGGCGCCGACGCCGGCGTGCTTGAGCGCGTTGGTCAGCGCCTCCTGCACCACGCGGTAGATGGTCAACTCCAACCCGGGTGGGAGCGGCGGCGGCTCGCCGTCGACGGTGTGCCGGATGCGCAGCCCGGCGTCGCGGAACCGGGCCAGCAGGTCGGGCAGCTCGGCCAGGGCCAGGCGGCGGTGTTCCGGGTCGGCGGCCACCACGGGCCCGTCCGGGCCACCCGCGCCGGTCGGGCCGGCGTCCCGCAGGACGCCGACCAGCCGGCGCATCTCCTCCAGCGCCTGCCGGCCGGTGTCGGCGACGACCTTGACGGCGGTACGCGCCTGCTCCGGGTCGCGGTCCAGCATGAACCGCGCGCCGTCCGCCTGGACGATCATCACCGCCATGCTGTGCGCCACCACGTCGTGCAGCTCGCGGGCGATCCGGGTGCGCTCCTCGGCGACGGCCGCCCGGGACTCGGCTTCCCGCCCGCGTTCCAGGGTGCTGGCCCGCTCCTCAAGACTGAGCACGTAGAGGCGGCGGGTCCGCACGTTCAGCGCGGCCAGCCAGACGGCGCCGGTGACCAGCGCGTACCACAGCGCGGTCGTCCACCAGCTCATGACGCCCCGGGTCTGCGCGGCGGCGAGCAGCACGCCCACGGCGGCGACGGCGCCCGCGAGCACGCCGTCGCGCAGCCGCTCGCCGTACTTCACCACGCTGTAGAGGGCGATCAGGACGGCGACGTCGAAGGCGAGCGGACCCCACTGGGCGATCACCTGGACCAGGGCGAGCACCGCGACGGCCACGGTCACCGCGCCCGGGTGCGAGCGGCGGAACAGCAGGGCCACCGCCATCCCCACGCCGACCAGGGTGGCGGCCCAGCCGCCCGGCTGGTTCGCCGCCCCGGCCAGGCCGAAGAGGACCACCAGGCCGGAGACGGCCACGTCGAAGGCGACGCCGCGCAGCGGGCGACCGAACATCGTGCGTCTCACGGTCACCCAGCGTACGTGCCGGGTGTCGGATCCCCTCCGCCGTCCCGGTCGGGCTGCCCCAGCTCCGGGGCGCGGTGCGGACGGGGCCGGGCGGGCCGGCTCAGCGACCGAGGACCTCGCGCATGCGGTCGATCTCGACGGTCTGCTCGGTGGCGACCGAGTTGGCGAACTCGCTGAGCGTCAGGTCGGAACCGACCGTGAGCAGGTCGGTGGCCATCTCGATGGCGCCCTGGTGGTGTTCGGTCATCATCCGGACGAAGAGGCGGTCGAAGTCGGCGCCGCGGGCGGCGGCCAACTGACGCATCGCCTCCGGTGACTGCATGCCGCGCATGGTGCCGTGATCGTGCCCCGGGGCCTCGGGCGAGAGACCGCGGGTCTGCAGCCAGCCGCGCATCATGCCCATCTCCGGCCCCTGGCTGGCCCGGATCCGGTCGGCGAGGGCGCGGATGCCGGGGTCGGCGGCCCGGTCTGGGGCGAGTTCCGCCATCTCCAGGGCCTGCGCGTGGTGCGGAATCATCATCCGTACGAACATGGCGTCCAACGCGTTGTGCGGGGCCGGGCCCGCGTCGCGGACCTCGTGGGCCGGGCGGGTGGCCGCCGACTCGCCCGGACGGCCCGGCACGATGACGGTCAGGTCGGTGGGAACGGGGCTGGCCGCCGGTGTCGAGGTGGCGGGCGCGGAGACCGGCTGCGCGGCGCTTGTCCCGGGGTCTCCGCCCGCGCGGACCAGGACGAAGGCCACCAGCGCCAGCACGATCGCCAGTGTGACGACCGCCAGTGTCCGTGCGCGCCGACTGGTCATGGGCCACTCCCTGGGGTCGAGGTCATCGCGATGTTATCCATTGAGGAGAACGATGTGATGTGACCCAGATCACATCGATGCTCGTCATCCGGCGGTAAGGTGTCGACCATCGTCTCCCCCTTGCGAAGGGCCTCGCCGATGATCAGACTCCACATGCCACGGTTACGACAACTCCGGATCGTCGGCCTCGCCGCGACCGGTCTCCTCGTCGCCAGCGTCCTCGTCGCCCCGGCAAGCAACGCCCAGGTCGTGCCGCAAGCGGCACCGGCGGCCGCCGCCACGAACACCATCCCCGGCGTCGATGAGATCGTGAGCAGCCCCAACCTGCGCCAGATCGCCAACCTGCCCAAGGTCGCTCCCCTGGACGCGACGAACAGCGACATCGCCTTCCAGGGCAAGTACGCGTTCGCCGGCAACTACAACGGCTTCGTCATCTACGACATCTCGCGGCCCAGCGCGCCGAAGGTCGTGTCCCGGGTGCTCTGCCCGGGGTCGCAGAATGACATCTCCGTCCACGGTGACCTGCTCTTCCTCTCCACCGACTCGTCCCGCAGCGACGACTCCTGCAACAGCACCGCGCAGGGGGCGGACGTGAAGGAGTCCTGGGAGGGCATCAAGATCTTCGACATCAAGAACAAGGCCAACCCGCGGTACGTCAAGTCCGTGGAGACCGCCTGCGGCTCGCACACTCACACCCTGGTGCCGGGCAAGAGCAGCAAGACGGTCTACCTGTACGTCTCGTCGTACAGCCCGCGGGCCGAATTCCCGGACTGCCAGCCGCCGCACGACTCGATCTCCATCATCAAGGTGCCGGTGAAGAAGCCCACCGACGCCTCGGTGATCGCCGCGCCAAACCTCTTCCCGGACGGCGGATTCCCGGGCAGCGGCACCGGGTCGGCGACGACCGGCTGCCACGACATCACCGTCTACCCGGCCAGGGACCTGGCCGCCGGCGCGTGCATGGGTGACGGCATCCTGCTCGACATCCGCAACCGGGAGGTCCCCCGGGTCATCAACCGCGTGCGGGACACGGTCAACTTCGCGTTCTGGCACTCGGCCACGTTCAACAACGCCGGCACCAAGGTGATCTTCACCGACGAGCTGGGTGGCGGCGGCGCGGCGACCTGCAACGAGGCCATCGGACCGAACCGGGGCGCGGACGCCATCTACGACATCACCGGTCGCGGCGACGCCCGGACGATGCACTTCCGCAGCTACTACAAGATTCCCCGCAACAACGCGGACACCGAGAACTGCGTGGCCCACAACGGCTCGCTGATCCCGGTGCTCGGGCGGGACATCATGGTCCAGGCGTGGTACCAGGGCGGCATCTCGGTCTGGGACTTCACCGACTCGGCCAACCCGAAGGAGATCGCCTTCTGGGAGCGCGGGCCGCTCTCGGCCGACACGTTCGTCGGCGGTGGCACCTGGTCCGCGTACTACTACAACGGACACATCTACTCCAACGACATGGTGAAGGGCCTGGACGTCCTGGAGCTGAACGACTGGCGCACCTGGACGGCGAAGCTGGTCAAGTACAAGGAGCTCAACGTGCAGACCCAGCCCAGCTACCTGAGCCGGTAGGCACCGAGCACTGAACCGGTAGGCACCGAGCACGACGCCGGGCCCGGTCCCCGAATCCCGGGGGCCGGGCCCGGCCACGTCACGAGCGGGTGCGTACGCCGGGGAGTCAGCTCATCGGCAGCTGGTAGCGCCGCTCGCCGCCACCGGTCGCGGTGACCAGCCGGACCTCGCCGCTGCGCAGGCCGTACGTGACGGACCAGCGGGTGTGCCCCTGGCGGACCGACGCCAGCACCCGGTGCGCCGCGGCGGCGTCCACCACCCCACCGGCCCGGGTCAGGGCGGTGGCGATCTGCCCGTACCGGCGGTCCTCGCGGCGACGCTGCTCGGGCACCCCGGCGACCGGCACGTTGGTCAGCGCCTGCCAGCCGCCCGTGCCCCGCTCCACCCGCAGCTCACCATCGACGAACTCGATCACCGCCGAGGCTCCGGTCGCGTCGGCCAGCAGGTAGTGCAGTGGCGGCCCGCCGTCGAAGTCGAGGTTGTGCCGGGTGAACACGGCGATCGCCTCGTCGACCGTGGCGGCCCGGTCCAGCACCAGCCGCAGGATTCGTACCGAGCCGACGGTGGGCTTGCCCGGGTCGGGGCGGGCCGTCGCGGCGTCGTCGGCGGCCAGCCCCACCGCGAGGCCCCGCTCGTTCATCCCGTCGAAGGGCAGCAGCGGCGCGTTGAGCAGCCGCCGGTCACCGGCCGGGTCCGCGCCGACCCCGAGGTAGGAGATGTCGACCAGCGAGACGGCCGCGTACCCGTGGGGCGGATCGGTCCGCAGCACCAGCGCCGGGTTGGCGTCCCAGTCGAAGTTGCGGGCGAACACCGGCCGGGCGGGGTCGCCCGCGGCGACGAACAGCGAGCAGCCGAACGGGCTGGGCGGGGTGGCGTCGGTGCCCACCGTCGGGTCGTACGCCCCGACGTAGGTCATCTCGTACAGCGGCAGGTCGTCCACCCGGCGCAGGCTGGCCAGGGTCTGCGCGGCCTGGGCCGCGTCCTGCCGGGAGGCGGTCGGCGTGGCCGGGGGCACCGGCGGCGCGGTGAGCAGCGGGCCTCCGGACCTGGGTGTGGTGCAGGAGGTGAGGGCGAGCAGCAGGGCCGTCGTGACGGCCGGCAGGGTCCTGCGCATATCCGTTGGACGCTATGGGACCGATCGACGGTTGTCCACCGCGCCGGTGCGGTCTGTCGGATTCCGTCGCCGCGGTGATCCGGCCGGTCCATGCCCGGCGACCCGTGGACCGCACCGGTGCCTATGGGACCGGTCACCAAGGCGGTCGCAGCGGAGGCGGCCGACGGGACATTGTGCCAGCGTGATTCGACGTGAAACTTGCCGTCGGCGCGCCGCCCGCCCCACCCGAGCCGACCACACGCCGGCGTCCCCAGCCGCTCGACCTGGTGGCGGTGTTCCTCGCGGTGGCCGGCGCGGCCTGCGCGCTGGGCCGGCTGCTGCCCCGCGCCGAGACCACCGCCACCCTGCACCGGATCCTGCCGCTGCTGCTCTTCCTCGGCTCCGTGATCGTGCTGGCCGAGCTGACCGCCGTGGCGGGCGTCTTCGACGTGCTGGCCAGTCGACTGGCCCGCGCCGCGCGGGGCAGCTGGGCGGCGCTGTTCCTGCTCTGCGGCGGCCTCGCCACGCTGACCACACTCGTGCTCAACCTGGACACCACCGCCGTGCTGCTCACGCCGGTGCTGCTCGCGCTGGCCCGCGGCCTGCGCGTCCCGGCCGCCCCGCTCGCGGTCACCACGGTCTGGTTGGCCAACACCGCGAGCCTGCTGCTGCCGGTGTCCAACCTGACCAACCTGCTGGCCGCCGACCGGATCGGGCTGGCGCCGCTGGCCTACGCGGCCCGGATGGCGCTGCCGCAGCTCACCGCGGTCGCGGTCACCATGGCGCTGCTCTGGTGGGCGTGGTGGTGGCGGGACCGGCCGGCCGGTGGCCGCTTCGTTCCACCCGCCCGCCACGTGCCGTCGGATCCGGTGCTGCACCGCACCGCGCTCGCCGGCTGCCTGCTCTTCGTCGCCGGCATCCTCGCCGGCGTGGAGATCGCCCTCGCCTCGACGGTCGCCGTCGCGGTGGTGCTGCTCGGGTTCGTGGTCCGCTCCCCCGCGACGCTGCGCCCGGGGCTGGTGCCGCTGCGGCTGCTGCTCTTCGTCACCGGCCTGTTCCTGGTGGTGCAGACCCTCGGCCGGTTCGGACTGGACGACCTGGTCGCCGGGCTCCTCGGCGCCGACGGCGGAGCGCTCGGCGCGCTCCGCGCCGGTGGCACCGGGGCGTTGCTGGCCAACGCGGTGAACAACCTGCCGGCCTACCTGGCCGGCGAGTCGGTGCTGCACACCGGTGACGGGACCCGGCTGCTGGCGCTGCTGATCGGCACCAACATCGGGCCGCTGGCCGCACCCTGGGCGTCGCTGGCCACCCTGCTGTGGTTCGAGCGGTGCCGGGCGGCCGGGGTGGCGGTGCCGGTGACCTGGTTCGTGGTGACCAGCGCCCCCTGCTGGCGGTCACCGGCACGCTCGCCGCGGTCGGCGCGCTGCTGTTGACGAGCTGAGCGCCGGTCACGCCACCGCCGGGGAGCGGGCCGGCGTCACGCGGCGGCCCGCTCCACGGCGAACATGAAGCAGCCGTACACCACGTTGCGACTGTGCAGCTCGTACACGGCCGGGTCGGCGAACAACTCCGCGATCACCGCCTCCGGGTCGGTGCCGTCGTGCAGGCGACCGCCGTGGATCCGGCCCTGCCGGTCGTACGCCCGCAGGACCTGGGGTCGCCCCCGCCAGTCCGGCGGGTGGCCGCCCGCCGGCTCCGGTCCCGGACAGGCGACGGCGTGCGCGAAGACCGGGCCGACCTCCCGGTACGGGCCGGCGGCGACCGGCGGCGCATAGCCGAAGAGCAGCAGCGCCTCCCCCGCCTCGGCGTCGCGCAGGCAGCAGCGCAGCGGTTCCCCGCCGCCCGCCGGGAGTACCTCGACGGGTCGGTCGGCGGCGTCCCGGCGGGTACAGCGGACGGTGTCGAGCGTCCCGGCCGGCAGGGCGCGGATCAGGAAGGCGGTGCTGGTCGTCATGCGTCCAGCCTGGCCCGGCGACGACGCGGGTGCTGGCGGTGATCGGACCTGGCGCTGGGCGCCAACCGGTCAGTCCGGTGCGCGGTCACGCCTCGGGCAAACGGTCAGCCGACCGGCGACCGGCGGGGCGGCCGGGGGCCGACCAGCCGACGGACGATCGGCGCGGCGTTCCACTTCGCCGCCCCGACGAGGTCGCGGGCGTGCTCCAGCACGGTGTAGTCGGGTCGGGTCAACCCGTCGGCGATGGCCCGGTCCAGGTCGTTGCCGCACCGGCTCAGCACGGTGTCGAAGTCGCGGCGCACCGGCTCGAGCAGGTCGTAGCCGAACGAGCGGTGCAGCCGGGCGAACAGCGGCTTGTACAGCCGGACCCGCTCGTGCAGGCCGGTGGAGTAGGACATCGGGTTCTTGGGTCGCTGGCGGACGTAGTCGGGCAGCACGTCGGCGAACGCCCGCCGGACGATCCACTTCTCCTGCCCGTCGCGCAGCTTCAGCCCCAGCGGCAGGCGCATCGCCAGCTCCACCACGCTCAGGTCGAGGAACGGCAGCCGCGCCTCGACACCGTGCCCCATGGCCGCCCGGTCGACCCGCTGCAACTCGGTGCGGCACAGGTTGCGGATCCGGTGCAGGAACAGCCGACGGGACGCGGCAGCCTCGACCTGGTGGTACATCGGGTACCCACCGAACAGCTCGTCGGAGCCGTCGCCGGTCAGCACCACCTTGACGCCCAGGGCGCGCAGCCGCCGGAAGATCGGCACCGAGACCACCGCGTTGATGATGTCGCCGTACTCGGTCAGCTCGGAGATCCGGATGGCCTCGCGTACGTCGGTCAGCCGGATGTCCCGCGGGCGCAGCTCGATGACCTCGTGCGGCACACCGAGGTCGGCGGCGAACCGCCGCGCGTACGCCACGTCCGGGCTGTCCGGCACGCCGACCGTCACCGCCACGCAGTCCGGGTGCACGTCCCGCACCTGCCGCAGGGTCAGCGAGCTGTCCAGCCCGCCGGAGAGCACCACCCCGACGGTGAGGTCGGTCTCGACCCGCATCCGGATCGCGTCGGTCAGCGCGGCACGGACTAGCAGGGCGGCCTCGTCCGGGTCGTCGACGACCGGCAGACCGTCACCGAGGGTGAGCAGGTCAACGTACGGTCGCAGCCGCACGTGGCCGTCCGGGTCCGCCCAGCCGTGGTGTCCCGGCGGCACCTCGGCGATCGGTGCGCCGTGCCCGACCAGCGCCTTGACCTCGGAGGCGAGGTGCAGGCACCCGGGCTGCCGGGCCCAGTACAGCGGCTTCACCCCGAGCGGGTCGCGGGCAAGGTACGCCCGGCCGATGCCGCGTTCGACGACCACGAAGGCGTACTCGCCGCGCAGCCGGGTCACCGCCGCCTCGCCCCACTGCTCGAACGCGACGAGCAGCACCTCGGTGTCGCTCTCGGTGCGGAACACGTGCCCGAGCCGGGTCAGCTGCGCGCGCAGCTCCCGGTGGTTGAAGATCTCGCCGTTGAAGCAGAGCAGCCAGCGCTCGTCGATCGAGGTCCACGGCTGTACGGCCCGGTCCCGGTTCACCACCCGCAGCCGGCGGGTGCCGGCGAGCAGCCCGCTCTCCGAACGGGTCTCGGTGACCTCGCCGCGAGCGGCCAGGACGGCGAGCATCCTCCGGAAGGTCGTCGGGTCGGCCTCAGGGCCGATGCTCAACGCGATACCGCACATCGGCTCAGACCCCCATCTCGGTCTCGTACGCCCGACGCAGCCGACGCCGGGCGGTGGGCGCCAGGCAGAGATGCCAGGCCTGTCCCTCGTCGATCACGTTGAGCTCGCCGGCCTCCTGCCGGGCCAGCAGCAGCTCGCCGAGCGCCTCCCGCGCGCCGAAGCGCTCGTACCAGGCCAGCTCGACGTCCATCGAGTAGCCGAGGCAGTGCCCGCTGGGCAGCATCGCGGCGTAGCCCATGCGGCGCAGGCGGTACTGGTGCTCGGCGCTGCGGACCAGACTGGTCACCCACAGTGGCGGGGTGGCCGGCGGCGCCGCCGCGGCGAACTCCCGCCCGATGTCGTTGAGCAACGCGACCACCTCCCGCCGGGCCCGCCGGAAGAGGAGCCCGGCGGTGCGCGGGGTGGCGTCCGGCCGCAGTCGGCGACGCAGCCCCCGCGTGGCCCGGCCCAGCATTGTGGCGGGCTGCTCCTGGTAGCGGAAGCGCAGCAGGTCCCGCCGGCGCAGCCACTCCAGGTCGACCAGGTCGGCACTGCCGTTGACCTGATCGTCGGTGACGAAGGTGGGGGCGTCCTGCCACCACAGCACGTCGATGCGGGAGAGCAGGTAGATCCGGACCAGCGCGGTGAGGTCACCAGCCGAGGTGCGCTCGTTCGGCTGGTAGCGCGCCATCTCCAGCAGCAACGTCTCGCGCGCGCCGATCAGCCCCTGCGGGGTGGCGTCGAGCACCGCGGCGAGCGCCGGTTCGCGCAGCCGTTCGTCGATGAGCACCTGACGGGCGCGTGTGCTGGTCGCGTCGGCCAGGGCACCCACCTCGACCAGCAGGTCCGCGACGGCCGCCCGATAGGCGGCGAGGTCCGGCGCGGTGGCGGGGAGGCGGCGGGGGGCGGTGCCGGAGGGTCGGCGGCGAGCCGGGGCGGTGGGGGACACGGGCGGACCGGGCTGCTGTCCTGGGCTACGGCTGGGCACGCGCATGACGGGGTCCCTTCTCCGGTCACGACTCTGGGTGGATCGCCCTGAACACACCGTAATCAAGCGGGACCGGAATGGGGCGAACAATCCTCCTATCTGCCCCGAAGGGAGCGGCGGGGCTGACGCGCGGCATGCGGCTCCGGCGGTGACGAACCACCGCCGGAGCCGGCGGGGAAATCAGTCGCCGTCCGCGGGCACCAGGCCCTGCACCGTCGCGTACGACGGCAGCCCCGGCGACGCCGTGAACCCACCGGCAGCAATCGCGTCGGCGGTGGCGACGACGGTGGCCAGCGCGGCCCGGAACAGCAGCGAGCCGGTGCTGACCCGGGCGACCCCGGCCCGCCTCAGCTCGTCGAGCCCGGGGCCGCCCGGTTGGTACAGCGCGTTCAGCGGCGCGTCGATCCGTTCGGTCAGCATCCGCAGCGTCGCCAAGTCGACGGCGCCGGGGACGAAGATCCCGTCGGCGCCGGCGGCGCGGTAGGCCCGAGCGCGGGCCAGGGTCTGCGGCAGCGGATCGGCCACCCCGAGCCACCAGGTGTCGGTGCGGGCGTTGACGAACAGATCGGGCACCGCCGCCTTCACCGCCGCGATCTTGTCGGCGGTGCACTCCGGATCGGCCAGGGTGCCGTCGGCGCGCCCGTCCTCCAGGTTGATCCCGACCGCGCCGAGCCCGGCCAGCTCGGCCACGTACCCGGCAACCGCCGCCGGATCGTCGGAGAAACCGGCCTCCACGTCGACGGTGAGCAGGACCGGCAGCCGGGCGAGCCGGCGGGTCAGGGCCAGGGTCTCCGCGCCGGTGGCCGCCACGCCGTCGGGGCGGCCGGCGGCCGCGGCGACCCCGAGGCTGGTGGTGCCGATGGCCGGATGGCCGCCCGCGGCCAGTGCCGCCGCCGAGGCGTGGTCCCAGGCGTTCGGCAGCAGCAGCGGGCGGTCGGTGTGGTGCAGGGCGTGGAACGCCGCACGGCGGTCGGTCATCGGACCGTCACCTCCAGGATCGTCGGAACGCGCAGGGTCGGGTGTGGCTCGTGGCGCAGCACGACGTCGGTGCGTAGGCAGCGCTCGCGCAGCACGTCGAGCACCCCGGTGGCGAGGGCCAGCGCGTGCCGGTCGCCGGGGCAGCCGCGCTCCCCCGCGCCGAACGTGAGCCGCCCGGCCCTGGGCCGGCCGGGCCGGAACGCGGCCGGCTCGGCGAACGCCTCCGGGTCACGGTTGGCGGCGTCGAACCGGAGCAGCACGGGGCTGTTCGGCGGCAGGTCCTGGCCGCCCAGCCGTACCGCGGCGACGGTGACCCGTCGGGTGGCCCGCACCGGCGGGTCGAGCCGCAGCACCTCGGCCAGCAGGTCCGCCGTCGCCACGCCGGCCAGCGGATCCATCGCCCGCTCCGGGGCCGACGGGCCGGCGGACGCGCGGCGGGCGGGCGTGGGGAGCAGGTGGTGGGCGGCGGCGCCGATCAGGCCGGCGGTCGCGTCGCAGGCCTGGACCAGCAGGCCGATCAGGTTCGCCCGCACCTCCGGCCGTGCCGGTGGGCAGAGCTCCAGCAGCGTGGCGACCGCCCGGTCGGCCCGCCGGACCAGCGCCGGGTCGACCCCGGGGTGGTACGCGGCGGCGACGGCCGCGACCGCCGTCCCGGCGGCGGCCGGATCGGTCAGGCCGAGCCGGCCGGCCAGCACCCGTAGCGGAACCGGCCTGGCCAGTTCGCGCATCACGTCGAGGTGCGCACCGGCATCGTCCAGGGCGGCGGTGGTCCGTCGGGCCGCCTCCTGCCGTAGCTCGTCCGGGTCCAGCGCGGACAGTGCGGACGTCCCGATCGCGCGACGCTCGGCGTGCCACTCGGGCGGGCTGAACCGGCTGACCGCGCCGCGTAGCCAGGCGAGGGTGCCGGGCGGCCCGGTGTCCACGGGCGGTACCTGGAAGGCGGGATCGGTCAGCGCGGTCCGAACGTCGGCGTGCCGGGTCACCCACCAACCGCCGCCGGTCTCGAACGTGGGCGGTCCGCACGCCGGCGTCTCGGCAGCGGGCGGAACAACGGGCCAGTCATCAGTCACCGCCCGACCGTAGGACCCGAACCGTTCGCCCCTCACCGAACAATCCCGTCGCCCGCACCGCCGCGCCGCGCCGCCCACCAAGATCGTGCTTGATCGTGGATCGAGTGGCCTGCGGGCCTGGGGAAGCCACTCGATCCAGGATGTTGCGTCTGCGGCTCCCTCTGCCACGGCGTCCCCGGGGTTCAGGCGCGGCCGCTGGTGGTTGGCGCAGGCGGCGTGGGGCTGAGGGCGTGTTCGGGGATGTTCAGGGTCGCGGCCAGGGCCGATCGGCCGGTCGGGGTGAGGCGGACAGCACGGCCGGCGCCCCGGGTCGTCCAGCCCCGCTCGCCAAAGCGACGGCAGAGCGCCGCGCCGAGCGCCCCTGCCAGGTGCGGCCGGCGCTCGGTCCAGTCCAGGCAGTCGCGCACCACCGGGCGCCGCGCGGTGCGCAGCACGTCCACGGGTACGCCCAGCCCGGCCGCCCACGCCCACCCGTCGGGCGTCAGCGTCAGCCCGCTGGCCCGGTCCAGCCGCCCGTCGGCCAGCAGCGCGTCGTACATCAACACGCCCAGCCGCCCGGCGAGGTGGTCGTAGCAGGTGCGGGCGTACGCCATCGCGGCACCAGCGGTGGACGCCCGCAGCGAACCGGTCGGCGCGGGTGGGGTCGGGGCGTGCCCGGCCAGGCCCTCGATCAGCTGGGCCACCGACGGCCCGGCCAGCCGCAGGTAGCGGTGCCGGCCCTGCCGCTCCTCGACCAGCAGCCCACCCCGGACCAGCCGGGTGAGGTGGTCGCTGGCGGTCGACGGCGCGACCCCGGTCCGGCGGGCCAGCTCCCCGGCGGTCCACGCGCGGCCGTCGAGCAGCGCGAGGCAGATGCCGGCCCGGGTGCCGTCGGCCAGCAGGGCGGCCAGATCGGCCATCCCCCGGCCCTCGGTGACAGCGCTCATCTCCCCATCATGGTCCTGCCCAGGGGCGTACCAGCCAGCAGGGTCCGGCATCGGCGGTCTTTACAACGTTGTATCCATCGTTATAGAAACGGTGGACACACCGCTCCTGTCGATGCACCGCCAACCTCCCCCCGAGGCAGGTCCACATGCGACATCTCCGCCGTGGCGGCGCGCTCGCCGCCGCGCTCGGTCTGATCCTGACCGCGACCGCACCCGCTCCCGCCGCCGGCTCCGACGGCCCGTCCCGCTACCGCAACCCGATCTCGACCGCCGTCGGCGACACCTTCGCCGACCCGGTCATCGTCCGCGGCGACGACGGCTTCTGGTACGCCTACGGCACCACCGACCCGCTCCGCGAGGGCGAGCGCGAGTTCCACCGGGTGCCCACCGCCCGCTCGGCCGACCTGGTCGACTGGACGTACGTCGGCGACGCGTTCGGCCCCGACCAGCGCCCGCCGTACGCGGCGCCCGGCGCGGCATTCTGGGCGCCGGACGTGCGCCGCCTCGGCGACCGGTGGGTCATGTACGTGACAGTCACCGACACCACCGTCTCCACCGAGGGCAGCGACTACGCCATCGGTGCGGCGACCGCGCCCACCCCGACCGGGCCGTGGACCTTCGCCGCCGAACCCGTCGTCGCCCCGCATCCCGGTGGTGGTGGCGGCTACCTGTGGACCATCGACCCCAGCCAGTTCACCGACGTCGACGGCCGCAGCTACCTCTACCACGGCAGCTACTACGGCGGCATCTCGGTCACCGAGCTCAGCCCGGACGGGCTCACCGCGGTCGGCACACCGACCCTGGTGGCCATCGACAACAAGTTCGAGGGCAGCTACGTGCTGCGCCACGACGGCTGGTACTACCTGTTCGCCTCCACCGCGAACTGCTGCGCCGGCCCCGCCACCGGCTACTCCGTCCAGGTCGGACGCGCGCGCAGCCCGCGCGGCCCGTTCACCGACCGCGACGGGGTCGCGCTGACCGCGTCCCGGGCCGGCGGCACGCCGGTGCTCACCCAGAACGGCAACCGGTGGATCGGCACCGGGCACAACGGGTTCCTCACGGACCTGTCCGGACAGGACTGGATCGTCTACCACGCGATCGACCGCGCCGACCCGTACCTGGACGAGCCGTTCGGCATCAACGAACGCCCGATGCTGCTGGACCGGCTCGACTGGATCGACGGCTGGCCGACGGTGAACGCCGGCGCCGGCCCGTCCGAGGGCAACCGACCCGCACCGGTGACCACCGGCCGGGTCGACGACCGGTTCGACGCCGCCGGGCTGTCCGGCTGGCGACGTGGCGCCGGCGAGTGGCGGGTCACCGACGGTCAGCTCACCGGCAGCGGCGCGCTGTCCAGCCGTACCACTGTCGGCGGCGACGTGCGGGCGGAGGCCGACCTGCGGTTGACCGGCGCGGCCACCGCCGGGATCACCCTCGGCGGCCGGGTCGAGGTCCGGGTGGACGCGGCCGGCGGCCGGCTGGTGGCCAGCGACGGCGACCGGCGTGCTACCGCGCCGCTGCCCGCCGGGCTCGACCTGGCCGCCCGGCACAACCTGGCCATCGAGGTACGCGGCCAGCAGCTGGTCGCCGAGCTGAGCCCGGCCCGCCTCGGTGATCAGCTCGCCGTGGTGTCGCTGCGACTGGACCGTCCGGTCGCCGGTCGCCCCGGACTGGCCGCCACGGGCGGCACGGCCGTGTTCGACAACGTCAGCGTGGCCCGGCTGTACCAGCCGGCGAAGCGGGCGGTGCCGGAGCCCCGGGTCGGCGCGCCGCTGCGGGCGTACTCCGACGAGTTCGGCGACGGGCTGGACGGCGGCTGGCGGTGGGTGCGCGAGGACTCGGCGGCCACCGTCGCCGGCGGCGCGCTGCGCTGGCCGGTGCAGAACGCCGACCTGACCGGCACCGGCAACACCGCAGGGGTGCTGCTGCGTGACGCGCCGCGCGGCGACTACGTGGCGGAGACGAAGGTGACGCTGGACCTGGGCGAGGAGACGGTCCGCAACTACCAGCAGGCCGGGCTGGTCGCGTACGTGGACGACGACCGGTTCGCCCGGCTGGCCCAGGTGGCGATCTGGAACACCCGGCAGGTCGAGTACGGCTACGAGTTGCCCTTCGCCGGCCAGCCGGTGTACGGCGGCAGCATCGTCGGCACCCCGGCCACCACCACCTGGCTGCGGCTGGCGCACCACGTCGACCCGGCCACCGGAGAGCACGAGTTCCGGGCCGGCTCCAGCCGGGACGGGCGGAGCTGGACCTGGGGTGCGGTGTGGACCTTCCCGGCCGACACCACCCCGCGCATCGGGCTGGTCGCGCATGGCGGCGCCGTGCCGCCGGTCACCGCCGAGTTCGACTACCTGCGCTTCTATCGCTGACGCAGTCGGGGGGCCTCCGTCCCGAGGACGGAGGCCCCCCGAGGCCGGTGCCGACGAAGATGGCGGCGCGGTGGACACATCCGAACAGGACGGTCGCGCGGGATCAGATCTGCCGGCGCGTCAGCGGTGCCACCGACCGGTCGGTGCCGTCGTAGCTACGGGCCCCGACGAACGCGCCCGTCGGCCGCTGACCGCCGGCGACGGCGCGGGCCAGCCGCAGGTCCGCGTTGCGGAACCGCAGCGCCACGCTCAGGTGCGGCACCCACCCACCCGGCGCGTGCCACGGACGATGTCCGGCGGCGTCGGCGAGCACGTCCCAGACGGCGGCGTGCAGTGCGGTCAGCGCCGGCGTGGGTCGCACGAGCCAGACCAACGGCGCACTGCCGTCGAGAACGACGATGCGGTCGAGCGTGACCGGCACCGGCAGCGCGGCGTCGAACAGGTCGGTCAGGCGGTGCTCGGCCCCGGGCGGGAACTCGTCCACCGCGGCGAGGGTCAGGTGCGGCCGGTTGGTCGGGTGGGTGTTGCGGGCCAGGCTGGGCAGCCCGGCCGCGGCCAACCGGTCCCAGGCGGACCGGACCGCCGCGTCCAACCCGGCCGAGCAGACCAGTTCCACCGTACGCACCAGGCCACCGTAACCGTGCCGGCGACGCGGTCAGAGCCAGCCGTTGTCCCGGGCGGTGCGCACCGCCTCCGACCGGTCGGCCGCCCCGAGCTTCTGCACGGCGGCGGAGAGGTGGTTGCGCACCGTGCCGGTGGACAGGTGCACCCGGCGGGCGATCACCGCCACCGGGGCGCCGAACTCGGCCAGCCGCAGGGTCTCCAGCTCGCGGGGGGTCAGCGGGCAGGTGGGCAGGGTCAGCGCGTCGGCGGCGAGCGACGGGTCGACGTACCGGCCGCCGCCGTGCACCCGGCGGATCACGTCGGCGAGCGCCCCGCCCGGCGAGCCCTTGGGCAGGAATCCCCGCGCGCCCGCCGTCAACGCCTGCCGCAGGTGCCCCGGCCGGCCGTGCCCCGTCAACACCACCACCGCGCAGGCCGGCAGTGCCCGGGTCAGCTCGGCGGCCACCTCGATGCCGTTCAGGCCGGGCATCTCCAGGTCCACCACGGCCACGTCGGGACGATGCGCGAGCGCTGCGTCGACCGCGGCCCGGCCCTCGGCGGCCTGGGCCACGACCTCGATGTCCGGTTCCAGCCCGAGCAGCGCGGCGACGGCCACCCGCATCAGCTCCTCGTCGTCGGCGAGCAGGACGCGGATCACGGGACCACCGGCAGGGTGGCTTCCAGGGTGAACACCGCGTCCTCGCGGCGCACCCGCAGCTCCCCTCCGGCGGCCGCGAGCCGTTCGGCGAGCCCTCGCAGGCCGTGGCTGTGCGCGTCCGGACCACGGTCGTCGGCGCCGTCGTTGGCCACCGTCATCCTGGCCACGTCGTCCTCCCGGTCGATGCTGATCCGGCACCAGCCGGCGCGACTGTGCCGCAGCACGTTCGTCCCCGCCTCGCGCAGCACGGCGGCCAGCTCGGTGGCGGCGGCCTGCGGCAGGTTGGCCGGTGGCTGAGGCACCGTGCAGCGCACCCCACAGGAGCGCAGGACGCCCGCCACGGCGGCCAGCTGTTCGCCGAGGTCGACGGTCCGGTAGCCGTGCACGGTCTCCCGTACCTTGGTCAGCGCGGATGCCGCGAGCCGCTGGACGTCGGTGGCCTCCTGGCCGGCCCGTTCGGGGTCGATCGGGGCCAGCCGGGCGGCGAGTTCGGCCTTCAACGCGATCACGGTGAGGTTGTGGCCCAGCACGTCGTGCACGTCGCGGGCGAAGCGCAGACGCTCCTCGGCGGCGGCCAGCCGGGCGCGGGCGGCCTGCCCCTGTCGAGCCTCCACGAGCAGGTCCCAGAACCAGACCTGGAACCAGTTGACCGCGGCGACGGACAGCCCGATCCCGCCGGTGACAGCCAGGTGGCGCCCGACGGAGCCGTCGGTCCACCAGGCCACTCCCGCCGACGCCAGCAGGGCGCCGACCGCCACCGCCACCGCGGCCGGGAGCCGGACCAGCAGCGGGGCCATGCCGATCAGGGACGCGCCGAGCCAGGCCCAGGTCGGCCAGGCACCGGCCGCCACCGGCCCCACCAGCGGGACGGTCAGCACCGCCACCCCGGCCAGGCTGAGCTGTGCCCGACGCCGCCAGCGGTGGTCGAGCCACGGCGTCACGGCGGCGTACAGCACGGCGGTCTGAGCGGCCGCGAAGGCGAGGATGCCGGCCGCGCCGAAGGAGACGCGGCCGGGATCGGGATCGCGGGTCAGGCCGACCGCGGGCAGCAGCACGCTCGCCCAGACTCCGGTGGCCAGCGACAGCAGAGTCGCCTGCCGGGCCCGGTGCAGCCGCCGGTCCGCCCGGGGAGTCACCGCCTCGCTCGCCACGGCACCGATACTAGGGCCGCTCCGCGCCCGGTCCACCCCAGCGGATGTCACGGTCGAGCCGTGCAGTCCGCACGGTTTTCCGGTGACGGATGGAACTGCCGGCTGCTCGCGTACGCCACCAGGGTGGACGGCATGGAGATGACACGGACAGACATTGACGCTCTCGCCGTACCGCCGACCGGGCCGCTGCCGGCCGAGCGGCCGGCACCGCCGGGCAAGACGCCCGCCACCGTGGCGGGCGGCGGCACGCGGCACCTGCTGCGGCACCTCGCCGAGATGGCGCTCGCCATGGTCGCCGGGATGCTGCTGCTCGGCCCGTTGTGGGACGCGGCCGGCGCCGCGCTGGGGCTCGCCGGCCCGCTGGGCCGGCCGGAGGTGGCCGCCCTGGTGATGGCCACCGACATGACCATCGGCATGACGGTCTGGATGCGCTACCGCGCGCATCGCTGGCTCGCGGTCGGCGAGATGGCCGCCGCGATGTACGTCCCGTTCCTGCTGCTCTTCGCGCCGATGTGGGCCGGCCTGCTGGACGCCGACGCGATGCTGCTCGGTGGCCACCTGCTGATGGTGCCGGCGATGGTGCTGGTGGCGGTGCGACACCGTCACGAGGCCCCGGTGCCCGTACGTCGGCATCCGGCCGTGGTGGCGATCGCCCGCCGGTGGCCGACCGGGCTGGCGCTGCTGATGACCGTGGACAACTGGGTCGACCCGGGCGTGCTCACCCCGTGGGCGATGTTGGTGCTGCCCGGCGGCTACCTGGTGATCGGTCTGGCCCGCGGCACACTGCGCGGACCGGGCGTGCTCACCACTCAACTGCTCGGCCTGGCCGGCTGGGTCACCCTTACCCTGGTCGCGGTGACGGCCGGCGGACGGACCGCCGCGTGGCTGGTGGCGTTCGGTTGGCTGGCGCACGCCGCCTGGGACCTGGTCCACCACCGCATCGGGCGGGTGGTGCCGCGCGGCTACGCCGAGTGGTGTGGGGTACTCGACGCGGCGGTGGGCGTCACCGTGATCCTGGCGATCCTGACCACCGGGTGAACGGACCGCCCGCCGGCACGGGGCGGCGGGCGGCCGGTCCTCCCGCGGCGCGTTGTGCCGGTCGCCGCAGCGGGTGCGGCGGCGTGATGAAAGGCTTGGCGCATGAGTTCCGCACCTGCACAGCACGACGCACCGACCGACACCACCCCCGACGGCACCGACGAGGCGAACGCCTTCACGGAGCTGGGGCTGCGCACCGAACTGCTGGGCGCGCTGTCCGCTCTCGGTTACGAGGAGCCGACGCCCATCCAGCGGGAGGCGATCCCACCGCTGCTGGAGGGTCGGGACCTGCTGGGCCAGGCGGCCACCGGCACCGGCAAGACGGCGGCGTTCGCGCTGCCGCTGCTGCACCGGATGCCGGCTCACGGCGACGGCGGGGACCCGGTCGCGTTGGTGCTGGTGCCGACCCGGGAGCTGGCGGTGCAGGTGTCCGAGGCGTTCCACCGCTACGGCAAGGACCTGGGCGCCCGGGTGCTGCCGATCTACGGTGGGCAGCCGATCGGGCGGCAGCTGCGGGCACTGGACAGCGGGGTGGACGTGGTGGTGGCCACCCCGGGGCGGGCCCTCGATCACATCGCCCGGGGCACGCTGCGGCTGGGTGGGCTGGCCACGGTGGTGCTCGACGAGGCCGACGAGATGCTCGACATGGGCTTCGCCGAGGACATCGAGGCGATCCTGGAGCACGCGCCGGCGCAGCGCCAGACCGTGCTCTTCTCGGCCACGATGCCGTCCCGCATCGACGGGATGGCCCGGCAGCATCTGCGCGATCCGGTGCGCATCGAGATCGGCCGGGAGCAGCCGGTGGCCGGCGAGGCGCCCCGGGTGCGGCAGAGCGCGTACATCGTGACCCGGGCGCACAAGCCCGCCGCGCTGGGCCGGGTGCTGGACGTGGAGTCGCCCACCGCGGCGATCGTGTTCTGCCGCAGCCGGGAGGAGGTGGACCGGCTGACCGAGACGATGAACGGCCGGGGCTACCGCTCCGAGGCGCTGCACGGCGGGATGAGCCAGGAGCAGCGGGACCGGGTGATGGGGCGGCTGCGGGCCGGCACCGCCGACCTGCTGGTCGCCACCGACGTGGCGGCCCGCGGGCTGGACGTCGAGCAGCTCACCCACGTGGTCAACTACGACGTGCCGTCGGCGCCGGAGTCGTACGTGCACCGGATCGGTCGGGTTGGCCGGGCCGGGCGCGAGGGCGTGGCGATCACCCTCGCCGAGCCGCGCGAGCACCGGATGCTGAAGACCATCGAGCGGGTGACCGGTCAGCGGATCACCATCGACAAGATCCCGACGGTGGCGGACATGCGTACCCGCCGGCTGGAGCTGACCCAGGCGGCGCTGCGGGAGAGCCTGCTGGAGGACGACCTCGACCCGTTCCGGGTGATCGTGGAGACGCTGACGGACGAGTTCGACCTGATGGAGGTGGCCCTCGCCGCGGTGAAGCTGGCACACGAGGTGACCTCCCCGGGCTCGGACGACGAGGAGGAGATTCCGCAGGCGCCGGTGCGCGGCCCGCGCGAGGGCCGGCCCGAGGCCGGCGGTCGGGGCGGCGATCGGCGCGGTGGCGGTCGGCCACGGATGGCCGGCAACACCGTCCAGGTCTTCGTCGGCCTGGGCCGGCGCGCCGGGGTGCGCCCGCAGGACCTGGTCGGCGCGATCACCGGGGAGACCGGGATCAGCGGCCGGGACATCGGCTCGATCGAGATCGCCGACCGGTTCTCGCTGGTGGAGGTGCCGCAGGGCGTGGCGGACGAGGTGATCTCCGGGTTGCGCTCCAGCACCATCAAGGGCCGCAGGGCCACCGTGCGCCGGGACCGCGGCGGCGACCGCTGAACGACCGCCGGCGACCGTCGGGTACGACGGTCGCCGGCGCAAGGATCAGAAGGAGTACGGGCCGAACCGGCCCCACGCCACGACCGCGGCGAGGACGAGCAGCACCGTGCAGGTCACGGCGCCCTGCAGCTCCGTCCGGCGCCGGTCGTCGGTGTCCTGCCTCTTCATGTCGCGCAGGTGCACCAGGATGCCGCCGATCATGACGATGACCAGGCCGACCGCCGCGAGCGGGGTGAGCACGGTGGCGATGCCGGTGAGCGGCGGAAGCACCAGCCCGGCGGCGGCCAGCAGCTCGGCGGCGCCGAGCGCCTTGACCTGGTGCGGCGGGACCGGGTCCACCCAGCGCATCAGGTCGCGCAGCTTGTCCTTGGGCTGCGTCAGTTTGGCCGTGCCGGCGCCGGCGAAGACGACGGCGAGCAGGATCTGGATGATCCAGAGCACCAGGTTCACGGGGGTTTCCTCCGGGGGTACCGCCTCGCGGCGGAGAGGTAGTTGAGGGTTCAAGCGAGACAGTAGCCCCGTGCGGCACAGCAGTGACCCCCGCCGTCGGAGAGACGGCGGGGGTCGCTGTGGTGTTGGGTCAGGCCGCGAAGAGAGCCGGACCGTCCAGCGCCTTCACGTCGGCCGGGCGCAGCGCCAGGGCGAGCACGTCGGCCACGTCGGCCAGGGTGTGCACGGTCAGCGCCTCGCGCACCTCGGCCGGCAGGTCGTCCAGGTCCGGCTCGTTGCGCGCCGGGATGATCACCTCGGTGAGGCCGGCCCGGTGCGCGGCGAGCAGCTTCTGCTTCACCCCGCCGATCGGCAGGACCCGACCGGAGAGCGTCACCTCGCCGGTCATTCCAAACTCGGGGCGGACCGGACGACCGGTGACCAGCGACGCCAGGGCCGTCACCATGGTGATGCCGGCGCTCGGGCCGTCCTTGGGCACCGCGCCCGCCGGGAAGTGGACGTGGATCCGACGTCCGGCCAGAACGTTCGGGTCGATGCCGAAACGCCGCCCGTTGGAGCGCAGGTACGACAGGGCGATCTGTGCCGACTCCTTCATCACGTCACCGAGCTGGCCGGTCAGGGTCAGGCCCGGCTCGCCCTCCATGCTGGTCGCCTCGATGAAGAGCACGTCCCCGCCGGCGCCGGTGACGGCGAGGCCGGTGGCCACACCCGGCACCGCGGTGCGCTCGGCCGACTCCGGGGTGAACTTCGGCCGGCCCAGGTAGTCGGCGAGGTTGCCGGTGTCGACGCGTACAGGCGCCGGGTCCGTCGCCAGCGCCACCGCCACCT
The DNA here is from genome assembly GCF_042872965.1 of Micromonospora sp. NPDC005087. Lineage (NCBI taxonomy): Bacteria > Bacillati > Actinomycetota > Actinomycetes > Micromonosporales > Micromonosporaceae > Micromonospora > Micromonospora sp. NPDC005087. Next base: position 562,354 of record NZ_JBIALB010000001.1, on the reverse strand, counting down.
TGCGCAGGATCTTGGCGAGGGCACGCTCCAGCTGCCGGACGCCGGCCTCCCGGGTGTACTCCCCCGCGATCAGCGCGAGAGCCTCGTCGGCGACGCTGACCTCCTCGACCGTCAGCCCGGCCCGCTCCCGCTGCCGGGGCAGCAGGTGGTCCCGGGCGATGGCGACCTTCTCGTCCTCGGTGTACCCGTCCAAGGTGACCAGCTCCATCCGGTCCAGCAGTGGACCGGGGATGGTCTCCACCACGTTGGCGGTGGCCAGGAAGAGCACGTCGGACAGGTCCAGGTCGACCTCCAGGTAGTGGTCCCGGAAGGTGTGGTTCTGTGCCGGGTCGAGCACCTCCAGCAGCGCGGCGGCCGGGTCGCCGGCGTAGCCGGCGGCCAGCTTGTCCACCTCGTCGAGGAGCACGACCGGGTTCATCGAGCCGGCCTCACGCAGCGCGCGGACGATCCGGCCGGGCAGCGCGCCCACGTAGGTGCGCCGGTGACCGCGGATCTCCGCCTCGTCACGGACGCCGCCGAGCGACACCCGCACGAAGTTGCGGCCGAGCGCCCTGGCGACGGACTCGCCGAGGCTGGTCTTGCCGACCCCGGGCGGACCGGCGAGGGCCAGCACCGCGCCGGAGCCGCGACCGCCGACCACGCCGAGGTTGCGCTCGGCCCGGCGGTTGCGCACCGCGAGGTACTCCAGGATGCGGTCCTTCACGTCGGCCAGGCCGGCGTGGTCGGCGTCGAGCACCGCCCGCGCCGCGGCCAGGTCGGTGTTGTCCTGCGTACGCGTGCCCCACGGCATCTCGAGCACGGTGTCCAGCCACGTGCGGATCCAGCCGGCCTCCGGGGAGGCGTCACTGGCCCGCTCCAGCTTGCCGACCTCGCGCAGGGCCGCCTCGCGGACCTTCTCCGGGAGGTCGGCGCCCTCGACCCGGGACCGGTAGTCGGCCGAGCCGTCCGGCTCGTCCTCACCCAACTCCTTGCGGATCGCGGCGAGCTGCTGGCGGAGCAGGAACTCCCGCTGGGACTTCTCCAGCCCCTCGCGGACGTCGCTGTTGATCTGCTCGGTGACCTCCTGCTCGGCCAGGTACGCCTTCACCCAGCCGACCAGCAGCTCCAGCCGGGCGGTGACGTCCGGCGCGGCGAGCAGCTCGGTCTTCTGCTCCAGGGTCAGCCAGGGCGCGTAGCCGGCCGAGTCGGCCAGCTCGGACAGGTCGGTCATCCGCTCCACCGCGTCGATGACCTGCCAGGCGCCACGCTGCTGGAGCACGGAGGTCACCAGGGCGCGGTACTCGCGGGCGAGTTCCCGGGCGCGGCCGGCGGGAGCGGGTTCGTCGAGTTCGGTCGCCTCGACCCAGAGTGCGGCGCCGGGGCCGGGCACGCCAGAGCCGATCCGGGCCCGGGACAGGCCACGGACGACGGCGGCTGGCTCACCATCGGGCAGCCGGCCGACCTTCTCGATGGTTGCGACCACACCGACCGGGCCGTACTCACCGTCGATACGCGGCACGGCCAGCAGCTTGCGGTCGCCGGTCGCCCGCGCCGCGTCGATCGCGGCCTGGGTGGTCGGGTCGAGGGTCACCGGGATGACCATGCCGGGCAGCAGAACGGCGTCGGTCAGGGGAAGTACCGGAAGAGTTGCCATCGAACACCTGCTATCGCGTTGACTTGAGCGTGTCTCACTCAAGTAACAAAGCGTTCCCCTTGTTCCGGACTGTGACCCAGGCCACTGTCCCGCGTCGGACGACGGACCGGAAACAGCAGCTCACGCGCCAGCCGCCCACCACCGGCCACCGCCACGGCGAGCGGAATCGCCAGGCTTATCACGGCCAGGGCGACCACGATCCGGCCGGGCAGCCCGGCGCCGGCGGCGAGCAGGGTCAACCCGGCGAAGACCACCAGCTTCATCCGGGTGCGGGCCACGGGGACCACACCGGCCTCCCGGGTGGGTGCGGCGACCGACGGCATCGTTCCTCCTTCGGGGTACGGGCGAGCGGCGGGCACGTCGGCGTTAGGTGGCGCCGTCGTCGAGCAGTTCGTCCGCCAGATCCGGGTTGGTGCCGTACAGGCGGGGGTCGCCGGGTGCGAGCACCGGCTCGGGGGCGTGTGCGCGGGGGTTGTCGTCGTATCGGAACTCGCCCCTGCCGTCCGGGGTGGGGCCGGAGGCCCAGCGGCCCCGCGCGGCGTCCCGGCCGGGAGAGAAGTCCAGGTAGGTGTAGCTGAACTCGTCGGTGAACTGCGGGGAGTCGGTGAAGGCGTCCGGCACCGGCATCTCCTCCAGGCCGTCCTGTTTGAGCTGCTCGATGGCGGCCATCCACATGTTCTGGTGCATGGTGTCGCGGGCCAAAAGGAAGCGCAGCATCTGCTTGACCCCGGGGTCGTCGGTCATGTTGAACAGCCGGGCCACCTGCAGGCGGCCCTGCGCCTCCGCGGTGACGTTGAGCTGGAAGTCGGCCATCAGATTGCCGCTGGCGGTGATGAACGCGCCGTTCCAGGGCACGCCGTTGCTGTCGGTGGGCAGGGCGCCGCCACCACCGTGGATGAAGTGCGCCGGGTTCGACCCGCCGTAGACCGCGGCGACCATCGGGTTGTCGTCGGCGGCTTCCTGCAGTGACAGTGGGGCGTTCTCCAACAGGCGGGTGATCATGGTGGCGATCATCTCGACATGGCCCATCTCCTCGGTGCCGACGTCGAGCAGCAGGTCCTTGTACTTGCCGGGCAGCCGGCAGTTCCAGCCCTGGTAGAGGTACTGGTTGGCGACGGTCATCTCGCCCCACTTGCCGCCCAGGATCTCCTGCAAGCGGCGGGCGAACGCGGCGTCCGGGCCGTCCGGCTTGGCCTCGAACTGCAGGTCCTTGACGTGGCCGAACATCGGGTCCTCCTCGCTGCCGGGAGCTGGCGCGAGGAGGATCCCCACCCCGGTGACCCGGCCGGGCCAACCCGTGTCCCGGCGGGGTCAGCGCACCGGGCGGACCACCGGCAGCAGCACCTCCAGCGCCACACCACGCGGCCGCAACCGGTGCGCCCGCAGCACTCCCCCGTCCGCCGCCAACAACTGCCGCACGATCCAGAGACCGAGGCCGGACATCCCGACCGCCGGCGCCGGGCGGCGCATCGCGGCCAGCAGCGCGTCGTCCACCCGCCCCTCGTCGGTGACCAGGATGCTCAGCCCGCGGCGGCCCAGCTCGGCGTGGAGGCCGACCTGCCCCTCCGCCGGCCCGTGCCGCACGGCGTTCTCCACCAGGTTCACCAGCACCTGCCGGGTCCGGCCGGACGGCACCGGGCAGGAGCCGGCGCGCCGGGTGGCCCGCGCCCGCCGCCGGTACGCCGGCACCAGCGCGGCGGCCTCGCGCAGGATCCCGGCCAGCGGTACGAGCGGCTCCGGCTGGGGAGCCAACGCCAGCGCCCCGGTGCCGGCGGTCGCGCCGCGCAGCAGGCTCTGCAGGTGGGCGGCCTGATCGCGGGCCAGCTCGGTGATGGCCCGCCGGTCCGCGCCGGTCAGCTCCCGGCGTTCGTCGGCGAGCGCCCGGGTCAACGAGGTCAGGGTGCTGACCGGGGTACGGAACTCGTGACACAGCACGCGCAGCAGCAACTCGGAGTCGGCCGCCGAAGGTCGCAGCTCACCGGGTACGGGCTCGGTCCGGCGCAATCCTCGCAGCAGGCCGTGCAAACCGCTCCGTGCGCGCATCCACTCGACTCCCCTCGTTCGGTGCGTACCCGCATGATCAGTACCCGCTGGGGAACGGCGCAGACATGCCGGACGCCGCCACCATCCGACTCGCCGTCGTGGACGATCACCCCCTCTTCGTCCGCGGCCTCGAGTTGCTGCTCGCGGCGACCACCGACGGCCGCGCCGAGGTGGTCGGCTCGACCGGCGACGCCGCCGCCGCGGCCGCCCTGGTCAGCCGTTGCCGCCCCGACCTGGCCCTGGTCGACCTGCACATGCCACCACCCGGCGGCATCCGGGCGGTGGCCGCGATCCGGCGGACGACCCCTCGCGTACGAGTGGTCGCGATGTCCGGTTCCTCGGACCCGGCGCCCGCGCTGGAGGCGCTGCGGGCCGGCGCCGAGGGGTTCCTGCCGAAGACCAGCGAGCCGGAGGAGCTGCTCCCCCCGCTGGTCGCCATCCTCGACGGCTGGGCGGTGCTGCCGGCCGAGCTGCTGCGCGCCGTTCTGCGACCGTCGCGCGCCGCACCGGTCGACCTCGATGGCGAGGAGCGTCGGCTGCTGCGGGCGATCGCCGCCGGTCGCAACACCGTCGACATCGCCGAGGAACTGCACGTCTCGGAGCGGACGGTGAAACGGATGACCGCCGCACTGCTGCGCAAGCTGCGGGTGTCCAACCGGGCGGAGGCCGCCGCCGTCGCCGGACACGCCGGCCTGCTCGGCGAATGAGGCGGACCCCACGATTCAGCTTCCGTTCGCGGTTTTGCGAGCGTGAAATCGCGACGCGCCGAAATGAATGGGACGCATATTGTTGCGGATTCCCGTGGTGATAGGTCAGACTTTGGACACATCCCGCCACACACAGGGAGTAATCGGCAATGGCGAGAAAAGTAATCACGGTGCTGACCGACGACCTCGACGGTGGGAAGGCCGACCGGACCGTCGAGTTCAGTCTTGACGGCGTGGCCTACACGATCGATGTCTCGGACGAGAATGCGGGCGTCCTGCGCAAGACGCTGGATCCGTACATCAATGCGGGTCGGCGGATCGGCCGGGGCCCGGTGGAGAACACCCGGACAGTTCGGCGGCCGGGGCGGCCCAGCGGCGCCGGAATGGATCGGGAGCAGAACCGGGCCATCCGGGAATGGGCCGTCAAGAACGGCTACAAGATATCCGAGCGGGGCCGGATCCCGGTCGAGGTCGTCGAGGCGTACAAGAGCCGCTGACCGAACGACATGGGGACGGGGTCTCGCCGGCAACGGCGTGGCCCCGTCAGATTTTTCGCCGGCCTCCTCGCCCGGAAAGACACGCGGCGGCCGGTCACCTGGGCTGTCCGCCCCGGTGACCGGCCGCCGTTGGTCGGCTCGATCTGTTTCCGACTCAGTTGACCTCGATACGCACCGCATCGAACGCCGGGGTCTGGTTGGCCCTCTCCATCATCGGCAGACGGTGCGAGCCGTCACCGGCCCATACGGCGCACTGCGCGGTGCCCGTCTCGGGCAGACCCGGGATCTGGATGGTCACCTCGTCCGGCTGGGCACTACCGCGCCCGTCCTCGGTGGCGACGAAGAACGCGGGCACCTCCTGCGGCTCCGGCGGAGTGGTGAGGCTGTCCAGCATCCGGCAGGCGGTGTGGAAGTGTCCACGGACCAGGCCCTGGTCGTTGAGCAGCGAGCTCTCCACGTAGTACCCGCCCTGGCCGGCGGCCAGGAAGCGGTCCCGGATCAGGTTGCGGGTGCTGACCCGCAGGGTGAAGGCCTGGTTCTGGCCGACCTGGTCGGGGAACTGGGTGATCAGCAGCGAGGGGTTGTTGGCGGCCGCGCCGACCTCACCGAACTCGGTGCTCACGCAGCGGTTGCCGGTCTGGAAGCCGTCGTGCGGCTGGAGCTGGCTCTCGTCGCAGTTGTTGGCCAGCACGCCGAGCCCGGCGCCGGGAGCGTTGCCGCCGCCGTTGTCACCGCCGCCGTTGTCACCACCGCCGTTGTCACCGCCGCCATTGTTGCCACCGCCACTGTCACCGCCGCCGTTGTCGCCACCACCGCTGTTGCCGGTCGGCTGCACCTGGCATTCGGCGAGCTGCGCCAGACCCTGCGGGCGTGGCCCGACACGGTCGATGGCGGTCGTGATGCGGCTCAGCACCGCGCGCCGCTTGGCCGCCAGCGGCTGCAGGATCGCGTTGCGGATGAAGGCTTCGCCCTTGCTGCCCTCGGCGGCCAGCCGGCGGTCGGCCTCGGCGATCTGGGTCTGCAACTGGGCGAGGTTGCGGTCCACCTCGGCCCGGGCCCGGTCCGGCACCTGCGGCAGCTTGGCCGTCACGTCCGGGCAGGCGATGGCCGAGCCGCTGCCGACCGTGCCGTCCTTGCCGTCCTCACACTCGGGCACCGACTGCTGCCCGTCACCCCAGTGGTTACGCACCCAGCGACCGTTCTGCCACGTCCGGGTGGTTGAGCCGCCGCCATTCGGCGCGGTGGCGCCCGGGCTCGGCTGCACACACTGTCCAGAGGCCGGCCGGGGATTGTTCGGCCGCCGGTCCTGGGCCGACGAAATCTGGGTCACGGCGACTACTCCGCCGAAGACCACGAGCGTGCCGACAACGGCCAGCAGACGCTTGCTCCGCGCGTTGCCGGATGACCGGCGCGCCCGTGTGGACCTGCGCATCGAATTGCTCTCCTTCTCGATCCGGTAGTGGATTCCTGCCCTCGGCGGACCGACGGATGTGAGATGGCACGCCACGGCGACGACCACCGCGACCTACCCGGTGACGTGTCGATGGCCGACGATGCCCTTTCCGCACCGTCTCCCGCGTCCCGTCGACGCGGATGGGAGATCCTCTTCATTCGCGCAGGAGTACGGGACGGTGCGCGGGAAGGTTCAACCGACGCACAGGAAATTGCCGGATCTGGCGCGAGCCGTGCGGGAAGGGTCGACCGGATGCGGTGGGTGACGGATCAGTCGACGCAGAGGTGGTCGAACGCGAAACCGCCCACCAGTTCATGCCGGCGCCGGCTCAGCGCGACGATCTCCGCGGTGAGCTCGACGCGCGGCAGCAGGTCCGGGTCGACGGGTCCGGCGGCGCGCAGCCGTTCCCCGACGGCGACCGTGGCGAGGTCCTCGGCCAACCGGGCCGCGTCGACACCGCAGGAAAAGCGCTGTTCGGTCACCGACACCCGCTCGACCAGGCACGCGTCCGGGCGCACCTGCACCCAGCTCCACCCCTGGGCCGGGCCGTCCGCCCAGCTCACGTGCAGCCCCCGCACGATCGGGTCGGCCAGCCGCCGGGCGACGTACGCCTCGACCGCCGCCGCACGGGTCAGCGCGCCAAGGTCGTTGACCGGCCCGGTCCGGCCGTCCGGCAGCCGGCCGAGAATGTCCCGGAAGCCTACCGGGTTCAACTCGTCCCCGGCGCCGCCCGCCGCGTAGTCCCGCGCGTCGATCACGTACTCCACCAGGCGTCGGCCGTGCTCCGCCGCACGCAGGGTTGGCGAGCCGATCCGCAGCACGGGCAGCCCGACCGCCGCGCTCACCGCGTCCTTGAGTCGCTCGGCCCGCTGCTCCGCGGAGCCGGCGGCCGGGACCGGGCCGATCTCCACGGCGACGACCGGCCGGCCGGTGTCGGCGGCGCACACCACGAGGTCGAAGCCGGCCCGGCTGGCCGAACTCCACTGGCTGCCGGTGACACCGGGCGGACGCCCCTGGACCAGTTCGCTGAGCCGGCGCGCCGGGTACACCCGGTGACCGGCGCGGGTGAGCAGCGCGTCCTGCTCACCGTCGGCGGGCAACGCCCGCAGCCAGCCACGGTCGTCGCTGACGGTGCTCGTCATCTGCCTGATCCATCCGCCGGTCGGTCGAGCCGCGCCGAGTCTAGGCGGTCGATCATGGTGCGCGCCTCGGCGGTGCGGCCGGGACCGCCCGGCCGGCCGGACCGGCGGTTACTCGGCAGCGCCCATCACCAGACCCTCGATGGTGTGCTTCTGCCGGATCGGCTCCAGCCGGTCCACCACCGGGCAGGGCAGGTGCTCCCGGACCAACGCCGGCAGGCGCTTCCAGTAGCCGTGGGTGATGGCCATGTCGTGGTGGGCGGCGTTGCCCGCGCCGGGGGCGTCCACGCCGAGCACCAGCACCGGGCGGGCCGACCGGGAGACGTTCGGGGTGCCGCGGTGGATGGTCAGCGCCGACCGGGCGGAGATGTCCCCGCGCCGCGGGTACTTGCGCACGGCCCGCTGCTGGTAGCGGGGGTAGCGCTCCCGGGGCGGGAACATCTCGTGGTCGAAGTCGACGCCGTCGTCCCACTGTGTGCCGGGGGCGATCTCGAACGGCCCCATCTCCTCCACCGTGTCCACGGTGGTCAGGTTGAACGCCAGCGAGGTGAGCCGCCGCTGCCGCCGGGTGTCCTCCGGCATCGGGAAGTCCCGGTGCCAGGGCTGCATCGCCGCCCCGGGGAAGGGGATGTCGAAACCCAGTTCGACGATCTCGTACTCCGGGCCGAGCACCGCCCGGCAGACCGACACCACCCACGGGTGGCTGACCAGCTCGACGAAGCCGCGCAGTTGCTCCGGATGGATCTCCAGGTACCAGCGCTGCGGGCCGCGACCGACCGCGCCGTCGGCTCGGGAGCGCGCCTCCTCGAACGCGACGGCCACATCGTTGCCGACCTGCTCCGCCCAGGCCGGGTCGAAGGCGCCCCGGCAGGCGGTGATGCCGTCGCGGTAGAGGTCGCCGAGTGCCTCGACCGGCACCTCGTCGTCGCCGCCGGGCACGGGGTGGGCGGCGGGTGTCGCCGGGGGCGCCGGGGGAACACGCATGGGGTCTCCTCGGGACGGAAGCGAGCGTTACAACGTTGTAGAAGCGTGGTCAAGGACCGCCGGAGCGCGCCAGCGCCCGGACCAGTGCTGTGACCCGGATCACAGGCGAGCCCGGGTTCCAGGGTCACCGCAGGGTGTATCCAGCGGAGGGCACCGGTACCGGACCGGCCGGGAGGTCAGCATGTCGCGACAACAGTTCGGCGTCCTCGCCGGTAACGGCGCGGGCCGGCGGGAACACGGCACCGCCGGATCGGCGGACGTCGCACGGATCGCCGCCGACGCCGCCGGCCGGGTCCCTGGCGTGTCCGGCGCCCACCCGGCCACGGTCCGCGTGGACGAGCGGTCCGTGAGCCTCGACCTGCACCTGGTCACCTGGTACGGGCACAGCGTCCCCGCCGTCGCCGAGGCGGTCCGGGTGGCCGTCGCCGACCGGGTGGCGGCCGACACCGGGCTCACCGTGGCGGCGGTGACCGTCACGGTGGACGACCTGCTCGTCCCCGGCGTCGACGGCCCCCGGACCGGGTGGACGGCTGGAGGCTGACATGCGGACCGCCAACCGGGTCGCCTCGCTGCTGCTGGCCGTCGCGCTGCTGGCCGGCGGCACACTGCTGGCCGCGCAGGCGCTCCTGGTGGCCCTGGATCGCCCGGCGCCGCTGGGCACGGGGACCGGCTGGTACGAGACGCTGACCAGCACCCGCTGGCGCGACCCGGGCGTCCGCGCGGTGGCCGGCGGGGCCGTGCTGCTCGGCCTGGCCGTCCTGGCCGCCCAGTTGCGACGCTGGGCGCCGGTCCGTCTGCGCGTCGACGAGCGGGACGGCTGGTACCTGCACCGCCGCTGTGTGGAACGCCGGCTGGCCGACGCGGCGGGCACCGTGCCGGGCGTACGCCGGGCCCGGGTCCGGGTCCGCCGACGCGGCGCCGAGTGGCGGCCCCGGGTACGCGCCACCGGCGACCCGGCGGCCCGTGCCGAGGTGGAGTTCGCGGTGCACCAGGAGCTGCACCGCCTCGCCGCGCCACGCGCCGGCCGGATCGAGGTCCGGCTGCTCCCCCGCGGGCGGCCGGTATGACGGACGCCGCGCACCGACTGCTGTGGACCATCGTCGCGCTGCTGCTGGTGGCGGGCGGCTCAGCGGCGCTGGCGGTCAGCTTCGGTGTGCTGCCCGGCGCGTTCGGTGTGCTGCCCGGCCCGGACCCCGGCGCGGCGCTGCTCGGTGCCGGTCTCCTGAGCCGGTGGCGGCTGGCCACGCCGTGGACCACCCTGGCCGCGGCGGTCGCCGGGGCGCTGCTCGCCCTGACCGGTTACCAGCTGCTGGCCTGGGAGCTGCGCCGACCCGGCTCCGCGGTGCGGGGCACGCTGACTCACCCCGGGCGGCGCCCAGGTCGCACCCGACTGGCCGCCGACGTCCTCGTCCACGCACTGGAACGCGACCTGACCGGCGCCCCGGGAGTACGCCGTGCCCGGGTGGTGCTCACCGGCGCGCCGCCGCGACCCGACGTGTGGATCCGGGTGGACCTGACGGCCGACACCCCGACCGCCGGTGTACGCGAGCACGTCCGCGCGGCGGTCCGCCGGTTCGCGGCCACCGCCGGCTGCCAACCGGCGCACCTCGACGTGACCGCCCGGGTCGAGCCCGGACGACCCTGACCCGCGCCGCACCGGCCCGGCCGGCATGATCGGTACCGGATGACCGACGGAGGTGCGCGGGTGCGGGTGGTGTCGCTGGTGCCGTCACTGACCGAGGCGGTGGCGCTGACCCTGCCCGGTGCGCTGGTCGGGGCCACCGACTGGTGCAGCCACCCGGCCGGGCTGGACGTCGCCCGGGTCGGCGGCACCAAGTACCCGGACCTGGACCGGGTCCGCGCGCTGCGGCCGGACCTGGTGCTGCTGAACGTGGAGGAGAACCGCCGGGACGACGCGGAGGCGCTGCGGGCCGCCGGCGTGCCGGTGCGGGTCACCTATCCGCGTACCGTCCCGGGTGCGTTGACCGAGCTGGCCGAGCTGTTGGCCGAGCTGGGCGCGCCGGCGGAGCCGGCCTGGCTTCGGGCGGCCCGGCGGGCGTGGGCCGAGCCGCCCCGCCTGGAACCGGCCCGCCGGGCGGTGGTGCCGGTCTGGCGCCGGCCGTGGGTGGTGCTCGGCGGCGACACGTTCGCCGGCGACGCGCTGCACCGGCTCGGCGTGGTCAACGCGTACGACCAGCACGCCGAGCGTTATCCCCGTCCGAGTCTGGCCGAACTGCGCGACCAGCGGCCCGAGCTGGTGGTGCTGCCCGACGAGCCGTACCGGTTCACCGGCGGCGACGGGCCGGAGGCCTTTCCCGGCGTACCGTGCGCTCTGCTCTCCGGACGACACCTCACCTGGTACGGCCCGTCCCTCGCCGAGGCGCCCGCGCTGCTGGCCGACCAGTTGTCCCGTCCGGTGCTGCGCGGCTGAGGTCGAGCGGGGTCAGCCGGTGGCGCGGGCGCGCCGGGCGGCGATGAGGCTGGCCACGATGGAGGCCGCGAGGGTCAGCACCACCACCGTGAGGGTGAGCCAGACCGGCAGCTTGCCCACCGGCGTCTCGGCCAGGATCAGCTTCAGCCCCGCGAAGGCGAGCAGCAGCGCCAGCCCGTAGCGCAGGTAACCGAAGTGGCGCAGCAGGCCGGCGAGGCAGAAGTAGAGGCTGCGCAGCCCGAGCACGGCGAACGCGGTGGCCGTCCAGACCAGGAAGGTGTTCGTGGTGATAGCCAGGATCGCCGCCACCGAGTCGATGGCGAAGACCACGTCGGTGGCCTCGATGGCGACGAGTGTCACCAGCAGGACGGTCGCCATCCGCCGGCCGTCGACCCGGGCGGTGAACCGGTCGCCGTGGTACCGAGGGTCGGTGGGGACCACCCGCCGGAACAGCCGGACCACCGGATTGCGCTCCGGGTCGACGTCCGGCTCCCCCCGCACCGCCAGCCGCCAGCCGGTCCAGATCAGGAAGGCGCCGAGCACGAACCCGGCCCAGGTGAGCCGGTCCAGCAGCTCGGCGCCGGCGAAGATGAAGAACAGCCGGAACGCGAGCGCCCCCACGACGCCCCAGAACAGCACCTTGTGCTGGTAGCCCGGCGGCACCCGGAAATAGCCGAAGAGCAGGGCGAAGACGAAGACGTTGTCCACCGAGAGCGCCTTCTCCAGCAGGTAGCCGGAGTAGTACGCGACCGCCGGGTCGCCGCCGAGGCCGAACCAGACGACCAGGCCGAACAGCAGGCCCGCGGCGATCCAGACGCCGCTCCAGACCAGCGCCTCCCGCAGCTCGATGACGTGGCTGTCCCGGTGCATGAGCACGTCCACCCCGAGCATTACGGCGATCACCGCGCCGACTGCCGCCCAGGCCCACAGCGGCACCGCGACCGTCGCCTCAGCCACCGGCGCCCCCCGCATCGACCCTGCGCACCGCCCGCCCGCACCGCCGGACGGCCGCTCCCGAGCCTAGGCGAGCGGCCGATCCCCCGGCGGCGCTCCGGCGAAGTCGGCACGCGCCAGCCGGGTTGGCGACGGTGCTCAGGCGACCGGCGTCACCTGCGCCGGATCGAAGGCGGTGTCGTCCGCCTCGTAGCCGATCGTGTTGGTCACCTGAACCACGCCGCTCACCTGGGCGGCGAGCCGCCCGGCGAGGTCGACTGCGGAGCGGCGGTCCAGCCGTCCGGCCAGGGTGACCTCGCCGTGGCGGACCTCGACGGTGACCAGGCCGTCCCGCACGGCGAGCACCCGGCGGAGCACCTCCTGCACCACGTCCTCGCGGATCTCGGCGTCCGAGCGCAGATGCACCCGCAGCAGGTCGGCGCGACTGACGATCCCGTCACGTCGGCGACGGCTCTCGAAGACCCGCCGCTGCGCCGGCTCGCCAGCGCGCTCGATCCGGTGCAGCAGGTCGGCCTCGGACACCACGCCCAGCACCCGGCGGAACCCGTCGACCACCGGCACCGCGCTGACCCCGTGACGCACCAGCACGTCCACGATCTCCCGGTACGGGGTCTCGGCCACCACGGTCGCGACCTCCCGGGTCATCACGTCACCCACCTGCCAGGTCCTCATCACGGCCTCCCTCTCGTCGTCCACCTCGGACGTTACGGCCGGACACCCGCCGCGGTCAGGGCCTCCGGGCCACGCCGCAGGGGTCGAAGGTCCCGAGCGGTTGCGGGTCCGTCGGCCCTGCCGGCGACGGCACGACCGGCGTCCAATGGAGATGCCACCGGGGAAGCGCGGTGCGAAGCAGAGAAGGGACGTGGAGACCATGGCCGCGACGATCGAGCGGATCAGCGCCGAGACCACCGCTCCGACGGCGGGCACCCCCCGCGAGAGCGCCGTCCGGTACATCCTGGCCGGCATCCGGCTGGCGCTCGGCTGGATCTTCCTCTGGGCGTTCGTCGACAAGCTGTTCGGCCTCGGGTTGGCCACCGAGTCGAAGAACGCCTGGATCAACGGAGGCAGCCCGACCAAGGGTTTCCTCACCTTCGGGGTCGCCGGTCCCTTCAAGGACGTCTACGCCGGGATCGCCGGGGCCGCCTGGGCGGACTGGCTGTTCATGGCCGGCCTCGCGGGGATCGGCGTCGCCCTGCTGCTCGGCATCGGCATGCGGGTCGCCGCCGTGGCCGGCGGGCTCCTCCTGGTGCTGATGTGGACCGCCGTCCTGCCTCCGGAGAACAACCCCTTCATTGACGACCACCTGATCTACGCCGCGGTGCTGGCGGTGCTGGCGCTGGTCAACGCCGGTGACACCTGGGGCCTCGGCCGGGTCTGGGCGCGGCAGCCGATCGTCCGGCGGATGCGCTGGCTCCGCTGATCCACACCGCACCATCCCCACGGCGGGCGTCACCACCGGTGACGCCCGCCGAGTCGTGCGGTCCGCCCGGCACCCGATGGATCATGGATCCGCCGGGTGTCGCCACGCCGTTGGCGGGTCCGCCGCACATCGGTGGGGTGCGATCCGGCAGGATCGACGGTGACCGGACACATCACCCAAATGGCAGGAGTTCCACGCATGAACCAGGCAGCAGGCGCCCGATCGGGCAAGCCCGAGGTGGGTCCGATCGAGGGTGCGCCGCCGGCCGACCTCGTGATCGAGGACGTCACCGTGGGCGAGGGCCCGCAGGCCCAGCCGGGCCAGCTGGCCAGCGTGCACTACGTCGGCGTGTCGCACTCCACCGGTGGCGAGTTCGACTCGTCCTGGAACCGGGGCGAGGCGTTCGAGTTCCCGCTCGGCGGCGGCCAGGTCATCGCCGGCTGGGACCAGGGCGTTGTCGGCATGCGCGTCGGCGGCCGGCGCCGCCTCACCATCCCGCCACACCTGGGGTACGGCGACCGCGGCGCGGCCGGCGCCATCAAGCCGGGCGAGACGCTGGTCTTCGTCGTCGACCTGCTCGGCGTGCGCTGATCGGTCCTTCAGGGGGGTCGCCGGTTCGGCCGGCGGCCCCCGCCGCCGGGCGGAGGGCGATGGTCAGGCGGCCAGCACCAGGTGCGCGGCCTCGACCTCCGGGCGACGCGCGGCCTCGACCACTCGGGCCGGCTCCAGGATCGGCATCACCCGGTGCAGGGCGGTGGCGCGCAGCACCCGGGCCACCACCGGGGTCGGATCGACCAGGACCAGCTGGCCGCCACGGGCCCGGACCCGCAGATGCGCGGCGAGCAGCGCGCGCACCCCCGCGGCGGAGAGCAGTCGCAGCTCGGACAGGTCCAGCTGGAGCACCGGGCGGGCCGGTGCGGCCCACAGGGCGGAGCGGAACGCGGCCACCGTGGCGATGTCGACCTCGCCGGTCACCCGCACCAGGACCACCTGATCACCCACGCTGACCTGCACGTCGAACCGGTCGCTGCCCTCACCCATGCCCAGAAATCTAGCCCCCACCCCCGACAGTTTCGCCCCTCCACGGAGTGATTCCGGGTACGTCCAGGGTCAGACCCCGAGGCCACCCCGATCCCCCTTACGGCGGAGGCCAGGGGTCCCCCCGGCCCCGCGCCCGACACGACGGGCAACATCGGCCTCGCCGCTCGACGCACGCGCCGACCACCGGGAGCCGGACGCCGTCTGCTCGACCTCCCCCGCGCCGCGCCGCGGTGGTGAGCCGGCCCGGCCGGCATCGGCGGTGGAGAATGGACCGATGCTGATCCCCCGGCCCCGGCCACCCCGGCTCATCCGGCCCGTCCGCGAGCAGGCCACCGTCCCTCCCCCGCTCACCGGGGCCTGGGCGGCCACCGACCGCCGGCTCGACCAGGTCGACCTCCTGCCCCTGCCCGACGGTGCCGTCGGTCCGGAGGACGTGCTGGTCGACCCGACCGGCCGGGTGATCAGTGGGGACGAGGACGGCCGACTCTGGTGGTGGCCGGCCGACGCGCCGCCCGGCACCCGACCCCGCCTGCTGGCCGAGACCGGCGGCCGGCCGCTCGGCATCGAGCTGGACCGGTCCGGTGCGGCGCTGATCGTCTGCGACGCGTACCGGGGGTTGCTGCGGGTCACGCCCGACGGAGCGGTACGCGAGCTGACCGGCACCGCGCCCCCGGTGCACCTGGCCAACAACGCGACGGTGGCCCGCGACGGCACCATCTTCTTCACCGACTCCTCCGACCGGTTCCCGGTCTCACACTGGAAGCGGGACCTGCTGGAGCACCGCCCCAACGGCCGGGTGCTCGCGCACGACCCGGCCAGCGGGCGCACCGAGGTCGTGGCCGAGGGGCTGTACTTCCCCAACGGCATCGCACTGACCCCCGACGAGTCGGCGCTGATGCTGGTGGAGACCACCACCCACCGGCTGCTCCGCGTCGAGCTGGGCGGCGGGGTGCGGGTGCTCGCCGACCTGCCCGCCTATCCGGACAATCTCTCCGCGGTGGGCGACGGAACGTACTGGATCGCGCTGCCCAGCCCGCGGGTGCCGATCGCCGAGCGGCTGCTGCCGCACCCGCGACTGCGCCAGCTCGCCGCCCTGCTGCCCGATGCGATGCAGCCGCAGCCGCGCCGCTACGGGCTGGTCGCGCTGGTCGACGGCGCGGGCACGGTCCGCCGGACGCTGCACGGCCCGACCGGGCACTACTGGATGATCACCGGGGTACGCCAGCACGGCGACCAGCTCTGGCTGGGCAGCCTGATCGGGCCCGGGGTGGCACGGGTACCGCTGGCCTGAACGCCCGGGCCGGCATCGTCCCCGGTGCCGGCACCCGCCGGCGACGTGTCCCCGGGGTTCCCGCACCGGGTCCGGGTCGGCCCGCCGCAATGGCGGGCCGACCCGGGGGCCGTCGGCGGTGTGTCAGCGGCCGCTGACCGAGGGCGCGGGTGCGGGTGACCCGCCGGCCACCGCTCCCGGGTGCGCCGGGGGCACTGGCGCCGGCCGCAGCCCGGGCGGCACCGGCAGGGCGCTGCCCCGGACGAACTCGTCCCAGCTCACGTTCCACGCCGTCCAGCCGTTGCCGGCCTGCAACTGCACCTCGGTGCCCTTCACGGTGACCAGGTCACCGACCTGGGTCACTCCCATCAACCAGTCCGCCGCGGTGGCGGCGACGTTCGTGCACCCGTGCGAGACGTTGGTGCTGCCCTGGTCGCCCTCCGACCAGGGGGCCGAGTGGATGAACTCGCCGCCCCAGGTGAGTCGCTGGGCGTCATCGACGTCGACCACGTAGCCGCCGTCCGGCTCACCCCGGGTGTCGAACGTGGTCCGCTCGTGCTTCTCCATGATCACCATCTTGCCGCTCGAGGTGGGTGTACTCGCCTTGCCCAGGCTGACCGGGATCCGGCGGACCTGCTTGCCGTCGCGCAACACGGTCATCTGCTTGGTGTCGTTGTCGATCTCCAGCGCGACCTGCCGTCCGATCTTCGAGGTCGCGGTCCGCTCGGCGTCGCCGACCCGGTCCTTGCCGATCGGCAGGCCCTGCAGACCGGCCCGGACGCTGATCGTCGTCCCCGGACGCCAGAAATCGGGCGCCCGGTAATAGGCCTGAGTCCCGTCCTCCAGCCACGACCAGGCACCGGGCTGCGGCGGATTGGTCTTCACGAACAACCGTCGCTGCACGTCCGCTCTGGCCTCTTTCGGAATTCCCGGGTCGAACGCCACGGTTACCGGCATCGCCGTGCCGTACGTCCGGTTGCCGACGAAATAGAGCGTGCTGGTGATCTGCGGTTTGGTGGATTTGGCCATCGTGCTGAACGTGGTGGTTCGGGTCGTCGTGGCGCCCGAGTCGCCGGTCGCGGTCACCTCGGCGGTGTACGTCCGCTTCGGTTGCAACGGCGCGCTCGGCACCCAGCCGGAGCCGTCCTCACGGGGCTCGGCCGCGATCTGCTTCCCCTTGTCGTCCGTGAGCCGCACACCGGTGACCCGTCCGCCCTTGACCACGGTGCCCACCTCGGCGCTGACCGGCACCTCCCGCGCCTTGTCGCCCGGCGTCACCGTGAGCTCCGGCGGAGCGGCGTGCCGCTTGCCCGACGCGTCCCGATCCGCGGTGCACCCTCCCACAACCAGTGGTACGGCTGCGATGGTTACCGCCAACAGCGTCAATCGCCGCCTCAACGTCATGTTTCAGTCCCCCCGTTTTCGGCTTCCCTCCGCCATATTCTCGCCGCCTCGATCGGCGTGCCCATCCCATTCGGAAATAATCGGCGGCCCATTTATCGGCGCATTTTCCGGCGCTGAGCCAATTGGCGAAACAAAGGCATGACCGGCCCGGTCTGAGCGACACCGACCGACTCCGGCCGACCCGACCCGGGTCGTCCCGTCCGACCCCGACCACCACGATCTTGCACGTTCTGCCATCGTTGCGCGGGCTTTCGTCCCTGACCCGACGGGCAGGGATCCGGCCGTACGGCACCCGACTGCGCCGGGGTGGCGTCGGCGCAGGGAGGACGAGGTCAGGGCAGGTGACGCATCACGAGGATGGACTTTTGTCGCCTGGAGCGAAACTTCTGCTGATCGAGACGAAGCTTTGCCTTCGTCCGGAGGCAAGGGTAAGGTCGCGAATCAGATAGAAGGTTGCCCATTCGTCGATCGCCTCGCCGCCACCCGCCGGGTCGCCGTGTTCTGCTCCCGACAGGTCCGGGCCGCACCCGCGCGCCGTCCGTCATCGTCCCGCCGGATCCCCGATCCGGCCGGTTCGGCGCGCCCGGAGGCGGCAGCCGGTCGACCTCCGCCGACGGCGTGCCAGCCGTCAGGAAGGGACCACCACCATGGATCAACAGACCAACGGACCGGAGTCGGCACCGGCCTCCGAGCCGGTCAGCCGGCGGGGCCTGCTCCGCGCCGCGACCGTCTCCGCCGCCGCCCTCGGCACCGCCGGCCTGCTCGCCGGCCCGGCCGCCGCCACGCCGGCCGGACATACCCACGGTCGGCGCCGGGTGCCGGTGGACCGGATCAGCATCCAGCTCTACACGGTGCGCGACCAACTCGCCGCCGACCTGCCCGGCACCCTGACCGCACTGCGGCGGATCGGCTACCGGCGAGTGGAGCACGCCGGCTTCGTCGGGCGTACCGCGGCGCAGTTCCGGGCCGCGCTGGACGAGGCGGGGCTGCGGTCCACCTCCGGGCACACCGGCATCCCGCAGCCGTTCGACGCCGCCACCTGGGAACGCGCCCTCGCGGACGCGAACATCCTGGGCTGCAAGAAGATCGTCCACCCGTACTTCGGTCGCGACCCAGAGGGGCGCCCGATCCGGGACCCCGCCGTCTACCGTGCCCTCGCCCGGGATCTGAACCAGGCCGGCCGGCTCGCCGAGCGCGCCGGGCTGGACTTCGGCTACCACAACCACCAACTGGAGTTCGTGCCGCTGACCGACGGGTCGACCGGCTTCGACATCCTCACCCGGCAGACGGACCCGCGACTGGTCCACTTCGAACTCGACCTCTACTGGACCTGGCGGGGCGCACACGACCCGGTCGACGTGATCCGGGCCAACCGCGGCCGGATCCGCCAGGTGCACGTCAAGGACCTCGACGTCGAGGGTGGCTTCGCCGACCTCGGCGACGGCGTCATCGACTTCGGACGGATCTTCGCCCACGAACGGGAGGCGGGCATCGAGGAGTACATCGTGGAACGCGACGACGCGGGCACCCCGCCGCGCGCGCCCGCCGACGCCCTGGACACCGCCCGGGTCGGCTTCGACTATCTCGCCTCACTCCGGTACTGACGACCACCTCGGGGGACGACCTGATGAACAGGACCGCATTCGTGTCCGCCCTGCTGCTGGTGACGGCCGGCCTGGCCGCGCCACCGGCGGCCGCCGCGCCCGCGCCGGCCGCGGCGCCACCGGACAGCAGCTTCCAGAAGGTGACACTGAACGACTTCCCGGGCGAGCCGATGAGCCTCGCCGTCCTGCCCGACCTGCGGGTGCTGCACACCTCCCGCACCGGCGAGGTCCGCATCCACGACCCGCGCACCGGGCTGAACACCCTCGCCGCCGACATCCCGGTGTACGAGCACGATGAGGAGGGGCTGCAGGGGGTCGCCATCGACCCGAACTTCGCCCAGAACAAATGGGTCTACCTCTACTACTCGCCGCCGCTGAACACCCCGGTGGACGACCCGGCCACCCCCGACGTCAACGAGGGGGACGCGCCGCTGGTCGGCACCGAGGCGGACTGGCAGCGGTTCCGGGGGGCACTGCGGCTGTCCCGGTTCAAGCTGGACGGGATGAAGCTGAACCTCGGCACCGAGCAGCAGATCATCGACGTGCCCACCGACCGGGGCATCTGCTGCCACGTCGGCGGTCAGATCGACTTCGACAGCAAGGGCAACCTGTACCTGTCGACCGGTGACGACACGAACCCGTTCTTCTCCGACGGTTACATCCCGATCGACGAGCGGGCCGACCGGAACCCGGCGTTCGACGCCCAGCGCACCTCGGCCAACACGAACGACCTGCGCGGCAAGCTGCTGCGCATCCGGGTGCAACCCGGCGGCGGCTACAAGGTGCCGGCCGGCAACCTGTTCAAGCCGGGTACGGCACAGACCCGCCCGGAGATCTACGCGATGGGGCTGCGCAACGCGTTCCGGTTCGCCGTCGACCGGCGCACCGATGACGTCTACCTGGGCGACTACTCCCCGGACGCGTCCTCGTCCAACCCGGGGCGCGGGCCCGCCGGACACGGCCGGTGGATGCTCATCGACAAGCCGGCGAACTACGGCTGGCCGTACTGCGTGACACCGGACATCGCGTACCGCGACTACGACTTCGCCACCGGCGAGTCCGGTTCGACGTTCAACTGCAAGCGCCCGGTCAACGACTCACCCCACAACACCGGGAAGCGGCAGCTGCCGCCGGTCGAGCAGCCACAGGTCTGGTACCCGTCCGCCGCCGCCGGGGAGTTCCCGCAGCTGGGCACCGGCGGCATCGGCCCGATGGGCGGCCCGGCGTACGACTACGACGGAACCAGCACCTCGCGGACCCGGTGGCCGGCCTACTACGACGGTGTGCCGCTGTTCTACGAGTGGACCCGGGACTACATCAAGGAGTTCCGCCTCGACTCCGACGGCGACGTGAAGGACATCCGGCCGGTGGTGCCGTCGCTGGTGGTGGACAACCCGATGGACATGGAGTTCGGCCCGGACGGCGCGCTCTACGTGCTGGAGTACGGCGACGGCTACTTCGCCGAGAACCCGGACGCCCAGCTGTCCCGGATCGACTTCGTCCGGGGCAACCGGACGCCGATCCCGAAGATCAGCGCGGACCCGACCGCCGGTCAGGCGCCGCTGACCGTGACCTTCTCCAGCGCGGGCACCACCGACCCGGACGGTGACGCGCTGCGTTACGCGTGGGACTTCAACGCGGACGGCTCGGTGGACAGCACCGAGGCGAATCCGGCCTGGACCTTCCAGGAGAACGGCGCGTACACCCCCACGCTGAAGGTCACCGACCGCACCGGACGCTCCGCCGCGGCGACCCTGCCGCTGCTGGTCGGGCCGCGCGCGCCGATCGTCGAGTTCGTCGCCCCGGTGGCCGGGCAACCCTTCCAGTTCGGGCAAACGGTCGCGTACCAGGTGAAGGTCACCGATGACCTGCCGGTGGACTGCTCCCGGGTGAAGGTCACCTACGTCCTCGGCCATGACGAGCACGGGCACCCGCTCTCCTCGGCGACGGGGTGCTCCGGCACCATCGCCACCTTCGTCGACGGTGGGCACGGCGGTGCTGACAACCTCACCGCAGTCTTCGTGGCGGAGTACACCGACGCGCCGACCGAGCCGGGCGTACCGCCGCAGACCGGCACGGCGACGGTCGTGCTGGATCCCGACCCGGTGGCCGGTCTGGCCGGCTGACCGGTCCTGACGACGGCGGCGGCCGGTGCACTCCGGCCGCCGCCGCTCAGCCCCAGTCGCTGTCGTCGTGGTTGTCGCGCCAGCGGCCGCCCACCGGCGGGGTGTCCAGCCGCAGCCCCTCGTCGGCGTTGCCGCCGAGGTCGTTCCCCTCGACCCGGCAGTCGACGCAGCTGCCCCGCTCGGTGATCCACAACCCGTTGGTCTGGGTCCGGCTCTCACGGTTGTCCCAGATCCGGTTGCCCCGGATCGTCGCCGAGTCGCACGCCGCGTCGATGGTGATGCCGGCCCGCCGCGCGGGCGCCGGGGACAGCTCGTACCGGCAGCCCGGCGGCGGGATGTCCCCGCTCCATGCGCTCAAGGCGTCGGGGCGGACCGGGGCGAGGGTGAGCTCGTCGCCGGTGTTCGAGGCGACCAGCGCCACGGATCGTCCGACCCGCAGCACCTTGCCCCGGTGCCCGTCGTGCGGCCAGTCGGCCGCCCGGTCCACCAGGGACCGCTCGCTGTAGCGGACCGTCTCGCCAGCACCGCCGGCCGCCTGCGCGAACTGCCGGCCGTTGTTGCGGATCCGGTTGTTGAGCAGTACCGCGTCGACCATCGGATGGTCGACCCGGACCGCGTCCAGTCCATTGCCCCAGAACTCGTTGCTCTCGATCACCACGTCCCGTGCCGGGCCCTGGTAACCGCGCCCGAGGTCGTGCCCGTGGTAGCCGTTCCGGCCGTTGTCGCTGATCCGGTTGCCCCGGATGGTGTAGGGGCCAGAGGTGTTGCCGATGCTGATCCCGTCGCCGATGTTGCCGTCGATGACGCAGTCGGTGAGCAGCCCACCCCGACCGGCCACGCCCGCGGTGCCCTCGGCCGAGACGTCGAAGCCGGCCTCCAGGTTGTCGGCCATCGTGCACGCGGAGACGATCAGCCCGTCCGCGCCCCAGTCGGAGATGCCGAACCGGTTGCCCTGACTGTGGCAGCCGATGATGCGGTACCCCCGGGGCGGGGACCAGTAGTCCTTCTGGAGTTCCAGGAAGATCCCGTTGGTGCCGTTGGCCAGGGTGGTGGAGTTGACGATGGTCAGCCGTTCCACCGCGCCCCAGCCGCCGATGCCCACGCCGATTCCCGCGCCGCCGATCTGCTCGCCGTTGTCCAGCCGGCCACAGCCGACCACCACCACACCGTCGATCAGGCTGTCCTGCAGGAAGTCGCACCCCAGCCCGGTGGCCGCGGTGTGGTGGATGTAGAGGTTGCGGAAGACACCGCGCACCACGTACTGGAGGCCGAGGCCCTTGGCCAGGTAGTTGTACTCGGCCATCGCCACCCCGGAGCCGTCGATCTCGAAGTCGGCGAAGGTGCAGTCGGCGATGTGCCGGTCCCGGCCCGCGCCGTGCTGCAGGACGGTCCAGTACGCCAACGGGGTCGGGTCGACCCGGTTGCACTCGTTGCTGAGCAGGAACCGGGTCGCCGCCGGCCCGGCCCCGACCAGCGAGACGCCGCTGCGCCACACCGTGCCGGCGTCCCGGATCGAGTAGATGCCCGGTGGGCAGTAGATGACGCGGGCCCGCCCGTCCGCCGCGTAGCCGTCGCCGAGCCGGTCCACGAGGGCAGCCAGCGCCGGCTGGTCGTTGGTTCGGCCGTCGCCGCACAGCCCGTACTCCCGCGCGTCGCAGTGCAGCGGCGCGCCGGCCGAGGCGGGCCGTCGCTCCCGGAACGCGTTGGGTACCTGGTACGCCACGAACCGGCTCCCTTCGACGCGGCGGTGCACTCCGCGGGGCCGACTTCCCGGTGACACGTTGGGGAAACCCCGGGCGTGCGCCGGCCCCGGCGCCGCACGGGCAGCGCCGGGGCCGGGGTACGCCGGGTCAGACGGCGGCGATCAGCAGCGCCGGCCGCTCCACGCAGTCGGCGACGTGCCGCAGGAAGCCACCGGCCACCCCACCGTCGCAGACCCGGTGGTCGAAGGTGAGGCTGAGCTGGGTCACCTTGCGCACGGCGAGCTGCCCGTCCACCACCCACGGCTTGTCCACGATCCGCCCCACGCCGAGCAGTGCCGCCTCGGGATGGTTGATGATCGGCGTGGAGCCGTCCACGCCGAACACCCCGTAGTTGTTCAGGGTGAAGGTGCCACCGGTCAGCCGGGCCGGCGCAAGGGTGCCCGCCCGCGCCGCCGCGGTGGTGGCCGCGAGTTCCGCGGCCAGCTCGGCGGTGGTGAGCCGCTGGGCGTCGCGCAGCACCGGCACCAGAAGGCCCCGGTCGGTCTGCGCGGCGATGCCCAGGTGCACCCCGGCGGACTGGACGATCCGCTGGGCCTCGGTGTCGACCCGGGCGTTGAGCTGCGGGAACCTGCGCAGCCCGGAGAGGCAGATCCGGGCCAGCAGGGCCAGGATGCTCACCGGCGCGTCCGGCGTCGCCGCGTTGATCGCGGCCCGGGTCTCCAGCAGCCCGGTGGCGTCCACGTCGACCCAGATGGTCACCTCGGGGATCTCCCGCCGGCTGCGGGAGAGCTTGTCGGCGATCGCCTTGCGGACGCCGGTGAGCGGGACGATCACATCGCCGTCGCCGCCCGGGATCACCGTCGCGTGCGCGTCCGGCACGGCCGCCAGCCGGGGGGCGGGCGCGGCCAGCGCCGCCTCCACGTCCGCGCGACGGATCACCCCGCCGGGCCCGGTGCCCCGCACCGTGCCCAGGTCGATCCCGCGCTCGCGGGCCAGCCGCCGGACGATCGGTGAGATGACCAGGGCGGCCGGAGCGGTCGTGCCGGCCGGGGCGCCGCCGGAGGACGCCTCGGTGCGGCCCGCCGGGCTGCCCGCGGCGGCCGGACCGGAGACATCGCCGGACGCGACGTCGGTGGGCTCGGGGGCCAGCGCCAGCCGGGGTCGGCGTCGGCGTCGGGTCGTCCCGCCGTGCCCGGTGCCGTACCCGATCAGCACGTTGCCGGAACCCGCGCGCTCCTCCTCGCGGTAGGTGGCGTGCCCGGCCGGCTCGGCACCGCCGTCCAGGGGCGCGATAGTGATCAACGGCTGGCCGACCGGACGGACCTCACCCGCCGCGCCGTGCAGGGTGACCACCCGCCCGGCGTACGGGCAGGGCACGTCGACGACCGCCTTGGCGGTCTCCACCTCGACCACGCTCTGGTCGACCGTGACCACGTCGCCGACCGCGACCCGCCACTCGACGATCTCCGCCTCGCTCAGCCCCTCGCCCAGGTCGGGCAGGAGGAAGACCTGCGTCCGCTCGACCGTGGTCATGCCGCGCTGCCCTGCATCGACCAGCGCGGGTCCGGCTGGTCGTCCCACTGCAACCGGGCCACCGCGTCGAGCACCCGGTCCACCCCGGGCAGGTGGGTGTGCTCCAGCATCGGCGCCGGGTACGGGATGTCCAGCCCGGCCACCCGCAGCACCGGGGCGTGCAGCGCGTGGAAGCAGCGCTCCTGCACCCGGGCGGCGATCTCCGCGCCGACGCCGGCGAACCCGGGCGCCTCCTGGATCACCACGCACCGGCCGGTGCGCCGGACGGAGGCGGTGATCGTGGCGTCGTCGAACGGCACGATGGTGCGCACGTCCACCACCTCCAGGTCCCAGCCCTCCTCGCGGGCGGCGTCGGCGGCCTCCAGCGCGACCGGCACCGCCGGCCCGTACGCCACCAGGGTGGCGTCGCGCCCGGGCCGGCGCACGACCGCCCGGCCGAACGGTTCGGTACGCGCCGGCAGCTCCGCGTCGGCGCTGGCGAAGTAGAGCTTCTTGGGCTCCATGAAGACCACCGGGTCCGGGTCCTCGATCGCCTCCCGCAACAGGGAGTACGCGTCCTGCACGGTCGCCGGGGTGACGACCTTCAGACCCGGGGTGTGCGCGTAGTACGCCTCGGACGAGTCGCAGTGGTGCTCCACCCCGCCGATCCCGCCGGCGTACGGCACCCGGATGACGATCGGCACGCTCAGCGCGCCCCTGGTGCGGTTGCGCAGCTTCGCCACGTGCGAGGCGATCTGCTCGAAGGCCGGGTACGCGAACGCGTCGAACTGCATCTCGACCACCGGCCGCAACCCGGACATGGCCAGGCCGACGGCGAAGCCGACGATGCCGGCCTCGGCGAGGGGGGTGTCGAAGCAGCGCTTCTCGCCGAACCGGGCCTGCAGGCCGTCGGTGATCCGGAAGACGCCGCCGAGCTGGCCGACGTCCTCACCGAAGACGACCACCCGCTCGTCGGCGGCGAGGGCGTCGGCGAGCGCGGTGTTGAGGGCCTTCGCCATGGTGGTGGCCATCAGGCGTCACCCTCCTCGTCGTGCGCGGCGGCCAGCTCGGCGCGGACCTGCTCGCGCTGCTCCAGCAGCTGCGGGGTGGGCTCGGCGTAGACGTGGTCGAAGAGGCTCAGCGGGTCGACCGCGGGCTGCTCGTTCATCCGGGTCCGCAGGTCCGCCGCGTACGCCTCGGCCTGCTCGGCGATCTCGGCGACCGCCGCGTCGTCGAGCACCCCGCGCGAGCGCAGGTAGGTCTCCAGCCGGGTGACCGGGTCCCGGTCCCGCCAGGCGTCGACCTCGGCGCCGTCACGGTAGCGGGTCGCGTCGTCGGCGTTGGTGTGCGGCTCCATCCGGTAGGTGTGCGCCTCCACCAGGAACGGCCCCTTGCCGGCGCGGGCGTGCTCCACCGCGCGGGTGAGCACGGCGAGCACCGCGACCGGGTCGTTGCCGTCGACCTGCTCGCTGGGCACGCCGTAACCGACGCCCTTGTAGGCCAGCGACGGCGCCGCGGTCTGCCGGGACAGCGGGACGCTGATCGCGTACCGGTTGTTCTGGACGAAGTAGACCACCGGCGCCTTGAACACGGCGGCGAAGTTGATCCCCTCGTGGAAGTCACCCTCGCTGGTCGCGCCGTCGCCGATGAAGGCCAGCGCCACCGTGTCGCGCCCCTGGTACACCTCGCCGTGCGCCAGCCCGGCAGCGTGCACGCACTGGGTGGCGAGTGGCGTGCACTGCGGTGCGGTCCGCATCGCGGCCGGGTCGTAGCCGCAGTGCCAGTCGCCGCGCAGCAGGGTGAGCACCTCGACCGGGTCGATGCCCCGGGCGACCAGTGCCATCGACTCGCGGTAGGTGGGGAACACCCAGTCGGTGTGCCGGACCGCGAGCACCGCGGCGACCTGGCACGCCTCCTGTCCCCGGGAGGACGGGTAGACGGCGAGCCGGCCCTGCTTGGTCAGCGCCGTCGCCTGGGTGTCGAACCGGCGGCCGAGCACCATCCGGCGGTACAGCTCACGCAGCGCCTCGACGGGCGGCTCCGGGTAGTCGGTGCGGGCGGGCAGCGGGGTGCCGCTCGGGTCGAGCAGGCGGACGGGCTCGGCGTCGGGCAGCAGCGGGCGCGCCGGGTCGGGCGGGGTGGCCGCCCGACGGGTGCGCGGGGATGCCCTGCGGACCGCCTGGGGAGTGGTCGTCACGGCGGAACCTCCTGGGACGTGTGGTGGGCCTATGCTTCCGCCTGTCGGATGATTGACTCAAGATCCAGGTGGAAGGCGGGACGGTTGGCATGCAAAGGGCGCATCAGTGAGCCAGGAAGCCACCGACGGGGCGGGCCGGGCGACCGGATCGGGACGATCGGCCCGACCCCTGGACGAGGTGGACCGGCGGATCCTCGACGAGCTGGTCCGTGACGGGCGGACCTCGGTGCGCACCCTCGCCGAGCGAATCCACATCTCCCGCACCAACGCGTACGCCCGGGTGGAGCGACTGCTCCGCGACGGAGTGATCACCGGTTTCCGGGCCCAGGTGGCGCCCGTGGCGGCCGGCCTGGGCACCTCGGCGTACATCGCGCTGACGATCGAGCAGAACACCTGGCGGGAGGTTTCCGCGGAGCTGGCCCAGGTGCGCTACATCGAGCACGCCGCGCTGCTCGGCGGCGACCACGACGTGCTCGCGCTGGTCCGCGCACCGGACAACGCCGCGCTGCGGGACGTCGTGCTGGGCCGGGTGCAGAGCATCCCGGGGGTGCTGTCCACCCGCACCTGGCTGGTCTTCGAGGAGTTCGACGGGGCGGGCAGCCCCTGGGCGTGAGGTGCAAGGAAGGGTCCCCTATTAACGCCTGGCGTTAATAGGGGACCCTTCCTTGCCGCTCCGGCGGGGCCTCCAGCCCCTCCCGGTCGGCCAGCTCCAGCAGCGGCTCCAGCGAGTGCCGGTCGCCGTCCAGGCCGGCGTGTGGGTCACCCCGCTCCGCGAACCGGGCCGGCACGGAAAGCACGTCGAAGTCCTCCGGGCGGGCGTCGTCCAGCTCCGCCCAGTCCAGCGGCGCCGACACCAGAGCCTGCGGCGTGGGCCGGATCGAGTACGCCGACGTCACGGTGTGGTCCCGGGCCATCTGGTTGTAGTCGACGAAGACCGGCTTGTCCCGCTGCTCGCGCCACCAGGTGGTGGTGACCAGCTCCGGCAGGCGACGCTGCATCTCCCGGCCCAGCGCGAGCACCGCCCGCCGGCACTCGCCGAAGCTCCACCGCGGCTCGATCGACAGGTAGACGTGCAGCCCCCGGCCTCCGGTGGTCTTCGGGTAACCGGTCATGCCCAGCTCGGCGAGGAACGCCCGCACCTCGTGGGCCACCGGCACGACCTGCGCGAACTCGACGCCGGGCATCGGGTCGAGGTCGATGCGCAGCTGGTCGGGGCGCTCCACGTCGGCGGCGGTCACCGGCCACGGATGAAAGCGCAGCGTCCCCAGGTTGGCCGCCCAGATCACCACGGCCAGCTCGCTCGGCGCGACCTCGTCGGCGGTACGGCCACTGGGGAAGGTGATGTGCGCGGTGCGCACCCACTCGGGCGCGCCCGCCGGCAGCCGCTTCTGATAGAACGCGTCACCCCGGTTGGTCTGCCGGGTGGCGATTGTTGCGCCCTCGAAGACGCCGCGCGGCCAGCGTTCCAGCATGGTCGGCCGGTCCCGCAGCGCGCGCAGGATGCCGTCACCCACCGCCAGGAAGTAGCGGACCACGTCCAGCTTGGTCAGCCCGCGCTCGGGGAAGTACGGCTTGTCGGGGCTGGAGACGCGGACCAGCCGCTCCCCCACCTGGATCTCCTCCGCTGCCGTGGCCACGCCCACGAGGGTACGACGCCGGCGGGCTCCTCGCGGTCATCGACCGGAGACGAGCAGGGCGCGACGCGGACCGATCTGCCCGGCCCGCGGGCCCGGTCAGGTGACCAGGAGGACGCCGACCAGGATCAGCGGCAACCCGACGAACAGGAAGATGCCGACGCCGGTGAGCACCCGCCCGCCCCCGGCCTCCTCGCGCTCCGGCGCGAGCCCGAAGGTGGCACGCGGGCCGAGCATGCCGATCCGGCTCAGCGTCAGGTCGCCGGTCACTCCGAACAGCGCGCCCACCACCATCAGCGCGATCCCCAGTCGGCCGGTGTAGTCACCCCCGTCGACCGCCACCCAGACCGCTGCGGCGGCCCCGACCAGAACAGCGGCGATCAGGAACAGCAGCAGCGCTTCGCGCAGACCCCGGACGACCGTCATCGTCGATTCCACCCCTCCGTCTCGGGGCGGCCCGGCCGTCCCGGACGGACATTGTGCCCCATCGACCTCCTGCGGCGCTGTCCCGAACCGGACCGGACCGCGCGGCATCGAGGGGATCGCCTGGACGTGGGTCGATGTGCCGTCGGGGGTCAGCGCGGCGGATGCCGGTCATCGACCGGCATCCGCCCGCACCCGGGCGACATTCGCCGCGGTCAGCGCTTCTCCTGCTGCATCCGGGACATCAGCATCTGCTTGCCCTGCTCACCCGCCTTGCGGCTGTTTTCCTGGATCAGGCGGAACCAGTTGGCCAGTTCACTGTCGCCATGCTGCTCGGCGTCGGCGATGTACGTGTCCATCCGGTACACGTTCTCCAGTGACATCTGCAACGCCCGGATCAAGTCGTAGTTCTTGTCCTTCACCGGGCTGATCTGCTCCTTGACCATCGTCGCCACGGCGCACCTCCCCTGTCGGCTCGCGTTGAAGCCCACGCTTACCCAACCGAGTGGCGTTCACGCCCGACCCCCGACCTGCGCCGGTGGCGCGGTTACCCGGCAGCCGGGCCGGGTAGGGGGTGCCGCATGGCCGAATTGGCAACCTTGTGGATCATCCGACATGGCGAGAGCACCGCGAACGTGGCGGCAAGCGAGGCCGAGTCCTCCGGTGCCGACCTGATCGGGCTCACCCACCGGGACGCCGACGTGCCGCTCTCCCCCACCGGCCAGGAGCAGGCCCGGGCCACCGGCCGCTGGCTGGCCGGGCTGCCCGCGGACCGGCGCCCGGACGTGGCGGTGGTCTCGCCGTACCTGCGCGCGGTCTCCACCGCCGAACTGGCACTGCACGGCACCGGGGTGCCGCTCAGCCGGGACGAGCGGCTGCGCGACCGGGAGCTGGGCATCCTCGACGGGCTGACCGGGCACGGGGTGCGCCGGCGGTTCCCGGACGAGGCCGACCGCCGCGCCCGGCTGGGCAAGTTCTACTACCGGCCGCCCGGCGGGGAATCCTGGACCGACGTGGCGCTGCGGCTGCGGACGCTCCTCGGCGACCTGCGCCGGGACCATGCCGACCAGCGGGTGCTGCTCTTCGGCCACGACGCACTGGTCTTCCTGCTGCGCTTCCTGGTGGAGGGGCTGACCGAGCCGGAACTGATGGCGCTGACCCGCGAACACGTGATCGCCAACTGCTCGATCACCCACTGGTCGGTCGACACCGACGGCCGGCTGGCGCTGGCCGGGTTCAACGAGGTGGGCCACCTACGCCGGCAGGGCGCCCGGCCGACCAGGGAGGACGAGGTCCATGCCGAGCCGGTCTGAGGTGAAGGTGATCACGCCGGGGCTGCTGCGGAACTGGGAGCTGCCGGTCCCGACCGGCGGCAAGGAGAGCCGGGGCACCGTGCTGGTGGTCGGCGGCTCCCGTTTCACCCCCGGGGCGGTGCTGCTCGCCGGGGTCGCCGCGTTGCGCGCCGGCGCGGGGGTTCTCCAGCTCACCGCCGCCGAGTCCACCGCTGCCACGCTGAGCGTCCAGGTGCCCGAGGCGCTGGTGATCGGGCTGCCGGAGACCCCGACCGGCGCGGTCGCCGCGGACCGGGACGGCCAGCTCGGCGAGTTGATCGGTCATGCCGACGTGGTGGCCCTCGGGCCGGGGCTGAAAGGGATCGACGAGACGCGCGAGCTGCTGCACCCGGTCCTGGACGCGGCGGGGCCGCGCACCCCGCTGGTGCTCGACGCGTACGCCCTGGGCGCACTCAGCCACGAGCCGGGCCTGCTGGTCGGCTCGGGGCGACCGGCGGTGCTGACCCCGAACGTCACCGAGGCCGGGCACCTGCTCGGCCGCGACCCGGGCGACGACCTGGACGCCGAGGCGGCCGAGCTGGCCGTCCGGTACGAGGCGGTCGTCTCGCTCTACGGCCACGTGGCCACCCCGGACGGGCGGCGCTGGCGCGAGGAGAGCGGCGACGCCGGGCTGGGCACCTCGGGCAGCGGGGACGTGCTCGCCGGGCTACTGGCCGGGCTACTCTCCCGGGGCGCCGAGCCGGCCCAGGCCGCCTGCTGGGCGTCGTTCGCGCACGCGGTGAGCGGCCAGCGGCTGATCCCCCGGTACGGCCGGATCGGCTTCCTGGCCCGGGAACTGCTCGACGAGATCCCCCGCACGCTGGCCACGGTCTGACACCTTTCGTCCCACCTGCCGGGGTGTGTGTAACGCCACACCGACCGTCCGCGCTCGACTACCAGAGACGGGCATCCCGCCCGCCCTCGGCCGGTCACTCCCCGCCCGGGAGCGCACCGGTTGGTCCCCGCTCCTGGGAGTCCGCGTGAAAAACCTCCGCAACAAGACACTGGCCGCCGCGTCCGCGGTGACGCTCGGGGTCGGTCTCGCCGTCACCGGCGCACTGGCGCCGGCCACGGCCGCCGGCCCGGACACGACGTTCCTGGTTCTCGCCCCGCAGGGCGCGGCGAACGACAGGGCCGCTGCCCGGGTGGCCGCCGCCAAGGGCACCGTGATGGCCAGCTACGAGCAGATCGGTGTGCTCGTCGCCCGCTCCAGCAACCCCGACTTCGCCACCGAGGTGGCGGGAGCCGGGGTCGAGTCGGTGGCCGCGACCACCGGGCTCGGCACCGCTCTCGACGAGGGCGAGACCGTGGAGGTCTCCGCCGCCGACCTCGCCAGCGCCACCGGTGACCCGACCGCCGAGCCCCTGTTCGGCCAGCAGTGGGACATGCCGATGATCGGCGTCCCGCAGGCCCACGCCGTCACCACCGGAAGCGCGGACGTAGTGGTGGGCGTGCTGGACAGCGGCATCTCCTCCAGTCACCCCGACCTGGCCAGCCAGATCGCCAAGGACAAGAGCACGTCCTGCCTTGGCGGCGTCGTCGACACCACCGAGGCGGCCTGGAACCCGACCACATCCGATCACGGCACCCACGTGGCGGGCACCATCGCCGCCGCCATCAACGGCGTCGGCGTCACCGGCGTCGCCCCAGGCGTCAAGGTGGCCGCCGTCAAGGTGGTCAACAACGACGGCTTCATCTACCCCGAGGCGGCGGTCTGCGGCTTCCTCTGGGCCGCCGAGCACGGCATGAAGGTCACGAACAACAGCTACTACATCGACCCGTGGGAGTTCAACTGCCGCAACGACGCGCGCCAGCGACCGGTGTGGCAGGCCGTGCAGCGTGCCATCCGCTATTCGCACAGCAAGGGCGTGCTCAACGTCGCGTCCGCGGGCAACTCCAACGTCGATCTGGCCCACAAGACGGTCGACGCGGGCAGCCCGAACAACGGGACGCCCGAGGTGCGCGACATCAACAGCGCCTGCCTCGACCTGCCGGCCGAGGCGCCGGGCGTGGTGACCGTCTCGGCGGTGGGCCCGACCGGGGAAAAGAGCTACTACTCCTCGTACGGCCAGGGTGTCGTGGACGTCACCGCTCCGGGTGGTGACACCCGGTTCCGCACCCAGGGTGCCCAGTCGACGCTGACCGACGGCATCCTGTCCACCACCTTCAACACGGCGACGCGGACCAACGGCTGGGGCTACAAGCAGGGCACCTCGATGTCCGGCCCGCACGTCGCCGGCGTCGCGGCGCTGGCGGCCTCGGCCCACCCGGACATGTCCCCGGGCCAGCTGGCGTCGTTCCTGGAGCGCACGGCTCGGGCGCAGAGCTGCCCCGCGGGTGTCTACAACCCGGTCCCGCTGCTGGGTGCCGTCTACGACGCGACCTGCTCCGGCGGGGCGCGGAACGGCTTCTACGGCGCGGGCATGGTGAGCGCGTACGGCGTGGTCCGCTGACCAACGGTACGACCAGTGTGGGGCCCGGCGCTTCGGCGCCGGGCCCCACCCGTTCAGGGTAACCCTGTTTCCGCAGTTCATCCCTCGGGTACGGGATCGACACCAGACGAGATCCAGGGAGGTCATGCCGGTGTCGACCGATGCCATCGTCCTGCTCAAAGAGGACCACAAGGAATCGTCCTGCTCAACGAGGACCACAAGGAGATGCGCCGCCTGTTCAAGGCCTTCCAGGATGCCGAGGAGGGGCCGGCGAGCCAGCGGCAGAAGCTGGTGGGCCAGATCCTGGAGGCTCTGACGGTGCACACCTACCTGGAGAACGAGGTGATGTACCCGGAGATCCGCCGGCTCCTGCCCGACCTGGAGGACGACATCCTCGAGTCGTACGAGGAGCACCACGTCGCCGACCTGCTCTGCTTCGAGCTGGCCAGCATGGACGCCGACGACGAGCGCTTCAACCCCAAGACGACGGTGCTGATCGAGAACGTGACGCACCACGTCGAGGAGGAGGAGCAGGAGTGGTTCCCCAAGGTGCGCGAGCAGCTCGGCCGTAAGCAGCTCCAGGAGATCGGCGAGAAGATGATCGCGCTGCGCGCGGACGCGCCGCGTTCGCCCGGCGAGCCGAAGGCGATCAAGAAGGCGATCGATGCCGTGACCGCTTGAGCGGTGCTCGACCAACCACCCCGGCGGTCGCGTCCGGAGGTCGGCCGGGCGGGCCCGGGCCGGCCCGGTAGGATCGGCGCGGGCCGTTACTGGCGCGTGGGGATGGAGAACCATCGGGGAGCGGCCCCGTCACGAGGACGTTTGCCGAGCGCCTGGGCCTTCCGCACGTCTGTAGGAGGTCGCATGTCGCGCAACGCCGAGTCCACCGCATTCCGGAGTGCCCTTGAGGTGATCCGGGCTGTCGAGCCGCGGGTGGCCGACGCCATCGGCG
Organism: Micromonospora sp. NPDC005087; assembly: GCF_042872965.1. NCBI lineage: Bacteria > Bacillati > Actinomycetota > Actinomycetes > Micromonosporales > Micromonosporaceae > Micromonospora > Micromonospora sp. NPDC005087. Next base: position 529,464 of record NZ_JBIALB010000001.1, on the reverse strand, counting down.
CCGAGCTGACCGATCAGCGGGAGTCTCTCAAGCTCATCGCCAGCGAGAACTACGCCTCCCCGGCGACCCTGCTCGCGATGGGCAACTGGTTCAGCGACAAGTACGCCGAGGGCACCGTCGGGCGCCGCTTCTACGCCGGTTGCCAGAACGTCGACACCGTCGAGGCGCTCGCCGCCGAGCACGCCCGCGAGCTGTTCGGCGCGGCGCACGCCTACGTGCAGCCGCACTCGGGCATCGACGCCAACCTGGTCGCGTTCTGGGCGGTGCTGGCCGACCGGGTGGAGTCCCCCGCGCTGAAGAAGGCGCAGGTGCGTCAGGTCAACGACCTCACCGAGGCCGACTGGTTCGCGCTGCGCCGCGAGCTGGGCAACCAGCGGATGCTCGGCATGTCGCTGGACGCCGGCGGCCACCTCACCCACGGCTTCCGGCCGAACATCTCGGGCAAGATGTTCGACCAGCGCAGCTACGGCACCGACCCGGCGACCGGCCTGATCGACTACGACCGGGTGGCCGAGGCGGCCCGCGAGTTCAAGCCGCTGATCCTGGTCGGCGGCTACTCGGCGTACCCCCGGAAGGTGAACTTCCGGATCCTGCGGGAGATCGCCGACTCGGTCGGCGCCACCTTCATGGTCGACATGGCGCACTTCGCGGGCCTGGTGGCGGGCAAGGTGTTCACCGGCGACTTCGACCCGGTGCCGCACGCGCACATCGTCACCACCACCACGCACAAGTCGCTGCGCGGCCCGCGTGGCGGCATGGTGCTCTGCCAGCCCGAGCTGGCCGACCAGGTGGACCGGGGCTGCCCGATGGTGCTCGGTGGCCCGCTGCCGCACGTGATGGCCGCCAAGGCGGTCGCCCTCGCGGAGGCCCGCCGCCCCGACTTCGCCGACTACGCCCAGCGGATCGTGGACAACGCGCAGGCCCTCGCGGAGGGGCTGCTGCGCCGGGGCGCGAAGCTGGTCACCGGCGGCACCGACAACCACCTGGTGCTGATCGACGTGTCCGGCTACGGGCTCACCGGCCGGCAGGCCGAGCAGGCGCTGCTGGACTCGGGCATCGTCACCAACCGCAACTCGGTCCCGCACGACCCGAACGGCGCGTGGTACACCTCGGGCATCCGGGTCGGCACCCCGGCTCTGACCACCCGGGGCCTGGGCACCGCGGAAATGGACCAGACCGCGGAGCTGATGCACACGGTGCTCACCCAGACCACGGCCGGCGCCAACGCCGACGGCACCCCCTCGAAGGCCAAGTACACCCTCGACCCGGCCCTCGCCGACAAGATCGCCCGCCAGGCCACCGAGCTGCTGGCCCCCCACCCGCTCTACCCCGCCATCGACCTGGCCTGACGCTCAGGCTGGTCGCCGCGCCGGGCCGCCTCGATCACGGTGGGTAACGCCGTCGGTGGCGCTCGCTCGGACGAGTGCGATACCTCTGAGTCATCGATATGACTTAGAGGTATCGCACTCGCGGAACCGACCTGGCCGACACCGGCCGGCCCCGCACCGGTCTGGCGGGCGGGCGCGCCTCAGGCTAGGGGGCGCTTGAGGTGGTAGCGGTGAACCTCGGTGCTGCCCTGGACGTTGTTCACGTCCTCGGCGGCGGAGACCAGTTCCCAGCCCTCCCGGCCAACCCGATTGAGGTGGGCGATGGCGGTGTCACCGAAGGCGGTGATGTCCCTGCGCGACCCGTCCGGCGCGTACCAGACGAACGAGACGTGAAAATTGCGGCCCTGTCCCTGATAGCGGCGGACGAGCAGGGCGTACTCCCAGGCAACCATGCGGCCCATTATGACCGCCGCCGGCTGCCAGCGCGCAGCTCGGCGGGCGGCCGACCAGCACCTCGGCTGCGCCCAACGCGAGCGCCCGCACCAAGACGTCCACTGTTACCACCACCGTCCGGCAACCCGCCGCGACGACCCGGTCCAGCAGGTCGCGGACCAGTGCCCGCCCACGTCGATGATGGGCTTCGCAACCCGCACCCGCCACCGACCCCAGCCGTCCGGCGTAAAGTCGGTTGCGGACCTAGTCCGGTCCCCGCAGGCTCGGGCGGATGAACGCACAGGACCTCCCCGACGTACCCGACACCGACGACGCCGTGGCCGGCCGGATCGACGAGGCACTGGTCCGCCGCCTGGTCGCCGACCAGTTCCCGCACTGGGCCGAGCTGCCGGTACGCGCGGTGGAGGTCGACGGCTGGGACAACCGCACCTTCCACCTGGGCGACGCGATGACCGTGCGGCTGCCCAGCAGCGAGGGGTACGCCCTCCAGGTCGCCAAGGAACAGCGCTGGCTGCCGGTGCTCGGCGAACGGCTGCCACTGGAGGTGCCCACCCCCCTGGCCCACGGTCGGGCGGGCGCCGGCTACCCGTACCCGTGGTCGGTCTACCGATGGATCGACGGACGGACCGCCCGGCCCGAGCGGATCGACGACCTGACCCGATTCGCCACCGACCTCGCCGGCTTCCTGCGCGCCCTACGGCGCGGCGACGCCACGGGCGGCCCCACCGCCGGCCGGCACAGCGCCTGGCGGGGCGCGCCGCTGTCCACCTACGACGCCGAAACCCGGGCCGCGATCGAAACGCACCGTGACCAGCTACCCGTCGCCGCCGTCAACGACATCTGGCAGGCCGCCCTCGACGCCACGTGGGCCGGGCCGCCGGTCTGGTTCCACGGCGACGTCGCGGCCGGCAACCTGCTGGTCCGCGACGGCCGGCTGGCCGCCGTCATCGACTTCGGCTGCTGTGGTGTCGGCGATCCCGCCTGCGACACCGTGATCGCCTGGACGCTGCTGCACGGCCCGAGCAGGGCCGCCTTCCACGACGCGCTCGACGTCGACGCGGCCACCTGGGCTCGCGGGCGCGGCTGGGCGCTGTGGAAGGCGCTGATCACCCTGGACAATCCGGAGCCGGCCAAGGCGGCCGAAGCCCGACACGTGCTCGGCCACCTGCTCGCCGAGCACACCGTGGCCCGCTGACTCCCCGTACGGTGTGGACATGGCAAGCTGGGAGGACGCCCGCCGGATCGCGCTCGCACTGCCCGGGACCACCGAGCGGGCCTCGTACGACGGGCTGCCCGCCTGGCGGGTGCGGGACAAGGCGTTCGTCTGGGAGAGGCCGCTGCGGCGGGCCGACCTGGCCGCCCTCGGCACCGCCGCGCCCGACGGGCCGATCCTCGGCGTCCGGGTGCCCGACCTCGGCGTCAAGGAGGCCCTGCTCGCCGACGACCCGTCGGTCTACTTCACCACCCCGCACTTCGAGGGCTACCCGGCGGTGCTGGTCCGGCTCGACCGGATCGGCGTGCCCGAGCTGACCGAGGTGATCACCGAGGCGTGGTACGCCCGCGCCCCCAAGCGGCTCGCCGCCGCCCACCGCGCCCAGCAGGAGCCGGCCGGCGGCTAGCTCGGCGGGGTGCGGCAGATGCACGCGATCGTCTTCGACCTGGACGGCACGCTGATCGCCTCCACGTCAGCGGCCGGCCAGGGCCGGGGTGGCGTGTTCGGTGCCGCAGCGCGGGCAGCGCAGCTGGACCTCGGCGGCCCCGGGCGCCCGTAGCCGCTGACCGCAACCGCAGGTGAACACCGGCCGGGCCGCCCGCAGGTACTCGTGAAGGCCAGCAGGGACAGCACGAAGACCGCCCGCACCCCGCCAGGCGCCCAGCGGGCCACGCCGTACCCGCCGCAGCGCGGGCAGTTCGGCGTGGCGCGGTGCGGCACGGACCGCAGCGCCTTCGGTGCGAGCCACTCGACCAGTCGCTTGAGGATCTCCTCGACCATCTTGGTCGCCATGGTCTGGAGGAACGAGCTGAGCACTGACGCCACCTCCGGCCCGCATCGCCACGACTCCGGCCCACCGCAATCGTGACCGGCCGGCGCCATCAACCCGCCCCAGCGCGCCGACGCCGCCGCACGGGCGACATCAATCCGACGGTGCGAGCCACACCCGGCCGGGGAGTTCGTCGCGCGTTCGTCTCGTGGCCGTGCGGGCGTCGGCTGGGGCGGCTAGCGTCGGCCGTCGTCCCCCCGCTCCGGGCCCGTCCGGCCGGCCGGACGGTCGGCGCGGGTCCGGAGCACCGCCGGCACCCGCGGAGCGGGACCGGGCACTGGCCGGCGCCCGGAACGTCCCGCACTCCCCCACGCCAGGAGGCCGCCGCGCATGACGTCGTCACCCACCCGCCGCACCACCGCCGAGGTCACCGCCGTCCACCGGATCGGCGACAGCGCGCCGCACAGCGCCTTCACCGACCTGGTCCGGTACGCCGGGAGCTGGTTCTGCGTCTTCCGGGAGGCCCGGACCCACCTCTCCGGGGACGGCGCGATCCGGGTGCTGACCTCCACCGACGGGCGGTCGTGGACATCCGCGACGGTCGTCCGCCAGCCCGGGACCGACCTGCGCGACCCGCGCTTCGTCCTGCGGCCCGACGGGCGGCTACAGCTGCTGGCGGTGGCGGCCACCGGCGAGACCACCAAGGCGTTCCAGACGGTGACCTGGCTCTCCGTGGACGGGCACGCCTGGGGCGATCCTGTCCCGGTCGGCGAGCCGGGCGTCTGGGTGTGGCGGGCGGCCTGGCACGACGGCGCGATGTACGGCGTCGGCTACGCCACCAGTGAGCCACGGTTCGCCCGGCTCTACCGCAGCGGGAATGGCATCGACCTCCAGCCATGGGCGCCGACGCTCTTCGAGGGCGGCTACCCCAACGAGTCGGGGCTGGTCTTCGACCCGGACGGCACCGCCATCTGCCTGCTGCGCCGCGACGGTGACGCCGCCACCGCGCAGCTCGGCCGCGCCTGCCCGCCGTACCGGGACTGGAGCTGGATCGACCTGGGTGTCCAGGTCGGCGGGCCGACACTGCTCCGGCTGCCCGACGGGCGGCTGCTAGCTGGGCTGCGCCTGCTCGACGGCGAGGTGCGCACGGCGGTCTGTGCCGTGGACCCGGAGCGGGGCGAGCTGACCGAACTTATCGCGCTGCCCTCCGGCGGCGACACCAGCTACCCCGGCCTGGTCTGGCACGACGACCTGTTGTGGGTCAGCTACTACTCCTCCCACGAGGAGCGGACCTGCGTCTATCTGGCCGAGGTCAGCCTGACGGGCTGAGCGACCGCTCGGCCAGGCTGTCGCCCGCCTGGCGGTCGGGGCCGGGTGGTCGACCCGGTGCAGCGGGCCGTTCACTGCGTGGCTGCCGAGGGCAGCGCGTCAGCCGAGCGGACCACCTTCCCGGTGGTGGTGCGGGGCGACTGGTCGAGCGGGCGCGTGATCACCGCCCAGCGTCGAGACCGTCACGTACACCTGTCAGGGTGCTGCGAGGAACTTTACGACGCCTATCGAACGCATTGCCAGATGCAAGTGGCTGGATCGAACCGACGGCTGGCAGGATTGCCGGCAGGCCGTTCCACCGGCAAGATCGGCCGCGTATGTTGCCAGGGCGTCACCGCCGGTTGACGCAGCGGCAGACACCGCGCCACGCCATCGCGGCCACGGACCGAGCGCGCTCATCCCGGCGACGCTGGAGCCAGGGCGGGGGTGGGGGTCTCGGCGTGGATGTGGAAGCGCAGCGAACGGGCGTCGGTGAAGCACTCCCGCATCGGGCGCACCAGGTCCCGGTGCTCGTGGCTGCGCTCCCAGTTCTCGAAGTCGGCCAGGCTCGCCCACTCGCTGGTGATCAGCCACTGCTCCGGGTCCGTCGACGAGCGGCAGACCTGGTCGACCAGATGCCCCGGCACCCCGCCGGCGACCAGATGCCGGACCGCCTCGTACGCGGCGAGGAACTGCTCGGTGCGTGGCGCCGGCACCCGCACCAGGAACACCACCCGGGCCCGTTGCTCAGTCATGGCGTCTCTCCCCTCATCGGCGCGGCCCCGCGCAGGACCAGCGCGCTGTTGAATCCGTCGAAGCCCCGCGCGCAGACCAGCGCCAGCCGGCTGCGCGGCCGGCGGTGCTCACGGAGGAAGTCCAGCTCGCACCCGTCGGCCACCTCGTCCGGGCCGGCGGAGGCGGGCAGCGTGTCGCGCGCGAAGGCGAGCAGGGCGGTGGCCACGTCCAGCGCGGACCCGCCCTGGTACGCCCGCCCGGTCAGCGGCTTCTGGGTGGTGACCGGGGGCGGCCGATCGGCGAACACGGCGCGCAGCGCCTCGGCCTCGCTGCGGTCGTAGCGGGGCACACCGAGCGCGTCGGGCAACACCACGTCGATCCCGGCCGCCGCGACGCCGGCCCGGTCCAGGGCCAGCCGCATCGCCCGGGCGTACTGGGCCGGGTCGCCGGCGCTGTCCGCGGTGGTGTGCGCGGCGTCGTGGGTGGCGCCCCAACCGCTCACCTCGCCGTAGACCCGGGCGCCCCGGGACAGGGCGTGCCCCAGCTCCTCCACCACGAACACCGCGCCCCCCTCGGCGGGCAGGTAGCCGCTGGCCGCGGCGTCGAACGGCCGGTACGCCCGCTCCGGGTCCGCGACGTCGCTGAGCAGTCCGGAGCGCAGCTGGCAGGCCAGCGCGTACGGGCTCAGCGGGCACTCGGTGGCACCGGCGATCACCACCGGCGTGCCCCGGCGCACCGCGCGGGCGGCGTGCGCCAGGCTGTCCAGCCCGCCGGCGGTCTCCGCGACCAGCACCCCGCTCGGGCCCTTGAACTGGTGGTGGATGGAGAGCTGCCCGACGCTGGCCGCGTAGAACCAGGCGATCGACTGGTACGCCCCGACGGTGCGCGACGGGCCGCCCCACAGCCGTTGCAGCTCCCGCTGGCCGAACAGGTTGCCCCCCGACGAGCTGGCCAGGGTCACCGCGTAGCCGTACGGGTCGGGAGCCCGCTCCGGCAGCCCGGCGTCGGCCAGCGCCAACCGGGTGGCGGCGAAGCCGAGATGCGTCCACCGGTCGGTCTGCACCAGCTGCCGGCTGTCGGCGTACCCGTCGGCGGCGAAGTCCGGCACCTCCCCGCCGAAGCGGGTCGGGTAGCCGGACGGGTCGAACAGGGTGATCGGCCCGGTCCGCCGGGTGGACCCCCTCGCCGCCGCCCGCAACCACCCGCTCTTCCGGCAGGTCAACGAGCGGCTCTCCGCACACACCTCGCCGTACCTGCCGACCTGGCGCTCGCCCCGGGACGCCATCGCCGGTTGCTTCTATCGCTGGGACGCCGCCGAGGCCCCCGCGGCGCACCCGGCCGGCTGAGCGGACGGTCGACGTGTCCGCGCCGCCACCGCACGTCCTGATCATCGGCGCCGGCACCGGCGGGCTGTGCCTGGCACACGGGCTGCGCCGCGCCGGGATCAGCGTCGCCGTCTACGAGCGACACCGCCACCGCGCCGAGGGACTGCTCGGCTATCGGGTGGGTATCGGTCCGACCGGTAGCCGGGCACTGCGGGAGTGCCTGCCACCGGAGCTGTTCGCCACCTTCCTGGCCACCTGTGCCCGGCCGCCGCGCTACTTCAACGTGGTCACCCAGCGGCTGCGCCAGACCGCGTCGTTCGAGCTGCGACCGGACGCCGACCCGGTGCACACCGAGCACTCGGTGGCCCGGATGGTGCTGCGCCAGGTGCTGTTGACCGGCCTGACCGACGTGGTGCACTTCGACAAGACCTTCGTCGAGTACGAGCAGCGCGACGACGGGACGGTCACCGCGTACTTCGCCGACGGCAGCAGCGCCACCGGCGACCTGCTGGTGGCGGCGGACGGCACGCACTCGGCAGTGCGCCGCCAGTACCTGCCGCACGCGGCCACCCGGGACGCCGGCACCATCAACATCGCCACCCGGATCCCGCTGACCGCGCAGACCCGCGACCTCGTCCCGGAGCGGGTGCGCCAGGGCATCTCGCTGATCTTCGGCGCCGGCGGGACGATGGGCGTGCTGCACGTGATGGAGTTCAAGTGGGACGCCGAACGGGCGATCAAGCCCGGCGTCGACGACGCCGACGCCGCGCTGCTGCGGAACTGGCCCGGCCTGTCCCACGACACCACCACCGACAACATCAACCTGATCATCTGGAGCGCCGCCCGCCGGTTACCGGCCGACGTCATGCAGCGCCGTGGCGAGGACCTGGTGCGGGTAGCCCTGGACCTCACCCCGAACTGGCATCCGCATCTGCGCGAGCTGTTGACCCGCGGCGACCCGGACAGCGCCCTGCCGATCAGGGTCGCCACGTCCGAGCCGGTACCGCCGTGGAAGAGCAGCACGGTCACCCTGCTCGGCGACGCCATCCACACCATGACACCCGGTCGCGGGGTGGGCGCGAACACCGCGCTGCGCGACGCCCGACTGCTCTGCCAGCAGCTCACCCGCGCCGTCGCCGGCGACAAGACGCTGTTGCAGGCGGTGGCCGACTACGAGGCGGCGATGGTGCCGTACGGCTTCGCGCGCGTCAGCGGGTCGCTGAACCGCAGCGGCACCAACGGCGACGACCGGATGTACCGCCCGGTGGTGGGTCGGCTCGCGCTGCTCGGCGCGCGCGGCTACTTCGGGGTGACCAGCCGGGTACCACCGCTGCGTCGCCGCTTCGTCGACGACTTCCACACCTACGAGGGCGACCAGGACTGATCGCGCACCGCCCCGGTCCCGCCGATCCGGGCCCGGCGTTCCGACGCCGGCCCGGATCCGTCGCATCCGCCGCGACACTGTGTCACCCGCCGGGCACCCGGCGCAGAGACCGTCCCACCAGTACCGCCCCCGACCGAGCCTCCCTGTCGTCGTCAAAGCGCATGTGCAAAGCTGCGGCGAGTTTTTCTCGTGACTTTTCCGACGAGGTGAGAGGGAGGTTCGCCGTGGAGTGGTCTATCGGACACTCGCTGATAGTGGTACTGGCGCTGTTGCTGGGCCTGGCCGCCGGGCGGTTGCTGCGTGGCCGGCAGGGCGTACGGGCCAGCGGGCAGGGTCCGTCGATCGTGGACGGCGACCCCGTCGCCGGCCTGGCCGTGGTCACCACGCCGCCGCCGGCGGCCACCACCGACGAGGCCCGGCCAGCGGCGACCGTCGACCCGGCGCCGGCCGCGGTCGCCGACGAGCCGGCCCCGGTGGACACGGTCAGCGCGCCGGCCGCGGTGACCACCGACGCCACGCCGGACGGTCCCACCCCGGCCGACGCCCCGAGCACCACCGACCCGGCCGACATGGCGCTGACCGACGCCCCACCGGCCAGCCCTGCCGCCGACGCGGACGACCTCCGGCCCGAGCCCAGCGCAGAGCCGGAGCCGGTCGCGGTCGAGGAGCAGCCCGCCCCGGCGACGGTGATCGCTCCCCGCCAGCCGGGGGACGACGACGTCCGACCCACCGACGCGCCGCACGCCGACACGACGCCGGCCGAGGCCGTGGACACCGAGGTCACGGCTGTCGACACGACGTCGGCGGAGGCGCCGGTGACCGGTGCGCCGGCCGACGTCGACGCGGAGCCGGTCCGGGCCACGCCGCCGGTCCGGCCGACCGCCACCGCCACCCGGCCGGTCCGTCCGGTGGCCGACACCGCGCCGAGCGGCGCCGACACCGACCAGGAGGGCCCGGCCGACGACTTCCGCCGGATCCAGGGGGTCGGGCCGAAGATGGCGGCCGCGTTGCAGGCGGCCGGCGTGCGCACCTACGGCCAGCTCGGCGAGTTGGACGAGCCGGCGTTGCGCGACCTGATCCGGGCCGCCGGCCTGCGGGCCGCGCCGGGCCTGGCCAGTTGGCCGCAGCAGGCCCGGGTGCTGGCCGGCGCCGGTGACGAGATGGCCGCCGTGCTGCCGGGCGACGCCCGGGGCTGACCACGGATACCGGGCCCCGGCGGGCCGTCCTCGCAGGACGGCCCGCCGGGGCCTGATTCCTCCTCGGCTTCCAGAAAACCGGCCTGTCCCCGCGACCGGGACGCCCCGACTTCGCGGAAACCGAGTCGATCGCCCCGGTCGGGGGAAGACCGGACGATCGGCGGGTGACGTCGTCGGCTGCTCGCTACCGTCGGTCAGGTTGGGCCGGACGGCCCGCCACGTCGACGGCACCGCAGGAGCAACCCGTGCACTTCGCCGCGCCGGGGCCCGGGTCCCGCCCCCCGATGCGCGACCCGGAGGCCCCGCGCCGGGTGACGCTGCTCGAACTCTTCTTCGACCTGGTGTACGTGGTGGCGCTCGCGCTCATCTCCCGGACCATGGTCATCGGCCTCGACTGGCAGCGCGCCGCGGAGGCGCTGATCCTGCTGTCCGCCGTCTGGTGGACCTGGGCGATCACGACCCTGGTCACCGACATGTACGACCCGGAACGCAACGAGATCAAGTTGCTGATCACCGCGGTGATGTTCGGCGCGCTGCTGATGACCACCGCGATCCCGGAGGCGTTCGGCGCCCGGGGGCTGGTCTTCGCCGTCACCTACGTGGCGATCCACCTCGGCCGGGGGCTGTTCCTGATGCCCATCGTGCGCCGCGAACCGCAGACCCAGCGTCGGGCGGAGCGGATCTTCGTGTGGTTCGCCGTGTCGGCGATCCCCTGGATCATCGGCGGGTTCGTCAGCGACAACGCCCGGATCCTCTGCTGGGCCCTCGCGCTCGCCATCGACTACGGCGGTTTCCGGCTCGCGTACCCGGTGCCCGGCCTCGGCGTGGTGCCGGAGCAGCAGCGCAACGTCACGGCGGAGCACCTCTCCGAGCGCTACCAGCAGTTCTTCATCATCGCCCTCGGCGACGCCATCCTGACCATCGGCACCATGTTCAGCCTGGCGCACTCCGAGGTGGTGAACATCGGGGCCTTCGCGGTGGCGTTCCTGACCACCCTGCTGCTCTGGCGGATCTACGTGCACAAGTCCGGCGAGCTGCTGCCGGTGGCCATTCAGGCGTCCAGGGAACCGAGCAAGTTCCTGTTCACCGCCCCGTACACCCATCTGCTGATGGTCGCCGGGGTGGTGACGACGGCCGCCGGGTTCCACCTGGTGCTGCACGAGCCGCCCGGGCGCACGCCGCCGGCCTGGCTGGCGGTGATCCTGGGCGGCCCGGCGCTGTTCCTGGCCGGCCGGGCCTCCTTCGAGTACGAGGTGTTCAGCCGGGTGTCGCTGTCCCGCCCGGGCGGTCTGCTGGCGCTGCTGACCATCGCACCCGCGGCGCTGTTCGTGCCGCCGGTCCTCGCCTCCCTGGGAGCCATGCTGGTGCTGGCCGGCGTGGCGTACGCGGATTTTCGGCGCAGCCGTGGGAAGCCGCCGGAGGCCCCCGCCCCGCCGCACTGAACCGACCGCTCGGCGGTACCGCCGGCGCGGCCCGGTCGTCGGATGGTGGGGTTCCGGTCAGCGCGGCACCGCCCCGGCCAGCAGCCGACCCGCGTCCGGCACGTACGGCTCGACGCCCAGGCCGGTGAGCAGTTGATGCACGGTGGCGGTGGCCGCGGTGAGCACCGGGCGGACGAGACGGGCCTCGACCTGCGGCACCGCGGCCAGCGACGGCAGCTGCACACAGGCGGAGAGGACCACCGCGTCCACGTCGGTCACGTCCAGCCGGTCGGCCAGCTCCACCAGTTGCTGGGTGGGGATGCGGCCCACCGCGACGTTGTCCGGCTCGCTGAGGCTCACCGCCTCGGTCACCCGCACACCGTGCCCGGCGAGGTAGCCGGCGACGGTCGCGGTCAGCGGGGGCAGATACGGCGCGATCAACGCCACCCGGCGGGCACCCAGCGCGCGCAGCCCGGCGACCAGCGCGCCCGCACTGGTCACCACCGGCATGCCGTGCCCGGCGCGGCCGGCCGCCCGACCCAACCGCTGCTCGGCACGCTCGTGCGCGCCGGGACCCTCGCACATCACCGCCACCAGGCAGGCGTACGCGAGCACGTCGCAGCGGGCGTCGGCCAGCTCGGCGGCGCACCGGACCGCGGAGCGGTTCATCCGGGCCAGTTCGTCGGGGGTCACCTGGTGCAGCCGTACCCGGCTGGCGTGGGTGGTGAAGTGGACCGTCGGGTCGACGGTCTCGCGTCGGCGCAGCATCACCGGGATCTCGGTCTCCATGGTGGTGTTCGAGCTGGGCACCACCAGGCCGATCCGGTAGCTGCTCACACCAGCGCCCCGGCGTACCCCCGGACCTGCAACCGCTGCCTGGCGGCGTCGCCCAGACGCACCTGGAGGCCGAGCGGCGCGGCGGCGCGGCGCACCTCGTCCAGGTGCAGCGAGCCGTGCCGGTCCACGGTGAGCACCGGCGGTTCCTCCAGTTCGCCCTCGGGGGCGTGGAAGGAGAGCAGGGTGACCGACGTGGTGAGGTACCCCGGGTAGGCGGCCCGGGCCGCCGCCTCGTCCCGGTGGGCGAGCACCACCAGGTCGTCGAGGTGGGCGAAATCGGCGGCGAGGCCGCCGGCCTTCCAGTGCGCGGGTTCCTCGGCCGCGCCGGTGAGGTACCGGGACCGGTTCGCCGAGGTGATGTAGAGGTGGTCCGACCCCGTCTCCGCGAGCGCTCGTTCGAAGAAGGCGTTGGACGGGCAGGTCAGGCCGGGCGCGATGACCTGGGTGGTGCGCAGCCCCTGGTCGAGCTGGGTGAGGTGTTCCGGCAGGCGGTCCGCCGCCGGGCCACGGAAGCCGAACGGCCCGGCGCCGTAGAGGGCGTCCATCAGGGCCCGCACCCGGCCGACCGGCAACCGGGGTGAGATGCGGGACCAGTCGAACATCGCCGGGATCCGGCCGACCGCGGTGGTGATGCTGCCGACCTGGTGGACAGGGCGGCCCTTGGCCAGGTTGACCCGGCGCACGGTGGCCGCGTCCGGACGGGTCACGATGACGTAGAAGTTGGCGAAGGCCGCCGCGACGACCGCGCCGCCGGCGAGCGCGCGGGCAGCGACCGCGACGTCCTCGGGGCGGTCCAGGTACAGGGGCGGTGTCGGGGCGTCCATGAGTCCTCCTCGGCGGGGGCCGTGAGGCAGTTCTACGTCGGAGGACCGGTGTGACGGCCGGTCCGTCGTCGATCCGATAGCCGGCTCGCCCTACCCGGTGCGGGTGACCGATGCCAGGGCTGTACCGACGGCGGCCGGTATCGGCCGGACGGACGATCCGCAGGGTCATCCGTCCGGCAGTTAGCGGCTCGGCCCGATTGGGTACAACGCCTGCACCTCGAACCACCACATTCCCTCAGGAGGCAGCGATGCGCGGCACCTCGATACTCGGAGTCATCGTCGTGATCTGGTTGTTGATCGGCGCGATCGCCGCCGGCCAGCGGGGCTACTACGGCGGCGACGACACCAACTGCGCCGAAGCCGGCACGATTCTGGTCACCATCGTGGCCGGACCCCTGAACTACATCGGCGCGAACCCCAAGGTCGACTGTGAGTTGCCCGAGCCGTCCAAGTAGGACTGGACGTCGGCCCGCGCCCCGTTGGGGCGCGGGCCGTTCGCTGTCCGGGCGGCCGTGGGGGTCGGTCCTCCCCCGGCTGTCCCGTCGCGCGTCGGGCGGAGCACACCACGTACCGCATCCTAGGAGGCTGGTTTGCACGCGGTGAGCGGATGACACCGGCCGCCCGGACGATCGCGACGATCGTCCGGGCGGCCGGCTGCGCACGGTGTGCGCGCGGTCCCGACTCAGCGGAAGCAGTGCGCGATCGGTACCGCGCTGCCCTTGCAGTTGGTCGGCTCGTTCTCGACGACCACGCTCTCGTCGTCGATCTTGACCTGGGCGTGCTCCCCGAAGATGCCGCCCGGCTTCACCGTGGCCGCGTTCCGAGTGACCTTGCTGGTGTAGATCGCCACCGAACCCTGGGTGGCGTAGACGCCGCCCTTGGACGTCGCGCCGACCGCCTCGTTGGCGGTCACGTCGCTGCCGCGCACCAGCAGATTCGACTTGGCGGCGTAGATGCCGACGCCGATGCCGTGGGTGGTGTTGCCGTCGACGACGCTGTCGTCGAGCGGCAGCAGGCCCTGCACCGTCGAGATGCCGCCGCCGTTGACGGTGGCGGTGTTGCCGCGGATGGTCATCCTTCGCATCACCAGCACCGCGTCGGAGTTCGCGGCGCCACCGCCGATCTGTGCGGTGTTGTTCAGCAGCTCGGTGTCGGAGACCTTGGTCCGGGCCGAGAAGCTGGCCAGGCCGCCGCCCTGGCTGGCGCTGTTCTGCGCGAAGGTGGTGCTCTCCACCTCGGCCGCGCCCCGGTAGTTGCCGAGCCCACCGCCGTAGCCGTTGGCGCTGTTGCGGTGGAACTCGGAGCGCTTCAGCGTCAGCACACCGCCGTTGAGCAGGCCCCCGCCCTTGCCCGCGGCGCCGGACGCGCTGTTGCCGATGAACGTGCAGTCGGTGACCACCATGTTGCCGTCGTTGAAGATCCCGCCGCCGCCGCCCTCGGGAGACAGCGACGTGCTCTGCGTGACGGTGACCCGCTCCACCACGGCGGTGGCGCCGTGCACGACGTGCACGCTGCCGCCCTCGATGGCCGAGCGGCCGTTGTGCAGCTCCACGTCGCGCAGGGTCAGCTCGCCGCCGTCGCGGACGGTGAAGAAGCGGAACGCCGCGGCCTGGGCGTCGCGGGCGATGGTGGCGCCGGCGCCGTCGATGGTGATGGGTTGGTAGATCACCGGCGGGCCGGCGGTGTCGTCGGCCGGGTTGTGCGGCGGCGCGTCGGCGTCGCCGGGGGTCTCCGCGGCGTCCGCCGTCTCCCGCGCGTCGCGGATTCCGCCGTCGTACTGGTCGGTCTCGTGGAACGCCTCGGTGAGGGTGTACCGGCACTTCGGCGCGAGCCGCAGCTCCGCGCCGCCCTCGGCGTTGGCCGCCACCAGCGCCGCCACCAGCTTCGCCGCGTCGCAGGGCACCGACACCACGCCGGCCTTGCCGGTCCCCGGGGTGTCCGGACGGGCGGGCTCAGCTCCGTCGCGGCCCTCCTCGCGCTCCGGCGCGGTCCGGTCGTCGTCCCGGGACGCCGCGGTCAGCCGGCCCAGGCCCGGGAGGGACATGTCGCGGTCGGCGGCGGCGGCGACGCCGGCCACGCCGGCCGCTCCCACCACCAGGCTCCCGGCCAGGAACCCGCCGGCTACGAACCATCGGGACCGCCGTCTGGGTCGTGCCGAACGATCTCCACCTCGGTATGTGGACATCAAGGTGCCTGCCTTCCTGGCTGCGTGAACGTGACCGCGCGCCGATTCGGGCGCGGGGGGATCGACGCGCCGTCGACCACCAAAGGCCCCGATAACGCCGCAATACGGACAGGCAGGTGTGAACGTGAAGAATGCTGCCATTCATCTTCAAAGTTCGCCGGATCGCGCCTCGATCACCCGCCGACGTGGATGCCGGGCCGGCGCAGCGGGTCCGGCTCGGTACGCCGGATGATCTCCCGTACCACCGGCGGGGTGTCCCCACGGCCGAGGATCAGATACCGCAGCAGGTGCGCGATGGGGCTCCCCTCCGACCACTCGAAGTGCGCATGTGGCCGGACCCGGGTGGCGTCACGCAGGGCCAGCAGGATGGCGGCGATCGCGTTGGGCGCGGCCGGACTGCTGGCCCGCAGCACCCGGAAGCCACCCACCTCGACCCCGTGCACCCGCAACACCTGACTGAACTCCGAGGGGTCGACCACGTCGATCTCCAGGAACAGCACGTCGGCGGCGCCGGGCACCGGGTTCATCCCGCGCTGCGCCCGTTCCTTGACGGTGTACTCCTTCACCGAGCCGCTCTGCCGCTTGTTCGCGATCAGGTGCAGCTGCCCGTCGTGGGCCAGCGACTCGGTGATGAACCGGCGGGCCGGCTCGTCGAACTCGATCCGCTCGGCGCGCAGCTCAGTGGTCCGGGTGACCCGGGAGACCAGCGAGACCCCGATGATGCCCAGGATGAACAGCGCCGAGATGGTGATCCCGTCCGGCTGCTCGATGACGTTCTCCACCAGCGCGTACAGCAGCACGAGGGTCAGCACGGTGAAGCCGACGGCGGCGGTGCGCCGGTGGCGGCGGACCGCGGAGATGGTCACCGCCACCGCGCCGGAGACCATCATCGCCAGGATGCCGGTGGCGTACGCTCCGGCCTGGGCGTTGACGTCGGCCCGGAAGGCGATGGTGAGGGCCACGCTGACCAGGGTGTAGACGATCACCACCGGGCGCACCGCCCGCGCCCACTCCGGGGCCATGCCGTACGAGGGCAGGTAGCGGGGCACGATGTTGATCAGGCCGGCCATCGCCGAGGCGCCGGCGAACCACAGGATGAGCACGCTGCTCACGTCGTAGACGGTGCCGAAGAGCTCACCCAGGTAGGTGTGCGCCAGGAAGGCCAGCGCACGGCCGTTCGCGGCGCCGCCCGGCCGGAACTCCTCGGCCGGAATGAGCGCCGTGGTCACGAAGGTGGTCGAGATCAGGTACACCGACATGATCAGCGCGGCGGTGGTGAGCAGCCGGCGGGTGTTGCGGATCCGCGCGGCCAGCCGGGCCTGCGGGTCCGGCCCGTGGGCCGCCACCAGCGGCATCATGCTGACCCCGGTCTCGAACCCGGACAACCCCAGCACCAGCAGCGGGAAGGCCAACGCGGCGGTGAGCAGCACGCCGCCCGGCCCGCCGCCGTCCGCGGTCACCGCGGTGGTCCAGTCCGACACGATGCCCGGGTCGGCCACGATCCGGGTCAGCGCGACCAGCACGATCACCGCGTTGAGCAGCAGGAAGATCGCGACCAGCGGGATGGCCACCACCACCGCCTCGCGGAAGCCGAGCAGGAAGACCCCGCCGAGGATGAGCAGCAGCGCCACGGTGACCACCACCGGGACGAAGCGGCCGTGCAGGGCTTCCGGCAGGTACGGGTTCTGCAGCAGGTGCACGGTGGCGTCGGCCGAGGAGAGGGTGATCGTGATGATCCAGGAGGTGGCCACGAAACCGAGCAGCACGAGCACGAAGATCTTGCCCCGCCAGAACGGCAGCAGCCGCTCCAGGATCGCCACCGAACCCTGTCCGTTCGGGCTCTCGTGGGCGACCCGCCGGTACATCGGGAGCATGCCGAGCAGGGTGAGCGCGACGATCAGCAGCGTCGCCAGCGGCGAGAGCGCCCCGGCGGCCACCGCCGCGATGCCCGGCAGGTACGACAGGGTCGAGAAGTAGTCCACGCCGGTCAGGCACATCACCTGCCACCAGGCGTGCGCCCGGCTCTGCCCCTCGATCGCCTCCGGGCCGGGCGGCTGCACCTGGTGCTGAAAGAGCCACCGGCGCAGCGGGCTGGCCGGCGGCATCGGCCGGACCGGGCTGGCCACCCGTTCGGGCACCACGACACCTTGCCGGCCGCCCCGGTGCGGACGGGCCGGGTCGCGGGCCGCGCGCAGCGCCGGGTCCGGGCCGGTGGCCTGGTGGCGGCGCCCGCTCCAGCGTCGCGGTTTCCCCCGGTGCTCGTCAGCCATCGCCCGTCCCACGCTCGCAGGTCCTGCTCAGACGGTAGGCGGTACCGCGCGGCGGGACCGGCGGAACCGGGCAGGCCGGTGGCCTGCTCAGGGCAGGTCCGGGCCGGCGAGCAGCCGAGCCAGGGCGGGCGGATCGGTGATGGTCACGGTGGCCGCCGGATGCCGGGGCCACCCCCCGGGCGCGATGGCCGGCACCGGTACGCCGAAGCGGAGGCAAACCCCGCCGGCGGTACTGCTGCCGAAGCTCACACCGCCGTCTGCCAGCGACACGTGCGGGCCGATCGCCCGCCACCAGCGGTACGGGCCGCTCACCTCGACGCCGGTCACGTTGGCCCGGTCGGTGTACAACCGCCACGGCCCGTACCGAATCAGAAGATCCCGGTCGGTGACGGTGACCCAGGCCGTCGCCGGCCGGACGCCCAGCAGCGCCAACGCCGGGCGGAACACCGGGTCGAAGCGGAACGGGAACCGGGTCGCGGGGCCGGTCATGGCGCACCGGGACGGACGGTGGGTCGCGGCACCGGGCCACCCGGCCTCAGTGGGCCGGGCCGCGCGGGCCGGGGTCGGGCGGCGGGCCGGCGCCGGGCCAGGACGGTCATGGCGCGGGCGTACCCCGTAAAGGCTCGGCGACACCCCCCGTCCGGACGGATCTCCCGCCACCGGCGACGCGGCCCCTCCCCGCCAGCTCCCCCACCGCCGGCCGACACCCCCCGGGCCGGCCGACGACGGCAGACGGTCGACACCCCCCGGGCCGGCCGACGACGGCAGACGGTCGACACCCCCCGGGGTCGGCCGGCTGTCACCCGGAGCCGACCGCATTCCGCAGGCGGCGTCGCGGGGTGGGTGGAGCTGGCGGGGCGGGACGCGTCCCCGCGCTCCGCCGCCCCCCATCGGGCGGAGCGCGGGGACCCCCCGTCCCGGCTACTGCAGGAACGCCCCCAGGGGCGAGAGCAGCAACCGGCCGAGCGCCGCGGCGTTGTCGTCCAACCGCGTGCGCTCACACTCGCGGGCGTCCGGATCGTGCCGGCACCGCCAGATCTTCTGCGCGTTGCGCCAGGCGACATCGCGGGTGTACTCGACCAGTTCCCCCTGGTACCAGTCGTCGATGTCCCCGTTGAGCATGTCGATGAGCAACTGCCACCGCTCCAGGTAACCCCGACGAAGGCCGGGGATCTTGTCGGCGAAGATGTTGTTGATCTCGAGGTAGTCGTGGTGCTGGTCGCTGCCGTCGACCGGCTCCGATTCCAGGTGGTCGAACGTGGTGACCAGGGCGAACGGCAGATCGAAGTTGATGTGCGCGTTCACACCGGCCGCCGCCGACGGCAGCGGGCGGGCGTCCGGCCCGCGCATCCGCTCGAACAGGCACGACCACGCCCTCGGGGTGCCCGGGCTGGAGTCGGTCCACAGTCGCATCGCGTCGAAATACCGCGCCGCGAACTCGACGTCCAGCCGGGAGAGGAAGACCGGGTCGACGAAGCGGTCGTCGTACAGCCCGTCCAGGACGCTGCTGGTGATGGTCAGGTAGAGCTTGTTGAAGTCGGCCAACGGGCAGCTCTCCTCCAACGGAGGCAGCCGCACCAGCAGGTCCTGGAGCTTGGTGAGGTGATCGACAACGGCCGGCACGTCCGCCGGATGGTCGGCGAGCAGGTCGACGATGTCCCGGTGCACGGGCCCCCAGACCGGTTCGGTCATCTCTCCTCCATGGTGGTCCGCGGCACCCCCGTGCCGCCGTCGACGGTGCTCAGCCTTTCAGCCGACATCGACCGCCGGATCAGTAGAACGACGTATCCCGGCGCGCACAGGCGCGCCGACTGACCGACCGGTCGATCAGCCGCGCCGACCGCGCAACTGGATGGCGGTGGCCTGGACACGGCTACGGACCTGGAGCTTGTCGAAGATGTGCGACACGTGCACGCCGATGGTCCGCTCGCTGATGAACAGCCGCTGCCCGATCTCCTTGTTGGTCAGTCCCTCGGCGACCAGGACGAGCACCTCCCGCTCCCGCGCGGTGAGCGCCGCCAGCTCGTCGTCGACCGGCTCGGCCGCGGCCGCGCCCCGCGTACGGTCGGTGGCCTCGTGCTCCTCCAGCGACACCCGGGCCCGCCCGGCCAGCTCGCGGATCTCGGAGGTCAGCGGCACCGCGCCCAACCCCTGCGCCACCCGGTACGCCTCGCGCAGCAGCTTGGCGGCCGTGGCCACCCGACTGCGCCGCGCCAGCAACGCCTCGGCCTGCCGCAGCCGCGAGTACGCCGCCGGGTAGGGGTGGTTGCGCCGTTCCCACTCGGCGACCGAATTGGCCCACAGCTCCGGGTCGCTGCCGTCGAGTCGGCTCACCTCGGCGGCGCAGAGCGCCAGGAAACCGTCCACCACCGATCGCACCGGACGGGCCGCGGACGCGCTCTTGCGCGCCACCCGCTCGGCGACCTCCCGCAGCCGGCGCACCGCCGTCGGGTCGACCGCCACCGTGCGGCTGGCGTGCGCCTCCGCCTCGGCGCGCAGGCCGTGCCAGACCAGCGCGGAGAGGATGGTCACGTCGTCCGAGCGGCTCTCGGTCAGGCCGCGCTGCACCGCCTGCCGCGCCACGTCGTGCCGGCCCTCCCACATCGCCAGCCCGGCGCGCAGGGTGAGCAGGGGGATGACGTGCCGGGCCCCGCCGCCGGCGAGCACGGTGGCCACCGCGTCGAGGTCCCGGTCGGCGGCGTCGATGTCGCCGTAGCCCACCGAGAGCCGGCACCGGGCCAGCAGCAGCTCGACGGCGTCCGCCCCGGACGGGCGGTGCCGGAGCGCGGCGGCGACGACCTTCTCGGCCTCGGCCCACTGGCCCACCCGGAACAGCCCGTTGGTGGCGATGGCCAGCAGCCGGGTCTCCCAGGTGCGGCCCAGCCCCAGTTCCGCCACCCGTTCGGCGCCCCGGCGGGCCACCACCACCCCCTCCTCGAGGATGTTCAGCGGACCGGTGAGCAGCTCGGCCAGGTGCAGGTACGCGCAGGCCACGTCCTCCGGCCGGCCGGCGCGCTCGGCGGTGTCGAGCGCCTGGCGCATCACCGCCAGCCCGGCGTCCGGGTCTTCCAGGTAGGCGTCGCTGAAGCCGAGCGCCGAGCTGGCCAGCACCACCTCGGTGGTGGATCCCTCCACCGTGGCGGCCAGCGCCAGCGCCTCCCGGGCCCGCCGGCCGGCGTCCGCGTACCGACCAAGGTGCAGCAGCAGCTCGGCCAGGTGCGCGGCGGCGGTGGCCCGCTCACCCGGGGAGCAGTCGGCCGCTTCCAACGCCCGCTGGTACTCCTCCTCGGCCAGCGCCGAGCGCCCGGCGGCGGCCAGGTAGCGGGCCCGGCGGATGTGCAGCGCGCAGCTCGGCTCGCCGCCCCGCACCACGGCCAGCTCCTCCAGCAGGGCCAGCGCCCGGGCGTGCTCCCCACAGTGGTGGGCCGCCTCGGCGGCGTGCCCGAGCAACTCGACCCGGTCCACACCCGGCGTGCCGGGGTCGCCGGCCAGTTGCAACGCCGCCGACCAGTGCCGGTGCGCCTCGGCGTAGCCGTGCAGCCGCTCGGCCTCCTGCGCGGCGGCCACCGCCGCCGGCAACGCCCGGCCCGGCTCGCCGGCCAGCCGCCAGTGGTGCGCCAGCCGGGCCTGGTGCAGCTCGGCCGGCGCGGCGGTCAGCGCCTCGGCGTAGCGACGGTGCAACCCGGAACGCTCGGCCGGCAGCAGCTCGTGCGCCAGGACCTCAGCGACGAGGCGGTGCCGCAGCCGGTAGCCGTCGTCGGCGCCGACCAGCAGCCGGTGCGCCACGGCGGCGCGGGCCGCCTCGATCAGCTCCTCCTCGGGCAGCCGGAGCACCTGGGCCAGCAGCCAGTGCTCCACCGGCTCGACGCCGGCGGCCACCGCGTGCACCACCGCGTGCGCGTGCTGGGGCAGCGCGTCGACCCGGGCGAGGAAGATCTCCCTCAGCGTCTCGGACAGCCCGTCCCGGCCGTCGCGCAGGTCGCGGGCCAGCTCCTCGATGACGAACGGGTTGCCGCCGCTGCGCTGCCACACCTGCTCGGCCGCGTCGGCGGTGAGCTCCCGGCCGACCACCGCGGCGGCGAGCCGTTCGGTGCCGGCGCGGTCCAGCGGGGACAGGTCGAGCACCCGCACCGTACGCAGTCGACGCAGCTCGGTGAGCACCCGGCGCAACGGGTGTGCACCCTGCAACGACTCGGCGCGGACCGCGGCGAGCACCGAGAGCTGGAGGTCGCCGAGCCCAGCCAGCAGGTAGAGCAGCAGCTGACGGGTGCTCCGATCGACCCACTGGAGGTCGTCCAGGATCAGCACCAGCGGACGGCCCTCGGCGATCAGGTGCAGCCCCCGGGAGACCCGTTCCAGCAGCGCGCCCGCGCCGTCCGGGCCGGCGGTCTCGTCGGCGAACATCTGCAACAGCCCCCGCACAGCCGAGGAGGTGCGGGCGTGCGAAGTGGACAGGTCAGCGTCGAAGCGCCGCAGTGCCTGCAACAACGGGTGCAGCGGGGAGGCGTCGCCGATGTCCAGGCAGCTGCCGGTGAGCACCAGCGCGCCCTGGTCGCGCAACCCGGCGCCGATCTCGCCGAGCAGCCGGGTCTTGCCCACACCGCTCTCACCGGTCAGGAAGACGGCGGCGGTCTGCCCGTGCGCGACGTCACCGAGCAACGCGGACCGAACCGTCTGCACCAGCTCGGCCCGGCCCACGAGCGGTGCGGTGTCCACATCGCTGGCCATGGCACGCAGCCTAATCACACGCCCCCGTAACGTTCTACGGCCATCTGCCGCTTGTGGTACTCCTCGCGTCGACATTGCGACTAAAGGTTGCGGGTGGCCGACATACGTCGTTCTGCCGATCCCCCGTCAGCCCAGGAATGCCAATCTCCGAGGGTCGTCAGCCAGCAACGGGAGAAGGGCCGGTGCGATACCCATGACCACCATCATCACGCAGCGGACCATCGCCCCGCACTGGCCGGTGCCGGAGGAGCGACGCACGGTGACCGTCCTCTTCGTCGACATCGTCGGCTCCACCGCACTGGTCGACCGGCTGGACCCGGAAGACGTCCGAGCGCTGCAACGGGCCTACTTCGCCACCGTCGCCAGTGTGCTACGCCGCTGGCACGGGGTGGTCGAGAAGTATGTCGGCGACGCGGTGATGGCTCTGTTCGGCGCGCGGCACTCCGACGGCTTCGACGCGTACCGGGCGGTCCGCGCCGGGCTGGAGATCCAGGCCGCGCTGGACCGCCGCCCGGTGATCGGTGACATCGCGCTGCGGGTGCGTGTCGGCGTGGCCACCGGCGAGGTGGTGGTCGACCTGGGCAGCGCCGTCAACGGCGGTCACGGCGTGGCCAGCGGCGCGGTGATCACCGCGGCGGCCCGCCTGCAGGAGTACGCGCCACCCGGCGCCGTCGCGCTCTGCGCGGCCACCGCCCGGGCCACCGCCGGCCTGATCGCCCAACGCCAACTGGCACTGGTGCCGGTCGCCGGGCGGGTGCCGCCGGGCCCGGTCTGGCACGCCGTCGGTCCCGTACGCCCGAGTGCCGACCCGCACGACGGCCCGCTGATCGGCCGCCGTCGCGAGCTGGCGACCGTGCGGGACCAGCTGAGCCGGGCGGTCCGCGAGCACAACCCGCGCTGGGTGTCCCTGGTCGGTCCGACCGGAAGCGGTCGTAGCCGGCTGCTGCACGAGCTGACCACGTCGCTGACCACGGTGGACGGGGTGGCGGTGCGCTGGTGCGTGGCGACCTGCCAGCCGTACCCGGACCAGGTGCTCGCGCCGGTCGCGGACCTGCTCCGCGGGCTCACCGGGATCCGTCACGGTGACGGCCCGGCGGTGATCCGCGACCGGTTGACGGCGACCCTGACACCGTTGCTCCCGCCGGCCCGGGTCGCTGCGGCGGTCCCGGCGCTGGAACGGCTGCTGGCCGCCCCGGACGGCTCGGTGGCCGCGCTGGCCGGCGCCGCGTCCTGCCGGGACGCCCTGCTGCGCCTGGCCGCCCATCGGCCGCTGATCGTCGCCGTGGACGACCTGGACCGGGCCGCACCCGCGGTGAGCCGGTTCCTGCACGCTCTGTTCACCGCCGCCACGGCACGCGGGTTGCCGCTGGCCGTGGTCACCCTGCACCAGCCGCACTGGGCCGACACCCGACCCGGCGCGGCCCGCCGGGTGGCGGTCCGGCCGCTGGCCACGGTGCAGAGCGGCCGGCTGCTGCGTCTCCTGCTGACCCGGGCCGGGCAGCCGGTGGCCCTTGTCGACCGGCTGCTGCCGGTGGTGGGCGGCCGTCCCGGGCACGCGACGGCGTACGTGCGTTCCATCGTCGACGGCGCGGACCCGGCTGCGCTCCCGCTGCCCGACGACGTGCGCCGGGCGGTCGGCGCGGAGCTGGACCGGCTCGACGGCGAGCGACGGGCGGTGCTGATGGCCGCTGCCACCCTGGGCGGCGTGGCCACCGGCGCGGCGGTGGACCGGGCGCTCGGCTGGACGCCGGGGCGGTCCGCGCCGGCGCTGCGCGGGCTCGTCGCCGCCGGGCCGCTGATCCCCCGCCGCGCCGGCGGGTACGCGTTCGCCGCGCCCGCGCTGCGCCGGGTCGCCGCCGAGCGGCTGCCCCGGGCGCTGCGGGCCGTCTTCGCCCGCCGCGCGGCCGACGGCGCTCATGCCGACGTCACCTACCCCGACGCGATCGAGCAGAACGCCGGCTCCGCCCCCGACCGGCCCGCCGCGGTCGGCGCCGCCTCCGCCGCACGCCACGCGGACGCCCCTGCTTCCGCCGCACGCCACGCGGACGCCCCTGCTTCCGCCGCCCACCACGCGGACAGTCCCGCTTCCCCCGCACAGCGCGCGGACAGCCCCGGCTCGGCCGCACGCCACACGGACACCCCTACCTCCGCCGCACACCGCACGGATGCCGCCGGCCCGGTCGCCGGCCGCGCCAAGATCGTGCCCCTCGATGCCGCCCGATCCCGGACCCACCGCCTCGACGCCGCCGTCGCGGCACTGACCGTGACGCGGCCGGCCGCCGCAACCCACCCGGCGGGGCCGCGCCGGCATCCCGGCACGCCGGCGACGGCCCTGCCGCCCCGGGTCGGCCGTCCGGCGCCCGCGCGGCGGTTCCGGACGACCGCCCCGGCGGGCGACGTGCCGCCGGTCCGATCCGCCGCCGCCCTCGCCCCGGCCCGCGCGGGGCGGGCGAACGCGCCGACGCCGCGCTCCATCGCGCGTGGTGACCGGAGCCCGGAGGTGGGCCGGACGCTGGCACCGGTCCGCGCGGCACCCGCCGCACCCGAGTCGTCCGGGCTGCGGCCCACGCGCCGGCGCGGCGCGCTGACCGTCGTCCGTGCTGCGCCCGGCGTGGCGCGCGCCGTACCCCGCCCGCCGTTGATCCATCCGCTGGGCGGCCTTGCCGCGTCCGCGTGACCGTTCTGGCGACGATTGCGCAAGGGCCCTCGCCAGGCCTCGCGATCCAGCCGACGACCACCGTCGTGCCGCCCGCCCACTGGCCGCCACACCGCCTGCCCGGCGGCGCCGGCAGCCGTCGACGTCTGGGGTGACCTGGGCAACGGTGCCTCAGCGGGAGTGCCCTGGCCACGAAGGTGCGCAGCTGGGTCGCCGCGCCGACGGGTCCGACGCTCAGGCCGTGGCGAGGAAGGCCAGCACCCGCGGCCAGGTCGCCGCGGCGGCGTCCGGGGCGTACTCGGCGAGGTCCGGGTCGGTGAACAGGTGCCCCGCGCCCGGGTAGCGGAACACCGTCAGGTCGGCGCCGACGTCGGTCATCTCCCGTTGCCACTCGTCGACCTCGTCCGGCGCGTCGTACGGGTCGGGGTCGGCGAGGTGCAGCTGTACCGGCAGCCCGGCGCGGGCGGCTTCCGGCGCGCCACCGGTGCCGTGCAGCAGGAGCAGACCGGCGGTGTCGGGGCGCTCGGCCAGCAGCGCCCCGGCCACGCCGGCGCCCATCGAGAAGCCGGCGAGCACGGTCTCCGCCGGCAGCTCCCGCAGCGCCGCGCGGGCCCGGTCGAGCACCACCTCCTGGCCGATCTTGTCGAGCAGCGCGAAGCCCTCCTCGACGGTGTCGGTGGCCTGGACGCCGTAGAGGTCGGGCGTGACGACCCGGTGCCCGGCGGCACGCAGCCGGTCCGCGGCGGCGCGCACGGCGGGCCGCAGCCCGTACACGGAGTGGAACAGCACGACGTGTCGCATCCGGTCATCCTGCCCCAGCTGGGCGGGCGTGCGAGGTGGGCACGCGGGGCGGCCGTCAGACCAGCGCGGCCAGCCGGGCCACCAGTTCGGACGGCGGCGGCATCGCGGCGATCTCCCGGCCGACCTGCCCGGCCGCGGCCCGCAGGCCGTCGTCGGTGAGCAGCCGGGTCAGCGTCCGCGGGGTGATGTCGCGGGGGCGTAGTGCCAGGCCGGCGCCTCGACGGGCCACCAGCTCGGCATTGTGCCGCCGGTCCCCCGGACCGACGGTGGCCAGCTGCGGCAGGCCGGCGGCGAGAGCGCCGAACGCGCTGCCCGCCCCGCCGTGGTGGACCAGCGCCGCGCTCGCCGGCAGCGCCTCGTCGAGCGGGATCCAGTCGACCACCCGGACGTTGCCGGGCAGCGCACGGGTCGAGCGCGGGTCCGGCCGGACCAGCACGATTTCGGCGTCCACCCGGGCGGCGGCCGCGACCACGGCAGGCATCGGCCCCCGGTCGCCGGGGCCGGTGAGGGTGCTGCGGGTGACCAGGATCCGGGGCCGCTCACCCGGCTCCCGCAGCCAGGCCGGGAGCTCGCCGCCGCCGACGTAGGACGTGTACCGCATCGGCCAGCCGTCCTGCCTGGTCACGCTGGGCGGGGCGACGGCGAGGGCCGCGGCGGGCGGCGGCAGCTCGGTCAGGTCGTGCCGGCGCAGCGCGGCGCCGAGTCGGGCGGTGGTGGCGCGGACCAGGTCCCGTCCGTCGAAGAGGGCGTTCTCCTGCCGGACCGCCGGCACGCCCAGCCGGGCGGCGGCCACCGCGCCGGCCACCGCGAACGGCTCGTGCAGCACCAGATCCGGACGCCACCGGGTGGCCAGCGCGACGATCGGGTCGGTGAGCTGGTCGTTGAGCGCCCCGAAGAGCAGGCCGGCGCCCCGGGTGCCGGCCGTGCCGGCCAGCTCGGCGCGGGCGACGAGCGGGTGGCGCGGCAGCACGCGCAGCGCGATCCGGCCGAAGTCGAAGCCCGGCGCGATGTCGTGTACCGGCAGGCCGGCGTCGGCGGCGGCCAGGCCGCCGCCACCGGTCGCCAGCAGCACGTCGTGGCCGGCGTCGCGCAGCGCGACGGCGAGCGGCACCAGCGGGAAGACGTGGCCGACGAGCGGCGCGGAGACCACCAGGACACGCATGGGCGGATCCTATGTCGACGGTGGCGACGCCGGTGTCCGGCTGCGGCCCCGGAACTCGGCGACCACCTCGCCGTCGTCCCGGGTGACGGTGACGTCGTAGATGCCGCTGCGGCCGTAGCGGGTGCGCTCGGTGGCGCGGGCGGTGAGCAGATCACCGGCGCCCGCCGGCCGGACGAAGGTGATCTCACCGCCAGCCGCGACGGTCACCGGGCCCCGGCTGTTGCAGGCCAGCGCGAACGCGGTGTCGGCGAACAGGAAGACGAAGCCGCCGTGGGCGATCGCATGACCGTTGAGCATCCCCTCGGTCACCCGCATCCGGGCCACCGCCGCGCCGTCGCCGGCCTCGACCAGCTCGATGCCGAGACCGCGCGAGGCCACGTCGGCGGCGAACATGTCGTACGCCGGGTTGCGCTGTTCCGCCACGTCAGCCGGCCCGCCGCTGGTCGACGATTCGCCGCATCTTGCCCACCGAACGCTCCACCGCGTCCGGGGCGAGCACCTCGACCGCCACGCTCACCCCGATGGTGTTCTTCACCAGCTCCACCAGGGTCGCGCCGGCGCGCTCGGCGGCGTCCACGGCGACCTCGGCCCGCCGCTCCACCCGCACCGTCAGGGTGTCCAGCCGGCCCTGCCGGTCGAGTACGCACTGGAAGTGCGGCGACAGCTGCGGGGTCCGCAGGATCAGCTCCTCGATCTGGGTCGGGAAGAGGTTCACCCCGCGCACGATCATCATGTCGTCCGTCCGGCCGGTGATCTTCTCGATCCGGCGCATCGGGCGGGCGGTGCCGGGCAGCAGCCGGGTCAGGTCCCGGGTCCGGTAGCGGACGACCGGCATCGCCTCCTTGGTCAGCGAGGTGAGCACCAGCTCGCCCTGCTCGCCGTCGGGCAGCACCGCGCCGGTGAGCGGGTCGATGATCTCCGGATAGAAGTGGTCCTCCCAGAGGTGCAGCCCGTCCTTGGTCTCGACGCACTCGGTGGCCACACCCGGGCCCATCACCTCGGAGAGCCCGTAGATGTCGACCGCGTGGATGTCCAGCCGGTGCTCCATCTCCCGGCGCATGTCCTCGGTCCACGGTTCCGCGCCGAAGATGCCCACCCGCAGCGAGGTCGCCCGGGGGTCGAGGCCCTGGCGCTGCATCTCGTCCACGATGGCCAGCATGTAGCTGGGCGTGACCATGATGACCTCGGGTTCGAAGTCGCGGATCAGCATGACCTGGCGTTCGGTCATGCCGCCGGAGACCGGGATGACGGTGCAGCCCAGCTCCTCGGCCCCGTAGTGCGCGCCGAGCCCGCCGGTGAACAGCCCGTAGCCGTACGCAACGTGCACGCGGTCGCCCGGACGGCCGCCGGACGCGCGGATCGACCGGGCCATCAGCCGGGCCCAGGTCCGCAGGTCGTCGCGGGTGTAGCCGACCACAGTCGGCCGGCCGGTGGTGCCGGAGGAGGCGTGCAGCCGGGCGACCCGCTCGCGGGGCACGGCGAACATGCCGAACGGGTAGTTGTCCCGCAGCTCCGCCTTGCCCGTGAACGGGAAACGGGCCAGGTCGTCGAGGTCGCGGCAGTCGTCGGGATGCACCCCGGCCGCGTCGAACGCCCGACGGTAGTGCGGCACGTTGTCGTACGCGTGCCGCAACGACCAGCGCAGCCGCTCGCGTTGCAGGGCGCGCAGCTCGTCGATGCCGGCGCGCTCGATCGGCTCCAGCTCCTCGGGACGAGGGGTGCGATCCTGCATCGCCTGCCTCCTTCGTGCGACGGGCCCGGCCGGGCTCCGGGTACCGTACGCCCGGCCTGGTGGGCCGACCATCGCCGCCCCGGAGTGGAGTCAGCGGGCGGTGGGCAAGCGGTGCAGCGCGGCCACCAGCGGGGCCAGCTCCGGGGTGGCCTCCCCTTCGGCCAGTGCGGACGTCAGCACCTCGTCGTGGGTGGGTCTGGCGTGAGCGAGCAGCTCGGAGCCGGCCGGGGTCAGCTCGGTGTAGATGCCGCGCCGGTCGTCGGCGCAGAGGATCCGGGTGAGCAGGCCGCGCTGTTCCAGACGGGTGACCAGGCGGGTGGTCGCGCTGCTGGAGAGCGCGGCGGCGCGGGCGAGTTGGCTCATCCGCATGTGCCAGCCGTCCTGTCGGGAGAGCGCGTCGAGCACCGTGTACTCGACGACGGACAGGTCATGGGTGGCCTGCAACGCCCGCTCCAGGGACGTCTCGATCAGCCCGTGCAGGGCGGCGAGGGTGCGCCAGCCCTGCGCGCGGATCTCGACCGCGTCGTCGGCGATGCCCATGACGGCCTCCTGGGATGTGATCTGACCGGCCCCAGGCTACCACGCTTGCGCCTATATGAAGCGCGTGCAACTATCTCGTTGTTGGCGCGGGTAGTTGCACGCGCCGAATATCTGACCCCTCCCCGATGGGAAGACCATGCCCGTACGCCCCACGTCCATGCCGCCCGGCCTGATCGCGCTGGCCCTCGGCGCCTTCGGCATCGGGCTCACCGAATTCGTCATCATGGGTCTGCTGCCCGAGGTGGCCGCCGACTTCGCGGTCACCGAGCCGGTGGCCGGCTGGCTGATCTCCGGCTACGCCCTCAGCGTGGCCGTCGGCGGGGTGGCCCTCACCGCCGCGGTCACCCGACTGCCCCGCAAACCGGTCCTGCTCGGGCTGATGGTGCTCTTCATCATCGGCAACCTGCTCTCCGCGGTCGCCGGCGACTACGGCGTGATGATGGCCGGCCGGATCGTCGCCGCGCTCTGCCACGGCGCGTTCTTCGGCATCGGCGCCGTGGTGGCCGCCGGACTGGTCGCGCCGGCCCGCCGGGCCGGCGCCATCGCGCTGATGTTCGCCGGGCTGACCATCGCGAACGTGCTCGGCGTCCCCTTCGGCACCCTCCTCGGCCAGCACGTCGGCTGGCGTTCGACGTTCTGGGCGATCACCGGCATCGGGGTGGTCGCGCTGATCGGGCTGGCCCTGCTCATCCCCGGCCGCGGCACCGTCGACGCCCAACGCCCGGCCGGTGGGCTGCGCGGCGAACTGCGGGCCTTCACCCACCCGCAGGTCTGGCTCTCCCTGGTGATCACCGTGCTGGGCTTCGGCGGCATGTTCGGCGCGTTCACCTACATCGCCTACACGCTCACCGAGGTCAGCGGCTTCGCCACCAGCGCGGTGCCATGGCTGCTGGTCCTCTTCGGCGTAGGGCTCTTCGTCGGAAACCTCCTCGGCGGCCGGGCGGCGGACGTGTCGCTGTCGCGCACCCTGATCACCGTCCTGGCCGTACTCACCGTGGTGCTCGTCGGGTTCGCCCTGACCGCGTCGAGCCCGGTGCTGACCGTCGCCTCGCTGGTGCTGATGGGCGCGTTCGGCTTCGCGACCGTCCCGCCGCTGCAGATGCGGATCATGCGGTACGCGCACCAGGCGCCCACCCTCGCGTCGGGCGCGAACATCGCGGCGTTCAACCTCGGCAACGCGCTGGGCGCCTGGGTCGGCGGGGTGACCATCGCCGCCGGGCTCGGCTACACCGCACCGATCTGGGCCGGCGCCGCGCTCACCCTGGCCGGCCTCGGTGTCCTACTCGGGGCGCTCCGGCTGGCCCGCCGCAGCGGGGCGCCGACGGCCGACGCGGACCTGGCACCGACCGCGGCCTGACCCGCGGCGGCAGTCGCGCGAGAGGAGAGCCGGGCCGGGCGGATGACCGACCCGGCTCCCCTGTGATCATCGCTCTGCCATGTTCTCGCAATTGCAAGTTATGTGCAACAAGGTCTGGACAAGTGTCTCGTTCGGTAACTAGCCTGATCCATATGACTCCTTACATCACGGATCCGTCGGCGTGGCAGGAGAGCTGGGACCGCCAGCAGGAGGCGTACCTACCGGACCGGGAGCACCGGTTCGCCGCCATGCTCGACGCCGTCGACGCGGTCCGCGACGGCCGGCCGCCGCGCGTGCTCGACCTGGCCGGCGGCACCGGCACCATCTCGCTGCGGGCGTTGACGCGTTTCCCCACCGCCGAGGTGACCCTGCTGGACCTCGACCCGGCGCTGCTGGCCATCGCCCGCGCCTCGCTGAACGACCGGGCCACCGTCGTCACCGCCGACCTCGGCGCCCCCGAATGGCGATCCGCCCTGCCTCACGACGAGTACGACGCCGTGCTCACCGCCACCGCGTTGCACTGGCTGCCGGCCGAGCGGCTCGGCCGGCTCTACGGCGAGGTCCGCGATCTGCTGCGGCCGGGCGGGATCTTCGTCAACGCCGACCACATGCCCGACGACACCCTGCCGGAGCTGACCAAGCGGCTGCTCGACCGGGCGCGGGACCGGCGGGCCGCCCGGTACGCCGCCGGGTCCGTGCTGTCGTGGTCGGACTGGTGGGACCGGGCCGGCGCCGATCCGGTGCTCGCCCCGCTGGTCGCCGAGCGGCACGCCATCTACCCGACCGGGCACAGCCCCGAGTGGAACCCCCCGGCCTCCTGGCACCTGGCCGCGCTGACCGCGGCCGGCTTCAGCGAGGTCGGCACGGTGTGGCGCGGCGGCACGGACGCCGCGGTCGCCGGGGTGCGCTGACCCACCAGCCCCGCCGGCCGGCGTCTGCCGCGCCGGTCGGCCCGGCGCTCGGTGGGTGGACGATATGCTGACGCCGGAGCAGGAGCGCTCCCGGCGGTGGGGCCCGCCGTCCCGGGGACACCGGGAGAACCGCGACGCCGCTCGCCAACGGTCCCTGCCAGTGACACCGTGCTGGTGGGGAGGCATCATGTCCGGACCGCTCGACCCGCGTACCGACCCCGACGTCGACCTGCGCGTCCCCGTCGACCGTGGCGAGCTGAAGGCTCATCCCGCGGCGGTGCTCGCGGCGATCGCGGCGGGCGGGGTGCTCGGCGCGCTGGCCCGGGCCGGCCTGCAACACGCCCTCCCCCACGCGCGGACCGGTTTCCCGTGGGCGACCTTCGGCATCAACCTGACCGGCTGCCTGCTGATCGGCGTCCTGATGGCGGTGCTCGGGCACGTCGGCGGCGGTCGACCGCTGGTCCGCCCGTTCCTCGGGGTCGGGGTGCTCGGCGGGTTCACCACCTTCTCCACCTACGCCGTGGACGTGCAGCAGGCGGTGGTCGCGGGCGCCCCGGTCAGCGCGCTGGCGTACCTGGCCGCGACGGTGCTCGGCGCCCTGGTCGCGGTGTGGCTGGGTGACGCCGCCGCCGCTCGACTGCTCGACCGGGACCGCGACGACGGGCGGGCCGTCCGGTGACCGTGCTGCTCATCGTGCTCGGGGCGGCCGTCGGCGCGCCGCTGCGCTACCTCACCGACCGGGCCGTGCAGGCCCGGCACCACTCGGCGTTCCCGTGGGGGACGTTGACCGTCAACGTGTTCGGATCGCTGCTGCTCGGCGTACTCGTCGGGCTGCCGGCCGGCCCGGCGGTCAGCGCGCTGCTCGGCACCGGCTTCTGCGGCGCGCTGACCACCTACTCCACCTTCAGCTACGAGACGCTGCGGCTGACCAGGACCGGCAACCGGCTCCTCGCGCTGGCCAACGTGCTGGGCAGTGTGACCGCCGGGCTCGCCGCCGCGACCGTCGGCTACGTCCTCGCCCGGGCCCTGACCGGCTGACCCGTTCCCGGCCAGCGGAGACCGCTGCGGCCGTCCGGGCCGGCGCGGTCGTCGCCCATCGGGCGGGGCAGCGGCCACGACTCGGCGGCGGCGCTCACCACTCGATGCCCTTCTGGCCCTTCTGGCCGGCGTCCATCGGGTGCTTGACCTTGGTCAGCTCGGCCACCAGGTCGGCGGCGGCCACCAGGCGCGGGTCGGCGTCCCGGCCGGTGATGACCACGTGTTGGAAGCCGGGACGGTCGGCCAGGGTGGCCACCACCTCGTCGACGTCCACCCAGCCCCACGTCATCGGGTAGGTGAACTCGTCCAGCACATACAGCCCGTAGCGCTCGGCGGCCAGGTCGCGTTGGATCTGCCGCCAACCCTCCAGGGCGTCCGCGGCGTGATCGGCGTCGCCGCCACGCTGGATCCAGGACCAGCCCTCGCCCATCTTGTGCCACGCCACCGGCGCGCCGTGACCGGTGCGCTCGTGCACCTCGCCGAGGGCCCGGAAGGCGTTCTCCTCCCCCACCCGCCACTTGGCGCTCTTGACGAACTGGAACACCCCGACCGGCAGGCCGGCTGCCCACGCCCGCAGCGCCAGCCCGAAGGCGGCGGTGGACTTTCCCTTCATCTGTCCGGTGTGGACCATCAGCAGCGGCCGGTGACGTCGCTGCCGGGTGGTCAAACCGTCGGCGGGCACCGTGCTCGGCTTTCCCTGCGGCATCAGGCGGTACGACCGGGGCCGGGTGCGGCGGTGGGTGCGGCGGAGCGCCCGCCGAGCGGATCATGACGGTGTCCGTCAATGAAAGAGACGCCGTGCGTCATCGGGTCCTCCTCGGGTGTCCACGCCCTGGGGTACATCCCGACGGCCGAAGTATCCTGGCTTCCGAATCGACGCTCTCCCCCGGCCTTCCAACCGCAGACACGCGGCCGTGACTCACGAGGGGGGATCGCTCCCCGGTGACAGTGGCGGGACCGCGTCGGAATCACACCGACTTCCTTCACTGCCGTCAGGCCGCGAATGCTGCCACACCCGTCCGTCGCCGGTCAACGCCGACCCCGGCCTGGCCAGGCGAATGACTCTCATCGATATCTGGCGGTTGAGGCGTGCTCGGACGCCGCATCGGAACGCCCCGGGTCAATGCGACGCGTCCTTTGCTCTGCTTCAGCCAGCGCAACAGTGACGACGCCTTTTCGTTGCGCCCGGGTAAGCAGAGCAAAGGGTGCGCACACGTCCTCTGGCCTGCCCCGATCGCCCGGTGGGACGGCGGCTCACGGCCACCTCGACGGACGCGGCCACGCTCACCGGGCGTGGCGTTCCGGGTGGGCACGGCTCCAGGTGCGCATCCGTTCCGGGTAGCCGGTGCGGGCCGCCTCGTACAGCGGCACCGCGTGCTTGCGGGCGATGGCGCCCGCCGCACGCGGGGTGCCGGTACGGCGACGGATCCACTCGCCGTCGTGGGCGATCGCCACCACCGTGGTGTCGGTGGCGGTGGTCTCCGGCTCCAGGTAGAACTCCACCCCCCGCCGGCTGGCGATGAACGCCTCGAGCGCGGCGAGGTCGTCCCGGGTCGCCTCCCGGTCCAGCTTCGTGGGGGTCGCCTCGGCGCCCCGGGCCCGCCGACTGAACCAGCCCATGACCGACTCCTCTCCTCGACGCCCATCCAGTGCACCACCGTTTCCTGGCAATACGCTGCACGCCGGGTGAGAGTGGGCTGACCGAGCCGCGGCTGGAACCCGCAGCGCGTGAGCGGTGTCATGAAGGTGACCCAACCGGAGGTACCCCTGGACGACGACGTGCTCGTCACCCGCGCTCGGGCAGGTGACCTGGAGGCGTACGACCTCCTGGTCGCCCGGCACACCGCGTCCGCGTACCGGACGGCGGTGCTACTCGGCGCGGGCTCGGACTCCGAGGACGTCATCCAGGAGGCCTTCGTGAAGGGGTACCGAAAGCTCTCCCGCTACCGGGCGGAGTCGTCGTTCCGCTCGTGGCTGCTGGCGATCGTCGCCAACGAGACCCGCAACCTGCACCGGTCACGCACCCGCCGCGACGGCCTCGTCCTGCGGGCCGCGGCGGCGAACCCGGCTTCGGAGATCGCCGAGGACGACGCGGTCGGCGCGGTCCTCGCCGGGGAGCGCCGCGCCGTGCTGGTGGACGCTCTGCGCCAACTGCCGGTACGCGACCGTGAGGTGATCGTCTGCCGGTTCTTCCTCGATCTCAGCGAGGAGGAGACGGTGGCGACGTTGGGCTGGCCGCGGGGCACGGTGAAGTCGCGGACGTCCCGGGCATTGGCGAAGCTCCGCGGCTTGCTCGACCGCGAGGAGGTCCGGAGTGGATGACCTCGAGAGGGAGCTGCGTGGCCTCTCCACCTGGCTGGAGACACCCGACGCGCCCGACGTGACCACGCGCGTACGCGCTCGGCTCACCGAGCCCCCGTCCCGGCGGCGTCGGTGGCGCGCCTACGCGGCGGCGGCGCTCGTCGCCCTGCTCGTGGCGGTGCTGCCACCGGGACGGGCGGCCCTCGCCGACGCCGTCGCGGGGCTGCTGCGCTTCGCCGGAGTCACCGTTGTCACGTCGCCCGACCCGGTGCTGCCCACCGGCACCCCGTCGCCGTTGCCCGCGCAGCGAACCGCGGCCCTGGATGAGGCGCAACGGGCGGTGCGCTTCCCGATCCGCCTACCGGCGAAGCTCGGTCCGCCCGAGCGGGTGCTGGTCGCCGATCCCGACGACACGGGCGCCTACCGGGTGGCCACGCTGCTCTACCACGGGGGCGCGCTGCGCATCGACGCCTTCGATGGTCGGCTCGACCTGGCGTTCCACAAGCAAACCAGCCGGCCGGGAGCGGAGTGGGTCCAGGTCGACGGCGACTTCGCCGTCTGGGTCGGCGGCCCGCACGTCCTGGCCTACGTGGATCGCACCGGACAGGTCCGGATGGAGACCGCCCGGCTCGCCGCCTCGACCCTGATCTGGCAGGGGGCCGACGCGAGCTACCGGCTGGAGGGCGACCTCACGAGGGCCGAGGCGATCGAGATCGCCGAATCGCTGGACTAGGCGTACTCCCAGGAAAGCTCGGACGGGGAACTTGGCGGGCGCGTCCGGTGTCTTGATGGTGCGAGGACGTTCTGACTCATCGACAGGTATTCGGAAGGGGCGAGATGGGTGCATGGGGCAGGTTGCTGATGGGGTCGGTGCTCCTGCTGACGGCGTGCACGACGGCCGGCCGGTCGGCCACGCCGGTCGACGCGCCGACCAGCACGACCTCCGCGACCGCAGCGACGGGTTGCGGCCCGCGGATCGAGACGGGGTCCCTGCCCGACTGGGCGGACGCCGGGTTCAGCGGGGACGCCCGGGTCCCGCACGTCTTCGGCGCGAAGGGCGACATCGTGGCGGTGCTGTTCGCTCACCCGCTCGCTCAGGTCAGACAGGACGGGTCGAACAACAAGATCCTCTGGGTCTCCCGCCCTGCCTCGACATCGTCCGAGACGACGTCGCCGAAGGCCCTGGCGATCACCGCGACGCTGTACGGCACCGACACCAGGGTGACCCGCGAGGTCGCCGGCGGTCCGGGTCCGTCGATCATCGACATGCCGCACGCGGGTTGCTGGAAACTCGAACTCCGCTGGTCCGGGCACACCGACACGATGGATCTGGTCTACACCGACCGGCTGCCCTAGACACGTCGCCCCCTAGGCTGCGGGACGTGCCCAAGGACGTGCGGGAGGCGGCGGCCCGTAACAACGCCGAATGGTGCGACGTGGTCTGCGGCAGCCACGGGCTGGCCGGCCGGACCGACGCGGACGCCTGGTCGGTCCCCCGCCGCTCCCCAACCTGGTACCCGGACGCGGTCACGCTGCGCCCCGGCGTCGACGTCGATGCCCTGCTGGCCCGGATCGACGCCAGGCCCGGCGCCTCGGTGAAGGACAGCTTCGCCGACCTCGATCTGTCCCGGTACGGCTTCCGGGTGCTCTTCGACGCACAGTGGATCCACCGACCACCGCTGGATCCGCCCACCGGCGCTCCGCTGACCCCGGTCACCACGCCGACGGAACTCGCCGTCTGGGCGGCGGCGCACGGCGGCGGGTCGCTGTTCCGGCCGGCACTGCTGGCCGACCCCGGGGTACGGATACTGGCCCGGTACGACGACCGGGGCACGGTTCTGGGCGGCGCGGTGGTCAGCGGCGACAGCGCGTACGGGGTCTCCAACCTGTTCTCCCACACGGTGGACCCCCGCGAGATCTGGCACGGCGTCCTCGCCACCGTGCCCCGGGTACCACTGGTCGGCTACGAATCCGGCCCTGACCTGACCCCCGCCCTGACAGCGGGCTTCACCCAACAGGGCCCCCTCCGAGTCTGGCTCCGCGACTGACCCACCCCTCCCCCACCCCCCGGTGATCATGGAAGACGGCGGGGTCAGCCGAGCAGGGTCAGGTCTTCGGGGGTCAGGTGGAGGGCGGCGGCCGCCACGTTCGCCGTGAGGTGCGCCGGGTCGCCGGTGCCGGGAATGGCCAGCACGTGCGGCCCCTGGTGCAGGGTCCAGGCCAGGCGTACCTGGTGCGGGGTGACGCCGTGGGCCCGGGCGACGGCGTGCACGGCCTCGCCCTGCTCGGCGCTCGCGCCCGCCTCCCGGCCGGTGCCGGCCAACGCGAAGAACGGCACGTAGGCGATCCCCCGCTCGCCGCAGGACCTGACGAACTCGTCCTGTTCCCGGTAGGCGTCCACCCCGTAGTTGTTCTGCACGCAGACCACCGGCGCGATGTCCGCCACCTCCTCCAACTGCCCGGGCCGGACGTTGGAGAGCCCGAGGTGCCGGATCAGCCCGGCGGCGCGCAGCTCGGCCAGGGCGCCGAAACGCTCGGCCAGCGGCACCGGGCCCGGTCCCCGGCCGAGCCGCAGGTTCACCACGTCCAGGCGGTCGAGGCCGAGCCGGCGCAGGTTCTCCTCCACCTGGGCCCGCAACCGCGCCGGGGTGACCGCCTCGGTGAAGCCGCCCACCGGGTCGTACCCGAAGCCGACCTTGGTGGTGATCACCAGATCCTCGGGGTACGGGGCGAGCGCCGCCCGGATCAGCTCGGTCGCGTAGCGCGCCGGGCCGGTGCCAACCCCCAGGGTCCCGCCGGGCGAGACATAGAAGGCGGCGGTGTCGATGTGGTTGACGCCCAGCTCCACGGCGCGGCGCAGCAGCGCGATCGCTCGGCCGCGGTTCGGGTTCGCGGTGATCCGCATGGAGCCGAAGCCCATCCGGTGCACGGCGCGGTCGCCCAGGGTCCAGCTGCCCGCCGCGGCGGCGGTGATCAAGTCGGTTGGCATCGGGCGACCGTAGCCAGCCGGGGCGCGCGGCGCAGTCGGCCATGCGCCCGATACCGCTCGGCGGCGTTCCGGGTTAGATTTTCTGTGCTGGCGAGGTCGGTCCGGCGGCGCCCGGCGGGCGCAGCACCGGCACCAGCGCCAGGGTCGGCAGCAGCAGCAACGGCACCACCAGCAGCGCCTGCAGGATGCCGACCCGGTCGCCGAGCAGCCCCAGCAGCGGTGGCCCACCCAGGAACGCGGTGTAGCCGATCACCGCGACCACGCTCACCCGGACGGGCGCGTGCGCCTCCTCGTCGGCCGCCGCGCTCATCCCGACCGGGAAGCCCAGCGACGCGCCGAGCCCCCAGAGCGCGACGCCGACGATGGCGACCGGCCCCGAGCCGGCCAGCACGGCCAGGCCCGCGCCAAACGCGGCGAGCAGGACGGTGCTGGTGAGCACCGGCACGCGACCCCACCGGTCCAGCGCGACCGTGCCGGCGGTGCGACCGAGGGTCATGCCGACGACGAAGACGCCGAAGACCACCGCGCCGGCCGCCTCGCTCAGGTCCCGGCCGTCGACGAAGGCCACTGCCAGCCAGTCGTTGGCGCTGCCCTCGGTGAACGCCGCCACCAGCACGAAGAGCCCGATCAGCAGGGTGCGCGGCTCCCGCCAGGCGGCGAGCTGGGCGCGGCGGCGAGCGCGCGGGCTGGCGTCCGCCGTACCCTGCGCCTCGTCGACGACCGGCTGGGGCAGGAACGACCGGGCGCCGAGCACGGTGCCGGCCAGCACCACCACCGCCACACCGGCGAGATGCGCGCCGACGGGCAGGTCGAACCGGGCCGCCCCGGCCCCGAGTGCCGCGCCCGCCACCGATCCGAGGCTCCACGCCGCGTGGAAGCGGGGCATGACGGTACGCCCCAGGCGCCGCTCCACCGCCGCACCCTCGACGTTCATCGCCACGTCGCAGGCGCCGGAGCCGTAGCCGAACGCGGCCAGGCCCACCGCGACGACGACGACCGAACCGGCCACCGTGGCACCCAGCCCGGCGACGGTCAGGCCGACCGCGACCAGCACGGTGGCCAGCGTCACGGTGCGGGCCGCGCCGAGGCGCTGGGCGAGCAGGCCGGAGGTGGGCATGGCGAGCAGCGCGCCGATGCTCATCGCGAGCAGCAGCAGGCCGAGCCGGCCGGCGGAGAGGTCCAGCGCCTCGCGGACCGCCGGCACCCGGGAGAACCAGCTGCCGACCGCCAGCCCGTTGAGGGTGAAGACGACGGCCACGCCGTTGCGGGCGGTCCGCACGGCCCGGGAGGGCGCCGGGGCGGTGGCCGGGGGGACGGGCGGACTGGTGGCGGCGCTCACGGGGACGGTTCCTCTTTCTCGGGGTGATCTCCTGGCACGATCGCACACCTGAGAGCGCTTCCACCACAACCGGGGTGACCGCCCTTACCGCCGGTGGCCCAGCCGGGGCATGATGCCGGGCAGGCGTCCGTCCGCCGGACGGCTGGTCGGGGGAGGAAACCATGACGGCAGCCGCGCACCGGCCGGCCACGCTGGAGGACGTCGCGCGGGCCGCCGGGGTGTCCCGGTCCACGGCGTCGCGGGTGATCGCCGGGACCGGGTTCGCCTCGCCGTCCGCCCGGGAGCGGGTCGCCGCGGCCGCCGACCAGCTCGGCTACGTGCCCAACCCGGCCGCCCGGGCACTGGTCCGCGGCGGGGGCGTACGGCTGGTGGTGGCGGTCGCCGGGCCCAGCGCGGCGGTGCTGGACGACCCGTACGTGCACCGGGTGGTCGGCTCGGCGGCCCGGGTCTGCGCGCCGGCCGCCATCGGGGTGGCGCTGCACTGGCTGCCGCTGGGCGAGCCGAACAGCCTGGACCAGCTCGCCGGCGACGGCAGCGTGTGCGGGGTGGTGCTGGTGAACACCACCGAGGATCTGCTGGACGCCGTGCCCCGGTCGCTGCGCGGCCGGGTGGCCTCGATCGGCATCGGCTCGGCCACCGTCCCGTCGTTCGACGTCGACAACGCCGCCGGCGCCGAGGAGGTGCTGCGCCACCTGTACGCCGGCGGTCGCCGCCGGATCGCCATGGTGGCCGGCCCCCGGTGGCTGCCGTGCTCGCAGCGGCCGGTGCAGGCGTACCGCCGGCTGATGCGCCAGGCGGGGCTGCCGGAGCGGGTGCTGCCCGGTGACTTCACCGCGGCGCGCGGCCGGGCGGCGGCCGACGAGGCGTTGCGGCGCTGGCCGGACCTCGACGCCGTGTACGCGATCAGCGACGAGACCGCGTTCGGGGTGATCGCGGCGCTGCGCGAGGGTGGGGTGCGGGTGCCGGGCGACGTCGCGGTGGCCGGCTTCGACGACATCCCGCTGGCCGGGATGACCGCCCCCGCGCTGACGACCGCGAGCCACCCGGTGGGCCGGATCGCCACCGCCGCGGCCACGGCCGTGCTGGACCGTCGTCCGACCGCGCCGGTGACCCTCTTCCCGTCCGCCCTGGTGGCCCGCGACAGCGCCTGACCCGATCCAGGCCCTTCGCGCCGGCGGCACCTGACCCACTGCGGGCGGTTAACCGGTGGCGGGCCGGGTAACCGCGGCGCACACCCCGCCGACAGCGAGGAACGGTGACCCGTGTCCGAACTCAGGCCGCCGCGGCAGGAGCCGGCGGGCGTTTCCCGCCCCGGCCGGTTGACCGCCCGCGCCCACCCGCCGGTGGCGCCGGCGCCCGCCGGGCTGGTGCCGCTGAGCGCCCCCGGCGGTGGGCTGTTGGCGATGGTGTACGCCCCGGAGCCCGCCGCCGACGACGCCGCGTACCGGCTGGTGGTGCTGCTGCACGGGGCGGGCGGCTCCGCGCGGCAGGGGCTGGACCTGCTGCTGCCGGTCGCGGACGCGCACCACCTGCTGCTGGTCGCCCCGCAGGCGGCCGCCAGCAGCTGGGACCTGATAGCCGGGGGCTTCGGGGTGGACGTGCGGCGCATCGACGAGCTGCTGGCCAGCGTCTTCGACGGCTACCCGGTGCGCGACGTGACGTTCGGCGGGTTCTCCGACGGCGCCTCGTACGCGCTCTCGCTGGGCCTGACCAACGGCGACCTGGTCGACGCGGTGCTGGCCTTCTCCCCCGGTTTCGCCGCGCCGCCGGCCACGCACGGCCGGCCGCGGATCTTCGTCGCGCACGGGGTGGACGACCGCGTCCTGCCGATCGACATGTGCAGCCGCCGGCTCGTCCCGCACCTGCACGACCTGGGCTACGAGGTCACCTACGAGGAGTTCCCCGGCGGCCACGAACTGCCCACGTCGATCCGGCGGTCCGCCACCACCTGGCTGACCACCTGACCCCGACCGCTCGGGTGCGGGTCAGACCGGGGGAAGACCGAGGGCGTCGTCCACCCGGGTGAGGACGGCGACGTCGTCGTCGGGGTTGACGCCGCGCAACAGGTCGATGGCCGTGGCCCGGACCTGGCCGATGATCATGGCGAGTGGGAGGGTCTGGGTCGGACCGAAGAGCTGTCCGACGGTGCGCACCGCGGCCAGCGCCGACTCGTCCGCCCGGCTGGCGTGCCGGTCGGCTGCCTCGTCCCGCCCGTCCAGGTCGGCGGCGAGGGCCGCTCCGGCCTCCCGGACCGCCTCGGCCAGCGCACGTAGCGCCACGCCCAGCTCGGGCGGCGCCGGGGACTGCAGCCGGCTGAGCGTCACCCCGGCGCGGGCCAGCACGCGGACGTTGCGTACCGCGTAGTCAATCTGCCGGATCGACTCGTCCACCGACCGCAGCCGGCCGATGTGCCGGCGCCGGCGCACGTTGAGCCGCAGCGCCTCGCCGGCCGCGAGCACCCCGTCGCGCAACCCGTCGACCCGGGCGTCCATGCCCCGCGCCCGGACCAGCGCGGCGACCGCGCCGGGCTCGTCGCGACGATCCAGCGCGTCGGCGATCCCGTCCAGCAGCCCGGCCAGTTCGTCGAAGGTCCGCCGCACCTCGGCGACCAGCGGGGCCAGCGGGTGCCGGGCGTCGACCAGCAGGCTGACGGCGAGCGCGACCGCGCCGCCGATCAGCGCGTCGACGAAGCGGAACGGCACCAGCGACCCGTCCGGCGGTGCGACCACCACCAGGTAGAGCGCCGAGACCGCGGCCTGCACCAACGTCACACCGGTGGCGCCGAGGGCCGCCGAGAGCAGGATGGTGAGCAGGATGACGGTGAACACCGTCCAGGTGGTGCCCGGGCCCAGCGCCTGCACCACCAGATCCGCGACCAGCACCCCGGCGGCGACACCGAGGACGACCTCGACGGCCCGCCGGATCCGTTGTCCCCGGGCCTGGCCGAGGACGATGAGCGCCGCCGCCGGAGCGAAGAATGGCTGCGGGTGCCCGACCAGCCGGGTGGCGAGCAGCCAGGCCACGGTCGCCGCGACGGTCGTCTCCAGCACCGGCCGCCAGTCCCGCCGCAGCCGGTCCCCGGCGACCCGCAGCCCCCCGAACCGCACCTTCGCCCACCTCCCGCACCCGGTCACCGGCACCGCGCCGGCGTCTGGCGGCCGCCGGAGCGCCCCTCGCGATCGTCTACCATCGCGCCATGGACCCCCTCACCGGGCTGCTCGACGGTCCCCGGGCCCGGGGCGCCTTCCTACTCCGCTCGGTGCTCGACCCGCCGTACGCGCTACGGATCGAGGACCGGGCGCCGCTCACCGTCGTGGCGCTGGTCAGCGGCACCGCCTGGCTCGTACCCGACGACGCCGCCGCGGCGGCGCTGCGCCCCGGCGACGTGGCGGTGCTGCGCGGGCCGGACGGTTACCTCGTCGCCGACGACCCGGCCACCCCACCGCAGGTGGTGATCCACCCCGGTCAGCGCTGCACCACCCTGCGCGGCGAGCCGCTGACCGAGTCGATGGCGCTGGGCGTACGCACCTGGGGCACCGGCCCACGCGGATCGACGGTGCTGCTGACCGGCACGTACCAGTTGCCCGGCGAGGTGAGCCGACGGCTGCTCAGCGCGCTGCCACCGCTGCTGGTGGTCCCCGCCGACGAGTGGCGCAGTCCGCTGGTCCCGCTGCTGGCGCAGGAGGTGACCCGGGACGCCCCCGGCCAGGCGGCGGTGCTGGACCGGCTGCTGGACCTGCTGCTGATCGGCGCGTTGCGTACCTGGTTCGGCCGCGGCGACGCGGCGCCCGGCTGGTACCGGGCGGCCGGCGACCCGGTGGTCGGCCCGGCCATGCGGCTGCTGGAGAACGACGCCGCCCGAGGGTGGACGGTCGCCGCGCTCGCCGCCGAGGTGGGCGTCTCCCGGGCGGTGCTGGCCCGCCGGTTCACCGAGCTGG
Organism: Micromonospora sp. NPDC005087; assembly: GCF_042872965.1. NCBI lineage: Bacteria > Bacillati > Actinomycetota > Actinomycetes > Micromonosporales > Micromonosporaceae > Micromonospora > Micromonospora sp. NPDC005087. The sequence goes on along the minus strand of NZ_JBIALB010000001.1, from coordinate 486,724 downwards.
TCGGTGAGCCGCCGATGGCGTACCTGACCGGGTGGCGGCTGACGCTCGCCGCGGATCTGCTGCGCGAGCCCGACGCCACGCTGGGCGCGGTGGCCCGGCGGGTCGGCTACGCCACCCCGTACGCCCTGAGCACCGCGTTTCGTCGGGTCCGCGGGATCAGCCCGAGCCAGCACCGGATCGGCGCCACCGCCGGCTGATCGCGCCAGCGGGGTCAGCTGCCGGTCAGGGCGTGCAGCAGGGTGCGAACGGCGGCGGTCAGGTCGGCCCGGCTGGCCGGGCTGCCGGGCGCCGGGGCGGTGAGCGCGCCGGCGCCGACCAGCCGGTCGAAGAGCAGCCCGTCCACGAACGCGACGAACTGGTCGCCCTGCCGCTGGGGGTCGGGGGCGCCGGCCCGGGTCAGCAGGTCGCGGGCCTGGACCCGCAGGCCGGTGCCGTGGTGCAGGATGCCGCGCAGCTCGGGGCGGTGCACCGCCTCCAGCAGGCAGGCGTAGCGGGCCAGGGTCCGGCTGCGTCCGGTGCTCAGCCAGCGGTCGAGCACCTCGGCGACGCCGGCGGCGAGCCGGTCGAGGTCGTCACCGTCGAGCCGGGGGCCCGGCGTCGGGGGTGGCGGGCCGGTCGGCAGGTCGTACACCTCCAGGTCGGCCCGGTCCCGTTCGGCGAGCCGTCCCACCACCGCCTCGATCAGCGCCTGCCGGGTCCGCAGGTACGCGGACGTGGTGCCGGGCGGCATGTCGGCGCGACCGTCCACCGCCCGGTGCGTCAGCGCTCGCATGCCGCCGTCGGCGATCAGCTCGATGGCCGCGTCGGCCAGCAGCGCGATCCGGTTCGTCCGGGCCGTCACGCACCTCCCCCTTCCGGTGGTCCGCAGGTAGTATCACTCTTCTACAACTGTAGAAAGGTGGTCGACATGGACGACCCGCACGCGGTGGTGGTCGGCGCCGGGATCGGCGGGCTCAGCGCGGCGCTCGCCCTGCACCGGCACGGATGGCGGGTCACCGTCCTCGAGCGCGCCGCCGAGCTGCGCGAGGTCGGCGCCGGGCTGACCCTGATGGCGAACGCGCTGCGCGCGCTGGACGCACTCGGCCTCGGCCCGGCCCTGCGCCGTGGCGAGCACGCCGAGGCGCCCGGCGGCATCCGCGACCGGCACGGCCGGTGGCTGTCCCGGGTGGACGCGGCGGAGATGACCCGCCAGCTGGGCACCACGGCGCTCGGCGTACACCGGGCCACCCTGCACCGCATCCTGCGCGAGGCGCTGCCGGCCTCGTCGCTGTTGACCCGGGCGGAGGTGGAGCACGTCGAGCCCGGCCCGGACCGCGCCGAGGTGCGCTACCAAGGGCCCGCCGGCCTGCAGACGCTCGCCGCCGACCTGGTGGTCGGCGCCGACGGCCTGCGCAGCCGGCTGCGCGCTCAGCTCTGGCCGCAACACCCCGCCCCGGTGTACGCGGGCTCGACGGCCTGGCGGGCCGCCATCGCGTTCCCCGACCCCGTCCCGGCGGCGATCAGTTGGGGCCCGGCGGCCGAGTTCGGGATGGTGCCGCTCGGCGCCGGCCAGGTCTACTGGTACGCCGCGCTCACCGCCCCGCCCGGCGGCCACGCCCCGGACGAGTTGGCGGTCGTCCGGGAACGCTTCGGCGACTGGCACGCGCCCATCCCAGCGCTGCTGGCGGCCACCCCACCCGGGGTCGTGCTGCGCAACGACATCCACCACCTGGCCACACCGCTGCCCTCCTACGTGCGGGGGCGGGTGGCGCTGCTCGGCGACGCCGCCCACCCGATGACGCCCAACCTCGGGCAGGGCGCCGGCCAGGCGATCGAGGACGCGGTCGTGCTCGGTGCGGTCTGCGCCGGCGGCGCCGAGGGGCTGCCGGCCGCCCTGGCGGCGTACGACCGGCAGCGTCGTCCCCGTAGCCAGGCCATCGCCCGGGCCGCCTTCCGCGCCGGCCGGTACGGCCAGCAGCTCCGCAACCCCCTCGCCGTGGCGGTGCGGGACGCCGCGTTGCGGCTCACCCCGGCCCGGGCGGCACTTCGGGGCATGGCCCGGTACGCCGACTGGCGGCCTCCAGGGGGCTGAACCGGTCCCGGCGGTCGTTTCAGCCGGCGGTGGCCGCGCCCGCGTACTTGGGTGAGGCGAGGAACCGGGTCAGCACCTCGACGGTGCCCGGTGTGTAGGGACGGCCGTCGAGCACCTCGTCGCGGGGCACGAAGACCATCGCTGCCCCCTCGCCGAGCACCACGTCCTCCTGCCGGGCCCGGGTGCCGCCGATGAAGTAGTGCTTGACCCGCTCCAGCTCCGGCAGCGGCTGCACCGCGAACGGGCGCAGCGGCCCGTCTGCGCGCAGGCCGGTCTCCTCCCACAGCTCCCGCTCGGCGGTCTGCTCCGGCGTCTCCCCCGCCTCGCCATGCCCGCCGGGCAACCCCCACACGTTGGGGTGGTAGCGGGCGTTGCCGTCGCGCAGTTGCAGCAACAGTTGCCCGTCGGGATCCACCAGCAGCACGCACGCGACCACCGTCATCCAGTCAGCGTAGACCCGGGCCGGTGGCCCTGTCGGGTAGGCGCTCGCGCGGTGGAAGGTGTCCGATCATCGACGGCCTTCGCGACCGGTTGTAGCGCCGGGACGAGTCCCGTAGGCCCGCTCCCCCACCGCCACCAGCCGCGCGGGTGGCGGCATCGCCGAGCATTCCGCGCAGGCCGAGGCGTACGCGGTCGCGGCGTCCACGCCGAGCCGCCCGGCGAAGGCGTACTCGTCGGCCAGGGTGATGTCGAAGATGGCCGGGTCGTCGGTGGGCGAGCACGTCCGCCCAGCCGGCCAGCCCGAGCCGCTCCTCGGCGTCCACGATGGGCTCCAGGTGGACATGCAGCTCGATCTTCGGGGTGTGGAGCTGGGCTGGCGTCATCGTGGTGCTCCCGGGTCCGGTCGACGGGGCACCCAGCCTGTCGCACCCCGGCCCCGGCCGGCCTCCCCCACAGAGGGATCTCCGGCGTGAAAACCGCGATGGGCCCAAAACTCCAGGGTAATCATTTCTGCCGCCGCCGGCCTCGGCCGAACATGACAGCACGCCGGTAATATCGGCGACTGCGTTGTGACTGATCGCTGACTGCTCATGGTGAACGCGATCACACACACTGAGCGCATGAACAGGAGAGTCAACCGCGGTAAGGCACTCCGCGTCGCGGTGTGTCTCCTCCTTCTCGCCGTTCTGAGCGGCTGCATTCAGGACGGTCGAGGGCGCAGTGACCTCGTCCGGCACGCACCGCCAACGCCCGATATCGTTCTACCAGTATTTCCGGGACTAGAACGACCCGTGTTCACCCGATTCTGGGCCGCTCAACTCAACATGGGGCTCACCGTCAACACCGACGACACAGTCGACGGGCAGCTGCTGCTGACTGCTCACAGGTCCCGGCTGGTCGCCTGGAACAAGACCATGCCGGCGGCCATCGCCGAGTTGCGCCAGAACATCCCCGCGCTGCCGCCCGGCGAGGAGTCCGGCTACGAGGACAGCAATCTCTTCGGCACCCAGATCAGTTACCGCAAGGCGCCGCTGGCGACCTTCGACAGCGAGAGCGTCAAACTGGTCCGGGACGGCGATTTCTACCGATTCACGTTGCCGCTCGACCCGAAGAAGTACGGCGGAAAAATGGCCGAGCAGAATCCGCAACAGCAACAGGCTTTCCTCAAGTTGATGTCGTTCGAGATCTCGGTGACATTTCCCGGCCGGGTGATCGATTCCAACGGCACCGTCAACGGCCGGTCGGTCAGCTGGAAGGTGGACTCCAACCAGGACAAGCCGACCGAGCTGCGGGCCGTCGCCGAGGCGCCGCCCCGACCGTCGGCCTCGCCGGTCGCCGCCGCCGACGGAGGCGGGTTCCCCTGGCTGCTGATCGTCGGCGGGTTGCTCCTCCTGCTGCTGCTCGCCGCGGTGGGCGTGTTCCTGCTGCGTCGCCGCCGCCCGGCGGCGCCGGCCGCACCCGGCCCGACCTCGCCGGGCCCGCCCGCCGGCGCGCCCGGGCCCGGCTGATCCATCCGGTGGCCGGCCCCGCCGGCCACGCCCGGCACCGGCCGCCCCGCCACGACGGCGACCGGCCCCGGTGCTCCCACCACGGGAGCACCGGACCTCACCACCACCACATCCCGGTCGCACCATCGCAGAAAAGGGGGATCGCCATGAACGATCTCTTCACCTGGGCCGCACTGGGCAGCCTCGCCGGCGCGAGCGCCGCCACCCTGCTGGCCACCAACGTCATCGGCGGGCTGATCGGCCCCAGCGGCGACAAGCTCCGCAAGTGGATCGCCATCGGCATCGCGCTCCTGCTGTCCTACGTGACCGCGGCGTTCGCCGACGACGCCGGCGGCGAGAAGTGGATCATCGCGTTCTTCAACGCGCTGGTCATCTTCTCCGCCGCGCTCGGCGTCAACCAGATTCCGCCCGGCAACCGGCAGGCGACCCAGGCGTCGCCGACCCAGCTCGCGCAAGGTCGTGAGCCCCGCATCCTCCGCTCCTGGGTCTGAGGAGTGACATCATGATCTTCGGAATCATCAGCGCGGCCGTCCAGGTCGGCTTCGGCGCCCTGTTCGGCCTCCTCGTCGGCGGCCCGATCGGCCTGCTGATCGGCGCCGTCGTGGGCCTGCTGGTCGGCGCGGCCTTCGGCTGGGCGGTGGCCTCCGCCGGGGTGTACGCGGCGGACGCCCGCGGCGTCTTCCTCTTCGTCGTCGACCACACCTGGAGCCTGCTGAACACGGTCGTCGGGGCCATCTACCTGGCCGTGCACCTGCTCTTCGGGCACTCGCTGGACCGGCCCACCTCGCAGGGCAGCGGCCGGGTCAGCGTGGTGGAGGGGGTCTCGCCCCGCTACGCCACCACCATCGGCACCGTCTGCGCCGGCTCCAGCTCCGGCATCCAGCGGCACGAGGACGTGCACATCTTCCAGGGTCGCCTGCTCGGCCCGCTCTACATCCCGCTGGTCCTGGCGAACTACGTGCTGTTCACCATCGCACCGGTGTGGCTGCTCTACCACGACCACACCAACGCGCCGATCAACCGGTTCACCCGGTACTTCGAGATCGGCGTCTACCCGCACGTGTGGAACGAGGCCATCGCGTACCGGATCCAGGGGACGCCGCCGCGATGAGCACCGACGGGCGCGGACCGATCGAGACGGCGACCGCCGAGTTGGCCGCCTGGCTGACCAACGCGGCCGGGGAAGCCGTCCCGATCGGCCCGCCCCGTACCGACGGCGACGCCGCCGGGCTCACCCTCTGGCCGATGGAGCTGCGCCCGGCGCGGCAGACCCGCTCCAGCGGCGCGGTCCGCGAGCCGTACCGGTTCACGGTCCGCTACCTGCTCTGCGTGACCGGTCCGGCCGGGCTGGACCGGCTCGACCGGGTGCTCACCGCCGCGACCCGCGACGGTCGCTACCCGGTGGTGCTGGAGGCCGGTGCGGCGCCGCTGTGGACCGCGTTCGGCACCGCGCCACGCCCCGGGCTGCTGATCGACGTGCCGACGCAGGTGGATCACCCGACCCCGGCCGCGCCGCCGGTGCTGCACCCACTGCGGCTGAGACAACTGGAGTCCCGCACGCTCACCGGCCGGGTCGTCGGCCCCGAGGAGCAACCCCTCGCGGAGATGCGGGTCGAGCTGCCCGGCACGTCGTCCGTCACCCGCACCGATCCCGACGGCCGGTTCCTGATCGTCGGCGTACCGCACGACCCCGAGCACCCGGGCCCGGTCCGGCTCCGGCTGACCGGGCGCGGGCTCGTGCTCACCGCCGAGGTCGACCCCGCCGAACCCGACATCGTCATCGTCTGCGCGCCACCGACCCGCTGACGCCCACCCGCACAGGAGGACCGATGCCCAGCTACTTCTCCCCCGGCATCTACGTCGAGGAGGTCCCCAGTGGCGCCCGACCGATCGGACCGGCGAGCACCAGCATCGCCGCCTTCGTCGGCATCGCCCCGGACCGCTCCGCCCAACTGGGCAAGGCGGTGCCGGTCAACAACTGGACCGAGTTCCTGCGGCTCTTCGCCGGCGGGGAGCAGGCGGAGAGCACCGCGCTGGCCCGGGCGGTCTTCGGCTTCCTGGACAACGGCGGCGCCCGCTGCTGGGTGGTCAACGTCGGCGAGGGCGGCGCGATCACCGGCACCGGGCAGCGGCGCGGCGGCCTGCAACTGCTGGAGGCGATCGACGAGATCTCGATCATCGCCGCCCCCGGCTTCAACGACGTCGTGGCGCACGAGGCGCTGCTGAGCATGGCCGAGCGGACCCGCACCATGGTGGCGATCTGCGACCCGGCGCCGGACATCGACGACATCTCCGCGTTGACCCGCGTCGCCACGCCGTCCTCCGGCAAGCCCCCCAAGCCTGCCGACGGCGCGGGCAGCGGCTCGGGTGGTCCTGGTGGCTCGGGCGGGCACGAGGGTGCGGCGTACCGGCCCCGGCAGTCGGAGTTCGGCGCCTTCTACTACCCGTGGCTGCGCGTACGCGACCCGATCAGCGGAGAGCTGGAGCTGACCCCGCCGAGCGGTCACCTGGCCGGCATCTGGGCCCGCACCGACGCGCTGCGCGGCGTGCACAAGGCGCCGGCCAACGAACCGGTACGCGGCGCCGTCGACCTGGGCTACCTGGTCACCCGACCGGAGCACGACGTGCTCAACCCCAAGGGCGTCAACGTGATCCGCTACTTCGCCGGTGAGGGCATCCGGGTCTGGGGCGCCCGTACGCTCGCCGCCGAGGCCAGCGAATGGCGCTACCTCAACGTGCGCCGGCTCAGCATCGCCATCGAGCAGGCCATCGCCAACGGCACCCGGTGGATGGTCTTCGAGCCCAACGACTTCACCCTCTGGCGCTCGATCCGGCGCGACATCGGGGCGTTCCTGACCCGGGTGTGGCGCGACGGCGCGCTGCTCGGACGCAGCCCCGAGGAGGCGTTCTTCGTCAAGTGCGACGAGGAGACCAACCCGCCGGACGTCCGCGACGCGGGCATGGTGATCGCCCACATCGGCATCGCCGTCGTCAAGCCCGCCGAATTCGTGGTGTTCAAGCTGAGCCAGTGGGCCGGCGGCACCGAGACCGAGATGATCGGAGGCTGACGACATGCCCACCACAGCCACCCCGCAACCGGGTGCCCCGGTCGACCCGTACCGGGCGTACAACTTCCGGTTGCTCATCAACGGCGTCACCAACGGCCACTTCACCGAGATGAGCGGTCTGGAGGTGAACATCCCCGGCCAGCCGTACCGGGAGCACGGGCTGGGCCGGATGCGGATGGTGCCGGGTCAGGCGGAGTACGAGCCGGTGACGCTGCACTTCGGGCTCACCGCGTCCCGGGAGCTGTGGGACTGGGTGCACGCCACGGCCCAGGGCACGCTCAACCGCCGCAACGTCTCGGTGGTGCTGCTGGACTCCGTCGGGACCGCCGAGGTGCTGCGGTGGAACCTGATCGACGCCTGGCCCACCCGGTGGCGCGGGGCGCACCTCAACACGCTCAGCCACGAAATCGCCATCGCATCGCTGACCCTGCGCTACGAGGGCCTGGAGTTGGAGACCGGCGGTGCCACCGCGCCGACGCCCGCGTAGCTGGCTGGCCGGCCGGCTGCGCTCGGCGGCCGGGGCGGTGCAACGCCTGGCCGGGCGCGTCGAATCGGCCGGCGCGACCGGGCACCGGCCGTCGGACGTCCGTGCGGATGCGCCACGCCGCTTCGGGGAGCCACCCCAGCACTGGTTGGACCTGGTGGCCGCACACGCCCCCGGTCTGCTGCAGGACCTGGACCTCGACGGGCCGCCGGCCGGGCACACCTCGACCGGCCCGCCCGGTGACGGTACGGACGAACACAACGGCCGGGAGGATGCGGTCCGTGGCGCCGGCGGTGGGGTGACCGGGCCCGTCCCGGGCTCGGACCGTCACCGGTCCACAGGCGACCCATCGGGTGGGTTCGGGAGGTATGACGCTGCTGAGGTCAGTGGTCCGGCCAGCGTCGACGGCCCGGACGCCAGCTCATTCCGAGGTCCTGGTGCGGGCGTGTTCGGAGTGTCCGGTGCGGGTGATGGATCCGGCGGGCCCGGAGCCGGCGGTGGATTCAGCGAACCCGGTGCCGCCGGCCGGTTCGGGGGGCCGGAGGGTCGGCGGGCGACCGGTGCGTCCAGGGTCCGGGACGGCGGGTCAGGGGCAGCTGGTGGACTGGCCGATGCTGGCGCTCCCGGCACCGCCGGGGTGTTCGGCGCGGGGATGGAGTTCGGGGCGCCGGGTGGCCCGACGTCCGGCGGGCCGACGCCAGCCCGACTGCGCTTCCGCCGTGGGTTCGCTTCGTCGGACGGGCCGGGTGCGGCAGCAGGGTCGACCACCCCGGCGGGATCGGCGGCCGGATCGGGTGCCAGCTGGGGGCTCGGTGGATCGGCGCGACGGGCTGCTTCCGGCGGCGTTGCCGGCTCGGGTAGGGACGGACCGCCGGGATCTGGACAGGCGGGGGAAGTCGTTGCGCCAGCCCGGCCGATGATCCGTCCTGCGGTCCCTGGCCCACTCCACTCACCCGCGGACACCACCCCCGCACATGTCCGACCTGAACACCCCACCACGCCGTGGCCCCCCGGGTCGGGCCGGATCTTGGACGATTTCGGCCCCTCCAGGGGCACTTTCCCTCCAAGATCCGCTGCCGGATTCCAGCGTGGGCCGGATGAACGGGGCAGCGACCGGTCCATGGCGGTCGGGAACGGACACTCGGCGGGAACGAGCCGCCTCGGGAGGCGCGGCGACGGATTCGAGGCCGGCCGGAACGGGTTCGACATTGGCGGGGACGGGTTCGACGTCGGCCAGGGTGCCCTGGGGACAGGCCGTGGTCGAGGGGGGCGGCCGGGCGTGACTTGGGCGGCCGGCGACGTACCTCGCGATCGGCACGTGGGCGAGGCCGACGAGCGAGCCGGGCGGACCGGCCAGGTGGGTGCGCGGCTCGCGACGGGTGGTGGCCCGCTCGACGTGGCCCGCGCGGCCGGCAGCGGGCCCTGGCCGGCCCTGCCGGACGATCCGGCGTGGCCCGGGCACCTGTCCGGCGGGGCGGCGTTCACCGGCGGGCCGGACGCGGCCATCGGTGGAGCGCGGACCGCCGGGTCGGGGCGCGGCCCGGTCGGCGGAGGGTGGTCGACGGTGACCGGTGATCTGTGGCCAGCGCTGCCGGACGACCGGCTGCTGTGGACGGTGCCCGGGACGGCGCTGGACGCCACCGACCTGGGCCGGCTGGAGCGAGAACAGGCGGGCGACTGATGGAGCGCGTCGCCTTCCTCATCGACTCCTCCGGCGAACGGGTGGACTGCCTGCTCAACCCGGAGACCGTGCAGGTGACCCGGCTCGCCGGGGTACGCCATCGGGCGGCCGCCGGCGGCCAGCTCACCGGGGCCGGGCTGGCCGACGACCCGCTGGTGTTCACCGGCGGCGGCCGGACCGAGCTGGTGCTCGACCTGCTCTTCGACGTCGACTTCGTGGAGACGCAGATCCGTCCGGGTGACGTACGGGCGCTCACCCGGCCGTTGTGGATGCTGGCGGAGAACTCCACCGCCGAGCACGGGTGGCTGCGGCCGCCGCTGGTCCGGCTTGTCTGGGGCAAGACCTGGAACGTGCCCGGCGTGATCATCGCGGTGGCCGAACGGTTCGACGCGTTCACCGGCACCGGGTCGCCGCGACGCTCCTGGCTACGGCTGAAGCTGGTCCGGGCCGCCGAGACGGCCGATCAGGCGGAGGCCGGCTTCGCCGAGGAGCTGGCCGCGGCGAGCACCCCGACCGCCGCCCCGGGCAGCGCGGTGGTCGCCGCCGGTGACGGCGCCGCCGAGCCCGGACGCTCCGGGGTGCGCTTCGATCTGCTGGCCAACGACGCGCTCGGCTCACCGCTGCGCTGGCGGTTGCTGGCCGAGCACAACCGGATCACCGATCCGCTGGCCGTGCCGGCCGGCACCACCCTGGCCGTCCCGCCGGCCGGCTCCCCGACCGGCGGCTCCCCGACCGGCGGGTCGACGCTGGTCGGGGCGGTGGCCGGGATGGCCCGAGCGGTGGGTGCCGGCGCGTCGTTCGTGGGCGCCTCGGTCGCCACCGCGCCAGCGGCCTGGGCGGCGGCGACCGGAACGACGCCGCCCGGCCCAGCACCGACCGGCAGCAGCCCGGGCAGCGCCAGCCCGGGCGGCAGCAGCCCGGGCAGCACCGGACCGGGCGGCACCGGGCCGGGCGGTGCGCCGTGACCAGCGTCGCGCCCCGGGCGCTGACCGTCCTGCTCGACGGCGCCGAGCTGGCCGGCGCGGCCCGCCAGCGGGTCTGCTCGCTGCGGGTGGCCGCCCGGCTCGACCAGCCCACCCAGGCCGAGCTGGTGCTGGCCACCACCGCTGGGAGCGGCGCGTTCGACCCCGCGGTGCGCCCCGGCACGGCACTCGACGTGCGGCTCGCCGATCACCCCGACGCGCTGTTCACCGGGGAGGTCACCTGCGTGGAGGTCGAGTACGCCGCCGACGGCGCGGCGGTGCTGCGCCTGCGGGCGTACGACGCGCTGCACCGGCTGCGCAAGCGACAGGATCTGCGGGTGTTCACCTCGGTGACCGCCGCCGAGCTGGCCCGGGAGCTGTGCGGCGAGGTCGGGCTGACGGTGACGGCGGAGACCGACGGGCCGCGGCTGGAGCGGCTGCTCCAGCACCGGCACAGCGATCTGGAGCTGCTGCGCGAGGTGACCGGCCGGGCCGGGCTGCACCTGGCCGCCGACGGTGACGGGGTCCGGCTGATCACCCTCGCCGGATACGGGCAACCGGTCGCGTTGGCCCTCGGCGCGGGCGTGCACACCCTGCGGCTGGCCACCAACCTGGACCAGGCCAGCGGCGCCAACGCGGCGCTGGGCTGGCATCCCCAGCGGGCCGAACCGATCAGCCAGCAGGCCGACGATGCGCGCTGCGGCCGACCGGCCGGTGACCGGCCGGACCCGGCGGACGTGGGCGCGGACGGGGTACGCACGGCGGTCGACCAGCCCGGCCGCAGCGACGACGAGCTGGCCGCGTTGGCCCAGGCGCGGCTGGACACCCGCGCCGCCGCGCTGGTCACCGCCGAGGGGGTGGCCGAGGGCGATCCGGCGCTGCGGCCCGGCCGGCGGATCGACCTGACCGGCGTGCCCGACCCGGTCGCCGGGGTGTACGTGCTGACCGAGGTGGTGCACACCGTGGACGGCAACGGGCACCTGACCCGGTTCTCCACCGTGCCACCGGCCGCGCCGCCCACCGCGTCGACCGCCGGGGCGGTGGTCACGCTCGGGACGGTCACCGACGTCGCCGACCCGGACGGGCTGGGCCGGGTCCGGCTGACCCTGCCGGCGTACGGGGACCTGGACGCCGGGTGGCTCGGCGTGCTCTGTCCCGGAGCCGGACGGGGCAAGGGCCTCGTCGCGCTCCCCGACCCCGACGACACCGTGCTGGTGGTGCTGCCCGGCGGCGAGCCGGCCTCCGGCATCGTGCTCGGCTCGCTGTTCGGGGCCGTCGAGCCGTACGACGCGGGCATCGACGACGGCCGGGCCCGGCGCTGGACGCTGCGTACCGCCGGAGGGCAGTCGATCGTCGTCGACGACGTCCAGCGCAGCCTGCGGCTGGCCACCGAGGGCGGCAGCTGGCTGGAGCTGACCCCCGACCTGGCCACCCTGCACGCGGCGACCGACCTGGTGATCTCCGCTCCCGGCCGGGCCATGGTGGTCCGGGCCCGCAGCGTGGACTTCCTGCACGCCGAGTCGACCGAGGACCCGACCACCGCGGCGGAGCGGGCCCGCGCGCTCGCCCGCGCACACCACGAAGGAGGCGGCTGATGCGCTGGATCCACCGCGACTCGGTGATCACCTGCGACCACGACGGCCGGGTCGAGAACCGGCCCTCGCAGCGGTGGGTGACCGTCACCGGCGTGCCGGTGCTGGTGGACGACGACCCAGAGGGACGGAAGATCATCGCCTGCCCGAACTACGGCCCGACCATCAAGCCGTGCACCACGACGGAGAGCCTGCGCGTCGGCTACAGCGACTGGCTGCGGGTCGACGGGCAGCGGGTGGTGCTGTCCCACCTGGAGGGGTTCACCAACGGGACGCCGCCCAACGCGGTCCATCACACGGTGCGCGACCCGCGCCAGCGGTTCCTGGGGGCGGACCGGTGAGGGCCTTCCGCTTCGTCGGCGCCGGCTTCGACGCGGGGCGCAGCGGCGGCCTGGCGCTCACCGCGGCCGGTGGCCTGGCCATGACCGAGGGCGACGAGACCGTACGCCAGGCGCTGTTCCTGCTGTTGTCGACCACGCCGGGCGAGCGGCTGATGCGGCCCGGGTACGGCTCCCGGTTGCATCGGCTGATCTTCGCGCCCAACGACGACACGACCGCCGGGCTGGCCATCCACTACGTGCGGCAGGCGATCGCCCGCTGGGAGCCCCGGGTCGAGGTGATCGACGTGGACGCCGGGCCGGATCCGGACGACGCGTGGCGGCTGGTGATCCGGCTGGACTACCGGGTGCGGGCCAGCCTGACCCCCGGGCAGCTGGTCTTCTCCGTGGACCTGCTCCCGATCGACGAACCGGCACCGGGAGGACCGTCATGACGCTGCCCGTGCCGCACCTGGACGACCGCGCGTTCCTCGATCTGGTCACCGAGGCCCGCGAGCGGATCCGCCAGTCCTGTCCGGCCTGGACCGACCTGTCGGCGCACGACCCGGGCATGGCGCTGGTGGAGGCGTTCGCGCACCTCACCGAGGTGATGATCTACCGGCTTAACCAGTTGCCGGAGAAGGCGTACGTCTCCTTCCTGAACCTGCTCGGGGTGGCCCGGCACGCGCCCACCGCGGCCTGGGCGGACGTCCGGTTCACCCGCAGCGGCACCGACCGGGGCGCGGTGCGGATCCCGGCCGGCCTGCGGGTCGCGGCGGCTCGCGGCGCCGACCCCCGGCCGGTCGTGTTCGTCACCACCGAGCCGGCGCTGCTGCCCGCCGGAGAGACCTCGGTGACTGTGCGGATGCACCACTGCGAGCCGGTCGAGGCGGAGCTGCTCGGCACCGGCACCGGTCAGTCGGGCCAGGTGCTGCGGGCGGCCCGGGCCCCGCTCGCGCACACCGCCGAGCCACTGGACCTGCTGCTCGGGGTGGAGGTGCCGGCCGGCACCGTGGAGCTGGGCGCGGCGGCGCGCGAGCATGACGGCCGCACGTTCGAGATCTGGCGGCCGGTGGACAGCTTCGCCGGGGTCGGCCCGCAGGCCAAGGTGTACCTGGTGGACCGCTGCTCGGGGACGGTCACCTTCGCCCCGGCGCTCGACCTGCGGCCCGCGGCCGGACCGGCCCACCCGGCGACCCCCGGCGATCCCGCGCCGACCGACCCGACCGCTCCCGCCGACCCCCCGGCCGCACCGGGTGGCCCGGCGCGGTCGCCGGTGACCGTGGCCGCGGTCCCGCCGGCCGGACGGCAGATCCGGCTCTGGTACCGGGCCGGCGGCGGGCCTACCGGCAACGTGGCCGCCGGCACGCTGACCAGCCTGCGCGACCCGCTGCCCGGGATACGCGTCGACAATCCCGCGCCGGCGGCCGGCGGCCGGGAGATGGAGGCGCTGGAGTCGGTGCTGCTGCGCGGCCCGTACGAGTTCTTCGCCCAGCAGCGCGCGGTCACCGCCCGCGACTTCGAGGTGCTGGCCACCAGCTCCGGCGCGGTGGCCCGGGCCCGGGCGTTCACCCGCGCCGCCGTGTACAGCTTCGCCCGGCCGGGCGAGGTCGAGGTGGTGCTGGTGCCGTACGTGCCGGCGGAGGCCCGGCCGGGTGGCCGGCTGCCGGTGGCGGTGCTGCGCGAGCACGAGGTGCCCGAGGCGCGGCGCCGGGTGGAGGCGGACCTGGAACAGCGGCGGATGGTCGGTATCCGGTCCCGGGCGACCTGGGCACGATTCAAGGCGGTGTCGGTGCGGGCCCGGGTGGTGGTCCGGCGGGAGGAGGACGTTGACGCGGTCCGCCGGCGGATCCACGACCGGCTGCGCCAGACGCTGAGCCCGCTGCCCACCGCGCTCAACCCGACCGGCTGGCCGTTCGGCGAGCCGCTGCGGGCGTCCAACGTGTACCGGCTGCTGGAGCACGCCGAGCCGGGCGTGCGTTACGTCGAGTCGGTGCGGTTCGTGGTCGACGAGGCGCCCGACGCCGAGGTGCGAGCCCTCGCCGTCGACCAGTACCAGCCCCGCACCTGGTACGCCGGGCGGGGCCCGGTGGTGTTCCGCTCCAGCAACGCGGGTGCGGGTTGGGAGCCGACCGGCCGCTTCGACGGCGAGACGGTGCTGCGGGTGGCGCCCGCCCCGGCGCCGACGCGGCCGGGCATCGTGCCGCGTCCCGGCTCGGTGGCCGTGGTGACACTGCGTGCCTCCGGCGGCTCCCGGGTGCACCTGAGCACCGACCTCGGCGAGACGTGGTCACTGCTGACCGACCTGGATTCGCGGATCTCCGACGTGGCCTGGCTGGATCGCGACGGCGCGGGTGCGCTGCTGGTGGCGACCGACACCGGCCTGTACGAGGTGTCCCTGCTGCCCGGCGCGGTGCCGTTGCAGATCCTCGTCGACCCGTCCGACGCCGACCGGGGGTTCTACGCGGTGCGCGCGTTCGTCTCCGAGCGGGGCGCACCGGGCGTGGCGGTGGCCGCGCAGGCCGGTTTCGGGGTGTACCTGTCGACGGCCGGTGGCCGGCCGGGCAGCTTCGCCCACGTCGGTCTCTCCAATGTGGACAACCGGGTGCTGGCGGTGCAGTACGACGGCCCGGCCACGCTGCTGTGGAGCGGCGCCGGCGAACCGGACCCGAAGAAGCCGGGCCAGGGCTGTCACCGCACCCGGCTGTTCGAGTCGGACGTGCAGTGGCAGTCGGTGCAGGCCGGCTGGATCGGCGGCACCTGTCGGGATCTCGCGTTCGCCGGCTCGCTGGCGGTGGCGGCCACGCAGAGCGGCGGCGTGCTGCGGCTGGACACGCTGGCCGCGCAGCCGCAGTGGCAGTCGGTGTCGGTCAACTGCGGGTTGCCGCTGCGCGACCGGACCCGGTTCGTACCGGTGGACGCCATCGCGGTGAGCGGCCATGCCGCCGGCAGCGGAGCGGCCGGCGCCGACAACCAGCCGGCGGAGCGGCTGATCCTGGCCGGCGGCGAGCGCGGCGTGTACCGCAGCGCCAGCGCGGTGGACTGGACCGCCAGCGCCAACCAGGCCACCGCCGACGTGGTGACCGTCCCCGACACCTGGCTGCTCTGCTCCGGCGAGCACGACATCGAGGTGGTGCGGCAGGATGCGACGCTCGGCGATTGAGCGGCTGCTGCCCGCCGCGTACCAGCGGGCGTGCGTGCCGGGCAGTGTCCTGTGGGCGCTGCTGGAGGTGATGGAGGGGCTGCACGCCCCGGACGAGGCGATCCTCGCCGAGGTGGACGCCCTGTTCGACCCGTACCGGGCACCGGACGGGCTGGTCGTGCAGCTGACCCGCTGGGTGGCGATGGATCACGTGGTGGCCTCGCCCCGCCCGGACGCCCCGCTGCCGCTGCCGGTGGGCCGGTTGCGGGACCTGGTGGCCAACGGCGCGCTGCTGGCCCGGTGGCGCGGCACCCCGTACGGGATGTGCAGGGCCCTTGAACTGGCCACCGGGCTGCGCGGTTTCGCGATCGACGAGCCAGCGGAGCAGCCGTTCCACGTCGTGGTGCGGGTGCCGGCGGCCGCCGCGGACCAGCTCGCCGTCATCACCCGCATCGTCGAGGCGGAGAAGCCCGCCTCGACCACCGCCGAGATCGTCGTCGCAGTCGTCGTCGCAGAGGAGTCGTCATGACCACCGAATGGGCGGTCGTCGCCGCCGCCGAACAGTTCACCCTCGACCCGCGCAACAGCGGCGAGCTGACCTTCACCGTCTCCAACCCGGGCAACGCGCCGGACACGGTGGTGTTCGACGTGGCGCCCGGCGACGGATCCCAGCGGTCCTGGTTCACGGTGACCGAGCCGCAGCGGGTGGTACCCGGGCAGGGCTCCGTCTCGTTCCTGGTCAAGCTCGCCGTGCCGCCGGGCACCCCGCCCCGGCGCTACGACATGACCGGGTTCGCGTACTCGGCGAACACCGCGCCGGAGGAGAGTTCCCGCTCGAGCGGCCGGGTCACCTACGAGGTGCGGGCCGTCGCCCCGCCGAAGCGGACGCCCTGGCCGTGGATCGCGGCCGCGGCGGCGCTGGTGCTGGTGGTGGTGACCGTGGGGGTGGTGCTGCTGACCCGTGGCGGCGAGCCGGCCCCCGGCGAGCCGCGGGTGGTCACCGTCGAGGCGGAGAGCCTGGTGGACGCGGCGGTGGTGGAGTCGCCGCGGACGAGCGGGGCAGCCGTGGTGGCGCAACCGAACTGCTGCGGCGTGACCTGGTCGGGCGGCAAACAGCTGTTCTTCCAGGGGTTGGCCATCGGCGACCAGGTGACCGTGACGGTGCAGATTCCGGCGGATGCCACCTGGCGCTTCGCGGCGGTACGCACCACCTCGTTCGACTACGCCAACACCGTCTTCTCCATCGACGGCACCCAGATCGGCGGGGCGTTCCTCGGTTTCACGCCGACGGTGCAGAAGACGGAGTTCCTGGACGTCGGCACGGTCCGGCTGACCAAGGGCCCGCACCGCGTCACGTTGGTCGTGGTGGGCAAGACGCAGGGCACCAACCGCTACTTCGCGGGCGTCGACGAGATCCGGTTCAGCGAGGTCGCGCCGCCGGCCGCCGCGCGATGAGCGGCCGGCAGAAGGCGCTGCTGGGGCTGCTCGCCGTCCTGCTGGTGGCGCTGTTCGTGGGCGCGGTCGGCACGGGCCGCGACGACCGGGGTGATCCGGGGGCCCGGCACGGGCTGGTCGACCGGCTGGGTGCGCTGGGCGGCGAGCGTTCCGCGGTGGACCCGGCCACGGTCAGCGCCGACTGCGCCGAGCAGACCGGCCGGCTGGTCTTCTCCGGCAGTTGTCTGGTGCGGGTCGCCGACCCGGGCGGACTGCGCACCCTGGTGCTGCGCAGCGCGCAGCCGTTCACGGTCGTCGCGTCGGCGCCCGGCGACGCGGACCTCACCATCCGCGACGAGGTCGAGCCGGCGTCGGACGGCACCGGCGCGGTGGCGAAGGTCGCCGTCGACGAGGCCACCGAGGTGGCCGTGATCTGCCCGGGCCTGGGTGGCTGCACGGTCACCGTGGCCGCGTCCTGATCCGAGAGGAAGGTGCCGACGTGGGTGACCTGCGCAAGCCGTTCCTGCTGCTGGCGATGCTCGCCATCGTCCTGGCGATCGGGGTGGAGCTGGGCGCCGGGCTGCTGCTCGGGGGCGCCGACGCCAGCGCGGCGCTGTCGGACAGCGCCGGCGCGCTGGACGTCGAGCTCGACGACGTGTCCGGGGTCAGTGAGCCGTCCGGTCGGGGCACCGGCTACCTGGCGTTGATGGACGCGGTGGCGGTCTGGAGCACCGGGCTGTTCTGTCTGGGTCTGCTGCTGCCCGAACGGATTCAGGGCCGGGTGCAGGGTGTCGCCAGCCTGATCTTCTCGATCATCCTGATCATCGTCGGGCTGATCGCGTTGCTCATCGCGTTCGTGGAACTGATGATCATGGTGTCGCTGTTCCTGGCCGCGCCGTTCGGCACGCTGGCCTACCTGGCCCTGTGGGGGTTCTTCCCGGTCGGCGAGGCGGCGGTGCTGTTGGGCTTGGTGCTGCTGCTGAAGCTGGTCTGGGCCGGGCTGCTGGTGCTGGCCCAGCCGCGCTTCCTGCAGAACAAGGGCCTCGTCCTGCTGATGCTCACCACCCTGCTGTGCACGGTCGTGCTGGAGTTCCTGCACAACCTGGTGCCGGTGATCCTGGTCAGCATCGTCGACGACGTCGCGGCGGTGGTCTTCGCCATCGTCGCCATCATCTGGGGGCTGGTACTGCTGATCGGTTCGATCCCCGCGATCGTCAAGGCCGTCCGGGTGACCGCAGCCCTGCCCGCCCGCTGACGTTCGCGGTATCGGCAACGGCCCGGCGGATTGTCTGTGACCCTGACGGCGTGGACAGGACGCCGGGATGCGACGCGGTGGAGTTGCGCGTACACGGCATCTCCGGGGTGACCGCGGAACGGATCCTCGACCACCCGATCGTGGTCCGCGTCGCCGGTGACACGCACGCGGGTTTCTTCCGGCCCCGGGCGGGGAGCGGCACCGCCGGCGGGGCCACCGCCGGGGTCGCCGTCGAGGCGTACCGCTGGGGTTCCCTGACCGCAGGCGCGGCGGTCCGGACGGCCTCGATGCTGCTGTTGCTGCCCTTCATGCTGGGTAACCTCGCGATCTGGCTGCGCCCCCCGGGGCGTGACCGGTGGGCGCTGCTCAGCGTGCTGTGCCGTCTGCTCGCCGGCACCCTCACCGCCACGTTCGTGCTGGCGATCACGGGCGTCACGCTGGACCTGGTCGGCTGGCAGTGCGTGCCGTACCCCGGCTGCCGAGCCAGCCGTCCCTACCTGGCCTGGCTGTACGCGCTGCCGTCCGGCCCCCGGCTGGCGCTGTTGTCGGTCGTCCCCCTGCTCGCGCTGCGGGTCGTCTGGGCGATCAGCATCCGGTCGGCGCGGGCGCTCGAAGGGTTCAATCCACCGGCGGCGCCGCCGCCCTCCGACGGCCGGGTCGAGGGCCTCGCCGACGCGGGTTTCTGGCACGAGCAGACGATCGGGTGGCTGCGCCAGATCCACGTGGCGCTCGGCGTCGGCACGCTGAACCTCAGCCTGCTCGGAGGCATCTCATCGGGCGGGGCCACACCGGGACACGTCGCGCTGTTCGTGGCAGCGGGCGGGCTGCTCGCGTTCTGCGTGGTCCTGCTCTGCCTGCCCACGCCGCCCACCTCGGCTGGTGCCCGGCGGGTCCTGCTCCCGCTGTGGGCGGCCACCGTGGCGGTGAGCGTGCTGTGCCTCGGCTCGGCCGTGCTCGCCGGTGCGGCACCGTCGGGCTCGGGCACACTGCCCGGGTACGAGAGCGCCGCCGCCGGGGTGGTCGCCGCGCAGGGCGTCCTGCTCGTCGTGCTCACCGTCGTCACGTACGTCCGCCAGCGTGAGGTCCGCACCGACCGCCCGTTCCTGCGCGGGCTCGGCGCCCCGATCATGGCGGCGGCCGCGGTGAGCGTCGGTGCGGCGTTCACCGCCACCCTGGTCTACCGGGTCGCCGACGCCCTCGACCACGGCGACATTCCCGACCCGATCCGGCCCAACCCGCCGACCGTCGGCCCGCTGGAGCCGCCGGTCGCCTACTGGTGGGCGGCGCTCGCCGGGCTCGCCGCGCTGCTCATCGGCGCGGCCGTCACCTCGGCGACCCTCCTGTTCAGCCGACGGCGACGACGGCGGATGGCGACACGTGTCGTCGAGCGGGACTACCCGGACGTACCGTCGGACGACGCGCACCGGCTACGGATGGTCCGGGAGACCATCGCCCGGTCCCGGGTCACCGAGGAACTGGGACCGATGCTGATCGCCTTCCTGCTGATCGCGTCGCTCGGGTTGGCGACCGTCGCCCTCGACGTGATCGGGATCGGCCCCACCCAACTCGCCGCCCACGTCGGTGGGAACGGAGGCGCGGTGGCCCTGCTGACGGCGTATGTGACCGACGCGGGTGTCTGGGTGATCAGCCTGCTGGTGATCGGCCTCCTGATCCTCGGCTTCCGCGCGTACCGGTCGTCGCAGACCCGGCGGGTCGTGGCGGTGCTGTGGGACCTCGGCACCTTCTGGCCCCGCACGGTTCATCCGTTCGCGCCGCCCTGCTACGCCGCCCGCGCCGTCCCGGAGTTGGCGAAGCGCGTCACCGGGCTCACCGCGCACGGGCCGGTGATCCTCTCCGGGCACAGCCACGGCTCGGCTCTGGCCGCCGCCACCGTCCTGCAACTACCGCCGTCCGCGCTGGCCCGGGTATCGCTACTGACCTACGGCTCGCCGCTGCGGCGCACCTACGCACGGCTCTACCCCGCGTACCTGGGACCGCAGACCCTCTGTGATCTGGGCGAGCGGATCGGGTGGCGCTGGCGCAACCTGTGGCGGGACACCGACCCGATCGGCGGGCCGATCTTTCCCCCTGACGCGGGGGCGCCGCCGGCCGGCGACGTCGCGGCGGCCGGCGACGTCGACATCCGGCTCCGCGATCCCCGCAGCCTGACCGTCGACCCGACGGACACCGTGCCACCGCCGATCGAGCGGCACTGGCCGTACCACACCCAGGGCGCGTACCAGGCGGCCGTCCGCACGCTGACCGACCGCTCCCGCTGACCGTCTCCGCCGTCACGTCCCCGCGCCGACCAGGGCGGCGGCCCCGTCCCGGTCGAGTGTCCCGTCGATGACCCACACCGGGTACCGGCCGTGCCGGGTCCCGCCGGCCGGCACCACGGCCGGGCGATCGAACGCGAACGCCACGCAGACCCCCGGATACATCGCGGTCCGCACGAACCACCGGTCGCCCGGGCCGAGACCCGCGAAGACCAGGGTGTACGCCCCACCGCCCGGCCCGGTGCCGGTCAACGCGACCCACGGCGCCGCGCTGCCGTTGACCGCCTCCTCCGCGATGGCGTCGGCGGTGAACACGACCGGTTCGCCGTCGGCGGCGGCCCGCCAGAAGAACCCGCCGTAGCCGGCCCCACCGGGGCGACCGTTGGTGGCCGGGCTGCCCAGGCACACCTCCCGATCGGCGGGGGCGGTGAGAGCGGTGTCCAGGTCGAGCCGCCAGACCTCCGGTGCGAGCATCGACGCGGCGAGGCGCCGACGCTCGGTCAGCAGCACCTGGCCGTGCGGGTCGCGCCACTCCAGCCGGTGTTCCAGCCGGTCGGCGGCCCGCTCCGACCAGCCGGTGTGCGCGATCCGCCCGTGGTCGTCGCGCCAGGTGTAGCCGACGTCGCGCACGTAGGTGCGCCCTCCCCAGAGGTTGCTGCCGTTGACGTCCTGCACGGCGAGGGAGGCGCCGAGGTGCCACACGTGGTCGGCGGGCAGCGCGTCGGTGACGACCGTGCCGCCCAGGGTGCGTACCGGGTGCAGATACGGCCGTGGACCGTGCCGCGCGTCCAGCGCCGGGTCGACCACGTACCGGGCCACCTCCGTTCCGTCGACCAGCAGCCGCGCGGGATCGTGCCCGGCGCTCACGGCAGCTCCGGATGGGCGGGAACCGGCCGGCGGCCGGCGACGGCGTGCAGGGCGGCCACGGTGTAGCCGGCGAGGACCGGCACCGCGACCGGGGTGATCAGGACGGCGAGCAGCCCGGCCAGCGCGGTCACCCCGGTGAGCGCGGCCCAGCGGATGGGCGCGTCGAGGCAGGCGCGGGCGGCGGACCGGGCCGCGGCCCGCCACCGCCCGCCCCCGTTGCCGCCCACCTCGACGACGACCAGCCCGGCGTACCCGGCCAGGCCGGCCGCGACCAGCGCGGTCACCAGCAGCGCCGGCGGGCCGCCCGGCACCCGGCCGGTGGCCAGCGCCGCCAGATCGGCGGCGAGCAGTCCGGCGGCGGCGAGCGCGAGCAGGCTGACCGGCATGCCGGGCAGCACCGACCGGCCGAACCGGCGCAGGGTCGTCCGCGCCATCGGCCACGTGCCGGTACGGGTCCAATCGTGCACCGCCGCGCTGGCGGTGCCCGCCGCCGCGGCGACGGTCAGCAGGGGTGCCGCCGCCAGCACCAGCAGGATGCCGAGCAGCGCCAGGTCGGCGGCGTCCCGGACGACGTCGCGCCAGTCCCGTCGCCCGGCGGTGTCCGCCCGCTCAGCCCTTGATGCCACTGGTGTTGATCCCCTCGACGAGCATCCGCTGGAACGCGACGAAGAACAGGAAGACCGGCAGCAGCGACAGCACCGACATGGCGAACATCGGCCCGACCGCGCTCTGGCTGGTCGAGTCGATGAACAGGGTCAGCGCGACCGGCACGGTGTAGTCCTCCAGTTGGGAGAGGAAGACCAACTGCCGGAAGAAGTCGTTCCAGGTCCAGATGAACGAGAAGATCGCCGTGGTGACCAGCGCGGGTCGGCTCAGCGGCAGGATGATGTGCCGGAAGATGCCGTACGGGCCGGCGCCGTCGATTCGCGCCGCCTCGTCCAGCTCGCGCGGGACGCCCCGCATGAACTGCACCATCAGGAAGACGAAGAACGCCTCGGTGGCCAGGAACTGCGGGATCAGCAGCGGCAGGTACGGCCACTCGCCGCCGACCAGGCCCAGCGTCCGGAACAGGATGTACTGCGGCACGATCAGCACGTGCTGGGGCAGCAGCAGCGTGCCGATCATGACGGCGAACCACATGCCGCGCAGCCGGAACCGCAGCCGGGCGAAGGCGTACGCGGCCAGCAGGCAGGAGATCCCGTTGCCGACGACGGTGAGCAGGCTGACCATGGCGCTGTTGAGGAAGAACCGGCCGAAGCTGACGTCGAAGTTGGACCACCCGGCGGTGTAGTTGCCCGGGGTGAACCGCTCGGGCAGCAGCCCGACGTTGTTGACGATCTCCTCCTGGGACTTCACCGAGGTGCCGATCATCCAGATCAGCGGGTAGAGCACCACGGCGACGATCGCCACCAGGATGAGCAGCCGCAGCACGGGCCGACCGCCGGGCCGTCGGCGCGCGCTCGGTGCTGCTCCGGTCGGCGCAACGGCCGTCGGGGTCACCGTCACCATCACCGGTCCTCCCCGTCGGAGTAGTGCACCCAGAACCGCCCGGTGCTGAACAAGATCGCGGTGATCACCGCGATGGCGAGCAGGAACACCCAGGCCATCGCCGAGGCGTAGCCCATCTCGAGGTCGGTGAAGCCGGTGATGTAGAGGTTGAGCGTGTACATCAGGGTGGAGTCGACCGGGCCGCCCGTGCCGTTGCTGAGCACGAACGCGGCGGTGAAGCCCTGGAAGCCGTTGATGGTCTCCAGCACCAGGTTGAAGAAGATCACCGGGGAGAGCATCGGCAGGGTGACGTTGCGGAACTGGCGGAACCGGCCGGCCCCGTCGACCGAGGCGGCCTCGTAGAGTTCGGTGGGCACCTGCTTGAGCCCGGCCAGGAAGATCACCATCGGCGCGCCGAACTGCCAGATGGCCAGCACCATCAGCGTCTCCAGGGCCCAGTCCGGGTCGTTGACCCACGGTTTGCCCGTGATGCCGAAGAGGCCCAGCAGCGAGTTGAACGCGCCGTCGCGGTTGAACATGTTGACCCACACGATGGCCAGCGCGACACTGCCGCCGAGCAGTGACGGCAGGTAGAACAGCCCGCGGAACAGCCCGACCCCGCGCCAGGCCCGGTTGAGCAGCAACGCCACGCCGAGCGCCGCGGCCAGCTTCAGCGGCACGGCGATCAGCGCGAAGGTGAGGGTGACCCGCACCGCGTGCCAGTACGACGGGTCGGCGGTGAACATCCGCTCGTAGTTGGCCAACCCCACCCACTCCACCTCGGAGAACGGGGTGAGGATGTCGTAGTTGGTGAAGCTCAGGTAGAGCGACAGCAGCATGGGGATCGCCGTGACGCCCATCAGGCCGATGAGCCACGGCGACAGGAAGACGTACCCCGCCAGACCTTCGCTGTGCCGGAGGCGTCCGGGCCCACGCCTCTCGGCATGGGCCCGGGCGGATCCGGGGCCGCGTCGGGTCGGGTCGGGCGCCGTGGTCAACGCCACGAACTGCTCCTCTCCTCGCCTTGCGGGTCGGTCAGGCGATGGCGGACTTGGCCGCCTGCACGAACTGGGCGGCGGCCTCGGCGGGGGTTGCCCGGCCGTACTGCGCGTTCTCGGCGGCCTTGATCAGCTCGGACTTGACCTTGCTGTGCCCCTTGATCGGCACCTGCGGCGACTCGCCGAACTTCTGGGTCAGCTCCGCCTCGACCGCGATGGACTGCTTCATGGCCGGGTCGGTGGTGTCGTCACTGACCACCCGACGCAGGTCCAGGTTGGACGGCAGGCCGCGGTCGGTGCCGAGCAGCGATACCGCCTCCTGGTCGTTGTTCAGGAAGTTGATCACGTCGACCGCGACATCCTTGTTCTTGCTGCCCTTGAACACCGACCAGTACATCGAGGCCCGGGCCCACTGCGCGCTCGGGTCACCGGGGTAGGCGATCACGCCCAACTCGTCCTTGGTGTTCTTCTTCAGGTCCGGCATCTGGTTGGCCCAGACCCAGGAGGTCGCCGACTTGCCCGTGACCACCAGCTGCTTGGTGACGTCACTGGAGTTGCCCTCGTGGATGACGTCGGCGGTCGGGGTGGCTTTGCGGTCCCGGGCGCCCTTCCAGAGGTCGAACCACTTGGTCACATCCTCGGCGGTGAAGCCCAGTTCGGAGCCCTTGTAGAGATCCTTGCCCTGCTGGCGCAGCCAGACCCAGAGCGCCTTGTAGTCCGCGCTCGGGTCCTGGGTGCCGGGTACGCCGGTCTTCTTCGCAACCTCCTCGGCCCAGGCGATGTGCTGTTCCCACGACATCCCGGTGGTCGGCTCGGGCAGGCTGTTCTTGGTCAACAGCGTCTTGTTGTAGACCAGACCCTGGGTGTTCTCCCCGGCGGCCAGCCCGGCTAGCTTGCCGTCGACCACGCCGTACTGCCAGAGGCTCTTGGGGAACTTGGAGGTGTCCAGCTTGCCGGACTCCTGGTAGGACGTCAGGTCGAGTGTGGTGTTGCGGGCCGCGTACTCGGCCAGGTAGTTGTCGTCGATCTGGAAAAGGTCCGGCGGGTTGCCGCCGGCGGTGAGCGTGGCCAGCTTGTCGAAGTAGCCCTGGTTGGCCTGCCAGGTCTTCTCGAAGGTCACGTTCGGGTGCTTCTTGGTGTAGAGAGCCAGCGCGTCCTCGGTCAGCTTGGCCCGGGCGTCGCCGCCCCACCAGAAGATGGAGAGCTTGACCGGAGCGTTCGGATCGGCGGCGGGGTCGTCGTCTCCGCCGCAGGCGGCGGCGCCGAACATCAGCGGTGCGGCGACCGTCACGGCGAGCAGGCCACGCAGCAGGCGCCGCCGAGGCAGCGCGGTACGGTGACTGCGCCCGACGGACGCGTCAGTGGTGGGGGGCGTTGCGGGGTGCATGTGCGCTCACTCCTCGGCATTAGGAGGCGACGGCGTCACCGGTGGCCGCGGTCGGGATGCCCGGGCCCGCAGGGCAATGCGGGTCCGGGCCACGCGGCGCGGCCAGGGGACGTGCCGGTCGGGCGTGCGGGCCCGGGCCGGTCGAGTCGCGGATGACCAGGTCGGTCTGGAGCATTACCTGTGCGGTGGTACGACGGACGCCGAGCGCTGTGCCGGCACCCAGCCCTCGCGCACCGCGCGGTGACTCGGTGTCCTGTTGCAGCAGCATGTCGACGGCCGTCCGGCCGGCGGCCCCGGTGGGTGTGGCCACCGTCGTCAGTTTGGGGCGGGTGAGCCGGCTCAGGGCGATGTCGTCGACCCCGACGACGCTCACCTCCTGCGGCACCCGGACCCCGAGCGCGTCCAGCCCCTCGATGAGGCCGATCGCCATCAGGTCGTTGTAGGCGAGCACCGCGGACACGCCGCTGCGCCGCACCTGCTCGGCGACCGCGGACCCACCGGTCTCGGTCGGCGCGTTCGGGCCGAGCAGGGTCAGCTCGGCGCCACCCGCCCGGGCGGCCGCGCCGGCGGCTCGGCGCATCTCCCGGTTGGTCCACGAGCTGCGCGGGCCACCGAGCAACGCGATGCTGCGGTGCCCCAGGCCGACCAGGTGCTCGATCGCCGCCCGGGCGCCCTGCCCGACGTCCATCAGCACGCAGGGCAGGCCGGTCACCTGGCGATTCACCACCACCAGCGGCACCTCACGGCTGAGCTGCTCGATCAGGCTGTTGCTCATCCGAGGACTGCACAGCAGCACCCCGTCCACCTGCTTGGCCAGCGCGTGGACCAGCTCCTCTTCCGCGGTCGGGTCCTCGTTGGTGTCGGCCACAAAGACGTGGTAGTCGCGGTGCCGGGCCTGGCTCTCCGCCGCCTTGATCAGCGGCGGGAAGAACGGGTTCGCGATGTCCGCGATGATCAGCCCGATGTTGTGCGTCCGCCCGGTGATCAGGGCTCGTGCGGCCCGGTTCGGCCGGTAGCCCAGATCCTCCGCGCAGGCCAGCACCCGGACCCGGGTCTCCGGGTTGACCAGGTGCGGAGCGGAGAAGGTGCGGGACACGGTGGAGATGTGCACACCGGACGCCCGGGCGACGTCCCGGATGGTGACAGGCACGGCGGCCCCTTCGTCCGATGTGGTGGCGGTCACGTGGGTGTGGCCAATTAATGCAAACGGTTGCTCCAGTGTCAACGGTGAATGGTTACGGCTTTGTTGCGTCCGCACTCCCCCTGGTGACCTAATGCCTCGCAAATACGGACATTAACCGCCGATTACGTCGTCGTCGTTGACGCCGTCGGATCGACCGTGATTACTTCACTGCAAACCTTTGCAGGATCACCGGGGAGGCGACCGCATGTCACCGAGAGCGGACGGCCGGGTCCGGTACGCCGTCGTGGGCACCGGCGCGCGGGCGGAGATGTTCGTCCGGGCCCTGGTGCTCGACCACGCCGACACCACCGAGCTGGTCGCCTTCGCCGACGTCAACCAGGCCCGGATGGACGCGCACAACCGCTGGCTCACCGAGCTGGGCCACCGCCCGGTGCCCACGTACCCGGCCGGCGACTTCGCGGCCATACTGGACAAGGAGCGCGTCGACGTCGTCCTGGTCACCAGCGTCGACGTCACCCACGACGAGTACGTGGTGGCCGCGCTGCGCGCCGGCCGGCAGGTCATCACCGAGAAGCCGATGACCGTGGACGCGCCCCGCTGCCGGCGGATCCTGGACGCCGTGGCGGAGACCGGCGGTCGGGTGACGGTCGCCTTCAACTACCGCTACAACCCGCTGCACGAGCAGGTACGCCGACTGCTCGCCGACGGCGCTGTCGGCGAGATCGGCTCGGTGCACTTCGAGTGGCTGCTCGACGTGCGGCACGGCGCGGACTACTTCCGCCGCTGGCACCGGGAAAAGGCCGTCTCCGGCGGGCTGATGGTGCACAAGGCCAGCCACCACTTCGACCTGGTCAACTGGTGGCTGGACGCCACCCCCGTCGAGGTGTACGCGGCCGGGCGGCTCTTCTTCTACGGCGAGGACGGCCGCCGGCACGGCTACGCCCGCGACTACGACCGGGCGCACGGCTCCCCCGCCGCCGTCGACGACCCCTTCGCGCTGCGGCTGGACGGGCACCCTCGACTGCGTGAGCTCTACCTCGACGCGGAGGCCGACGACGGCTACCAGCGCGACCGCAACGTGTTCGCCCCCGGGGTGAGCATCGAGGACGACATGGCGGTGCTCGCCCGCTACTCCACCGGCGCCACGATGACCTACCACCTCACCGCGTACGCCCCCTGGGAGGGCTATCGGGTGATGGTCAACGGCAGCCGGGGCCGGCTGGAGCTGGAGGTCACCGAGAACGACTTCGTCGACCGGGGCACCGCCGGCGCGGTCAAGGGCGCCGCGCTGCACGGTGCCGAGGCGCCGGCCGAGGGCGGCGGCGCGACGCTCACCCTGCGCCCGTTCTGGGAGCCGCCCCGACAGATCCCCGTCGAGGGGCGCACCCGGCACGGACACGGCGGCGCGGACGCCCGGATGACCGGCGTGCTCTTCGGGGGTCAAGCCGACCCACTGGACCGCGCCGCGACCGCCGACGACGGCGCCCTGGCCCTGCTCACCGGCCTGGCCGCCAACCTGTCCTTCGAGACCGGTCAACCGGTCCGGGTCGCCGACCTGCTCACCCCCCGCTGACCCACCGACGAGGAGCCCATCCCCGTGCCCACGTTCGACAACACCGACCTGCTCCTGCCGCCCGAACCCGGCCAGCGCGCGCTTGCCCGGGAGCTGTACGCCCTCGCCGCGGAGCAACCCATCATCTCGCCGCACGGGCACGTCGACCCGGCCCTGCTCGCCGAGGACCAGCCGTTCCCCGACCCGGCGCAGCTGCTCATCGTGCCCGACCACTACCTGACCCGGATGCTGCTCAGCCAGGGCGTACCCCCGGCGGACCTGGGCGTGCCCACCCGCGACGGCAGCCCGGTGGAGACCGACGGCCGGAAAATCTGGCGGCGCTTCGCCGCGCACTGGCACCTGTTCCGGGGCACCCCGTCTCGGCTCTGGCTGGAGCAGACCTTCCGCACCGTGTTCGGGGTGCACACCCCGCTCGGCCCGGCCACCGCCGACACCCTCTACGACGAGCTGGCCGCCCGCCTCGCCGAACCGGACTTCCGACCCCGAGCGCTGTTCGAGCGGTTCGGCATCGAGGTGCTGGCCACCACCGAGTCTCCGCTGGACGACCTCGGGCAGCACGCCAAGCTCGCCGCCGACGGCTGGGGCGGGCCGGGCGGGCGGGTGGTCACCACCTTCCGCCCGGACGACGTGGTGGACATGGAGTTCGACGGCTGGTCGACCAACGTGGACCGGCTGGGCGAGCTGGCCGGGGAGGACACCGGCACGTACGCCGGCTACCTGGCGGCGCTGCGGGCGCGCCGGGCCGCGTTCATCGCCGCCGGCGCTACCTCGTCGGACCACGGCCACCCCACCGCCCGCACCCTGGACCTGGCCCCGCAGGAGGCCGAGCGTCTGTACGACCGGGGCCGGCGAGGCGAGGCCGACGCTGCCGACGCCGAAGCATTCCGAGCGCACATGCTGATGGAGTTCGCCCGGATGTCACTCGACGACGGCCTGGTCATGCAGCTGCACCCCGGAGCGATGCGCAACCACAACCGCTGGCTGCACGCCCGGCACGGCCGCGACGTCGGCGGGGACGTCCCGCAGGCCACCGAGTACGTGCACGCGCTCGCCCCACTGCTGGACCGCTACGGCAACGACCCCCGGCTGCGGGTGGTGCTCTACACCCTCGACGAGGACACCTTCACCCGCGAGCTGGCGCCCCTCGCGGGCGGATACGCGGCGCTGCTGCTCGGCGCGCCCTGGTGGTTCCTGGACTCCCCCGAGGTGCTGCGCCGGTTCCGGGAGACGGTCACCGAGACCGCCGGGTTCTACAACACCACCGGGTTCGTCGACGACACCCGGGCGTTCTGCTCCATCCCGGTCCGCCACGACGTGGCCCGCCGGGTGGACGCCGGCTTCCTGGCCCGACTGGTCGCCGAGCACCGGCTTCGGATGGACGAGGCGGCCGAGACCATCGTCGACCTGGCGTACCGGCTGCCCAAGCGGGTCTTCAACTTCGGGGAGGCTGACCAGTGACGGTGCGGATCACCTCCGTCGAGGTGCACGACGTACGGTTCCCGACCGCCGCGCGGGGTGACGGCTCCGACGCCGTCAACCGGGGCGACTACTCGGCGACGTACGTGGAGCTGGGCACCGACGCCGGGCCGACCGGCGCCGGCTTCACCTTCACCAACGGCCGGGGCAACGAGATCACCTGCGCGGCGGTCCGCGCGCTCGCCCATCACGTCCTGGGGCGCACGATCGAAGAGATCGCCGCCGAGCCGGTGGCGTTCTGGCGTTCGCTCAGCGCCGACGTGCAACTGCGCTGGCTGGGCCCCGAGAAGGGCGTCATCCACATGGCGACCGGGGCGCTGGTCAACGCTGTCTGGGACCTGCGGGCCACCCTGGCCGGCAAGCCGATGTGGCGGTTCCTCGCCGAGCTGCCCACCGACGACCTCGTCGCCAGCGTCGACTTCCGGCACATCACCGACGCGCTCACCCCGGACGACGCCGCAGCCATCCTCGACAAGGGATCAACCGGAGGGGATGGCCGGCTCGCGGAACTCAAGCAGATCGGTTTCCCTTCGTACACCACCTCCGTCGGCTGGCTGGGCTACCCCGACGACAAGGTGCGGGCGCTGACCCGGCAGGCGTACGACGACGGCTGGCGGGCGATGAAGATGAAGGTCGGCGG
Source organism: Micromonospora sp. NPDC005087 (assembly GCF_042872965.1). NCBI lineage: Bacteria > Bacillati > Actinomycetota > Actinomycetes > Micromonosporales > Micromonosporaceae > Micromonospora > Micromonospora sp. NPDC005087. Next base: position 456,920 of record NZ_JBIALB010000001.1, on the reverse strand, counting down.
CCCGCTCGCCGACGACCTGCGCCGGGCACGGATCATCCGGACTGAGATCGGCCCGGACGCGCTGTTGATGATGGACGCCAATCAGGTCTGGGACGTCGACGAGGCGATCACCGCGATGACCGTGCTGGCCGAGGTGGACCCGTACTGGATCGAGGAGCCGACGCACGCCGACGACATCCTCGGCCATGCCCGGATCGCCCGCGCGGTCGACGAGCTGACCAACGGCCGGTGCCGGGTGGCCACCGGTGAGGTGGCGGCCAACCGGGTGATCTTCAAGCAGCTGCTCCAGGCCGAGGCGATCGGCGTGATGCAGATCGACGCGTGCCGGGTCGGCGGGGTCAACGAGGTCCTGGCCGAGCTGCTGCTGGCGGCGAAGTTCGGGGTGCCGGTCTGCCCGCACGCCGGCGGCGTCGGCCTCTGCGAGTACGTCCAGCACCTGGCGATCTTCGACTACCTGCGGGTGGGCACCGGCCTGGACGGGCGGATGATCGAGTACGTCGACCATCTGCACGAGCACTTCGTCGACCCGGTACGCACCCGTGGCGGCCGCTACCTGCTGCCCGAGCGGCCCGGCTACAGCGCCACCATGAAGCCGGCGTCGATCGCCGAGTTCCGCTTCCCGGACGGCCCGGCGTGGCGGTGACCGACGGCGCCTCCCGGCTCGGCCTGGGAGTGCTGCGCCGGCTGCCCGCCGCGGCCCGACCGCTGGTGCGTCCGGGCACCGTGCCGACCGGTGTCGTACACCTCGGTCTCGGTGCGTTCCACCGGGCGCACCAGGCGGTCTACACCGAGGCCGCGATCGGCGCGGCCGGTGGCGACTGGGGCATCCTGGCGGTCGCCCCACGCAGCACCGCCCTGGTCGAGGCGCTCGCCGCGCAGGACAACCTGTTCAGCGTCAGTGCCCTGTCCGCCGGCGGCAGCGCCACCCGCGTGATTGGCGCGCTGAGCGGGGTACGACACGCGGCCAGCGACCCGGACGCCGTAGTGGCGCTCTTGGCCGACCCGGCGGTGCGGGTGGTGACGCTGACCGTCACCGAGAAGGCGTACCAACTCGACCCGGTGACCGGCCACCTGTGCCCCGACTCGGCGCTCGCCGCGGACCTGGCCGGCGGCCGCCCGCCGAGCACCGTGCCGGGGCTGCTGCTGCGCGGGCTGGCCGCCCGGGCCGCCGCGGACGCCGGGCCGGTGGCGCTGGTCAGCTGCGACAACCTGCCGGCCAACGGGCGGCGGCTGCGTGGCCTCGTCGACCAGGCGGTCGGCCGGGCCGTCGGGGTGCCCGCCGGGCTGGTCGACTGGGTGGCCGGCAACGTCACCTGCCCGGGCACCATGGTGGACCGGATCGTGCCCGCCAGCACTCCGGAGACGATCGACGCGGCCCGCCGGGCGCTCGGCGTGACCGACCTGGCGGCGGTGGCTGCCGAGCCGTACGCGCAGTGGGTGATCGAGGACGACTTCCCGGGCGGGCGGCCGGGTTGGGAGCACGCCGGGGCGGTGCTGACCGGCGACGCCGGCCCGTGGGAGCGGTTGAAGCTGCGCACCCTCAACGGCGTGCACTCGGCCGTCGCGTACCTGGGGGCGCTGGCCGGCCGGGAGACGATCGCCGACGCGCTGGAGATCCCGCACCTGACCGACGTGCTGCGCCGGCTGATCGCCGAGGAGGTGGCGGCCAGCTTCACCCCACCGGACGGGGTGCGGGTGGTCGACTACGGCGAGCAGGTCCTGGCCCGGTTCGGCAACCCGGCGATCCGGCACCGCACCCTCCAGGTGGCGATGGAGGGCTCGCAGAAGCTGCCGCAGCGGGTCCTGCACACCATCGCCGACCTGCGCGCGGCCGGGCGGTCCGCACGCTGGGCCGCGCTGGTGGTGGCCGCCTGGTTACGTTTCGCGCTGGGCCACGCCGACGACGGCCGGCCGCTGCCGTTCCAGGATCCTCTGGCCGAGCCGATCCGGGCCGCGCTGGCCGCCGGCGCGCAGAGCGCGGCCGGCGCGGTGGACGCGGTCTTCGCGCTGCGCGAGGTCGTCCCGGCCGAGGTGGCCGAGGACGACGAGGTACGGGCCGAGGTGACCGGCTGGCTGACCGCACTGTCGCGGCACGGCGTCGAGGCGACGCTGGCAGGTGCCCGGTGAACGGGCCGGCGCTGGCAGGCGCCCGGTGAACGGCCCGGCACTGGCAGGTGCCCCGTGAACGGGGCGGCAGCGCCGACCCGGGTAGCGGTGATCGGGGCGAACGGGCACGGCCGGTGGCACCGGCGGGTCATCGCGCCGCTGCACGCCGCCGGTCGGCTGCGGCTGGTCGCCCTGGTCGACGTCCGGCCGGTGGAGGTAGACCCGGACGCGCCGGTGCCGCCCGGGGTGGACGTGTTCATCGACCACCGCGCGATGCTCGCCGCGACGCGCCCGGAGGTGGTGGTGATCTGCACCCCGCCACACACCCACCTGCCGATCGCCCGGGACGCCCTGGCCGCCGGCGCGGACCTGCTGCTGGAGAAGCCGCCGGTGCTGTCGCTGACCGAGCACGAGGAGCTGACCACGGCGCTGGCGGCGGCCGGTCGGGTGGCCCAGGTCGGTTTCCAGGCCCTCGGCTCGGCGGCGCTCACGGCGCTGACCGACGCGCTGGCCGCCGGCCGGCTGGGCACGGTCACCGGCATCGCCACCGTCGCCGCGTGGCAGCGGCCGGACGGCTACTACGCCCGCTCCCCGTGGGCCGGTCGCCGGAGCGTGGACGGCCGTCCGGTGCTGGACGGCGCCCTGGCCAATCCACTCGCGCACGCGGTGATGCAGTGCCTGGCGGTCGCCGAGGCGCTCGGCGGTGCGCCGCCGTGGCCGGTCGCGATCGAGGTGGAGCGCTATCGGGTACGACCGATCGAGGTGGAGGACACCGCGGTGCTGCGGGTCCGGTTCCGCGCCGGGCCGCCGGTGCTGGCCGCGGTCACCCTGGCGGCGGAGGAGTTCGTGGCGGGCGAGGTGGTGGTCACCGGCACGGCGGGCCGGGCGGTGCTGGAGTATCCGACGGACCGGTTGCGCCTGCCCGGGGACGTGGTGACCCGCCGGGTCCCCGGACGGCGGGGGCTGCTGGAGAACCTGCTCGCCCACCGGGCCGACCCGGTGGGGGTGCCGCTGATCGCGCCGCTGACCCGTACCGCCCCGTTCACCGCGCTGCTGGACGCGCTGCGGGCCGCGCCGGAGCCCCGACTGCTCGACGGCGAACTCGTCTCCGTGGTGGGCGACGGCGGGGAGCGGGTACGCCACCTGCGGGACGTGGTCGACGTGCTGCGCCGGGCGGCCGAGCGGGGGTTGCTGCCGGGTGAGCTGGCGGTGCCGTGGGCGGTGCCGGCGTACCGCGCGGAGCTGGCGGGATAGGAGGCGACGGCAACCGGAGTGCAAACACCGCCCGGACTCGTTCGGGCCGCATCGGACGGATCCCCGGATACCCGACCCGCGACGGTCGGGGCAATGCCGGTCGAGCCCGACAACTGCAACATTCCTGCACACATCACATATTGACTCTCATAAATCTATGAACCTACCGTTCCTGGTGACTGCCGAACCACCACCAGCGAACGGGAAGAATCGATGCGCAGAGTCCTCACCGCCGCTACGGTGACCGCCCTCCTGCTCGGTGCCGCTCCGGCCGGCGCCGCCCCCCGCCCCGACCCCTCAGGCGCCGCCGACCGGCTGTCCCGGGCGGCCCACCACCTGGGCCGGCAGGTGCTGCCCGAACGCGACGGCTGGGCGGCCGAGGGCACCGGGACCACCGGCGGCTCGGCGGCGACCCCCGAGCGGACCCGGGTGGTCCGCAGCCGGGCCGAGCTGGTCGCCGCGCTCGGTGGCGACAACGCCAGCAACGCCACCGACGCCACCCCGAAACTCATCTACGTGGACGGCGCTGTCGACGGCTTCGAGGGGCCCGACGGCACGCCCCTGAGCTGCGCGGACCTGGCCGACCCGGAGTACCGGCTGGACGCCTACCTGGCCGCGTACGACCCGGCGGTGTGGGGCCGGGTGCCGCCGGCCGGGCCACTGGAGGAGGCCCGGGTGCGCTCGGTGGCCAGCCAGACCCGGCAGACCCAGCTCAACGTCGGCTCCAACACCACGATCGTCGGGCTGCGCGGCGCCCGGTTGACCGGGCTCACCCTCATGATCGACCGGGCGTCGAACGTCATCGTCCGCAACCTGACCTTCGTGGACGCCCGGGACTGCTTCCCCGCCTGGTCACCGACCGACGGCGAGGCCGGCAACTGGAACAGCCAGTACGACCAGATCTCGGTACGCCGCAGCGAGCACGTCTGGGTCGACCACAACACCTTCACCGACGGCGACAACCCGGACAGCGCCCAGCCTACCCACTTCGGACGGCCGTACCAGGTGCACGACGGTTCGCTGGACGTCACGCACACGGCCAGCCTGGTCACCGCCTCCTGGAACCGCTTCATCGGGCGCGACAAGCTGATGCTGATCGGGTCGTCCAACACGGTCGGCCCGGACGTGGGTCGGCTGAAGGTCACCCTGCACCACAACCTGTTCGACGGCGTCCTGCAACGGCTGCCGCGGGTGCGCTTCGGCCAGGTCGACGTCTACAACAACCACTACCGGCTCGGCGGGGACGACTTCCAGTACGCGCTCGGCGTCGGCGTGCAGTCCGCGCTGTACGCCCAGGACAACTTCTTCACCCTGGACGCGGCGGTCGACCCGGGCGACCTGCTGTACGACTGGGGCGGCACCGCGCTCACCGAGCGGGGCACCTGGGTCCGCCAGGGCGGCGGCCCGGCCCGGCCGGTCGACCTGCTGGCGGCGTACAACGCGGGCCACGACCCCGACCTGGGCGCCGACGCCGGCTGGACGCCCACCCTGCGCCGCGGCCCGGTCCTGCCGGCGCCGCTCGTCCCGCTCCTGGTCGGCCCGCTCGCCGGCGCGGACCGGCTGCCGGTCTGACCGACCGGCCGCCACCCCACCCCACCCCACCCCGAGGAGATCCCGTGCGCATCCCGCACCTACCCCGAGCGGCGCTGGCCGCGGCCGGCGCCGGCCTCACGGCCGTCGCGCTCGCCGCCGGCGTGACCACCGGCGCCCGGGCGGCCACCCTGTTCGGCGACACCTTCGACGACGGCAACGCCGACGGCTGGTCCAAGTCCGGCGGCGACTGGTCGGTGGTCACCGACGGCACGCCGGCCTACCGACAGGCCAACACCGGCAGCGAACTGGCCCGGGCGTTCGCCGGGCAGACGAGCTGGACCGACTACCAGGTCCAGGCGCGGGTCAAGCCCCTGTCGTTCAGCGGCGCCAACCGGCTGGTCGCGCTGGCCGCCCGCTCCGGCAGCGCCACGAAGATGTACCGGCTCGCGCTGACCAACGCCAACCGGGCCGAACTCCAGGTGGTCAACGGAAGCTCCATCACCGTGCTCGGCTCGACCGCGCTCACCGTCACCACCGGCACCTGGTACACGCTGCGCCTGGAGACCGCCGGCAGCACCGTGCGCGGCTTCGTCAACGGCGCGCAGGTCGGCGCCGGCACGGACACCGCGTACGCGGCCGGCCGGATCGCGCTGGTCACCGCGTACGCCAGCGCGGTCTTCGACGACGTCGCGGTGGACGGCGCCGGCGGCGGACCGACCACCCCGCCCACCACCACGCCACCGCCCACCGACCCGCCACCGACCGACCCGCCGCCCACCACCCCGCCGCAGACCGGACTGGCCGGATGGGCCACCCAGAACGGCGGCACCACCGGTGGTGCCGGCGGCGGCACGGTGACCGTCACCAGCGCGACGGCGCTGGCCAGCGCGGTGCAGGGCGACGCGCCGGCGACCGTTCGGGTGAACGGCACCTTCAGCTGCTCGACGGAGATCCGCAGCGGCTCGAACAAGACGATCATCGGAGTGGGTGCCAGCTCCGGATGGTCCGGCTGCGGGCTCAACCTGCGCGACGTCAGCAACGTCATCGTCCGCAACCTGAACATCTCCAGGGTGCGGGCCGGGGTCGGCAACGGTGACGCCATCCACATGGACAACGCCACCAACGTCTGGATCGACCACAACGACCTGTCCAGCGACACCACCAGCGGCACCGACTACTACGACGGTCTGCTGGACATCACGCACGGCTCGAACTACGTGACCGTCTCCTGGAACAGGCTGCACGACCACGTCAAGTGCTCGCTCGTCGGGCACAGCGACAGCAACTCCGGCGAGGACACCGGCCGGCTGAAGGTGACCTACCACCACAACGCGTTCAGCAACTGCTTCCAGCGCAACCCGCGGGTGCGCTTCGGCAACCCGGTGCACGTGTACAACAACTACTACGTGAACACGGCCAACCCGTCCTACAGCTACGGCATCGCCACCACGAACGGCGCCGGCGTGCTGGTCGAGGGGAACTACTTCGAGAACATGACCGACCCCACGCACGTCGGCGAGGGCTCCTCCCCCACCGGCAACCTGGTGGCCCGCAACAACCAGTTCGTCAACTCGGGCACCCCGCAGACGGCCGGCTCGGTGGCCGTCATTCCCTACCCGTACACGATGGACGCCGCGAGCGGCGTCAAGGCGACGGTGACCGCCGGCGCCGGCACCGGACGGATCACCGGCTGACCCCGACCGCCCCCACGACCGGGTCGACGCCCGCACGGCGTCGGCCCGGTCCGGTGCGGTCGGGTCGGCGACGCACGGGACCATCAACCTGGTGAAGATCGGCTATAAGTGACGCATGGACTTCCCGCCGCACCTGGGCAGCATGCCGATGCACGCGATCACCGAGATCCACGGCGAACCGGGCCTGCTGGAACGCTTCCGGTTGGAGATCCACCAGTTCGACGACGCCGCCCGGGCCCGGCTGACCGCCGCGCTCGACCTGGCCGCCGACCTGCACCGCGACGACCGGCGGGTTCGCGAGCCGTACCTCAACCACCTGCTGCGGGTGGCCATCCGGTTGATGCACCACTACCAGGTGCGCGACGTCGACGTGATCGTCGCCGGGTTGCTGCACGACGCCGTCGAGGACCACCCGGCCGAGTTGGCCGACGGGGGCGGCGACCCGCGCGCGGGAGCGCTGGCCACGCTGGCCACCCGGTTCGGGCCGCGGGTGGCGACGCTGGTCGCCGCCGTCACCAACCCGGTGTACGACCCGCAGCGCGACCGCAACACGCAGTACCGCGAGCACCTGAGGGTCAGCCTGGACCGGGAGCCCTGGGCGCGGGTGATCAAGGTGTCGGACTTCACCGACAACGGGGTGGGCGTGATCCACACCGTCGGGCCGAAGGTCGTCTCCTCGGCGATCAAGTACCGGCCACTGGTGCCGCTCTTCCGCGACCTGATCGGCCGGCCCGACACGCCGCTCTCACAAGCGGTGAAGCGACACATCTTCAGTCAGCTCGACCTGGCCGAGGAGCGGTTCAGCGCGATCCTGGACCAGCCCGTCCACCCGAACTGACCGGCCGGCATCGCCTTCATCGGCCCGGTCGGGGCTCGCGGTGCACCACCTCGCGGCCGGCGGATCAGCGTCGAATCCGGGGCGGGGTGCGCCCGATGGCGATATACCTCTGAGTCATAGATATACCCGTGAGGTATATCGGTCTGCCGCGAGTCCCCGCCTCGTCCGTCTGCGGACCGCGTGGTCCGGGTGATCGACTACCGTGCGACCCGCCCGGCTGGCTCCACTGATGCGCCCTCATCCGAGTGCAGACCGCTCCGCACCAGGTGCGCCAGCCAGGGTGTCGGGGCGACGCCGAGCTCCCGGCCCAGGTCCGCACGGAACAGCTCGAATCGGCGTACCGCCTCGTTGATGTTCCGCTCGGCCAGGTGTACGGCGATCAGCGTCCGGGTGGCGCTCTCCCGCAGCGGCTCCAACTGCACGGCGGTCAACGCCACCTGCACGGCCTCGCTGAACCGGCCCTGCGCGGTGAGCCGCTCGGCGAGCGCCTCCAGCGCGTGCAGCTGCGTCTGGCGCAGCCGTTCCCGCTCGGTCAGGACCCAGTCGTCGTACCAACCCGGCAGCAGCTCGCCGGTCGCCAACGCCGGCACTCCGTCGCCGGCGCTCACCGGCGACCCGCCGGCCAGCAGCGCGGCCGCCGCCGCACCCAGGGCGGCCACGTCGCTGGTCACCCCGGCGGCCAGGGACAGCCGGTCGTCCTCCTCCAGCAGCGGCTCGGGGGTGACCCGGTGCAGTCGCCACAGCATGGTGCGCAGGTTGGCCCGGGCCCGCTCCTCGTGCGAGCCGGGCCAGAGCGTGCCGGCGGCCTCCGCGCGGGCGCACCGCTGGCGTACCCCTAGGTAGGCCAGCAGCCGACGGGCGCCCTGCGGCACCGCCACCGGCCGACCCTCGCGTTCCAACCCGAACCCGCCGAGCAGGCGCAACGCGTACCGGGGAGGCGGCCCCGCGTCGGCCTCGGGTGCGCCGGCGCGGAGGTCGTGTGTTACCTCGTGAACAACCATGCCTGCGCCCTTTCGCACCCGATCGTACCGTGGCAGTTCCACGCTCGGGTGTGGACGGTCGACGCGCCAGCGCTGTGTCGTCACACCGACCCGGCGAGCGGCGTGGAGCAACCGTTCGCCGGAGTCGGTACCGGCCGTTCAGCGCAGCTTGCTCAGCGTCTGGGCGTAGCCGGTCCACTCCGCGGCGTCTCCGACGTCGGCGCGCACCTGGGCCTCCTTCATGATGGCGAGGACCTGCTCGGTCGGCGCTTCGGCCAGCTTGCCGAGCGTGCTGATCCCGGCGCGGGCCAGCGCCGCCCGGGCGTCTTGCCCACCACGGCGATGACGCCCGGCGAGCGCTGGGCCAGCGGCGCCGGTGGCGGCACGATCCGGACCTCGATGAACGGGAATGCTGCTGTCGGTGCCACGGGTCCTCCCGGACGGAGTTGCTGCTGCGGTCGGTAGGCGGCTCCCGGCCGCTGCGGCGTCCTGCGGCCGGGAGTCTCAGGTGTTCACGGCGGCCAGTCCGATGCCACTGCGGGCGAGCCACTGGCCGGCCCGCGCGAACCGGGCGGCCCGCCGCTGCGCGTCGGTGCCGCTGTCGCCGCCGGGCCAGCCGTCGTCGTCGAACGTCTCGATGGGAACCACCCAGACGGCGACGACCCGGTGCCGCCGCCGGACGGCGTCCGGGGCGGGCACGTCCAGCCCCAACTCCTCGGCGCGCGCCCGCACCAGGCGGGTCTCGACGAGCAGGTCGGCCAGGGAGAAGCCCCGGTCGCGGACCAGTACGGCGGCGGCGAACGGCAGCGGGCGCGGGGTCGGTGGGGCGGCCGGCGGGGCCGCGTAGCGCAGCTTGACCGTGGCGCCGGCGGCCTGACCGCGCATCCGCGCCACCAGGTCACCGGCGTTGGCGGCGCCCACGCCGGCGAGCAGCCGGTCCAGGTGCACGTCGGTGAACGCGGCGGGCTGGTGCAGCCCGGCCCGCAGCCGGGTCACCAGCCGGGTCCGGCGCTCGGTCTCCAGCTGCGCCGGGTCGGCCGGCAGCGCGCCAAGGTCGGCGATGATCTGCGGGTCGACGTCGAAGGCGGGAACCGCGACGTCGAGGTCCTCGACCCGGTCCCGGGCGGCGCTGGTCCGCACCACGAGGCTGCCCCGCCAGAGCGCGTCGATGCGCAGCGCCGAGCCACCGAGACCGTGCAGGCTTACCCGCAGCTCGGTCCGGGTGGTGCCGCCGGAGCCCAGCCACTCCCCCTCGGCCAGGGTGACCGGGGCGGCGGCGAAACCGAGGGTCAGCTCGTCGAAGACCGCCGCGTACGGAGGCCCGACCGGCATCGCCTCGGTGTCGTACGCGGCCTCCACCAGGTGGGCCAGCGACGCGTCGTCGAAGACCGCGGCGCGGGTGCCCGGATCGGCCAACCGCACCAGCACCCCGTCGACGAAGTCCACCGCACCGGCCTCCCCGCTGCCCGCGCCGGTGCACAGTGCCCGGCTCGGCACGAGGATCGCGAAGGGCGCGTCACCCGACCGTCACCGCCACCGTCGCGCCCCGGAGCGACCCCGACTGTCGGGATGTACGCAGCCGCACAGCGGGGCGGCGTGACCGGGCCGCGGTGTTGCCGAGAAGCGTTATGACTCAGAGTCATTCTTATACCTCTGAGTCATAACGCTCGTTGGGCCATACGCACCCCGACCCGGCCGCCCTCCGTGAGGTGGTGGTCAGGAGAGCGAGGCTTCGTGCAGGACGACGCGTAGCGGATGCGGTGCGGTGGTGGCGACGTCGCCGAGAACGGCGAGCAGCAGGGCGTACTGGCCGGCCGGCTCGTCGGCGAGCAGCTGGCCGGCGTCGTTGATCAACAGGGTGAGCGGGCCGGCGTCCAGCCGGTCCCGGAGCACATCGGCGAGGGCGTCCCAGGTGCTGCCCAGGTGGGCCGGCAGGGCCAGCGCGTCGGTCAACGCGGCGAAGAACGCGGGCCGGGTCCGGCTCGCCCCACCGGCCAGCACCGACGCGCCGGGTACCTCCGGGGCGCCGCCCCGGCACACGGTCAGCCAATCGGGCGTCCGACCACCGTCCTGGTCGACCATCTCCCGTACCTCCTGATCTGGCCTGAGCTGACGGCGGGACCGGCCGCGGTGACCAGCCGGCCCCGGGTCGGTCAGAGCCGGTAGAAGTCGGTGTAGTGGTTGGGCGAGAACCAGGTGACCCCAGTGCTGCGGTTCACCACGATCCGGTACGCGTCCCGGGCGGCGCCCTGGGTCCGCGGGTACACGTCGTACTCGTAATAGGTGGCGTTGGTGGGCAGTTGACCCTCGTAGTTGTAGAACCGGCCGCCGGCGAAGTTGGATTTGCCGCCACTCCAGGAATACCAGGCGCGGATGGTCGGGAAGCCCTTGGCGGACCATCCCGAACGGGCGGTACGGGCATCCGCGCAGCGGCTGATGGTGCAGGAGCTGTAGACCGCCGCCGAGGCGGAGTCGGTCAGTTGGGGGGCCACCACGGACGGGCCGACCAGAGCGGCCGCGACCATGGCGAGGAGCAGGGCGAGGGTGGTGGTACGCCGGCGGATCGCGCCGAGCGTGGCCAGCGGGGACACGAGGGTGGACACAGGCTGCCTCCAGACCATCCGATCCATCGATCCGCATCACTGTCGGATCGGAACCAGTCTCATCGTTGACAGTCCCCCGGCAACAGTCCTCGGCGCGCAAACTGCTCCACAATGTTCGGTGAACCCCCGGGCAATCCGTCTTTTCGCTGGCGCAGCGGTGCGGGCTCGTGGCGGCGTGGCGGCGGACATATCGGTCACGGGTTGTTAGCGTGAGATGGAGATCCGTGACGATGGAGGGGTGGCATGACGGACGCCCCCGACGGGACGCCGAAGCCCGCGGATCGGTGGCGACAATGGGGTACCCGCGGGCTGATCGTCACCCGGGACGCGAGCGTCACCGGTTGGCGCTGGTGGACGCGGACCTGGGACCGACTGGTCGCCGCGCTCCAGGACGAGGCGCCCGTGGGGCCCGGCGCAGCAACGGCGCCATCCGGCCCGCTCGTCGAGCAGCGCCACGTGCCGCGGCTGATCGCGGTTCCAGCCCGCGGGTACGTGTACTCCTTCTACGTCCGCGCCACCTTCGCCTGGTCGTCGCCGAAGAGCCTGCGGGCCGAGGTGCTGAGCTGGTACGTGCGGTACTTCCAGCCGAACGCGATCCAGCGGCTGACCCGGCTCGCCGCCGACGCTGCCCGGGACCTGGCGCCGAACCGGGCAGGAGACCTCGAACTGGCATTGCAGCGGGCGCTCGCCGACGACCCTGTCTGGCGCTACCAGCGGGGCGACATCGTCATCACCTGCCAACCCGACGCATCCGTCCGGCTCGACGAGCGGATCATGCCGGCGCTCCAGCCGCACATCGACCGGCTGGTCAAACTCGAGTACCAGTTCGACGAGCAGCTTCGGCGGGCCCGATACGCCGAGGAGCTGAGCCGGCGCTGGGCGGAGATCCTGGCCCAACACGCCAACGTAACCGGCGACCAGGACTTCGCCGACGCCCGCGACCACATGCTCACCGCGCAGAAGGAGGCCGCACGCTGGATCAGCGAACTCCTTCACCACCGCTCCACACACCCCACCGACCCGATCCCCTCCCCCTTCATCCCACCCCAGCCGAACCGCCCCAGCCCCTGATCCGCCGCCCTTCCCGACCCTGACTGGCCCATCTCATCCCTCGGCCTTGCGTCCTCGGGGTGGCCTTGCCGGGCGCCATGACGCCGCCGCCTCGTCGACGGTGCAGCCAGTTGGCAGCCGTTTCAGGCGGCTCGGACGTCACGACCCGAGCTGCCAAGCAGTGCCTTCCGCAGTGCCGCTGACTGCTCCACCGATCCACCCCGGACGCCGAGACTCTGCCGGGCCGCCCGGTAGTAGCCGTCGCGGGCCTCGTTGACCCGGGTGAGCAGCTCGGAGATGTCCTGCGGCGCATCGACGATCCCCCTCGCGAGCCGTTCGACCTGCCAGACCGCGTCCCGCCAACCGGCGGCAGCGACGACCGTCGGCTCGTCGCCGAGCAGCAGCAGGTTCTCCCAGACGATCGTGCGTCGGGCGTCCGCCTCGGCCAGCCGAGCCAGGCCGTCCTCGCGGTCGATGGGGTGGCTGTGCGATCCCGGCCGGTGGTCGGCCGTCATCCGCAGCGCGATGGCGTGACTCTCCTTGATGGCGTGCGCGTAGTCAACGTACGCGTCCAGCCGCCGCTCGTCCCAGCGGACGCTCTGGCTCCGCCGCCACCGCGCCCGGTCGGCCAACGAGGTGGCGAGGATCGTGCCCAGGGTGCCGACCAGTACGCCGAGGAGCGCCGGAAGCTGCGTCAGAAGGGTGCCCACGCCGCCGAGGCTGCCAGCACGGAACAAGCCCCGCCAGCCCCTACCCGGTGTGCCGCACACGAACGCTATGCGTCGCCGATCAGTGCTCTCAGTGCCGCGCAGTGCTGTTCGTAGGCCTTCTGCCCGGCCTCGACTATCCGATAGGTGGTACTGCCCCCACGGCCACGACCGACCTTCGTCGAGGCGACATAACCAGCCGCCTCCAACGTTGACATCTGCTTGGACAGATCCGACTCAGTGATCTGCAGGTGGTCCTTCAGGAACCGGAACGAGACCGAAGGGGCGTTGGCCAGGACGGCCATGGCCGCTAGGCGCTTGGGCACGTGGATGATCGGGTCCAGTCCGTCGATCATCGCAGGCGTGCCCGCGTCCTGGCGGCAGCCGCGGCATACCGCCGCTCGTAGACGGCCAGGCCTACCGTCACGAGGACGAATGCCGCCCCGGCGGCAGCCGGGACGCCGACCAGCCACCAGACGAGCCCGACGACGAGAGTGACCACGGGTAGGGCAGCAACGTATTCGCGCCACACTGCGGCGATCTCGGTGGGCGGCGTTCCCTTGCCCGGCATCGGGAGCGCGCCGTGCCGACGCCGCATCCAGACGACGAACAGGGCCTCGACGGCGATCAGGACGGCGAGCGACGCCACGAACAGGACAGCATTCTCACGCCACCAGACGAACGTGCCGATCATGGCGGCGGCCCAGGCGCCAACGGAGGGCGCGTACCACCAGGGGGTGGGCGGATAGTTCACGTAGGGCGCGGCGGCACCGCGCTCGGCCGCTGTGAGCTGCTCCTCCACACCAATACTTTCCATGGCGGAAAGCATAGGCGAACACTTTCCACTTGTGCAAGTTATGGGTCCAACGCGCTGGCCGGCGCGGATGCCCGAGTCATCAGCCCCGGAAGATGCGGGTCGCGAGGATGGCCAAGGTTTCGCGGCGTACCGCGGCGACCTCGCGCACCAGGCGACGGTGGGCGAAGCGGACCACCAGGATCCCGGTGGTCGCCAGCAAGGCGTCCCGGCGCAGGTCGATCTCCCGCTGGTGGGGGTCGCCGTGGGTGGCGGCCCCGTCGAGTTCGATGTTGACCCGCTCCCGCTCGGCGAACATGTCGAGGTAGATGGTGCGTCGCCCGAGGCGCATGGGCACCTGTCGGCGGAACGCCGGCATGCCCGGGCCGGTGAAGACGTGCTCGTGCCCCCAGATCTCCAGCGGGCTGCGGCAGCCGTCGGCGAGCCTGGTCAGCAGCCTTCGCAGCGCTGCCCGATCGACCAGCTTCGGCGCACCATCCAGGGCCTCGGCCAACCGCTCGGGCGTGGTCAACCAATTGTTGACCGCCTGGATCACCGGTGCCCGCCGCTCGCTGTGCGGCAACGCCGGCCATGAGTCGATGAGGGCCTGCTCGAGCCGGGTGACCGTCAGTCCGCGTCGGATCACCACGTGCGGCGGGCTGATGACGAAATCCCGGCGCCGATGCACGACCAGTCCGGGTCGGGTGCGCAGGCTGGCGCTCGCCGGTGTGCTCAGGTGCACCAGGTCACCGACAGCCTGCGGGCACAGTCCCCACGCGCCCAGCGCGCTGAGATGACTGAGTGCGCCGCGGCCGTCAGCCCAGGCGAGAGCCGCACGCTGCCCCAGGGCAGGGTCGAGCCGACTCAGGGCAGGACCATCGGAGCGACCATCGACCAGGTGCACCGCCACGAAGACCTCGGGCAACACCCGCACCAGGTCACCGTTACGGCACGCCTGATCCAGCGTCCACTGTGGCACCACCTGCGTGGCCGCTCCACGCGTCACCAGCCCTGCGCCCAACTCCACCAGTTCCCGAAGCACCGAGTTCACGCCACGAACCGTGCAGCCCCACGCCAACCTCCCGCAACCAGTCACCCCTGCCCCTGTGCACACCCACCAACCTGTGGACGACGCCCCTCGCCGCTCGATTTCTGCTAGCCGCACCGATCGGTGGCAGCTCAGCGGGGAAGGCGTCGGCGTGTCGAGTTGCTCAGCTGCCAACGATCACGAAGAGCAGGTCAACTCGGGACGTCGCGGTGGCGGAAGGCGGCGACGCCGACGGCGAGCAGCGCCGCCGCCACCGCGGCGAGCACCACGAGAGGCAGCACCGCCGGGTCGACCGCGGGCACGGACGGCACATGGGTGTACGGCGAGACGTTGAGCGCGACCTGCGGCAGCTCCAGCACCGCGCCGAGCTGCCCCAGGAGTAGGAAGACCAGCAACGCCGTCCAGGAGAGCACCACCGACAGGCGGGGCAGCAGGCCGAAGAGCGCGGTCACCACCCCGGCCACCACGAGCAGGGCCGGCAGCCGCAGCAGCGCGGCACCACCCAGCGCGATGGCCTCGCCGAGCGGGTCGCCGGTGACCAGGCCGTAGCCGAGCCCGGTGGTCAGGCCGGCGAGCAGCAGCAGGGCGAGCGCGCCGAGCGCCGCGGCGAGGACCTGGGTGCCGAGCCATCGGGTACGGCTGACCGCCGTGGCGAGGGCGGCCTCCAGCACCCCGTCGGCTTCGTCGCCGCGTACCCGGAGCAGGGCCTGCACCACGTACGCCCCGATGGTCAGGGCGAAGAGCCCGAGCATCGCGGCCAGGTACGCGTCGACCAGGTCGGCTCCCCCGCCCATCGCGTTGATCGCCTCGGCGGCGGCCGGATTCTGCTCGATCATGGCGTTGAACTCGTCGGCGGCGACGCCCATCGAGACGCCGAGCACGGCGATGCCGACCGCCCAGCCGAGCAGGGTGCCGCGCTGCATCCGCCAGGCCAGCCCGGCCGGGCTGAGCAGCCACGCCGCACCGTTCGCGGGCTTGCGCCGGGGGGCGACCAGCCCGGCGCCCTGGTCCCGCTGCTCCGCGAGGGCGTACGCCAGCGCCACCCCGGCGAGCAGCAGCGCGACGGGCAGGGCGAGCACCCACCAGCGTTCCCCGCCGAAGGCCCGCACCTGGTTGCCCCAGCCGAGCGGGGAGAGCCAGGACGGCCAGGCGCTCTCCACCCGGGTGCCGTCGGCGCTGGTGTCGCCGAGCACGTCGCCGGCGGCGCGCAGCACGAAGGAGAGCCCGACGACGGCGGCGGCGAGCGCGTTGGCGCCCCGGGAGCTGACCGAGACCTGCGCGGTGACCGCGGCGACGCCGGTGAAGGCCACCCCGACGCCGCCGACCGCGCCGGCCGCCGCGACGGAACCGGCCAGCGGCAGACCTGCGCCGGTGAGGGCGACGGCGAGCAGCGCCGCGGCCGCCACGTTCGCCGCGACCACGACCAGCAGCGCGGCGGTGAGCGGCGCGTACCGGCCGACCACCGAGGCACCGAGCAGCTCGGCGCGCCCGGTCTCCTCGTTCTGCCGGGTGTGCCGGATCACCGCGAAGGTGCTCAGCAGCGCGATGATCAGGGCCAGCGTCACGTACGTCTCGGCGACCACCACCGCACCGACGTCGGTGCCGGCGATGGGGCCGTTGAAGGCCCGGGCGACCAGGCTGGACGCGGACGTGGCGGCGTAGCCCTGACGGGCCGCCTCGTCGGGGTAGATGCCGGCGACGCTGCCGGCGAGGGCATAGCCGAGCAGGGGCGTGCCGAGCACCCAGATCGCGAGGCGGATCCGGTCGCGGCGCAGCACGAGCCGGGCCAGCCGGCGGGTGCCGGTGAGGGCGGTCACCGGACACCGGCCTGCTGGACTTGCGCCGACTCGGGGTCGGCGGTGGCGCGGCCGTCGCCGTAGTGGCGCAGGAACAGCTGCTCCAGGGTGGGCGGGGTGCTCGTGAGGGCGCGGACGCCGAAGTGGATGAGCTGCCCGAGCAGCTGGTCGAGGTGCGCCGGCTCGACCTCCAGGTGGGTACGCCCGTCGACCTCGCGTACGTCGTGCACGCCGGGCAGCGCGTCCAGGCCGGTCACCGGGCGGGCCGTCTCGACGATCACCGCCGTGCGGGTGAGGTGGCGCAGCTCGGCCAGGCTGCCGGACTCGACGGTGCGACCCTCGCGGATGATGCTGACCCGGTCGCAGAGCGCCTCGACCTCGGCGAGCACGTGGCTGGAGAGCAGCACGGTGGCGCCGGCCTGCTTGATCCGCCGCACCTCGTCCTGGAACACCGCCTCCATGAGGGGGTCGAGGCCGGAGGTCGGCTCGTCGAGCACGTACAGCTCCACGTCGGAGGAGAACGCGGCGACGATGGCGACCTTCTGCCGGTTGCCCTTGGAGTACGTGCGGCACCCGCGGGTCGGGTCCAGATCGAAGCGTTGCAGCAGCTCGTCGCGGCGACGACGGTCGAGGCCGCCGCGCAGCTCGCCGAGCAGGTCGATCGCCTCCCCGCCGGAGAGGTTCGGCCAGAGGCTGACGTCGCCCGGCACGTACGCCAACCGGCGGTGCAGGCGCACCGCGTCGCGCCAGGGGTCGGCGCCGAGCACCCGCGCCTCGCCGGAGTCGCGGCGGAGCAGCCCGAGCAGGATCCGGATGGTGGTGGACTTCCCGGATCCGTTGGGCCCGAGGAAGCCGTGCACCTCCCCCGCCTCGACCCGCAGGTCGAGCCCGTCGAGTGCCCGGATGCCGCCGAACGTCTTGACCAGGTTGTCGATCGAGATGACGGGCATCGCCCCTCCAACTATTGGATGCGTCGACCGTCCCCACTGTACTGACCGTCGGTCAGCACAATCAACGGTGACGTCAGCCACCGGGTCAGGACGCCGGTTAGGCTGGCCGGCATGACCGCCGATCCCGCGGACGACACCCGCAGCCGGATCCTGCGCGCCGCGCTCGACCTCTTCGCCGAACACGGCTACCAGCGCACCTCGCTGCGGCAGATCGGCGAACGGCTGCGGTTGACCAAAGCCGCGATCCTGTACCACTTCCCGGCCAAGGAGCACCTGCTGGCGGCGCTGGTCGAGCCGCTGCTGGCCGACCTGGAGGCGCTGCTCGACGCGGCCCAGGCGCAGCCCACGGAGCAGGCCCGGTGGACGGTGCTGGAGGGCTGGGTGGACACCATGCTCGCCCACCGCCGGCCGCTCGGCATGCTCTTCCACGACATCGCGCTGGTCGGGCGGAACGACACGTACCACCGGTTGATGGGGATCGCGATGCGGGCCAACGACCTCATCGCCGGACCGGACGCCGGGCGCCGGGAGCGGGTCCGGGCGGTGCAGGCGGTCGCCACGTGCAGCGACCCGATCGTCTTCTTCACCGACGTGCCCGACGAGGTGCTGCGCGCCGACATGCTCGACGGCGTACGCCGCCTGCTGGCGGGGCCGGCGGCGGCCGCTGCGGTCCCGGCGGGCGCGGCCTCAGGGTCCGGGCGCTCGCCGGATGCGACCCTTGGCACCGACGCGGGTGACCGTCGGCGGAGACCGGGCCGGCCGCGGGCGATGGGCCGGGAGCAGGTCGAGGTGGCCCGGCGGATGCACGCGGCGGGCACCCACTCGGTGGACGCCATCGCCGCCGCCCTGGGCGTCTCGCGGGCCACCGTCTACCGCCACCTGGACGCCGAATAACGAGACGGTTTTAGCGACGGTTTCGAGACGGTTGTGAGTCAGGCGGCCAGGGTGGCGTAGCGGCCGTTGCGGTGCAGCAGGCTGTCGTGGGTGCCAGCCTCGACGATCCGCCCGTGGTCCAGCACCGCGATCTGGTCGGCGTCGCGCACTGTGGAGAGCCGGTGCGCGATGGTGATCGTGGTGCGCCCCTCGGCGAGCACGTCGAACGCCCGCTGCACGGCCCGTTCGGTTTCGGTGTCCAGCGCGCTGGTGGCCTCGTCGAGGACCAGGATGCGCGGGTCCCGCAGCAGCGTGCGGGCGATGGCCAGCCGCTGCTTCTCACCGCCGGAGAACCGGTGGCCGCGCGAGCCGACCACCGTGTCGTACCCGTCGGGAAGGCCGGCGATCAGGTCGTGGATCTGGGCGGCGCGGGCGGCGTCCTCGATGTCGGCGTCGGTGGCGTCCGGCCGGGCGTAACGCAGGTTCTCCCGGACGGTGGTGTGCAGCAGGTACGTCTCCTGGCTGACCACGCCGACGATGGCGGCCAGGTCGGCCAGGCGCAGGTCACGCAGGTCGACCCCGTCGACGGTGACCCGGCCGGCGGTCGGGTCGTGCAGCCGGCTGACCAGCCCGGCGAGGGTGCTCTTGCCGGAGCCGGTCTCGCCCACGAGGGCGAGGCTGGTGCCGGCGGGCACGTCCAGGGTGACCCCGGCGAGGGCGGCGGTGTCGCTACCCGGGTAGCCGAAGGTGACGTCCTCCAGGCGCAGGTGGCCGCGGACCCGGGCGGGGTCGAGTCGGACCGGCTCGGCCGGGTCGGCCACGTCGATCGGCAGGTCGAGGTATTCGAAGATGCGGGCGAACAGCGCCAGCGAGGCGGTCAGCGACACGCCCACGTTGAGCAGGCCCATCAGCGGCCGGAACAGGCCGCCCTGCAATGCGGTGAAGGCGACCAGGGTGCCGATGCTCAGCGTGCCGGCGGTGCCGGGCAGGCCGGCGGCGAGGTAGATGACCGCCGGTACGGCGGCGAAGATGATGCTCATCGAGGCCATCCGCCAGCGACCGGCCAGTTCGCTGCGCAGTTCCAGGTCGACCAGGCGGGCCGACGAGGCGGTGAACCGGTCGATCAGCGCGGGCCCGGTGCCGAGGGTCTTGGCCAGTTGGACGCCGCTGATCGACAGCCCCTCCTCCACGGTGACGTTGAGGTCGGCGAGCTCCCGCTGGCGCTGGGCGGTGATCTCCCGGCGCATGCGGGCGACCCGGCGGGTCAGCCAGATCGCCGGTGGCAGCACCACGAGGGAGACCAGGGAGAGCTGCCAGGAGAGCGCGACCATGGCGACGGCGGTGGCGATCACGGTGGTGAGGTTGGCCGCGACGGCGGTGGCGGTCGAGGTGACCACCGACTGCATGCCGCCGATGTCGTTGGTGATGCGGGACTGCACCTCGCCGGTGCGGGTCCGGGTGAAGAAGCCCAGCGACTGCCGCTGGAGGTGGCTGAAGACGTCGGTGCGCAGTCGGTGCATGATCTGCTGCCCGACTCGGGTGGAGATCCAGGTCTGGATGACGCCGAGGGCGGCGGTCACCGCGGCGACCGCGACCATGCCGAGGACCAGCCAGACCAGCAGGGTCACGTCGCCCTGCGGCAGGGCCCGGTCGATGACGGCACGCAGCAGGAACGGGGTGGCCATCGCGATGATCGAGGAGGCCACGATGATCGCGGTCACGGCGGCCAGCGCGGGCCGGTGGGCGGTGAAGAGCCGGCCGATGCGGCGCAGTGACACCTGGCGGGCCTGCGCCTTCTCGTCGGCGCTGACGGTGCGGTGGCCGCGGTCGCGGCCGGTGGGGGTGGATTCCAAGGGGCACTGCCTCTCGTCGGGAATATTGCTGAGGTTACCTCATCATGAGGTAGCAACCGCATCCCCTGCTACCGTATTCCCCGTGACGGAGCGCACGGCGGACGGCGACGACGAGAGCCTGGCGGAGACGTTCTGGGCGGTGGCCGGGCGACTGCGTCGGCAGGCGCGGGAGTCGTTGGCGCCATGGGACGTCACCCCCAGCCAGTCCCGGGCGCTCGGGGTGCTGGCGCGGCACGGTGAGCTTCGCCCGGGCGCCATCGCCGAGCACCTGCGCATCGCGCCCCGCTCCGCCACCGAGGTCATCGACGACCTCCAGACCCGGGGGCTCGTCGAACGCCGGCCCGACCCGGCCGACCGGCGGGCGACCCTGGTCGCGCTCACCGGGGAGGGCAACCGGGTCAGCGCCGCCATCCGGGCCGCCCGCCGGGCCGAGGCCGACCGCTTCTTCGGCCACCTGGACGACGCCGATCGCGACCAGCTCGCCCGCATCCTGCGCACCCTGCTCGGCTGAGCTGCAAGGAAGGGCACCTTGTTAACGCCTGGTGTAGAGGAAGGGGCCCTTCCTAACAATGAAGCCGTGTTTGCCCACCCCGCGCCCGGGTAGCCAGCGCGGCCCGTCCGGTAGGCGGGACCGGCCACGACACGGTCGGGCGAGGTGACAGGAGGATGTCCGTGCCGCTGGTGTCCCATCTGACTCACCACCCCGCCTGATGTGCGGGATCAGCGGCGAGGCTCGGTTCGACGGCAGGCCGCCCGATGCGGCGGCGGTCACCCGGATGACCGAGGCGATGCGGTCACGCGGCCCGGACGGCGAGGGCCTGTTCACCGACGGCTGGGTGACGCTGGGGCACCGCCGGCTGACCATCATCGACCTGTCCGACGCGGGCGGCCAGCCGATGGTGCGCGAGGACCTGGGCCTGGCGCTGGTCTTCAACGGCTGCATCTACAACTATCCCGAGCTGCGCGAGGAATTGACCCACGCCGGGTACGCCTTCCACTCCACCAGCGACACCGAGGTGATCCTGGTGGCGTACGCGCACTGGGGTGACCGCTTCGTCGACCACCTGGTCGGCATGTTCGCGATCGGGCTGGTCGACCGGGCCCGGCGGCGGCTGGTGCTGGCCCGTGACCGGCTCGGCATCAAACCGCTCTACCTCGCCGAGACCCCCGGGCGGCTGCGGTTCGCCTCCACCCTGCCGGCGTTGCTGCGTGCCGGCGACGTGGACACCAGCGTCGACCCGGTGGCGCTGCACCACTACCTGTCCTGGCACTCCATCGTGCCCGCGCCACGGACCGTGCTGCGCGGCGTACGCAAGCTGCCGCCGGCCACCATGCGGGTGATCGAGGCGGACGGGCGCAACCGGGAGGAGGTGTACTGGCGGCCGGACTACGTGCGGGAGCCGGCCGACGCCGGCATGGACGCCGCCGACTGGCGGGCCGCCGTGGGGGACGCGCTGCGCACGGCGGTACGCCGGCGGTTGGTCGCCGACGTGCCGGTCGGGGTGCTGCTCTCCGGTGGGCTGGACTCCAGCCTCATCGTGGCGCTGCTCGCCGAGGCCGGCCAGCGGCACCTGCGCACGTTCAGCATCGGTTTCGACAGCCGCGGCGGCGAGTCCGGCGACGAGTTCCACTACTCCGACCTGGTGGCCCGCGCGTACGACACCGACCACGACCGGATCCGGCTGTCCAACGACGACCTGGTGCCCGCCGTGCGGCGCGCCGTTCAGGCGATGGCCGAGCCGATGGGCAGCCACGACGTCGTCGCCTTCCACCTGCTCTCCGAGCAGGTGGCCCAGCACGTGAAGGTGGCCCAGTCCGGGCAGGGCGCCGACGAGGTGTTCGCCGGCTACGGCTACCACCAGCCACTGACCGAGGCGCCCCGGCACGGCGCCGCCGAGACGTTCGCCACCGCGTTCTTCGACCGCGACCACGACGAGCTGCGCCGGATCGTCGGCCCGGCGTACGCGCTGGACCACGACGCCAGCCGCGACCTGCTGACCGAGCACCTCGCCGCCCCCGGTGCGCAGACCGCGCTGGACGCGGTGCTGCGCCTGGACACCCACCTGATGCTGCCGGACGACCCGGTCAAGCGGGTGGACAACATGAGCATGGCGTGGGGCCTGGAGGTGCGCACCCCCTTCCTCGACCAGGACCTGGTCACCCTGGCCGCGCACTGCCCGCCGGAGCACAAGGTGGCCCAGGGCGGCAAGGGCGTGCTCAAGGAGGTCGCGCGGGAGGTGGTGCCGGCCGAGGTCATCGACCGGCCGAAGGGCTACTTCCCGGTGCCGGCGCTGCGCAACGTGGACGGGCCGGTGCGGGAGCTGGTGGCCGAGGCGTTGCAGGCGCCGGCCGCGCGGGAGCGGGGGCTGTTCCGCCCGGAGTACGTGGCACGGCTGCTCGCCGAGCCGGACCGCGCCGAGGCTGCGGCCGGCAGCAACAAGCTGTGGCAGCTCGGGCTGCTGGAACTCTGGATCCAGACGCACGGCATCCGCTGAGCTGTCAGCCGGCGCGGTGTGGTCAGTCGGTCGACAGAGCCGCCGCCCGCCCGCTGAGGAATGCCTGTTCGGCCGCGTTGTCGGTCAGCGCGGCTGCCCTCCGGTACGCCACGGCGGCCTCCCCGCCCCGGCCGAGCCGAGCCAGCAGGTCGGCGCGGACCGCGTGCCGTACGTGGTAGCCGTCCAGGTCGAGCCGGTCCACCTCGGCCAACGCCACCGCCGGTCCGGCCACCTCGGCGAGCGCGACCGCCCGGTTCAGCGCCACCACCGGGCCGGGGGCCACCGCCAGCAGGTGGTCGTACAGCTGGAGGATCTGCCCCCAGTCGGTGTCGGTGGCGCGCGGCGCGGCGCTGTGCACGGCGGCGATCGCGGCCTGGATCTGGTACGGCCCCGGCTGGTCGCGGCGCAGACAGCGGCGGACCAGCGACTGTCCCTCGGCGACCAGCGCGGCGTCCCACCGGGCCCGGTCCTGCCGGGGCAGCGGAACGAGGTCGCCGTCGGGGGTGGTCCGCGCGTCCCGACGGGACTCGGTGAGCAGCATCAGAGCGAGTAGGCCGAGCGCCTCCGGCTCGTCCGGCATCAGCTCGACCAGCAGTCGGGCCAGCCGGACCGCCTCGGCGCACAGCTCCGTGCGGACCAGTCGCCGTCCGGTGCTGGCCGTGTACCCCTCGTTGAAGATCAGGTAGAGAACCGCGAGCACGGCGTGCAGCCGGTCGGGCAGGTCGGCGTCGCGCGGAACGCGGTACGGGATCCGCGCGTCGCGGATCTTCGACTTGGCCCGGACCAGCCGCTGCGCCATCGTCGGCTCGGGCACCAGGAAGGCGCGGGCGATCTCGGCGGTGCTCAGACCGCCGAGCAGGCGGAGAGTGAGCGCGACCCGGGCGGCCGGGGCCAACGCCGGATGGCAGCAGGTGAAGATCAGACGTAGCCGGTCGTCGCTCACCGGTGTCTCCTCGACGGGTGGGTCGGCGGCGTACAGCAGGGCCGCCTGGGCGTGCCGGTCGGCCCGGGACGCTTCCCGGCGCAGCCGGTCGATGGCCCGGTTCCGGGCGGTGGTGATGATCCGGCCGGCCGGGCTGGGTGGCGGGCCGGTCTGCGGCCACCGTCGCAGCGCGATGGTGAAGGCGTCCTGGACGGCCTCCTCGGCGAGGTCGATGTCGCCGAGGAGGCGGACCAGGACGGCGACCGCGCGGCCGTACTCCGCGCGGAACACCGACTCCACGTTCTCCACGGTCAGTCGCCGGCTCCACCCTGGAACGGGCGGACCTCGACCGGCAGGGTGGTGGCCAGCGCGTAGCGGCGGCCCCAGTCCAGGGCGGCGTCCAGGTCCGGAACGTCGATGATGGTGATGCCGCCCAGGTACTCCTTGCCCTCGACGAACGGCCCGTCGGTGACGAGCACCTCGCCGTCGCGGGGGCGCAGCACGGTGGCGGATTCCGGGCTGTGCAGGCCCTGCCCGAAGACCCATGACCCGGTGGCGGTCAGCTCGTCACGCAACTCGCCGAGCTGGCGCATCACCCCGGCCAGGAACTCCGGCTCCGGCGGCAGCTCACCCTGCGGCTGGTGGATGCTGAGCAGGTAGAGAGTCATCGTTCCTCCTCGCGGGGCGGCCGGCCCGTCGCCGACCTCTCATCCTCCACACGAACGG
Source organism: Micromonospora sp. NPDC005087 (assembly GCF_042872965.1). Classification (NCBI taxonomy): domain Bacteria; kingdom Bacillati; phylum Actinomycetota; class Actinomycetes; order Micromonosporales; family Micromonosporaceae; genus Micromonospora; species Micromonospora sp. NPDC005087. The sequence continues at coordinate 432,699 of NZ_JBIALB010000001.1, read as the reverse complement.
CCGCCGGCCGGATCGACAGACCGCCCGGAAGAAATCCGAACGCCGGCCGCGTCGGCCGAGGTCGCGGGGCGGCACGACGGCGGCGGTGGTACGCCAGGTGACGGCGGGGTGGCCAGCGTGTGCGAGCTGCGGTGTCGCGCCATCCCGGGCCGGGCGCGATGGTGTAGAAAGGCGGAGTGAGCGCAGCGGTGACGCAGGTGCCGGTCGTTGACCGTGGGGCGGTCCACGGTGGCTGAGCACGCCCAACCGCCCACGCCCGTCACCGCCGGCGCCGCCCTGGTGCGGCTCGGCGACGTGCCGTTGGCGGATCTGCTGGCCGGCGCCGGTGACGGTGTGCTGGCCCACGTGCTGGCCACGCTGGTCACCGAGGGTGACCCGGCCCGGCCCGGCGACGTGTCCGCGTTCGAGTCGAGCTTCTGACCGTGTCGGCCGACGCCTCGCCGTCGGCCGACCAACGCCGCCCTGCCGCGGAGGTGGCACCGGCGGCTGCCCCGACCGCGCCCCGGGTACGCCAACTGGTGCTGAAGGTGCACTCGCGCTGCAACCTGGCCTGCGACTACTGCTACGTCTACCGGCACGCCGACCAGGGCTGGCGGGACCGGCCCCGGGTGATCGCGCCGGCCACCGTGGCCCGGGTGGCCGACCGGCTGGCCGCCCACGTCGCCCGGCACCGCACCGACCGGGTCCGCGTGGTCCTGCACGGCGGGGAGCCGCTGCTGGCCGGCGTCGCCGTGCTCGACCGGACGGTGCGTACGCTGCGCGCCGCGATGCCCGCCGGCACCACCCTCGACGTCACGATGCAGACCAACGGGCTGCTGCTGGACGAGGCGGTGCTCGCCTTCTGCCACACGCACGGCGTCGACGTCGGGGTGAGCGTGGACGGCGGCCGGACGGCCAACGACCGGCACCGCCGGCACGCCGACGGGCGGGGCAGCTTCACCGAGGTGGCCGCCGCGCTGCGCCTGCTGGCCCGACCCGAGCACCGGGCCCGGTACGCCGGCCTGCTCTGCACCGTCGACCTCGCCAACGATCCGGTCAGCGTCTACCGGAGCCTGCTGGAGTTCGATCCGCCCCTGCTGGACCTGTTGCTGCCGCACGGCAACTGGAGCACTCCCCCGCCCGGCCGCCACCCCGACGACCCCGCCACCCCGTACGCGGACTGGCTGATCGCCGTCTTCGACACCTGGTACCGGGAGACGCCCCGGCGCACCGGGATCCGGCTGTTCGAGTCGCTCATCGCGGTGCTGCTCGGCGGGCGCAGCGGCACCCAGGCGCTGGGCGTTGCCGAGCCGGACATCATGACGATCGAGACCGACGGCACCATCGAGGGCACCGACACCCTCAAGACGACCACCACGTCGGCGATGCGTACCGGGTTGGACGTCTTCCGGCACAGCTTCGACGAGGCGCTGCGCCACCCGTCGCTGGCGGGGCGGCCGACCGGGTTGGCGGCTCTCGGGGCGGCCTGCCGGGCCTGTCCGGTCGTCGGCGCCTGCGGCGGTGGCCTGTACGCGCACCGCTTCCGCGACGGCGCCGGCTTCGCCCACCCGTCGGTCTACTGCCCCGACCTGTTCCGGTTGATCCGGCACGTGCGGTCGGTGGTCGCCGCCGACCTGGAGGCGCTGCGCCGCCGCGTCGCCGCCCAGCCCGGCCCGGCCGAGGCGGCACCGCGCGACACGGTCCAGACACCGGTCGCGGGCCGCGCGGCGGAGGCGGTGGGTGCCGGGGCGATCGTGCTTGCGGGGCGGTGAGCCGTGTCGGGGCCGCTGTCCGGGACGCAGTTCGCCGGGCTGGCCGGCGGGCACGGTGACCCCACCGCCCTCGACGTGCTGCGCGGCGGGCAGTTGGGCCGGCGCAGGCTGCTGACGGTCGCCGCCGCCCGCGCGTACGGCGACGACCCGCTGGCCCGGCGCGGCCTGGAGCTGCTCACCCGGGCCGAGCGAGCCGACCCGGCGGCGGTCGCCGAGGTGCTGGCGCACCCGCCGCTCACCGGCTGGGCGCGCGCGGCCATCGGCCGGCCCGCCGACGCCGGCTACCTGGCCGCGCTCGCCGCTGCCGCGGCGACCCGGGCGGGTCTCGCCTTCGAGCTGACGCTGCCCTGCCCGGACGGCACGCTGCTGCTGCCCACCCTCGGCGGCGCGGTGGATCTCACCCCCGGCCCGACGGTGGTGAGCGCCCGGCACGGCACCGTGCGGATCGTCCCTCGGGACGGGCCGGCGCGCTGGCTGCCGGCGCGGCGGATCGCCCCGGCCGCCGGCGTCGAGGTCACCATCGACGACCAGGACCCGTGGCGGCGCCGGTACCACCACCCGCCCGCGCCCCGACTCGCCGACGACGCTGCCGCCGACCTGAGCCGGCTGACCGGGCAGGCGTGGCGGTGGCTGCACGTCAACCTGCCGGCCCACGCCGACGGGCTGGCCGGGTTGCTGCGCTCGCTGGTGCCGCTGCGGCCGCCGCCGTCCGGGCACGCGGTGAGCGCGACCAGTCGCGACGCGCTGGGCGCCATCGCGCTGTCCGTGCCGGCCGACCCGAAGACCCTCGCCCTGCTGCTGGTGCACGAGCTGCAACACACCAAACTCGGTGCGCTGCTGGACCTGGTGCCGCTGCACGGCCCCGGCGGGCCGGCCCGCTACCGGGCGCCGTGGCGGCTCGACCCCCGCCCGGTCGGCGCCCTACTCCAGGGCGCGTACGCGCACCTGGGGGTGGCCGAGGTGTGGCGCTGCCGGCGGGCGGAGGGCGTGACCGCCGCGTTCGAGTTCGCGTACCGGCGGGAGCAGACCGCCCGCGCGGTCCGGCAGCTCACCGACGCGGTGGAGCTGACCGACGCCGGGCGGAGCTTCGTGGCCGGCATGGCGGGCACCCTGCGCGGCTGGCGCGAGCCGGTCGACGAACGGGTCGAGGCGGCGGTGCGGGACATCGCCGACGGCGGCGCGGTGCGCTGGGGCCTGGCCAACCTGACCCCCCACCCAGATGAGGTCGACCGCGCGGTGCGGGCCTGGCGGCGCGAGCAGCCACGCCCGGACGACGGGCCGCCGCCGATGGTCGCGCCACGCCCGGCCGCCCCGGCGCTCGCCGTGGAGACCGGACCGGAGGCTGCGGTACGTGGGCGACTACTGACCGGCGACACTGGTCCGTCCATGCGGGACCCGTCTGACCGGGCTTACGCGGAAGGCGATCCGGTGCGGGCACTGGATGGGTACCGACGACGATTGAGCGGCGATCCCGGGGACACCGACGCCTGGGTGGGACTGGCGCTCGCCGCCCGGCGAACCGGGCATCCGGCCGCGGCCGTTGCCCTGGCGACCCGCCCGGACCTGGTTCGCGCGGTCCACCGGGCGGTGCCCGACGCCGACCTGCTGGCGTTGGCGACGTGGTGCCTCGACGCCCCGGCTTCTCCATGACCCGCGCCGTGCGCCGGTCGTCGCTCATCTCGCCTCGCCTCCGGTGGCCGCCGGGTAGCGGGCGCCGTTGAAGGTGACTCGCAGCGCGTACACGGAAGCGCCGGCGGTGATGAACAGGTGGTTGCGTTTCGGCCCACCGAAGGTGAGGTTGGCGACCGATTCGGGCAGCAGGAGCTTGCCGATGAGGGTGCCGTCGGGGTCGAAGCAGTGCAGGCCGTCCCAGGACGCGGCCCACACGCGCCCGGCGTCGTCGACGCGGAGGCCGTCGAAGCGGCCGAAATCGCATTCGGCGAAGACCCTCCCGCCGGTCAGGGAGCCGTCGGCGGTGACGTCGAAAACGCGGATGTGGCTCGGTTCCTGCCGGGTGTCGACGATGTAGACCTGCTGCTCGTCGCCGGAGAAGGCCAGGCCGTTGGGGCGGCAGAAATCGTCGGCGACGATCCGCAGGTCGCCGGTGGCCGGGTCGAGGCGGAACACGTGGCACGCGCCGCCGAACTCGTTCTCGCCCTTGTTGCCCTCGTAGTCGGAGTGGATGCCGTAGCTCGGATCGGTGAACCAGATCGTGCCGTCGGCGCGTACCACGACGTCGTTGGGGCTGTTGAGCCGCCGACCCTCGTAGCGGTCGGCGAGCACGGTGATCGTGCCGTCATGTTCGGTGCGGGTGACTCGCCGGTTGCCCTGTTCGCACGTGACCAGCCGGCCCTGGCGGTCCACGGTGTTGCCGTTGGCGTAGCCCGAAGCGTGGCGGTAGACGCCGACCGCGCCGGTGGTCTCGTCCCAGCGCAGCAGTCGATCGTTGGGGATGTCGCTCCACACCAGGTACCGGCCGGCTGGGAAGTACGCCGGGCCCTCGGTCTTGCGTGCGCCCGTGTGCAGCCGTTCGACGACGAAGTCGCCGTCCAGGTAGCGGAAACGCTCGTCGAGCAGGTGAAACTCCGCCGGAACAGTCTCGACCATCGCCATGCCTCCCAGATTTCGCCGATCACGTTCGGGCCAAGCCTACTCGGACCGAACCTGGTATGGTCAACAGGCTGGTTTGCAGGATTATGTTTTGAAGGAGCGGCTGGGTGGTAGACGACATCGACCGTGCGTTGTTGGCGCGCCTGCAGGACGACGCCACCCAGTCCTACGCGGCGCTGGGGAAGGCGGTGGGTCTGTCGGCGGGCTCGGCGCACGACCGGGTGCGCAAGCTCCGCGAACGCGGCGTGATCCGCCGCACCACCATCGACGTCGATCCGGCCGCCGTGGACCGCGGCGTGTCGGCCTTCGTGATGGTCGACGGCAACACGTGGATGGGCGACACCTGTGCCGCCCTCGCGGCCATGCCCGGCATCCAGGAAGCTCATGTCATCGCCGGCGCGGCCTCGCTGCTGGTGAAGATCCGCACCGCGACAACCGAAGACCTTCAGGCGGTGCTGCGCGGCATCTTCGACATCGACGGAGTCACCGGCACCCAGACCATCGTCGTGCTCGAGACGTTCTTCGAACGTCCGGTGAGCGTGCTCGACCAGGCCACCCCGCCGTCCCCGCCGGGTGTGCGGACAACCCCCTAGTGTCCTGAGTCGTTGGTTAGTTGGTTAAGTCGGGTGCAGTAGTTGGCGAGGCTGTCGAGAATCTCGTCGGCGGTCTTGGTCCAGACGAAGGGTTTCGGGTCTTCGTTCCAGGCAGCGATCCAGGTGTTGACGTCGGTTTCGAGGTCTTTGACGCTGCGGTGGCTGCTGCGGCGTAGCTTGCGGCGGGTCAGTTCGGCGAACCAGCGTTCGACGAGGTTGAGCCAGCTGCCCGAGGTGGGGGTGAAGTGCAGGTGGAAGCGGGGGTGCGCGGCGAGCCAGGTCTTGATCGCGGGGGTCTTGTGGGTGGCGTAGTTGTCGCAGATCAGATGCAGGTCCAGCTCGGGCGGGGTGTTCGCGTCGATGGTCTTGAGGAATCGCAGGAACTCCTGATGCCGGTGGCGGCGCTGGTGCTGGCCGATCACCTTGCCGGTGGCCACATCCAGGGCGGCGAAGAGGCTGGTGGTGCCGTACCGGACATAGTCGTGGGTTTGCCGGCCGGGCACACCCGGCATCATCGGCAGGACCGGCGCGCTACGGTCCAACGCCTGCATCTGCGACTTCTCGTCGACCGCGAGGACCATGGCCTTGTCCGGCGGGTCGAGGTACAACCCGACCACGTCACGGACCTTCTCGATGAACTGCGGATCCTTGGACAGCTTCCACGTGTCCACCAGATGCGGCTTGAGGCCGAACGCCCGCCAGATCCGAGAGACCGCCGTCTGGTTCAACCCCACGGCCTTGGCCATCGACCGAGTTGACCAGTGTGTGTCGTTGTTGATCGGTGCCTCTTCCAGAGTCTTCACGATCACCGCCTCGACCTGCTCATCAGTGATCTTGCGGGCAGCGCCCGGACGAGGCTCGTCCGCCAAACCCTCCAGCCGGTCACGCACGAAGCGGGCCCGCCACTTGTTCACCGTCTGCGGCCACACCCCCAACGCCGCAGCAACGTCCTTGTTCGTCGCGCCTTGCGCACACGCCAACACGATCCGCGCCCGCAATGCCAACGCCTGCGCGGTCTTCGCCCGACGAGACCAGGACATCAGAGTCTGACGCTCCACATCGGACAAAACCAGCTCGGCCTTCGGGCGCCCTGTTCGCGGCATACCACGAAGCCTACCCGAATTCAGCAGCTAATCACCGACTCAGGACACTAGAGCAGGGCCGGTTCGATGTAGGCGTTCGCGCGCTCCCGCTGGCGGGCCTGCACCACCCGCGGGTTGTCCCCGCCGAAGAGCTGCACCAGCTGCCCGAACGCCTCGTCGTAGAGGGCGCGCCCGGCGTCCGCCTCGCTCTCCGTGGCGAGCCGGCTCAACGCCAGGTTGACCGACGCGGAGAGGGTGTCCGGGTGCTCGGCGTCCAGCGCCCGGGTCAACTCCACGTACGCCGTGGTGTCCAGCAGCAGCGCGGCGTCCCGGTCGCCGAGGGCGAACAGGTCGTTGGCGAGGTTGAGGGTGGCCAACAGGGTGTGCGGGTGCCGCTCGCCGAGGGTGGCCAGCAACTGGTCGCGGACCCGCTGGGCGAGGTCCCGGGCCTGGACGTGGTCGCCCTGCTTGCGCAGCAGCACGCCGAGGTTGTTCAGGCAGGCCAGGGTGATGGCGTGTGTCTCGCCGAGCACCTCGTTGTAGCCGTCCCGCAGCCGCCGGGCCACCCGGAGCGCGGTCTGGTTGTCGCCGACCGCCGACCAGGTGGTGGCCAGCGCCATCTCGGCGGACAACGTGTCGGCGTGCTCGCCACCGAGGATGCGCTGGTAGCGGACCACGGTCCGTTCGATCAGCCGGTGCGCGTCGGCGAAGCGGCCGAGCTGGCGCAGGGTGAGCGCCAGCTCCTTGGCCGTCCGGAGGGTCTCCGGGTGGTCCGCGCCGATCACCTTCTGCTGGACGGTGTAGGTGCGTTGCAGCACGCTGTGCGAGCGCCACAGCTCGCCCGTGTCCCGTAGCCCCCGCCCATAGTTGCTGGCCGAGGCCAGGGTGGACGGGTCCTCCTCGCCGAAGCGGGCCCGCCGCCGCTCATGGATGTGCTGGTCCAGCAGGGCGGCACCGCGAAAGTCGCCGACCAGCCGCAGCGACACGGCGAGGTTGTTCTCCGCGGTGAGGGTCCGGCCGCTGTCGTCGCCGAAGGTGCGCACGCTCAGCTCCAGGGTGCGCCGGTCCTGCGCCTCGGCATCGTGGTAGAGGCCCTGGGCACGCAGGTCGGCGCCGAGGCTGCGGGCGGTCATCAGGGTGTAGAGGTGCTCCTCGCCGAAGATCCGCCGCTGCCGGTCGTACACGTCCCGGTCGATCTCGTACGCCTGGTCGAAATGGCTCTGCGCGCGCAGCACGTTCGCCAGGTGGAAGCGCATCCGCAGCTTGGTCGGGTCGTCATCGTCGGTGTCGCGCCAACCGGCCAGCGACTCCTGCGCCAACGCCCGGCTGGTGTCGTAGTCGCCGCGCCGGTAGAGGTAGCGCACGATGTCCACGACCAGTTGCCGCGCCTCGTCCATGGTGGACAGATGCAGCCCGCTGGGGCGCACGTGCGGCCACAGCTCGGCGTACCGGGGCCAGTTGACCGGCTTGTCCGGGTCCCGTGGGCTGGCCGCCGCGAGCAGCGACTGGGCCTGCCGGCGGGCCTCCTCCGCGTCGTCGAGCTGATCCTGGATGACCAGTTGGACCAGCCGGTGGATGCGGACGGAGTTGTTCTCCGCGTCCACCTGGGCCAGCCCGTAGCGACCCAGCTCGGCGGTGACCAGGCCCTGCAGGATCGGGTCGGTCAACGTCGGGTCGAACGGGGCCATGAAGCTCGCGAAGCGCTCGCCGGTGAGCATGGCGACCGGGATGGGCTCCGGCGCGTAGAACGAGCAGAGTTCCAACAGCCGGGCGGCCGCCGGCTTCTCGGAGCGGAGCTGGGCCAAGGTGACCAGCCAGGTGGCGGCGAGCGTCTTGGAGTAGCCGGCGGACTGCCGGCCGTCGAGGATCCGCAGCAGCCCTGGCGTGTCCAGCGAGGCGAGGTACCGGTCGACCTGCATCGCGGTGGCCCGCAGGTACGCCGCACCCTGCTCGACCGCGAGCGGCAGGTCCCCGAGTTTCTCGGCCACCTGCGTCGCCTCGCCGTCGGTGAGCCCGCGGACCCGGTCACGCAACAGCTGGACGCTCTCGGCGCGGTCGAAGACGCTCAACTCGGTCGCGGTGGCGTACTCGCTCCAGCTCTGGTCGCGGGTGGTGAGCAGCACATGGCCCGGGCCCTGCGGCAGAAGCGCCCTGGTGCCCCGGGTGGGTTCGTTGGCGTTGTCCATGATGATCAGCCAGCGCCGGTCCGGGCCGCCCCGGCGCAGCGCGTCGAGCACCCGGCGGACCGCGTCGGCGCCGCCGCCGGTGCCCAGCCCCATCGCCTGGCCGAGGTCGGCGAGGCCGCCACGGATGCGGTCCTCGCTGTCCGCCGGGATCCACCAGACCAGGTCGTAGTCGCGGCCGAAGCGCAGCGCGTACTCGGCGGCGAGCTGGGTCTTGCCGACTCCGCCCAGGCCGTGCACCACCTGTGTCGCCGAGTCCGGTGCGGCGGTGAGCCGGTCGCGCAGCGCCTCCAGCTGGGCGGCCCTGCCGACGAACGGGGTGCCGTGCTGGCGGACGTTGGACACCGCCGGGAACGGGCCGGGGAACCGGCCGACCGCGCGCCCGCCGACCGCGACCGCCGAGGCGCCGGCCGCCTCCAGCAGCCGGGTCCGGGCGGTGGACGGATCGACGTCGGTGAGGTCCACGGGGCTGCGGTCGCTGTACGGGACGGGCAGCCGCGACTCGTCCACCCGCAGCGGCACCAGCAGGCCACCGCCGCCGAGCTGGTCCCGGCCGGAGGCGGTCTTCCACACCTCGGCGGCGAGCGAGGTGCCCGCGTAGTGCCGGGTGAGCACGGCCAGCACCCGGCTGGCGCCGCCGACGGCCCGGTCGAACTCGGCCCGCCCTCCGGCACGCAGCGGGACGTCCACCGCCCGGCGGTCCACCCGCAGCCCGGCCTCCTCCAACTGGTCGGTGATCCACTCGGCCCAGAGCCGGTCGGCGGACGCGTAGCTGACCAGCACGGCCTGCTCGGCGGTGAGCCGGCTGCGCTCGAACTCGGTCAGCGAGCGGCGCCGGTCCTCCTCGGGCATCGGGTGCATCGTGGTGACCCGGCCCCCGGTGATCACCGAGGCGAGCTGCTCGTACGCGGCTAGCAGGGTGCCGACCTGCTCGGGCCGGTCGCCGAAGGCGGCGAGGATCTCCTCGTAGGCGTAGAAGGCGCGGTACGGCACCTCGATGGTGTTCCAGTAGCGGGCCGCCGCCGAGTCGGAGAGGTGGTCGAGGAAGGGTGCGAACTCGGCCCGGACCAGGTCGCGGCCGGTCTCCAGCTTGCGCAGTTCGGCGTCCTCCACCCGCATCGGCACCGGCAGCAGCAGCGGCGGGTCGTCCAGGCGCTGGCCGCGGATGGAGCGGGCCACCGCCGCCGCGCCGCGGATGCTCTGGGTGGACATGGTGAAGCAGTTGACCACCAGGTCGGGCAGTTGCACGGTGCAGATGCCGGCCACGTCGCTGAGGCCGGTGCGGCTGTCGATCAGCACCACGTCGTACTCGGCGCGCATCTGCGCGCGGACCGCGTCGATGAACGACGCGCCGCCCTGCCGCTCGTAGAAGTTGGCCCAGTCGAACGTGCTCACCAGCCGGGAGTACGCCGAGTCCTGCTGCCCGGCGGCCACGAAGTCGATGACGCCGCCGTGGCTGAAGTCCCAGTTCAGGGAGACCGCCCGTCGCTGGATCTTGCCGTGCCCGGTGAGCAGCTCCTGGGAGTCCTCGTCCCGGTTGCGTTGCATGGTGGCGATCGAGTAATCCCAGATCATCTCGATCACGCCCGGGGTGGCCCGCAGCTCCTTGTCCCGCAGGAACGGGTGGAAGTAGCGGTGCAGGCCCGGGGATTCCAGATCCCAGTCGACCACCAGCACCTGCAGGCCCTGACTGGCGAGGATCCAGGCCACGTTGGCGAGCGCCATCGTCCGGCCGGTGCCGCCCTTGTACGAGTAGAAGGTCACGATCTGGCCGCGTGCCGTCTCGTTCACCGCCATGGCCTGCCTCCCCTAGGGACCTTCGAGGATCGGGCGTTGGCCGGAGCCGTCCGTGGGTGGCTCCTGGTAGACCGTGCCCGTGCGGTAGATCCGGCCCTGTTCGACCACCAGCACGTCCTCCAGCTCCTCCTGGAAGCGGGCGGAGGTCGCGATCTCGGTGCGCCACAGGTCGCGGGTGTTGTGCAGCACGTGATGCGGGAGCACCCGGGCCAGCGTGTCCCACATCTTGCGGTTACCACCGGACGCGGCGTCGTCGGCTGCCGTCCAGGGTACGAGCACCGGCGCCCGCGGCGAGGCCACGTCGCGGTCGTAGCGGATCAGACTGAGCTGGTAGCGCGGCAGGTCGGCCGACCAGACGTCGACCACCAGCACGACGATCTGGTTGTGGGCCCGGGCCCATTCCCGGACCGCGGCCAACTCCTCCGCATCCTCCACCGTCCAGCCGTAGCTCTTGGTGGTTGCGATGGCGCCGGCCCAGCTGCCGATCGGCACCTCCAGCTCGGGCCGGTACGGCCGCCAGTCCCGGGAGACCGCGCCGTAGCGCTCCTCGGCGCCGGGACGGCTGTCGGCCAGCTCGGCGGAGCTGCCGGCGACCAGCACGATGTGCACGTGCCGCGCGCTGGTGGCCCGCTGCACGACGCCGGCCACGGCCGGCCCGGTCTGCGCCTGCGGGCGGGCCGGCTGACCGAACGCGCTGGTCACCTTGGCCAAGGTCGGGCGCTGCGCCGGCTGGTGCAGGGTGTGGTCGCGCGCGGTCTGCACGATGTGCTTGGCCAGCGCGTCGACGAAGTCGCGGTACTCGTCCTCGTGCCGGCGGCGTTGCTTGAGGGTGAGCAGCCCGTCCTGGGCGTAGACCGTGCCGGTCGGGAAGTTGCGGTACTGGTAGGTGCCGACCACCTCGGGCAGCCGGTCGCAGGGGATCCACTGCACCGGCACCAGCGCTGGCGGGCGGACCTGGAACTGCCGCTCGTGCTCGTCGATCCGGTCGGCGAAGACCCGGAACTCCCGGCCACAGTAGTCACTGACGACGTACCGGGGGGAGGTGAGCGCGATCAGGCAGGCGCTGGTGGAGAGAGCGCCGGCCAGGGCGTCCGTCCAGGTGGTGCCCAGCAGCATCTGCCCGTCGATGAACCCGGCCTCGTGCCAGCGGACCCCGGCCAGCCCGGCCACCGCCTCGCTGAGATCGCCGAAGAACGCCTGCACCTGACCGTTGCGGTTGTCCTCTTGGGCGTAGCTCAGGAAGAAGAGTGGCACGCCCGCCTCCGCTCACGGGTCCCACGACCGGTGCGCCCAGTATAGGACCGTCGATGCCAGCCCAGCCGTCACGCGATCATCGCATTGGGCGCGCCGGGAGTCACATGCCCGACGTTTCGCGGCTGAGCGGAGGCGCGGAGGCGGCCGGGCCGGCCCGGTTCGTCGGCGCGACCGGGCCGGCCCGGCCGGCGGGCCGACGGGCACGTCAACCGCTGGTGGCTGGACCCGGTGCACGGGCGCGGCTACCCCGCCGACATGATCGCCACCTACGGAGTCGAACCGCCGGTACGCGGCGACGACCTGGCGGTGATCGCCACGCCCACCGACTTCCTCGGCGTGAACTACTACTTCCGGCAACTCGTGGTCGACGACCCGGCCGGGCCGCCGCCGTACGCCCGGCAGGTGCCGGTGCCCGGCTCGGTGGAGACTGCGATGGGCTGGGAGGTGTACCCGACGGGGCTGGAGCGGCTGCTGGTCGAGGTGAGCCGGGAGTACCGGCCGGGCCGGATCATCGTCACCGAGAGCGGCTCGGCGTGGCCGGACGAGGTCACCGCGGACGGCACGGTGGAGGACAAGGAGCGCACCGACCATCTGGAGCAGCACCTGGCGGCCTGCGCGTCGGCGGTGGCCCGGGGTGTGCCGCTGGACGGCTACTTCGTCTGGTCGCTGCTGGACAACTTCGAGTGGGCGTACGGCTATGACAAGCGCTTCGGATTGGTGCACGTGGACTACGCCACCCAGCGCCGGACGGTGAAGGCGAGCGGCCTGCGCTACGCCGAGCTGATCCGCGCCCACCAGCGCCTCGCCCGCACGACCGGGACCGCCACGCCGGTGGCCTGAAACGGGGGTGGGCGAGACCGAGGCACCCTGGGCGCCGCGCCGATCGGCGCCCAGGGTGCCCTGGTCTCGCCCGGCGCTCAGTCCAGGACGCGACGGGCCAGCGACGGCGGCGGCCGGCCGGCGAGCAGCCATCCGGCGCCGGTGGCGACCACCAGCAGCCCGCTGACGATCGCCACGAGGTGCGCGACGGGCACGGCGCCGAGCGGGTCGAGGTCACGGTGCAGAGCAGCGGCCAACGCCAGGTACGCGCCGGCCACACCCAGCACGGCACCGAGCAGGGCGAGGGCCCCGGCGGTGGTGGCGGTGAGGGTCCGCCGTACCCGCCTCGACGCACCGGTCGCGGTCAGGGTGCGCAGGTCCGCCGCCGCCTCGCCCCGGATGAGCCCGACGGTTGTCGCGAGCACCCCGAGCGCGAGCAGCACGCCGGCGACGGTCGCGCCGGTCCGCAGCGCGGTCAGCGAACTCTGCGACCGACGTGACTCGATGGTGAGCCCGGCGGTGGCGGCCAGCTCCTGGGCCGTGGCCAGCTGCGCGCCGGTGAGGGGGTGGTCGGCCGCGAGGAACCAGCCGACCCGGGCCGGCTGCCAGCCGTGCCGGGCGAGCGCGGCGGGAGTGATCAACGAGTCGGGCAGCCCGGTGTAGCCAGACCGGGGCAGGGTGCGCACGCTCGGCCGCACGCCCCGGGCCGGGATGTTCACCAGCTCCAGCTCACCGGTGCGGGCGGTGAGCACGTCGGTGTCGGCCTCGACCGCCATCCCGTCCGCCCCGTTCAGCCGGAGCAGTCCGGGACTGACCACGTAGAGCGGATGGGAGGGGGTCGACTCGCCGGCCGCTGCCGGAACGCCGATCTCGACGGCCGGGTGGCCGGTCGGTCCCCCCTCCCGACCCGGGTCGGTGTGCGAGGCCACCACCGCCATGTCGAGCGGAATGACGGTGGCCGCGCCAACGCCGGCCGCGATGGTGTCGGTCCGGGCCTGGAGAGCGGCGATCTCGGCCGCCGTACGCTCCGGAATCACCGGATCCGGCTGCCCGATCCGGATCAGCAACTGGCTGTCCGCCAGGTTGCCCAGCCCGGCGGCCTCCCGGCTGCGGTACTCCGCCGCGGCGGAGCCCACCACGATCGCCGCCGACAGGCCCACCGCGAGACTGATGGCGGCGAGCGCCGCACCGGCCCGAACGCGATACCGGGCCAGGTCGGCCAGCGCGAGCCGAACGGCCACCGGAAGGCCGCCCCGGGCCGCCGCCAGAGCCGGGATGGTCAGCGGGCTGGCGAGCAGCACGCCGAGCACGGTGCCGACGCTGCCCACGACGATGAGCAGCGGGTTCGACCCGTCGGAGAGCACCAGGGCGGTGAGGCCGGCGGCGAGCAGCGCGGCCGCGGCCACGGCGGTCCGTCGCGCCGCCGGCGGGGCCGGTGGCCGTGCCGACAGCGCGCTCATGATCGGGGTACGCGCCACCGCGCGGGCCGGCCACCAGGCGGCGGCGGTCGCGGTGACCACGGCCAGCAGCATGCCCACGCCGACGGTGAGCCAGGGCAGGTCGAAGCGGCCGATGCGGTGCCCGGCGGCGGTCTCGACGAGACCGGCGGTGACCAGCCAGGCGGCGACCCCGATGGCGGTGCCGCAGACCGCGGCGACCACCCCGACAGCCGCGCCGTTGACCAGCAGCACCAGCCGCAGATGTCGGCGGGTGGCGCCCATCGCCGCCAGCATGCCGAGCTGACGCAGCCGGCGCTGCGCCAGCACCACGAATCCCGCGGCGGCCACGAGCGACACGAGTAGCAGGCCGACGGTTGCCAGCGCCAGGGCGGCAAGGGTGAGCACGGTGCGCTCGGCCGCCGGCCGGGACTCGCGCACCAGCGGGCCGTCGACAGTCCGGCGGAAGGCCTCCATGGTGTCGCGGTCGCCGGCCACCAGCACGGTCACCGACTGCGGCCGCTCGGCGTGGGCGGGGTCGGTGAGGGCGAACTCGTCGTGCAGGTCCGCCGGATTCTCGACCACCCCGACGATCAGGCGGTCGGCGTCACCGAGCGGGACCCGGGCGCCGAGCCCGGCGCGCAGGGCTTCCGCCACCCCGTCGGTCACCGCCAGCTCGTCGGGCCCGGACGGGTAGCGGCCCTGCCGCAGGGCGAGCATCGGGCCGCCGTACGCCCCGGCGGGGTCCTGGGCCCGGACGTCCACCGGGTCGAACAGTCCCGGCACCGGCACTCGCCGGTGACCGATCACGTCGATCGTGCCGAACCACGCCCGAGCGGCGGTGACCCGGTTGTCCAGCGCGGCGGGGTCGTCGCCGGGGATCCGGATGAGCTGGTCGGCGCGGCCGAACGTGGCGTCGCTCGACGGGGGGAGGTTCCAGGTCGCCGCCAGACCGAAGGTGGCGCCGGTGACCGCGACGGTGAGCAGCGCGATGGCCAGCAGTTGCTGCCGCCACTCGCGGCGGAACAGTCGTACCGCCCAGCGGATCACCGCGCGGCGGGCCGCAAGCCCGCCGCCCGTGGGCCGGGTGGCCGTCCGGCTCGGATTCGCGGTGGCGGTCACAGCGCCGGGTCCGGGGCGAGCAGAGCGTCCGGGCCGGCCGACGGCGCGGTCTGGTCGACGACCCGGCCGTCCCGTATGAAGATCACCCGATCGGCCCAGGAGGCGAGCTGGGCGTCGTGGGTGACCATCACTCCCGCGATGCCGCGCTTGCAGGCCGAGCGGAGCATCCGCAGGACGGCTTCGCCGTTGGCCGCGTCGAGGGCGCCGGTGGGCTCGTCGGCGAGCAGCAACCGCCGGTCCCCCACCACGGCGCGGGCGATCGCGACACGTTGGCGCTCGCCGCCGGAGAGGTCGTCGGGGAAGTGCCCGGCGCGGTCGGTCAACCCCAGCTCGTCGAGCACCCGCAGGGCGGCGGCTCGCGCCGGACGCGCGGCCATGCCGTCGAGCTCCAGGGGCAGGGCCACGTTCTCGGCGGCGGAGAGGCCGGCGAGCAGGTTCAGATCCTGGAAGACGAAGCCGAGCGACCGGCGACGCAGGCGGGCGGTGGCGTCGGCGGAGAGCGTGGCGAGGTCCGACCCGCACACCGTGACCTGGCCGTCGGTGGGCTCCTCCAGGGTGCCCGCGATGGTCAGCAGGGTGCTCTTGCCCGAGCCGCTGGGGCCCATCACGGCGACCAGTTCACCGGCGACCACGTCGAGGTCCACCGCGCGCAGGGCGTGCACGGCGGCGGCACCGGCGCCGTACACCTTGGACACCTGTCGCAGGCTCAACACGACGCTCATCGCCGGGCTCCTGACGTCCGGTCGCGGTCCGGCCGCGTCGTACGCCCGGCGGGAGCGTCGGCGGCAGGCGGTGCGGCGGCCTGGTCGGCGGGCGGCGTCGGACGGGTACGCAGGCGCGCGTCCGCGGCGTCCAGCCACCGGACGACCGCTTCCAGCCGGAACAACTCGGCGTCGACGACGAGGCCCAGGCCGACGTCCTCCGGCGACGCGTCGGCCTTGAGATGCGTGTAGTGCTGCATCTCCTCGACGATCCGCCGCCGGTGGGCCTGGAGGATCCCGGTCACGTCCACCTGGGGCAGGCGCATCGCCACCTGCACCTTCATGACGAGCTCGTCCCGGGGCGGCGGCCCGGCCTGCGGCGGCGTACGCAGCCAGCTGTGCAGCTCGCGCTCGCCGTCGGCGGTGAGCCGGTAGCGCTTCTGGGCGCCGTCGCGGCCGGCGTCGTCGGACTCGACGTGCCCCTCGCGCTCCAGGCGTTGCAGCGTGGTGTAGACCTGCCCGACGTTGAGCGGCCAGACCTCGCCGGTTCGCGCCTCGAACTCCTGGCGGAGTTGGAGACCGTACTTCGGTGCCTCGGTGAGCAGCGCCAGCATGGCGTGACGGATGCTCACGATCCATCACCTACGGTTAACATACTCGGTATAATACACAGTATTCTCGAGCTGACGCCTCGATAAACCGCACCGGGCGGTTAGCCTGCGCCAATGGCCGCAGCAGCCGACGAGGTCGAGCAGCCCGACACCGGGCCACGGATGTCCGAGACGGACCGGTTGACCGCGTTCAGCGACGGCGTCTTCGCCATCGTCATCACGCTGCTGGTCATCGAGCTGCGGGTGCCGGAGTACCACGCGGGTGAGTTGCTGGCCGGGCTGCTCGACGAAGGAGCGTCCTACCTGGCCTTCGTGGTGTCCTTCGTCTACGTCGGCGTGCTCTGGCTCAACCACCACGCGCTGGTCCGGCTGATCCGCGCCACCACCCTCGCGCTGAGTTGGATCAACCTCGGCATCCTCTTCGGCGCGGTGATCATCCCGTTTCCGACCGCCGTGCTGGCGTCCGTGCTCACCCACGGCGACACCGCCGACCGTCGGGCCGCCGTCGCCCTGTACGCGCTGGCCGCCGCGCTGATGTCGGCGCCGTGGCTGGTGTTCTTCGGCTATCTGCACCGCCACCCGGAGCTGCTTCAGCGCGGGGTCAGTCCCGGGTACGTGCGGACGCAGCGGCTGCGACCGGTCACCGGCCTGGTCCTCTACGGGCTCAGCGGCCTGCTCGGCTGGTTCGTCAATCCGATGCTGGGCCTGATCGGCGTCATCGTCATGATCGTGTATCACGCGTTCACCAGCGAAGGGCTGCGCCGCCGACGGACCGCGGGTCGCTGACCCGCCGAATCCTTCCGTGCGAGGGTCTATGGGTTGTTCGCCCGGATATGTACTGGCAAAGCTAGTCTGAGCCGGTGCGGGGCGGACCGGAGAGCGAGACGACCACCGACGAGCGGCACTCGTCCCGGGTGGCGTTCGACGTCAACGACGCGCACCGCGAGCTGACCCTGGACAACCGCACCACCCTGCTGGACACGCTGCGCGAACAGCTCGGCCTGACCGGGGCGAAGAAGGGCTGCGACCACGGCCAGTGCGGCTCGTGCACGGTGCTGCTGGACGGCCGGCGGGTGAAGAGCTGCCTGCTCCTCGCGGTCACTCTGGACGGCCGGTCGGTGGTCACCGTGGAGGGGCTGGCCGGCCCGGACGAGCTGTCCCCGCTCCAGGCCGCCTTCGTCGCGCACGACGCGTTCCAGTGCGGCTACTGCACCCCCGGCCAGCTCTGCTCCGCCCGTGGCATGCTCGACGAGGTCGCCCGTGGCTGGCCCAGCGCGGTCACCGGCGACCTCACCGCCCCGCCCGAGCTGACCGACGCGGAGATCCGCGAGCGGATGGCCGGCAACCTGTGCCGCTGCGCCGCGTACCCGCACATCGTCGCGGCCGTTCGCGAGACGGCGACGACGAGGTGAGACCGTTCCGCTACCACCGGCCCGCCGGCGTGGCCGAGGCGGTCGCCGTGCTGGCCGTCGAGCCGCAGGCGGCGTACCTGGCCGGCGGGACCAACCTGGTGGACCTGATGAAGCTCGGGGTGCAGCGGCCCGACCTGCTGGTGGACGTGACCCGGCTGCCGCTGGACGCCGTCGAGGAGCTGCCCGGCGGCGGGCTGCGGATCGGCGCGACGGTCCGCAACAGCGACCTGGCCGCCCACCCGGTGGTCCGGCGCGACTACCCGGTGCTGGCCCGCGCGCTGCTCGCCGCCGCCTCCGGGCAGCTGCGCAACCTGGCCACCACCGGCGGCAACCTGTTGCAGCGCACCCGCTGCGTCTACTTCCAGGACACCGGCAAGGCCTGCAACAAGCGCGAGCCGGGCAGCGGCTGCGCCGCCCGGCACGGCCAGAACCGCGACCTGGCCGTGCTGGACTGGTCCGACCTGTGCGTGGCGACCCACCCGTCGGACCTGGCGGTCGCGCTCGCCGCGCTGGACGCCGTGGTGGAGGTGCACGAGCCCGACGGTCCGCGGGACGTTCCGCTGGCGGCGCTGCACCGCTCACCCGGCGAGCACCCGGAACGGGAGACCACCCTGGCCCGAGGTGCGCTGATCACCGCTGTCCGGCTGCCGCACCTGCCGGCCGCGCGCCGCTCGGCGTACCTCAAGGTGCGCGACCGGGCGTCGTTCGCCTTCGCCGTCGGCTCGGTGGCCGCGGTGCTGGACCTCGACGGCGACGTGGTCCGCGACGTCCGGCTGGCGTACGGGGCGGTGGCACACCGGCCGTGGCGGGCGTACCGGGCCGAGGAGGAGCTGCGCGGGCGGCCGTTCAGCCCGCAGCTGGCGGCGCGGGCCGCCGATGCCGAGCTGGCCGAGGCCCGCCCGCTGCGGCACAACGGCTTCAAGCTGCCGCTGACCCGGGCGATCACGGTGCGGGCCCTGACCGAGCTGGCCGAGGGGACCTCCGCACCATGACCACCGGCGCGGTGGGGCGGGCGTATCCCCGGTTGGAGGGTCGGGAGAAGGTCACCGGCACGGCACGGTACGCGGTGGAGTACCCGGTGGACGGGGTCACCTACGGCTGGGCGGTGCCGGCGGCGGTGGTCCGGGGACGCATCACCCGGGTCGACGCCGCGCCGGCGCTCGCGCTGCCCGGCGTGCTCGCCGTGGTGCACCACGGCAACGCGCCCCGACTAGCGCCCGGGCCGGAGCCGGACCTGTGGCTGTTGCAGGAGCCGGCCGTGCACTACCGGGGGCAGCTGATCGCGGTGGTGGTCGCCACCAGCCTGGAGGCGGCCCGGGAGGGCGCCCGGCTGGTCCGGATCGACTACGACGCCGGGCCGCACAGCACGGTGCTCACCGCCGACCACCCCGGCCTGTACCGGCCGGACCAGGTCAACCCCAGCTACCCGACGGACACGGCGGAGGGCGACTTCGACGCTGGGTACGCGGCCGCGCCGGTACGGCTGGACGCCACGTACCGGACGCCGGCGTACCACAACAACCCGATGGAGCCGCACGCCACCACCGCGCAGTGGCGGGACGGGCGACTGCTGGTGCACGACTCCAACCAGGGCGCCACGCCGGTGCAGGCAGTCCTGGCCGAACTGTTCGAGCTGCCCCGCGAGTCGGTCCGGGTGATCGCGCAGCACGTTGGCGGCGGCTTCGGCAGCAAGGGATACCCCAAAGCGGCCGTGGTGCTGGCCGCGCTGGCGGCGCGGCAGGTGGACCGGCCGGTTCGGCTGGCGCTGACCCGGCAGCAGTTGTTCGGGCCGGTCGGCTACCGCACTCCCACCATCCAGCGGGTCCGGCTCGCCGCCGACGCCGACGGGCGACTCACCGCGATCTGCCACGATTCGATCACCCAGACCTCGACCCTTCAGGAGTTCGCCGAGCAGGTCGCCGTCTACACGCGCAGCATGTACGCCGCGCCGCACCGGCGCACCACGCACCGGCTGGCCCGCCTCGACGTGCCCACGCCGTTCTGGATGCGCGCCCCGGGCGAGTGCCCCGGCGCGTACGCCCTGGAGTCGGCGATGGACGAGCTGGCCACCGAGGCCGGCATCGACCCGGTGGAGCTGCGGATCCGCAACGACCCCGCGGTCGACCCCGAGCTGGGACAGCCGTTCACCAGCCGCAACCTGGTTGCCTGTCTGCGCGAGGGGGCCCGCCGGTTCGGCTGGGCCGACCGGGACCCCGCACCCCGGGCCCGGCGCGATGGGCGCTGGCTGGTCGGCACCGGGGTGGCCGGCGCGAGCTACCCGGCGCGGGCGCGGGCTTCCGCCGCGACGGCCACCGCGCGCCCCGACGGCGGTTTCCTGGTCCGGATCGACGCCACCGACATCGGCACCGGCGCCCGGACGGCGCTCTGGCAGGTGGCGGCCGACGCGCTGGGGGTGTCGCCGGAGCGGGTGGAGATCCAGATCGGCGACAGCGACCTGCCGCCGGCCGGGGTGGCGGGCGGCTCGATGGGCACCTCCTCGTGGAGCTGGGCGGTGATCCGCGCGTGTGAGGCGCTGCGGGAGAAGCTTCGGGACACCCCAGGCGGGGTGCCGTCCGACCGGGAGGTGACCGCGGAGGTGAGCACCGCCGACGAGGTGCGGGAACAGCCCGCGCTGCCGCGGTACGCGTACGGGGCGCACTTCGCCGAGGTCCGGGTGGACGCGGACACCGGCGAGGTGCGGGTGAACCGGCTGCTCGGGGTGTTCGCCGCCGGGCGGGTGGTGAACCCGACGACCGCGCGCAGCCAGCTCATCGGCGGCATGACGATGGGCCTGTCGATGGCGCTGCACGAGGAGGGCGTGCTCGACGAGCGGTACGGCGACTGGGTCAACCACGACCTGGCCACCTACCACATCACGGGTTGCGCGGACGTGGAGCGGATCGAGGCGCACTGGCTGGACGAGCAGGACGGCGAGCTGAACCCGGCCGGGGTGAAGGGCATCGGCGAGATCGGCATCGTCGGCACCGCGGCGGCGATCACCAACGCGGTGCACCACGCGACCGGCGTACGAATCCGCGACCTGCCGATCCGACTCGACAAGCTGATCGGCATATCACCGTTGGCTTAAATAAGCTCGTCCTGATATAAAGGTCGTCGTGCACGCCTTCGACGTGCTGGGCGATCCGGTCCGGCGCCGCATCCTGGAGCTGCTCGCCGGTGGCGAGCAGACCGCCGGCGCGGTCAGCGCGGTGATCCGCGAGGAGTTCGGCATCTCCCAGCCCGCCGTGTCCCAGCACCTCAAGGTGCTGCGGGACAACGGCTTCGCCACCGTGCGGCCGGAGGGCGCCCGGCGGCTCTACGCGGTCGACCCGCGCCCACTGCGCGAGGTGGACGGCTGGCTGGAGCACTTCCGCCGGTTCTGGACGCCGCCCCTGGCGGCACTCGCCACCGAGCTGGCCCGGGGCCGACGCGAACGCCGGCTGCGCGGGCCCGCCGACCCACCCGAGGAGAGGAACCCACAATGATCAACGCGATCGAGCAGATCAACGCGGTCCAGCGCCATGTCGGCAGCCGCACCCTGGAGGCCGGCGAGGCCCGGGTGACCACGATCAGCCAGACGTACCACACGACGGTCGAGGATCTCTGGGACGCCTGCACCAGCGCCGAGCGCATCCCGCGCTGGTTCCTGCCGATCAGCGGCGACCTGCGGCTGCACGGGCGGTACCAGCTCCAGGACAACGCCAGCGGCACCGTCGAGAGCTGCGACCCGCCGCACCGCTTCACCGCCACCTGGGAGTTCGGCGGCGAGGTGAGCTGGATCGAGGTGCGGCTCACCCCGGTCGACGACGAGCGGACCCGATTCGAGCTGGACCACATCGCGCACGTCGACCAGGACCGGTGGGCCCAGTTCGGGCCGGGCGCCGTCGGCGTCGGCTGGGACCTGGGCCTGCTCGGTCTCGCCTCGTACCTGTCCGCCGACGGCAGCGGGGTTTCGCCGGAGCAGGCAGCCGAGTGGAGCGTCTCCGACGAGGGCCGGCGGTTCACGGAGCTGAGCAGCGAACTGTGGGGTCAGGCGAGCATCGCCGGCGGCACCGACGCCGACGAGGCCAAGGCCGCCGCCGAACGCACCACCGCCTTCTACACCGGCACCCCCGCCGCCTGAGCAGCGCATCCGCACCGCCGCCGCCGGCCCGAGGACCGCGACGGCGGTGCGGGTAACGTGCTGCGGCATGACCGGTACGCCGTACTCGCACTGCTCCTACTGCGGCACCGCCTACCCGGCGGCGGGCTGGCCGCGGGTCTGTGCGGCCTGCGCCGAGACCGTCTGGCGCAACCCGCTGCCCGTCGCGGTGGCCGTGCTGCCGGTCCGCACCGCCGAGGGCCTGGGTGTGGTGGTGGTCCGCCGGGACATCGAGCCGGCCCGCGGGCTGCTCGCGCTGCCCGGCGGTTTCATCGAGTACGGCGAGGAGTGGTCCGACGCGCTGGTCCGCGAACTGCGGGAGGAGACCGGGCTGGTGGCGGGCGCCGAGGACGCCCGGCTGTTCGCGGTGCACGGCGCCCCGGCGGGCGGCACGATGATGATCTTCGGGGTGCTGCCCGAGCGGCGGGCCGAGGAGCTGCCGCCGTCGGCGCCGACCGAGGAGGCGACTGAGTGGTTGGTGCTCACCGAGCCGGTGGAGCTGGCGTTCTCGACCCACACCCGGGTGCTCGCCGACTTCCTCACCCGCGACCGCCGCGCCTGACCTCCCCTCCCCCGGCCGCCCCGGCCCGGCCCGACCTTGGGCCAGGTGGGTCGGCCTCAGCCGCGCGAGCTGCCCGGTGCTCAGCGGGGTAGCGCGTCGTCGGTGCCGGCGAGGTAGCCGCTGGCCTGGAGGTCGAACAGCTCGCGGTAGAGGCCGCCGGCCGCCATCAGCTCGTCGTGACTGCCCTGCTGGACGAGTCGACCCCGGTCCATGACGAAGATCCGGTCGGCGTGCCGGACGTTGGCGAGCCGGTGGGTGATCAGGACGACGGCGCGGTCCGGTCGGCGACGCAGATGTTGGAACAGAGCGTGTTCGGCGCGGGCGTCCAGGGCTGCCGACGGCTCGTCACAGATCAGCAGGGCGGCGTCCCGGTAGAGGCCCCGAGCGGCGACCAGCCGCTGCCACTGCCCGCCGGACAGCTCGTGGCCATCCTTGAACTCCCGGTCGAGCAGGGTGTCGTAGCCGTGCGGCAAACCGACGATCATGTCGTGGGCGGCGGCCGCGGCGGCGGCATCCTGCACGCTGGGGCCCGGTCGATCCGGCGGCCGGTCGTGCCGCCCGACCCGGATGTTCTGCCCGGCGGTGAACGGAAACCTCCACCAATCCTGGGTCATCACGGCCACCTGCGCGCCGACGGTACGCGGGTCCAGTTCGGCGGCGTCGACGCCGTCCCAGCGGATCACCCCGCCGGTCGGCTGGTAGAGCCCCGCGATCAGCTTGGCCAGGGTGGTCTTGCCGGAGCCGTTCTCGCCGACCAGCGCGATCACCTCGCCCCGCCGGACGGTCAGGCTGACCCGGTCCACCGCTGGCGCGTCAGTGTCCGGATAGCGCAGGCTCACCTCGTCCAGCTCGACCGCGTCGACGCCGTCGGCCGCCCGCTCACCGCCGATCGGCACCCGGCTGCCGGCACGGTCCAGGAAGTCCCGGTAGTCCTGGTAGTAGAGGGCGTCCTCGTAGAGCGAGTTGGTGGCGACGACGGCCACCCCCAGGCTGGTCCGCGCCGACTGCAGGGCGAGCATGGCGGTCGCCGCGGCGGCGAGGGCGACCATTCCGCCCAGCAGCAGACCGCCGAGGACCGCGTACACCCCGAAGGTGGCCAGCCCCGCGACGGACGCGCCCACCACCCGGGTGCCCGTCTGCGAGCGGACCAGTCGCAACTGGGCCCGGGTCTCGACGGCCATCACAGCGCGGTACTCGGCCAGCAGGAAGTCGCGCATCTGATAGGCGCGCACCTCGGCGGCGGTGCGCCGGTTGGCCATCAGATGGGCCAGCATCCACATCCGACGTCGCCGGGTGATCCGCGCCAGCATGGCCAGGTACTCCCGGCGGGCCATCCGCACCGCCGTGATCGCCTGGGGTATCGCCGCGAGCAGCAGGCAGGGCAGTAGCAGCGGCTGGATGACGGTCACCGCGACCGCGGTGGCGAGGATTCCGACCACACCGGTTACCAGGTTGACGGTGTGATCGACGATGTACGCCGCTTCGCCCATCCCCCGGTCCCGCACGCGGTCCATCTCCTCGGCGAACCCCGCGTCGTCGAACGCGGCCAGGTCCACCGCCGTGGTCGCCTCGAACAGCCGCAGCTCCACCTGGTAGTTGATCTGCGGGGTCAACCGGGCCTGAGCCCAACCGGCGGCGATCGTCAGACCACCGCGGGCCGACACCGCCGTGGCGGCCACGATCAGCGCCGGCAGGGCCGAGCGGACCCGGTCC
This sequence comes from Micromonospora sp. NPDC005087, assembly GCF_042872965.1. Taxonomy (NCBI): domain Bacteria; kingdom Bacillati; phylum Actinomycetota; class Actinomycetes; order Micromonosporales; family Micromonosporaceae; genus Micromonospora; species Micromonospora sp. NPDC005087. The sequence continues at coordinate 408,912 of NZ_JBIALB010000001.1, read as the reverse complement.
GGGGTGGGACCTGCGGCGAACAGCTCGCGCAGCACGCTGGTCGTGGCGAGCAGGCCGAACGTGGTCATCACCCCGGCCGCGACGTTGAGCCCGATGGAGGCGACGGTGTCCCGGCGGTTGGTGGCCCAGGCCAGCCCGACCGCCTCCCGGACCAGCCGGGGCAGCCGCCGGGCCACCGCCCAGAAGCTGGTGTGGGCGACCTCCCTCGCGTGGTGCATCCAGACGGCGTCCTCCAGCTCCGGCAGCACCGGCGGGTCGCCTGGCCGATCGTCGTCCAATGAGGCGGTACGCTGGCGGGCCATCGACTCCACGTACCCTCCTCGGGGCGGGATCACCAATGCCGCCCGACCCTACTGTGTGCAACTGCCCGATGTCTCCAGGTGACCGGCGCGTCGCACGAGTGTGCCAATGGCGTGTCGTCACCCCATCCGGATGATCCCGAGCCGGCCAGGTCAGCCGGCCGGCGTCTCCGAGCGGAAGCTGTGACCCATCTCGGCGCCGAGCCCGAAGTAGTGGCGGAAGTTGTAGATCAACGGATGCCAGGCCCCCGGGTCGACATGGTCGGTGCCCGGCACGACGATGCGGGCGTCGGCGTGCACCGCCAGTACGTGGGCCTCGACGATGAGGAACGAGTCAGTGGCGTCGGCGTGGATCCGGGAGACCCGGGCCTCCAGGTGCAGCGGGCACTCGGTCACCCGGGGCGGTCGGACGCGGTACGACGGCTGCGGCCGCAGGCCGGCGGCCTCGAACTTCGCCGACTCGTGCCGGAACCGGTCGCGCTTGGAGTCCGGCACCGGGTGCCGTCCGGTCAGCGGCGCGAGCCGCTCGACGGCCTCCCACTGATCAGCAGCGGGAAGATTGATCACCACATCGGGGCGGGCGGCGAGGTTGTACGCGGTCTGCCCCTCGCCGCCGAGGCCGAGCACGACGACGTGGTCGAGGGCCCACGCAGAGGAGATCGGTGCCAGGTTGGCGCTGCCGTCGTCGTTCTCGGTGCTCAGCAGCACCACCGGGGTACCGAAGTACAGGATGCTCGGGTTGATCGTCAGGTGCTCGGCGACGGGTGGTGAGTGGCTGATCGTCATGGTCGCTGACCGTACGGCCGTCATCGTTCGGCCCTCGCCGAAACGACCGGTCCGCAGGTCAGGACGGCGGCGTGCCCTCGTTGACCGGCAGCAGGACCCGGAAAGTGGTCCGCCCCGGTTCGGTCTCCACCCGGATGTCGCCGTGGTGCTTGTGCACCACGATCCGGTACGAGATGTCCAGCCCCAGCCCGGTGCCCGCCCCCACCGGCTTGGTGGTGAAGAACGGCTCGAAGATGCGCGGACGCACCTCGGGCGGGATGCCGGGGCCGGTGTCGGTGATCTCCACCGCCAGCAGGTCGCCGACGCGTCCGGTGTGGACGGTCAGCGTGCCCTTCTCTCCCATCGCGCCCAGCGCGTTGTCGATCAGGTTGGTCCACACCTGGTTCAGCTCCGCGGCGTACGCCGGGACCGGCGGGAGGCCGCGGTCGTACTCGCGGACCAGCTTGACCTGCGCGGGGATCTTCCCCTTGAACATCACCAGCGTCGCGTCGAGCAGGTCGTGCACGTCCACCACCCGGTGCGGCGCGCGATCCAACTGGGAGTACTGCTTGGCGGCACCGACCAGCCCGGAGATGCGGGTCACCGCGTCGCCGATCTCACGCATCAGCAGCTCGGTGTCGACGGTGTAGGTGAGCCACCGCACCGCCGCCTCCAGGTCCGCCGGGCCGACCGCCGCCTTCACCCGCCCCAACCAGGCCGCGTCGAGCCCGCCACCGACCAGGATCGGCGCCAGATCCCAGGCGCCGCTCACCCCGTGCTCCTCCAGCCAGTCGGTGAGCGCGTCCTCGGCGTCGGCGGTCGCCATCGGGGTCAGCTTCGGCGCGGTGGCCACCCGGGCCACCGCCTCCTCCTGCAACGCGACGAGGCCGTGCAGCGCCCGACCGTCCAGCCGGCCGTCGGCGATCATCGCGAGCTTGTGCCGCATCCCGGCGACCCGGTCGCCCAGCACCGACGTGGCCCGCACCGCCGCCGCGGCCGGGTTGTTCAGCTCGTGGGTCAGCCCCGCCGAGAGCGAGCCCAGCGCGAGCAGCCGCTCCCGTTCGCCGACGATGGTCTGGCTGTTCCGCATCCCGAAGAACAGGCCCTCCAGCAGGTGCATCGGCATCGGGAACCAGGACCGCAGGGCGTACGCGAAATCCTCGGCCGGCAGCACGAAGAACTCCGCGTCGGTCACCGCCCGCAGGCTGTTGCGGTAGGTCTGCTCGACCTGGTCGCCCAGGTACGCCTGGGTGGCGCCGCCGTACACCCCGCGCTGCTCGGTGCGGCTGACCTCGATGTCGTCGCCGCGTACCTGCCGGCTCAACGCCACCGCGCCACGCAGCAGGACGAAGAAGCAGGTGGCGTCCTCGCCCTCGGCGTACACCAGGGTGCCGCCCGCGCGCTGCTCCACCCGGCCGTGCTCGGCCAGCCAGTCCAACTGCCCGTCGTCGAGGGCCTCGAACAGGAACAGGGTACGCAGCTGCGCGGGTGTCAGCCGGTCGCTCTCGGTGGTCACTGGGCCTCCTTCGTTCGCGACTGCGGGGCTCGCAAACCCGGCTCACTCCTCGCGCTCACTGGGCCTCCAGGTAACGGTGCACGAGCGACACGGCCATGGCGCCCTCGCCGACGGCCGAGGCGACCCTCTTGACCGATTCGGCTCGCACGTCACCCGCGGCGAACACCCCCGGCAGGCTGGTCTCCAGGTGGTACGGATCGCGCGACAGCGACCAGCCGGCCGGACGCCGCCCACCGGCGAGCAGATCCGGACCGGTCACGATGAAGCCGCGCCCGTCGCGGACCAGCACCCCGTCCAGCCAGTCGGTCCGAGGCTCGGCGCCGATGAAGATGAACAGCCAGGACGTGTCCACCGAGCGGGCCTCGCCGGTACGCGTGTCGCACAGGGTGAGCCGTTGCAGGTGATCCTGCCCGGCGCCACCGACCACCGCGGTGTGCGGGTGCACGGTGATCCGGTCGATGCGCTCCAGCTGGTCGATCAGGTATCGGGACATCGAGGCGGTCAGGTCGGCGCCCCGGATCAGCAGGTGCACGCGGGCCGCGTACCGGGAGAAGTGCACGGCGGCCTGGCCGGCCGAGTTCGCCCCGCCGACGATGTAGACGTCCTGGTCGACGCAGCTCGGCGCCTCGGTGGCCGTGGAGCCGTAGAACACCCCCCGGCCGGTGAAATCGGCCAGCCCCGGGGCGTCGAGCACCCGGTAGGAGACCCCGGTGGCCAGCACCACGGTGTGCGCGGCGATCTCGGTGCCGTCTCCGAAGCGCAGCAGCCGGGCGCCGCCCGCCTCGCTCAGACCGACGACCTCCCGGGCGCTGAGCAGCTCGGCGCCGAACTTCACCGCCTGCCGCCGAGCCCGGTCGGTCAGCTGCGCCCCGGAGACGCCGTCCGGAAAGCCCAGGTAGTTCTCGATTCGGCTGCTCTGGCCGGCCTGCCCGCCGGTCGCCCGCCGCTCGACCAGCACGGTGCGCAACCCCTCCGAGGCGCCGTACACCGCGGAGCCCAGGCCGGCCGGGCCACCGCCGATCACCACCAGGTCGTAGAAGTCGGAGGCGGGCACCACGGTCAACCCGGCCAGCCCGGCCAGCTCGGCCTCGCTCGGAGCGATCAGTGCCTTGCCCTCGGCGGTCACCACCAGCGGCACGTCCGCCGCGGTGGCCCCGGCGGCGTCGAGCAGTCGGGCGCCCTCCGGGTCGTCGGCCAGCAACCAGCGGTACGGCACCAGGTTGCGCGCCAGGAAGTCGCGGACCTTGAACGACGGCGCCGACCAGCGGTGCCCGACGACCCGGATCTCGGTGGTCGCCGCGTCCGGGGTGACCGCCCACGCCTCCAGCAGGCCGTCCACCACCGGGTACAGCTTCTCCTCCGGCGGATGCCAGGGCTTGAGCAGGTAGTGGTCCAGGTCGACCACGTTGATCGCCTCGATCGCGGCGTCGGTGTCCGCGTACGCGGTGAGCAGCACCCGGCGGGCGGCCGGGAAGATGTCCATCGCGGCCTCCAGGAACTCGACTCCGGTCATCTCCGGCATCCGGTGATCGGCCAGCAGCAGCGCCACCTGCTCGCCACGCAGCTTGACCTCCCGCAGCGCGTCCAGCGCCTCCGGGCCCGAGGCGGCCCGCAGCACCCGGTAGCGGTCGCCGTACCGGCGACGGATGTCCCGGGCCACCGCCCGGGACACCACCGGGTCGTCGTCGACGGTCAGGATCACCGGGTTCGCCATGGCGCCCATAAAACCACCTACCAGGGGTACGCCGCACCGGGCCGGGTCGGTACGGGACGCGGTTCACGGTTGGTCGGGCGCGAGGCGGGTAAGCCGGGTCGCCGCGCGGGTGGCCGCACACCGACGACCCGCCCGACTGCCGCGCACACCTCGGGGGGCCCATGGCGGACGCGTCGACGACCGGAACGACGTCGGACCGGGTCGTGGAGCTGCGGGTGCACGGCGTCTCGGGGGCGGGGGCCGACCAGGTGCTGGACCGGCCGCACGTCCACCAGGTCGCCGGGGACCGCAGCGGCGGGTTCTACCGCCCACGTGAGGGCTATCCCGACACCAAGGGCACCGACGGGATCATGCTGGAGGCGTACCGCTGGAGCGACCTGCCGTCCGGCACGGCCGTGCGGACGCTGTCGCTGGTGTTCCTGCTGCCGTTCATGCTCTGCAACGTGGCGCTCTGGATGCGCCCGGCGGGTTACGCCTCGAAGCACGGCATCGTCGCGCTGTGCCGGGTGCTCGCGCTCACCCTCACCATGCTCTACGTGCTCTCCATCGTCGGGGTGGCGCTGGACCTGATCGCCTGGCGTTGCATGGGCACCCCGTCCTGCATGGCCGGGCGGACCTGGCTGTCCTGGCTCGGCGGGCGCTCGGCCGGGTTGCGCCTCGGCGTGTTGGCGCTGGTGCCGGTCGCCGCCATCGGAGTCGTCTGGTGGCTGGGCGCCCGCCCCAGCCACTCGTTCGACGCGTTCCGGACCCGGGAGCCCTCCTCCGCCGCCGCCGCGCACCGGTTGAGCGCGGTCGGCCAGTGGGACGGCACGCCGCTGGTGGGCAGGCTGCGCTCGGTGCACGTCGCCGCCGCGTTCGCCACCCTGGACGGCAGCCTGCTGGCCGCCCGGATCAGCGAGGGTGCGTCCTGGGTGATGGGGGTGCTGGTCGTGGCCACCGGGGCGGTGCTGCTCGCCTGCCTCGTCCTGCTCACCGTGGTGCAGAGCATCGACCGGCCCGGCCCGTCGGCCCGGCTCGACGGGCTCACCCGCGGCCTACGCACGATCGCCTGCGGCCTGACCATCCTGGTGATCGTGTACACGATCATCAGCCCGAAGCCGTGGCCGCACGGCCGCGAGCTGCCCGGGTACGGCGCGCTCGTCGCCTGGCTGTTCGCCAGCCAGACCGCGCTGCTGCTCGTACTCGCCGCGTTGGTGATCTGGCGACGGGGCGGGCCGCCGGGGGCATCACCGCTGCGCGCGCTGGGCGCGCCGGCCTTCGTCACGGTGGGCGCCGGCCTCGCCGTGGCGTTCTCCGCCGAGCTGGTCTACCGGGTGTCGGACCTGCTGGACCGCGACGGCGAGACCGCGGACCGACTGGCCACCAGCCCGCCACTGGCGTACAAGTGGGCGATCTTCGGGTTCTTCATCGCGGTGCTGACCGCACTGCTGTTCGGCGGCGTGGTCACGGTGCTGAGCTGGCGCGAGCGGAGGCGGGCCGCGGCCGCGATCGTGGCCGCCGACTTCCCGCACGCGCCGCCGGACGCGGCGCAGCGGCTGCGTCAGGTCGAGCAGGCGGTGGCCCGGGCCCGGTTCACCGAGCGGCTGCCCCCGCTCACCGTGGTCTACGCCGGGCTGGCCGCGGTCGGCCTGGCCGCCAGCGTGCTCGGCCTGCTCCAGCTCTATCCCGGTGACGTGATCCAGCGCTACGTCCGGCTGCCCGCCGACATGGTCAACTTTCTGATCGGGATGGGCAGCTACGCGATCGCCGCGATCGTGCTCGGGCTGGTGGTCGGCGGCATCTTCGCGTACCGGACGGCGCAGTTCCGCCGGTACGTGGGCGTGCTCTGGGACCTGGGGACGTTCTGGCCCCGGGCGGCGCACCCCTTCGCCCCGCCCTGCTACGCCGAGCGGGCCGTACCGGAGCTGACCCGGCGGATCACCTATCTGGTCGACCAGGGCGAGGCGGTGCTGCTGGCCGGGCACAGTCACGGCTCGGTGCTGCTCGCCGCCACGGTGCTGCAACTGCCGCCCCGGACCACCGACCGGGTCGCCCTGCTGACCTACGGGACGCCGCTGCAGCGGTTGTACTCGCAGCTGTTTCCCGCCTACGTCGACGACGAGGTGCTGCGCGAGATCGGCGAGCGGGTCGGCTGGCGCTGGGTGAACCTGTGGCGGGAAACCGACCCCATCGGAGGTTGGATCTTCGCTCCGCACCGTCCCGGGGACCCCGGGACGGTCACCGGGCCGGAGGCCTCCGTGGACCGCCGGTTGGTCGACCCGCACGACGTGGTGCCACCGCCGTACGACAGCGTGCCGCCGCCGATCCTGGGGCACTGGCCGTGCGAGTCGGATGAGGCGTTCGCGGCGGCGGAGCGGGACCTGACCGAGCGGCTGCGCGCGGACCTGCGGCGGACGGGTTGAGCGGCGGGCCGGATATCGTCGCGGGGTGAGCCCGTCCAAGCAGCCCGAACGCCGGCTGATCGCCTCGAACAAGAAGGCCCGGCACGACTACACCGTGCTCCGGACGTACGAGGCGGGCATCGTGCTGGTGGGCACCGAGGTGAAGTCGCTGCGCGAGGGGCGGGCGTCGCTGGTGGACGCGTTCGCCCACGAGCGGGACGGCGAGATCATGCTGTACGGCCTGCACATCGCCGAGTACGCCTACGGCACGTGGACCAACCACGCCCCCCGGCGCAACCGCAAGCTGCTGCTGCGCCGGGCCGAGATCGACCGGATCCTGGAGAAGGTCCGCGAGGGTGGCGTGACCCTGGTCCCGCTGTCGATGTACTTCGACAACGGCTGGGCCAAGGTCGAGCTGGCCCTGGCCAAGGGCAAGCGCACCTACGACAAGCGGCAGACGCTGGCCGAGCGGGACGCCAACCGGGAGATCGCCCGCGAGCTGGGCCGGCATCTCAAGGGCCACCCGCGCCGGGGCTGACCCCACCCGGGCTGCCGGAGCGAGGGCGCCCGCGTCACGCCACGTCGTGTCATCCTGGCCGGATGCGAGTCGCCTCGATCCACACCTATCCGGTGAAGGGGTGCCGCCGAATGGACCGCGACACGGCGCGGGTCGAGCCGTGGGGCCTGGACGGCGACCGGCGCTGGCTGATCGTGGACGGACACGGGCTCGGCCTGACCCAGCGCCAGCACCGGGAACTGGTGACGGTGCGGGCGGTGTCCCGGCCGGGCGGGCTGACCCTGGACGCGCCGGGCCTGGCTCCGCTCGATCTGGCCGAACCGACCGGCGGCGAGGCGATCCAGGTCCGGGTGTTCCGGGGGCGGCCGCCCGCACCGGTACGCGCCGCCGGCCGCGAGGCGGACGACTGGCTCAACCGGCTGTTGGGGCGCACCGCTCGGCTGGTCTGGCTCGGTGACCCCGCCGGCAACCGCGTTCCCTGGCCGGATCCGGCCGGCTCCGGCGCCGAGGTGAGCTTCGCCGACGGCACTCCGCTGCTGCTGGCCAACACCGCGTCGCTGGACGCGTTCAACGACTGGCTGCTGGAGTCGGGCAGCTCCGAGGGGCCGCTGCCGATGATCCAGTTCCGCCCCAACCTGGTGGTCAGCGGTGCCGCGCCGTGGGCCGAGGGTGAGTGGGTCGGCCGGCGGATCAGGATCGGCGGGGCGGTGCTCCACGGCGTCGACGAGTGTGGCCGCTGTCTGGTCGCGACGATCGACCAGGAGACCGGGGAGCGGGGGCGGGAGCCGCTGTGGATGCTCGCCGCACGGCGGAACATCGGCCGGAAGCTCCGCTTCGGTCTCCAGATGACGGTGCGGGCCGAACCGGGCGGGCCTTCCCGCGACGGTCGTACGGTCAGCGTCGGTGACACCGTGGAGGTGCTGGACTGATCGGGGCGGCCCGCCTCGGACGTTGTTGCGCTGCCACCGGAGGTGGGGCAACATCAGGCGCCGTGACCGCACCAGGCAGGGACCTCGAGAACGACACCCAGGCCGGCGACAGCGGCACGCACCGGTGGAATCGGCGGGTCAGACACTGGATGGCCGGCGCCGGGGTCACCGCCCTGGCCGCCGTGGTCGGCATCACCCTCGCCGTACGCTCCGGCTCCGCCCCGGCCTGTGCCGCGCCACCGACGGGCGCCACCGTCCACAAGGGAAAGGCCTCCTTCTACGACGCGGGCGGCTCGGGCGGCAACTGCTCCTTTCCGAGCCCTCCGGCGGACCGGCTCTACGTGGCACTCGGCCCGTCGGAGTACGCGGGGGCGGCGGCCTGCGGCGGTTACCTGGACGTGAGCGGCCCGAAGGGCACGGTCCGGGTCGTGGTCATGGATCAGTGCGCCGGGTGCACGCCCGGCCGCATCGACCTCTCCGAGGAGGCGTTCGCCCGGATCGCCGACCGGGCGCAGGGCGTCGTGCCGGTGACGTACCGGGCGGTGGTGAGCCCGCCGCTCGACGGGGGCCTCACCTTCCGGATGAAGAACGGCGCCTCGCAGTGGTGGTTCGCGGTGCAGGTGGGCAACCACGGCAACCCGCTCCGCTCGGTCGAGGCGAAGGGGCCGGGCGGCGGCTTCCGCGCGGCGGTCCGCCAGAACGACAACTACTGGACCGTCGAGCGCGGGATCGGCCCCGGGCCCTACAGCATCAGGGTCACCGACGTGTACGGGCGCCAGGCAACCGCCACCACCATCCGGATGGTCGCGAAGCGGGTCCAACGCAGCGCGGCCTCCCTCGCCGACCCCGGCGCCCCGGCCCGTACGCCCAGCGGTTCGCCCTCGGCCGGACCGACCCCGACGGCGAGCCCCGTCCCGACGGAGTCGGTCGCCCCGACGGCGACCCTCGAAGCCCTCGCCGGCGCCGCCCCGCTCGGCGTCCCCGGCTGCTGACCCCACCCACGCCGGGCCCGTCCGCCTCCCGGCGAGCGGGGACAGGGAGACGTAAAACGCAACCCCTTCCGGTCTTTCCGCTCGCAGATGCGAGGGCTAGGGTGGGCCGGTGACGATGTTTCGCATCGGCGAGGCGGCCGAGCTGCTGGGCGTCAGCGCCGACACGATGCGCCGCTGGGTGGACGCCGGGCGACTGACCGCCGGGCGCGACGCGCACGGCCATCGGGTCATCGACGGCGCGGACCTGGCGGGTCTGGCCCGCGCCCAGGCCGCCGATCCGGCCGTGGGCGCCGAGCTCTCCTCCGCCCGCAACCGGCTGCGCGGCATCGTCATCGACGTACGCAAGGACACCGTGATGGCGCAGGTCGACATCCAGGCGGGCCCGTTCCGGATCGTGTCGCTGATGAGCCGGGAGGCCGTCGACGAGCTTGACCTGCGGGTCGGCTCGGTGGCCGTCGCGGTGATCAAGTCGACCACGGTGGTGGTGGAGCGGGCCGCACCCGCCCCGGCCAGGGGAAGGTCGGGCGGATGAGGGCGCGGGCGGTGCGTACGGCGGTGGCCGTACTGGTGGCGGTGGCCGGGCTGGCGGTGGCCGGTTGCGGCGGAGGCGACGACCCGACGCCGGACGGCACCACCGGGGACGATCGGGTCACCGGCGCGGTGACCGTGTTCGCCGCCGCATCGCTGACCGAGTCGTTCACGCGCATCGGCGAGGACTTCGAGGCCGCGTACCCGGGCAGCACCGTGACGTTCAACTTCGCGGGCAGCTCCGCCCTGGCCAACCAGATCAACCAGGGCGCACCGGCCGACGTGTTCGCCTCGGCCGCTTCGCGGAACATGACCACGGTGACCGAGGCGGGCAACGCCGACGGCACGCCGAGCACCTTCGCCCGCAACCAGCTGGTGATCGCGGTGCCCCGGGGCAACCCGAGGGGGGTGACCGGGCTGGCCGACCTGACCCGGCCGGGCGTGAAGGTGGCGCTCTGCGCCGACCAGGTGCCCTGCGGCGCGGCTGCCCGGTCGGCGCTGGAGGCGGCTGGGGTCGCGTTGACGCCGGTCACCCTGGAGCAGGACGTCAAGGGAGCGCTGGCCAAGGTGAAGCTGGGCGAGGTCGACGCTGCACTGGTCTACCGCACGGACGCCAGCGCGGCGACCGCCGACGTGACCGGCGTCGAGTTCCCCGAGTCGGCGCGGGCGGTCAACGACTACCCGATCGTGGCGCTGAAGGACGCGCCGAACCGGGCGGGCGCGCAGGCCTTCGTCGCGTACGTGCGCTCGGCGCCGGCGCAGGCGGTGCTCGCCGAAGCGGGCTTCCAGGCCCCGTGAGCCGGGTCCTCGACACCGCCGTGCCCCGGCGGCGCGGCCGGGTGCCGGCGGCGCTGCTGATCCCGGCCGGGTTGGGGCTGCTCTTCCTCGTCCTGCCGCTGGCCGGGCTGGTCGTGCGGGCACCGTGGACGACGCTGCCGCAGCGGCTCACCGAGCCGGGGGCGCTGACCGCACTACGGCTGTCGGTGCAGACCGCGACCCTGGCCACCATGCTCTGCCTGCTGCTCGGGGTGCCACTGGCCTGGCTGCTGGCCCGGGTCGAGTTCCCCGGCCGGCGACTGGTCCGCGCCCTGGTCACCGTGCCGCTGGTGCTCCCGCCGGTGGTCGGTGGGGTGGCGCTGCTGTTGGTCTTCGGCCGGCGCGGGCTGCTCGGCGGGTGGCTCGACGCCACGTTCGGCGTCACCCTGCCGTTCACCACCGCGGGTGTCGTGCTGGCCGAGTCGTTCGTCGCCATGCCGTTCCTGGTCATCGCCGTGGAGGGGGCGCTGCGCGCTGCCGACCACCGCTACGAGGAGGCCGCCGCGACGCTGGGCGCCGGCCGGTGGACCACCTTCACCCACGTCACGCTGCCGCTGGTGGCACCGGGGCTGGCCGCCGGCGCGGTGCTCTGCTGGGCCCGGGCGCTCGGCGAGTTCGGCGCCACGATCACCTTCGCCGGCAACTATCCCGGCCGGACGCAGACCATGCCACTCGCCGTCTACCTGGCGTTGGAGACCGACCTGGAGTCCGCGATCGTGCTCAGCCTGGTGCTGCTCACCGTCTCGGTGGTCATCCTGGCCGCGTTACGTGACCGCTGGATGACCAGCCCGTGACCGCGTCACTGCTCGACGCCCGGCTCGTCGTCGACCGGGGCGCCTTCCGGCTGGATGTGCCGCTGCGGGTCGCGCCCGGCGAGGTGGTCGCGCTGCTCGGGCCGAACGGCGCCGGCAAGACCACCGCGCTGCGCGCGCTGGCCGGGCTGCACCCGCTCAGCGCCGGGCACGTCACGCTCGGCGGCGCCGACCTGGACCGGCCGGCGAGCCGGCGCTGGGTGCCCACCGAACGCCGGCCGATCGGCGTAGTCTTCCAGGACTATCTGCTCTTTCCGCACCTCAGCGCATTGGACAACGTGGCCTTCGGGCCGCGTAGGCACGGCGTCGACCGTCGGGCGGCGCGGGCCACCGCCCGGGACTGGCTCGGCCGGGTGGGGCTGGCCGAGCAGGCGCACCGCCGGCCCCGGCAGCTCTCCGGCGGGCAGGCGCAGCGGGTGGCGCTGGCCCGCGCGCTGGCCGTCACGCCATCGCTGTTGCTGCTCGACGAGCCGCTCGCCGCACTGGACGCCCGCACCCGGCTGGACACCCGCGCGGAGCTGCACCGCCACCTGTCCGCGCATCCGGGGGCGACGGTGCTGGTCACCCACGACCCGCTGGACGCGCTGGCGCTGGCCGACCGTCTGGTCATCGTGGAGGGCGGACGGGTGGTGCAGGAGGGCGACGGCCCCAGCGTCACGGCCCGCCCGCGCACCGACTACGTGGCCCGCCTGGTCGGGCTGAACCTCTATCGGGGGCGGGCCGAGGGGCACGGGGTGCGGGTCGCACCGGAGCTGACCCTCACCGTCGCCGACCGCCTCGACGGGGAGGCGTTCGTCGCCTTCCGCCCGGCGGCGGTGGCCCTGCACCCGCGCCGACCGGAGGGCAGCCCCCGCAACACCTGGGCGGGCACCGTGGCCGGGGTCCAGCGGCACGGCGACAACGTGCGGGTGCAGCTGGACGGGCCGATCGGGGTGGCCGCGGACGTCACCCCGGCCGCCGCCGCCCAGCTGCGGCTGATCCCCGGCCAGCAGGTCTGGGTGGCGGTCAAGGCGACCGAGACGCACGCCTACCCGGCCACCGGCTGACACCTGGTCGCGGTGCCCCGTCGTCCGCCGGGCGGCCCGGCGGGGACGGCTCAGCCGGCGAGGAGGTCGGCGTGCGCGGCGCGCAGCCGTGCCAGCGCCGGGTCGCTGCCCGGGACGACACGGCGGTCCAGCTCGGCCCACACCTCGGCCAGTGCCGCGCGAACGGCACCGAGCTCGGCCGCGTGCCGGTGACTGCTGCGCCGGTGCTGCTCGTCGAGGCGACGGGCCCAGCCCGCGGTGACCGCGGCGAGCCGGTCGGCGTCGGCGCGGGCCTGTGCGCCGCTGCGGGCGGCAGCGGCCGGGACGATCGCGGCGACCGGGCGGTGATCGCCGTCGCGGGTGACGACGGTGACCGCGTCGGTCAGCTCGGCCAGCGCGACGAGCTGGCTGAACCGGGTGCGCGCCTCGCGCAGCGGCACGGAGCGCGGCGGATCGGGGTGCGGGGTGAGCGCGGGGACGGCCATGGATGCATGGTGCCGTCCGGGTACGACAGAACCCGCCGTCGTCAGTGGACGGTGGACTGCGCAACGGCCGGCCCGACCAGCCACTCGTCGGCCAGCACCGACCAGACTTCGAGGTCGATCCGCCCCTGCGGCCCCGGGTAGACCTGCCGCAGCGTGCCGTCGTGGCGCAGGCCGAGACGGCGGGCGAGCGCGATGCTGCGGGCGTTGTCGGCGTTGGTGCGCCACTCCACCCGCTGGATGCCGCGCTCGCGAACCGCCCAGTCGACGATCCGGCGGACCGCCGGCGCGACGATGCCCCGACCCTGCGCCGACGGCTCCACCCAGCAGCCCACCTCGCAGACGCCCAGCGCCGCGTCGAACGACACGAACATGACCCCGCCGACCAGCGTGCCGCGCCACCACAGGCCCCAGATGCCGCCGGCGTCGCGGGCCCAGCGGTCCGCGTACCGCTGGAGCACCGCCCGGGCCGAGGGCAGGTCGGTGGCGACGAAGGACGGCGACACCCAGGGCTGGATGTGCTCCCGGGCCCGGTCCAGGTTGGCGAGGAACTCCTCGGCCCGCCACGGGTCCAGCGGGCGCAGCTCGACCTCCTCGGTCAGCGGCAGGGCGAACACGGTGCCTCCACGGGGTGCGGTTCGGACGTCGTCGGGATGCAGGTTCGCACAGGCCGGCCGGCCGGACCCAGCGCGGGGCGCGCTCGGGCGCCACTCAAATGATCATGTGGGTCCAGTAGCTGAGCCAGAGCACGAACAGCGCGCCCTGCACCAGGGCGAGGGCCGCGGTCAGCCACACGTCGACGGTGGCGCGGCGTGCCCAGCGGGCCAGCACCAGGGCGACCGGGAAGGCGGCGAGCAGGTAGCGCAGCAGGCTCTTGTAGACCGCCGGGCCCATCGACAGCGGCACCAGGACCATGAGCACGCCGTACACCAGGTACGGCAGCTCCCGTCGGCGGAACCCGGCGATCAGCACGGCCAGCACGGCCACGGCGAACCAGACCCGGGCGGCGTCGCGGGGCTCCCCGGCCAGCCCGTCCAGCAGCACCGGCAGCGGGTTCTGCACCTCGATCCCCCAGCCGACCTGCTGGGCGTGCTGGTAGGCGAACCAGTCCCCGCCCCGCCACCGGCAGAACGCCATGAAGGTGAACCACCCGGTGGGCAGCAGCAGCAACGGCCAGCCGATCCGCAGGTAACCGAGCAGGGCGCGCGGGCCGAGCCGCCAATCGTGCTGGCGGAGCAGCACCAGGGCCAGCGGCAGCGCGACGAGCAGGCCGACCGACCGGCTCATCGCCAGGAAGTAGCCGAGTACGCCGACCAGGAGCCACCGACGGCGCTCGGCGTAGTAGAACGCGGCCAGCGCGAGGCAGACGAAGAGCGACTCGGTCAGCGCGGCCTGGAACAGGAACGCGGTGGGCAGCAGCACCAGGTAGCGGGTGAACCGGCGGGCCCCGTCCGGGTCGCCGAGCAGCAGCTCGGCCAGTCGGTAGCCGTACCAGAGGGCCAGCAGGAACGCGACGTTGCTGATCAGCAGCAGGGCCAGCGCGTTGTCGCCGCCGAGCAGCGCGCCGACCGGCCGGGCCAGGAACGGGTAGAGCAGGGGGAAGCCGAAGTCCCGCCACGGCCCGGTCAGCGGCAGCTCACTGAGCCGTAGGTAGAGCAGCGCGTCCCAGGCGAACCAGAAGGAGATCCACCGGTGCCCGGAGATCTCCCGCTGCTGCGCCCACATCAACGCCTCGTCGGCCGGCGGCGCGCCGGGAACGCCGTCCCAGGCGTGCAGGACCAGGAGCCCGACCAGGGTGAGCAGCAGCTTCGCGCCGAGGAACAGGCCCAGCAGGTACGGCCAGGGGGCCGGCACCCGGCGGGCCAGCCGTGCCCCGGCCCGGGCCGTCGCGGCCAGCCGGGGGGCGAGCGCCCTCGCGCGCCCCCGGCCGCTCCGCCACCGGCGCATCCGCCCCGCTCCCCCGGTCCGCCCCGGCCCACCCTCCGCGCGGGGGCGCCACTCTTCCCGTTGTACGCCGCCGCGCGCGCCGCCGGAGCCGAAACCGTCACATACCGGTGCGGTCGCGCGGGTGAAGTCCGCCGCAGAACGGGTACGCGCCGCGCCTCAACCACAGCGGTGAGCAGGGAGCGCGGCGGCATGAGCGAGCAGCACGGCACGGTGGTCATCGGCGCGGGGCCGGCGGGCCTCACGGCGGCGTACGAGCTGCTCCGGCACGGCCTGCCGGTCCGGGTGTTCGAGGCGGACGAGGTGGTCGGCGGGATCAGCCGGACCGTGGAGCGCGACGGGTGGCGGTTCGACATCGGCGGGCACCGGTTCTTCACCAAGGTGCCCCGGGTGGAGGCGTTCTGGCACGAGATCCTGCCGGACGAGGACTTCCTGACCCGGCCCCGGATGAGCCGGATCTTCTACCGGGGGGCGCTGTTCAACTACCCGCTCAGCGCGGCGAACGCGCTGCGCAACCTGGGGCTGCCGGAGGCGGCCCGCTGCCTGGGCTCGTACGCCCGGGCCCGGCTGCGCCCGCCCCGGGACCAGTCGCACTTCGAGGGCTGGGTGTCGGCCCGGTTCGGCTGGCGGCTGTACTCGATCTTCTTCAAGACGTACACCGAGAAGGTCTGGGGAATGCCGGCCGATCGGCTCCAGGCGGACTGGGCCGCGCAGCGGATCAAGAACCTGTCACTGGCGAAGGCCATCCGCAACGCCGTGCTGCCCCGGCGGTTCCGCACGGACGTGACCAGCCTGATCGAGCAGTTCCAGTACCCGAAGTACGGGCCGGGGATGATGTGGGAGCGGTGCGCCGAGCAGGTCCGCCACCGTGGCGGCGAGGTGTCGACCGGCACCTGGGTCACCGCGGTGCACCGCGACCCGGCGCGACGGCGGGCGGTCAGCGTGACGGTCAACGGGGCGGGCGGGCAGCGCACTGAGGCCGCCGACCACGTGATCTCGTCGATGCCGATCTCCGAGCTGGTGACCGCGTTGCGGCCGGCGCCGCCGACGGAGGTGCTGGCCTGCGCCGCCGACCTGCGCTACCGCGACTTCCTGACGGTCGCGCTGGTGGTGCCGGCCGAGTTCTCGTTCCCGGACAACTGGATCTACGTGCACGACCCGGGAGCGCGGGTGGGCCGGATCCAAAACTTCGGTTCCTGGTCGCCGTACCTGGTCAAGGACGGCCGCACCTGCCTGGGTCTGGAGTACTTCGTCTTCGAGGACGACGAGATGTGGCGTACCCCCGACGCCGAGCTGGTGGCGCTGGCCACCGCCGAGCTGGAGCGGCTGGGGTTGGCCCGGCCGGGCGTGGTGGAGGCCGGCTACGTGGTGCGGATGCCGAAGGCGTACCCGGTGTACGACGAGCGATACGAGCACAACGTGGACGTGATCCGGGCCTGGCTGGCCGAGGAGGTGCCGAACGTGCACCCGGTGGGTCGCAACGGCATGCACCGCTACAACAACCAGGACCACTCGATGCTCACCGCGATGCTGACGGCGGAGAACATCGCCACGGGCAGTACGCACGACGTCTGGTCGGTCAACGTGGAGCAGGACTACCACGAGCAGTCGTCCGGCGGCGACGGACGGCGGGGCACGGGCCGGGACGCGCCGGTGGTGCCGAGCCGGATCGTCACGGCCCCGATCACCGCGCCGGCGGGTACCCGCCACGTCGGCGACGAGGACCGGCCAGCCCAGGTGCCGCTGGCCTGACCGTGGGCTGTCGGCTCACCGCCTGACGCGGACACCGGGGCTCGCCGCGGTTTCGCCGCCGGCCCCCGGCGCCGGCGGCCGGCGTATCGTGCCTGGATCCTGCCGTCGCTGGTAGGCGGCGGCCAGGTGGTCCTGGAGTTCGGCGTGCCGGAACTGGTACACCACACCGGCCTGGCGCAGCACCTGCCGTCGCAGCGCCTCTCGAAACAGTACGGGGAACCGAACCGGCGGACGCCCACGCAGCAGCAACACGATCTGAGCGAACCCGGTCAGGACCGCCGGGCCGAGGCCGCTGAAGATGCCGTACGACATCCCGAGCAGGATGCCGAGCTCCGGTCCGACCGACACCATCCCGGGTCGAGGCGGATCCACGATATTGAACAGCGCGAACAGGACTCCGCCGAGGACGATGCCAGAAGTCACGGTCACCACGGTGCGGCGGCGGTCGGCCCGGTAAATGCCGTCCGGGGTGCTCGCCGGCGAGTCGGCCAACGGCTTCAGCCAGATGCCCAGCAGGCCGAATGTCACGTTGGATCGACCGATCGACGTGCCGACGATTGAGAGGCCCATCAGCGTCAACCCGAGCAGCACCCCGGCGAACGGGCCGAGGACAAGTCCGGTGGCTACGCCGATGGTCAGCGGTGGACCCGATCCGAGCAGCCACAGCGTGCGCAGTTCCGCCCTGGTCGGCCACCGCGGGTCCATGCCGATCGGGTCAGCGGGGGTTGGTGCCGGGCCGGGGGGCTTAGATCCCAGAACACACGCGCCTGCGGTGGCGGCGGCGCCGAAGATCACGCCGAGCACAGCCAGCAGTATGTCGGCCCTGGTGCCGTTGGCCAACGCCACGCATGTCCCAGCCAGCACGGCCGTCGGCAGTCCGATTCCGAAGCCGACAACGATCGACAGAGGCCCGAAGGGAATCCAGGTCGGGATCTCCCACCAGCGCAGGTCGCGGCGTCCCTGGAGGTGGTGGGCGAACCAGGACAGGTAGAACAGGTGACGCCGGTTCCGCCGCCGCTCGCGTCGGCCGCGCGGGCCGGAACCGGCCGGGTAGGCCCGCTTCAGGAACTGGCCGATCACGCGGGCCTTCACCTCCGCCACCGACGACAGCTCGGCCAGCTCAGCTGGGTCGGATGCCCCACCGTCCGGCCCGTCGAACGCGTCCCGGGCCAAACTCAGGATCAGGGGGTTGGCGAAGGCTTCCGCTACCGGCGAGTCGGGGTGGTTGCGCAGATGGTCGGTCAACTGCCGCCAGAGCCGACGTTGCCGGTCGCTGTCGTGGCCACGGCGCAGGTACTCGGCGGCGGTGTCTGGCTCGACCGGGTCGAGCTGGAGGACGACCGGGCGGGGCAGCCGTCCGCCGGCGCGCGCACGGTCGTACCCCTCGATCTGGGAGGTGAGTACGACCCGCAGCCCAGCAGCCTCACGGGCGATCGCGGTGAGCGCGGCCCGCTGCCCCGCCGCCGGCATCTCGTCGAGGCCGTCGAGGAAGAGCGCCACCTGTCCTTTCTCGATCAGGCGGCGTGCGACGTCCGCGCCGTAACGCGGGTGCCGAAGAGCCCGGAAGTTCGTCTCCATCTCCCTGACCACGTGGTCGAGCAGCGACCTCTCGCCCGGGTGCCAACTGCCCAGGGTCACCCATACCGGCACCGGCGTGCCGGCGTGCCCCCCTGTCATGATCGGTTGGACGCACTCCTCGGCCGCCCTGACCAGCAGCATCAGCATCGCCGCGGTCTTCCCGCTACCGGCCGGGCCGAGCAGGAGCAGTTGCTGGCGCTGGATCCGCCGGTAGAGGTCCGCATGCAGGTCGCTGACCACGCCCTGTTCGCCGCGACCGTCCTCGACCTGGTTCCGGCGATCGGCGCTTCGACGGCGGGGAGCCCGGCGAGCTTTCCCACCGGGGCGGTCGAACACTTCGTGAATCGGCAGCGACCGTTGGTGGTCCCAGTGCCAGGTGACCCGCACCGGGTCGGCGGTCGTTTCGATGCCCCAGGCCGCAGACTGCTTCGACCACAGCGACAGGGTGGCCTGGGCCAGTACGTCGGCTGCCGCCGTGAGCTGCTCCGCCGCCGAAAGCTGCGGCTCTTCTGAGCCGCGCCGCCACTCCACCACCGCCGCCGCGAACACGAGTAGGGCACACGGGATCCACATGGCCGTGTACACCCAGGACGGCAGGTGGACCGGGGCGGTGGTCAGGTTGATGACGACGGCGAGCGCGGCCGTCAGCGCGGCCGTGGCCAGAGAGTAACGGAATCGCCGCATGCACATCTCCCGGTCAGCGGAGCCAACAGTATCGACCGGGACGCCCTTCGGGCGGGGGCCCGGATGGGCCCGGTGCCACGGCACCCCGGCGTCCGGTCTCGGAGGCAGGAAACCGCTTACCTCTAGGCTATTGACGGTCATCACTGGCTGTCAGTACCGTGATGCGGGCAGCGAGAAAGCGCTTTCCGACCCTCACCGTCCGACAGGGAGCGCCCCCATGCCCAAAACCCTGCGCGCGTTCTGCCTGGCCCTGCTCGCCGTCGCCACCGTGCTGAGCACTACCGCCCCCCTGCCCGCCGAGGCCGCCCCCCGCTTCCGGGTCCTGGTCTTTTCCAAGATCACCAACTTCTACCACGACTCGATCCCGGCCGGCATCGCCGCGATCCAGCAGCTCGGCACCGCCCACAACTTCGAGGTCGTGGCCACCACCGACGCGGGCGCGTTCACCGACGCCAACCTCGCCACCTTCGACGCCCTGGTGTTCAACAACACCAACTCCACACCCGCCTCCGGTGACCTGCTCAACGCCGGCCAGCGGGCGGCCCTGCAGACATTCGTCCGCAACGGCGGCGGTTGGGCCGGCCTGCACGCCGCCTCGGCCAGTGAACGCGACTGGCCCTGGTACGAGGGCCTGGTCGGCACGATCTTCGACTTCCACCCCGACTTCTCCGCCACCGGCGGCACCTACCCCGGCCGGGTGAAGGTCCTCGACCGGGCGCACCCCTCGACGCGGAACCTGCCGGAGCTGTGGGAGCAGAGCGAGGAGTGGTACAACTGGCGGACCAACCCGACCGGCAACGTGCACACCCTCGCGCAGATCAAGGTGCGGGACGGGATCAGCGGGCTGGACGAGGGCGTCGACCACGCGTACTCCTGGTGTCAGCGCTACGACGGCGGCCGTTCCTGGTTCACCGCCGGCGGGCACGCCAGCTCCCGGTTCAGTGAACCGGCGTTCCTGGAGCACCTCCGCTATGGCATCGAGTGGGCCGCCGGCGCGGTCGCCGGCGACTGCTCGGCCTCCGAGACCGGCACCTTCGAGCGGGTGGGACTGGTCACCGAGAACCTCGCCGACCCGTTCGAGCTGGCCGTCGCCCCCGACCGGAAGGTCTACTACATCCAGCGCACCGGCGCGCTGAAGGTCGTCAACCAGGACACCCTCCAGGTCACCACGCTGCTGGACCTCGCGTACACCTCGGCGATGACCGACCAGTCCGACGGTCTGCTCGGCATGACCCTGGACCGCAACTTCGCCAGCAACGGCTGGATCTACCTGCTCTGGTCCGACAAGACCCTGAAACAGCTCAACCTGTCCCGGTTCACGGTCGCCAACAACAGCGTGGCGCTCTCCTCCGAGAAGCGGCTGCTGACGATCCCCACCTACCGTGGCGTGGGCCGGGCGAACTCGCACATGGGCGGCTCGCTCACCATGGACGCCGCCGGGCGGCTCTACGCCGCCATCGGCGACAACACCGATCCGTTCGCCTCCAGCGGATACACGCCGATCGACGAGCAGGCCGGACGGGCCGCCTGGGACGCCCAGGGCACCGCCGGCAACACCAACGACCTGCGCGGCAAGATCCTGCGGATCACCCCGCAGGCGGACGGGACGTACACCATCCCGAGCGGCAACCTGTTCCCGGCCGGCACCGCGAGGACCCGCCCGGAGGTCTACGCGATGGGCATGCGCAACCCGTTCCGGATCACCATCGACCCGCACACCAACGCGCTGCTGGTCGGCGACTACGGCCCGGACGCCCGCGCCGCCGATCCCAACCGCGGTCCGGAGGGGATGGTCGAGTTCAACCGGATCACCGCCGCCGGCAACTACGGCTGGCCGTACTGCGTGGGCAACAACATCCCGTTCAACGACTACAACTTCGCCACCAGCACCCCTGGGGCGAAGTTCAACTGCGCCGCGCCGGTGAACAACTCCCCCAACAACACCGGCCTGACCACCCTGCCGGCGGCGAAGCCAGCGCTGGTCTGGTACGCGTACTCCGCCTCCAGCCAGTTCCCGGAGGTGGGCACCGGCGGGGGCGGGCCGATGAGCGGTCCGGTCTACGACCACGACCCGGCCAACACCCGGACGACGAAGTTCCCGGAGTACTTCGACGGCAAGTGGATCACCTACGAGTTCACCCGCAAGTGGTTCAAGACGCTCTCGATCCACAGGACGGCGCAGACGTTCACCAACGCGCGCTTCGGGCCCACCGCCGTGGGCGACCTCCAGTCGATCAACGGAATCTTCGGCAACATGACCTGGATCCAGCCCTTCGAGGCGGAGTTCGGCCCGGACGGGTCGCTCTACGTCATCGACTTCGGCGAGGGAACCGGCAGCGGCCGCGGCGGCAGCAACGCCGGGGCGGGCATCTACCGCATCGACTACGTGGCGAACGGGAGGCCGCCGACCGCGAAGATCGCCTCCAACCCGGACAGCGGGCGCCCTCCGCTGACCGTGGCCTTCTCCTCGGCCGGCTCGACCGCTGGCGACCGCTCGGCGCTCAGCTACGCCTGGGACTTCACCAACGACGGCACCACCGACTCCACCGCCGCCAACCCGAGCCACACCTACCCGTCGGCGGGGACGTTCACCGCCCGGCTGACCGTACGCAACAGCGGCAACGGGTTGACCGCCAGCGCGGTCACCGACGTGGTGGTCGGCAACACCCGGCCCACGGTGACCATCACGGTGCCCGACGGTGGCTTCTTCGACTTCGGCGACAAGATTCCGTACACGGTGACGGTCACCGACCCGGAGGACGCCACCATCGACTGCGCGAAGGTGACCGTGCAGACCCAGCTCGGCCACGACTCGCACGCCCACCCGCTGGACAACTACACCGGCCGCTCGGGCCTGCTGGCCACCGAGGCGGACGCCGGTGACGGGCACGGACCCGGGCAGAACCTCTACACGGTGGTCACCGCGCAGTACACCGACGGCGGCGCGGCCGGCGGCGTACCGGCCCTGACCGGCTCGACCCGGGCGCAGTTGCAGCCCAAGAGCAAGGAGGCCGAACACCTCAGCGGCCAGTCCGGCATCACGGTGAACGACCGGCCCACCGCCCGCGCCGGCAAGCGACTCGGCGACGTCGACCACAACGACTGGGCGGCGTACGGACCGGTGGACCTGCGCAACATCGGCTCGGCGACGCTCGGGGTGACCAACGGCGGAGTCGGCGGCGACATCGAGCTGCGAACCGGCTCACCCACCGGCACGCTGATCGGCAGGGCCACCATCGGATCGACCGGCGGATGGGACAACCTGGTCTCGCCCACCGTCACGCTGACCAACAAACCCGCCGGCACCACCACCCTGTACGCGAGGTTCGTCAACGCCGCCCAGGTCGGCGGCACCCCGGACCTGCTCTCGCTGGACTGGCTGCGGTTCAACGGGGCCGGTGTCAAGCAGGAGCCCGGCGGGTCGCTCTCCCTCGCGGCCAGCCCCGGCAGCGGCACCGCGCCGCTGACCACCACCCTGACCGCCACCGCGACGGCGCCGTCCGGGCGGAGCATCACCGACTACGCGTGGGACTTCGGCGACAACAGCGCCGTCACGCACGGAGCGACGCTGCGGTCGACCGGCCACAGCTACCCGCGCAAGGGGACCTTCACCGCCCGGGTCACGACCACCTACACCAGCGGGGAGACCCGCTCAGCCAACCTGACCATCACGGTCAACTGACCGTCGAGCGGTGGCGGGCAAACGTCCATCCCGCCCGCCACCGCCCCACGGACAGGTGCGGTTTACTGCCAGGAACTCTGCTGCGTGTAGACGAGGTTGCCGGGAATGACCGTGCCGTCGGTGCTCAACTCGGTGTAGGCCCAGAAGTCACCCTCGGGCAGCGGCTTGTTCGGCTTCAGCGTGAATCCGACCGTCGAACCGCGCTCCACCGTGCTGGGCAGCGTCAGCGTCGCACCCGAATACTTGGCGTTCCGACCGATGATGGCGTGGCTCAGCTGGAAGTCGACGACCGGGCCGCCGGGCAGCTGGGCGAACACGTAGGCGGTGTAGCGCCCCGGCTCGGGCAGGAACTTGTAGGCCTGCTCCGCGCTGGTCCAGAACCTGTCACTGCTGTAGATCAGGGTGTCGCCCTTGTACAGGTAGAGGTCGAGGTTCGTGTTCGGGTCGTCGGTGTTGGCTTCGACAACGATGCCGGCGGTGTTCGCCGGCACGGTGAAGTCGAACTTCCTCACTCCGGTCGCGGTTGGGTCGAAGACGCCGCCGTAGACGCCGGCCGGCATCGAGTACGACTTCCGCTGCATCGGCGTGTAACCGGTGCTGCGACCGTCGAGTGGTCCGGTGAAGCCCGGCTGGAGCGAGCCGAACGCGCCGTTGGTCATCCGGCCGAATTCCTCCCCGTCGTCACCGTACGGTCGGGGGGTGATTCCCCACGGGCGGGCGGTGACCGGGATCCGGGCGTCGTGGGCCTTGCCGCGCCAGGCGATCGACCCGGTCACGTACCGGTCCCAGGGCGCGCTGCCCCGACGCAGGGTGACGGTCACCGTCGCGGACCGGCCCGGCTCTAGCGTCACCGATGCCGGCGTCACGGTGACCTTCATACCGTCCAGTCCGGACACCGACGAGCGGTAGGTCTCCCGCGCCTTGCTCACGTTGGTCAGGGTGCGGGTGAGGGTCACCGGCCGGGTCCCGTCGTACTCGCGCAACGAGATGGCCGGCAGGTTGAGCGCCTTACCGTCGGGCTGGGCCGTCTCGCTGAACTCGATCAGGTCTGCCGCGGTCGGCTCGATGACCAGTCCCGGGTCGGTGGCTCCGGCCAGGTTGATGAAACCGCTGCCCTGGTCCAACGGACTGCTGGTGCCGACGGTGTCGGTGGCGGTGGTCCGCAGTGCCGAGGAGACCGCGCCCGGTGACCAGGTCGGATGCGTGGCGCGCAGGATCGCCGCCGCGCCGGCCACGTACGGCGAGGCCATCGAGGTGCCGGAGTACGCGTCGTAGTTCCGCCCGAAGTTGCCGGGCGGTGCGACCGCGGCGATGATGTCCGAACCCGGCGCGACCAGGTCCGGCTTGAGGATGCCGGTGGCCACCTTGTCCGGACCGGTGGAGGAGAAGTCCGCGACGCTGGGTACGCCCGGCACGCTGGAGCCGTCGCCGCCGCTGCGCAGAGACACCTTCGCGTCGGTGGGGTGGCGCATCAGATAGTTGAACAACGTGCCGGCCTGCTTCTCGGTCGGCAGGTAGACGACCGGGAAGTTGAAGATCGAGTTGATCCGGTAGTTGCCGACGGGGTCGAACAGCACCATCGCCGCCCCGCCCTTGGCCTTGATCTCGGCGGCGGAACCGAACGTGTCGGACAGCGCGCAGGCGACCACTTTGCCCTTGATCTTGGCAGGGTCGAGGCTGCCCGGTTCGCAGTACACCGAGCCCTCCGCCGATCCGGCCTGCTCACCGAAGACCATCGGCAGCGAGTTGCCACCGGGCAGAGCGTCCAGCGAGCCGCCGACGAGCTTCGTGCCGTCACCCAGTTTGACGGTCGCTTCGTCGAGGTTCGTCACCGCCGCGCCGACCGTGGTCACCCAGGGCGCCGCGTTGCTGATCGCCCCGCTGACGATGCCGGTGTTTCCCGCCGACGCCGCCACGAAAACTCCGGCCAGCGACGCGTTGAGGAACGCGACGCCGATGGGGGTGTTGGCTTCCCAGTCGCCGAGATCGGAGCCGATCGAGAAGTTCAGCACCTGCACACCGTCGGAGACGGCCGCGTCGATGCCGGCGATGATGTCGGCGTCGTAGCCCATCCCGCCCCACAGCACCTTGTAGACAGCGATCTGGGCGTCCGGCGCGACCCCGGAGACGGGACCGAAGCGGCGGCCGTCGATCGTGACGTTCGACAGCGGCAGACCCGCCGCCGTGGACGCGGTGTGCGTGCCGTGACCGGCCATGTCGCGGGCGGACAGGACCTCACCCTCCGGGATTGAGCCACCGTAGGCGAGCCACGAATCGGCGAAGTACCGAGCGCCGACGATCTTGCCGTTGCAGTGCTCGGCCACGAAGGCGACGCCAGTCTGGCAGGTGCCGCGCCAGGTCGCCGGGGCGGTCATCCGCTTGGCGAACGACGCGCTCTCCGGCCAGATGCCGGTGTCCAGGACGCCGATCACCATGCCCGCGCCCGTGCCGGGGCCGGGCTTGACCGGTTTGCCGGCGACGCCTGATGCCACCGGCTGGTCCGGCTCGCCAGGAGCGGTGGCGGTCGGGGTGCCGGCGGTCGGGTTGGTCGGCGTCGCGGCCGGCAGAGCCGTTCGGGTGCCGAGCGCCCGCGAGGCGGTGACGGCGCGCACCCGCTTGTCCGCCCGCAACGTGGTCACCTGCTGGGCGGTCAGCTTCGCCGAGAACCCGTTGAAGGCGGTGGTGTACGCGGCGGTGACCTGGACCCCGGCCGCGGCAGCGACGGCGTTGCGCTGCGCGTCGAGGTGTCCGCGGTAGGCGCGTGACGGTGCCGACGTCACGTCCAGCCGGTCACCCGCCTCCGGACGGGTTCGCGCCAGCCCGGACACGCCACCGGCGTACGAGGTCAAGGGATCCTCGGCCAGTTCGACGATGTACATGCCCGGACGGGTCTCGTCCACCGTGGCTCGCTGGCTGGCCGCGTTCTTGCCGTCGGGCCGGCGATCGGCGCCGTCGGTCAGGGTGACTCTCTTGTCGGAACCGGGGGTGAAGTATCCGGCGGCGCTGCTGCCGCTGCCCGTCGGCCCTACCGGGGCCGCCGACGCCGATCCCGCGACACCGGTGGTGCCGGCGATCACGGCGAGGACCAGCGTCGGTAGCGCCAGTCTTCGCAGCCTGTCTCCGCTCGTGCTTGTAGCCACGAGGCTCCTTTCGATGACTCCCTTGTGGAGCGTTCTTACGATCACGACCCGCGCCTGGGAGCGCTCCCCCGCCTAGGCCGCCGAGAGTTGATCGGCGGTTTGGGGAGTGGTACGGATCGCTGGTGCGTATAAGATCATGATCCGTCAGCCGAGACCAGATGCGCGTTTCCTCGGTGCCGCCAGAGCACAGTGCACACCCCGGCGAGGGCCAGTCCGAGCAGCGGAGCGACGCCGACCCCGGCGAGCGTGCAGGCCACCGCCAGCAACGCCGGCGGCACCCAACACCAGGCGGGCACGGTACGCGGCGCGCGACCGCGCCGACGTGCCGCCGCTTCCACGGCTATCGGCACCACCAGCACCGGCAGCGCAGCGGCCAGGAGCGTCAGCCAGGGCAGCACGAGGCGGTCGAAGCGCGCCACCGCGAGCAGCCCGCCGAGCACCGCGACGCCGAGCATCGCCGTGCGCGCCGGCACCCGCGGCGTCAGGCCACGCAACGCCAGCGCCCCGGAGTACGTGGTGGTCAGCGCGGCGGCGAAGACCGCCACGGCGACGAAGAGATTCGCGTACGCGGCCAGCCCCGAGCCGGCGGCGAGCAGCGCGACCACGTCCGCCGAACCGGTCCGCAGCCACAGGCCCGCACCGGCCACCACCCCGAGCAGCGCCGGCCCGAGCAGCAGCCCCACACACCAGGCCAGGTCCCGCCGCCGGGCCAGGCCGACGCTGAAGTCCGGCGCGCGCAACGCGAAGACCGCCACGTAGCCGATCATCGCGGCGGCGTCGGCGAGACCACCGGCGGCGACGCGGACCGGCGCGCCCGGCGGCGGCAGGACGATCAGGCACCAGCCGACCAGCACCACCGCGCTGAGCGTGGTGAGCACCGCGACCCGGTTGCCGAACCGGGCCGGCGCCCAGGAGACGACGAGGACGGCGACCTCCAGCAACGCCGGCCCGACCCAGCCGGGCAGGTGTGTCAGCGCCGCCAGGGACGCGCCGCCGAGCCCGACGTTGAAGCCGTTCCAGCCGACCATCGACACGGTCAGCACGGCCGCCAGCAGCATCCGCGAGGTGTTCCCCAGGTACGCGGGCAGCACCGCGGTCAACGTTCCGCCGTCGCCGAGCGGCCGGCGCAGCCCGATCCGGCCCTGCCCCCAGAGCAGCGCCGCCATCAGGGCGCCACCGACCAGCAGCCCGGCCACCGGCACCGCGCCACCGTGCCGGGCGGCCATCGCCGCGCCGAGCACCAGTGTCGCCGGGGCGGTGCCGATGCCGAGCCACGCCCCGATCGCCGCCGGCCACCGGCGTTGCGGAGCCTCAGGCAACGTGGTGCAGGTAGCCGGCGATCGCCGCGTCCAGCACCTCCGCGCCGGGACGTGCCCACACCTCGGCGGAGAAGACCTCCACCTCGATCGGGCCGAGGTAGCCGGCCGCGTCCACCGCCTCGCGCAGCCGGCGCAGCTCGATGCACCCGTCGCCGGGCAGGGCCCGACCGAGCAGCACCCCCTCCGGCAGCGGGGTCACCCAGTCGCAGACCTGGAAAATGGCGATCCGGGCGCCGGCCCGGTCGATCTGCGCGTACACGGTGTCGTCCCACCAGACGTGGTACGCGTCCACGACCACGCCCACCACCGCCGGGTCGAAGCGCTCGGCGATGGCCAGCGCCTGGCCGAGTGTGGCGATCACGCAGCGGTCGGCGCAGAACATCGGGTGCAGCGGCTCGATGGCCAGCCGTACGCCGGCCGCCGCCGCGTGTGGGGCCAGTTCGCCGATCGCGTCGGCGACCCGGCGCCGGGCGCCGTCGATGTCCCGGCTGCCCTCCGGCAGCCCTCCGGACACCAGCACCAGCTCGGGGGCGCCCAGGGTGGCCGCCTCCTCGATGGCCCGCAGGTTCTCCGCGCTCCAGTCGTCGGCCTGGAAGAAGCCACCCCGGCACAGCGACGTGACGGCGAGGCCGGCGTCACGGACCAGCTTCGCCGAGCGGGCCAGCCCGTACTCGGCGACCGGCTCCCGCCACAGCCCGATGCCCGGCACCCCGGCCGCGACGCAGCCGGCCACCACCTCGGGCAACGGCCAGTGCTGGGCGGTGGCCTGGTTGAACGAGAAACGCTCCAGCCCGCTCACTGAGCTGGCTTCCGTTCGCGACTGCGGGGCTCGCAACACCGGCTCACTCCTCGCGCTCACTGGGCAACTCCCGCCACGGTGAACAGCGCCCGGGCGCGGGTGGCGGCCAGCTCGGCGTCGGGCAGCAGCCCGGCGGCGTCGGCCAGGGTGAGCAGGGTGGCCAGGTGGGCCGGCGACCGGCCGGACTGCGCGCCGCCGACCATGGTGAAGTGGCCCTGGTGCCCGGCCAGCCAGGCCAGGAACACGATCCCCGTCTTGTAGTGCCAGGTCGGCGCCGCGAACAGGTGCCGCGCCAGCGGCACGGTCGGCGCGAAGATCTCGTCGTACGCGGCCAGGTCGCCCCGGTCCAGGGCGGCCAACGCGGCGGCGGCGGCTGGCGCGATGGCCGCGAACACCCCGAGCAGCGCGTCGGAGTGGCCCACCTCGTCACCGCGGATCAATTCCGGGTAGTGGAAGTCGTCGCCGGTGTAGAGCCGTACCCCGGCCGGCAGCCGGCGGCGCAGCGCGACCTCCCGCCCGGGGTCGAGCAGCGACACCTTGATTCGGTCCACCTTGGACTGGTGCGCCTTGATCAGCTCGACCACCGTGTCGGCGGCCAGGTCCAGGTCGACCGCACCCCAGTAGCCGGTCAGCGCCGGGTCGAACATCGGGCCCAGCCAGTGCAGCACCACCGGCTCCTCGGCGGCGGTCAGCAGGTCGTCGTACACCCGTAGGTAGTCCTCCGGGCCGCGGGCCGCGGCCGCAAGGTGCCGGCTGCACATCAGCACCGGTTGGGCGCCGGCCGCCCGCACGTCGTCCAGCTGCTCCCGGTAGGCCACGGTGACCGCCGTCAGGGTGGCCGGGCCGGCCGGCAGCTGGTCGGTGCCGACCCCGGCGACGATCCGCCCGCCCACCGCGCGGGCCTCGGCGGCGCTGCGCCGGATCAACTCCCGGGTGGCCGGGTAGTCCAGCCCCATCCCCCGCTGGGCGGTGTCCATCGCCTCGGCGACGCCCAGCCCGTACGACCAGAGGTGCCGCCGGAAGGCGAGGGTGGTGTCCCAGTCCACCGCCGCCGGTGCGCCCGGCACGTTCTCCGCGCTCGGGTCGGCCACGACGTGCGCGGCGGCGTACGCGATCCGGCTGGTCGCCGGGGCGGCCGGACGGGGGAATCCGCGCCCTCCGGCCAGCCGGTGCCGCCGGCCCCCGGGCAGCACCACCTCCGCCGTCATGAGGTCAGCTCCGGCACCTCGACCCGGACGCCCTCACGGGCCGAGCGCAGCCCCAACTCGGCGAGCTGCACGCCGCGTGCGCCGGCTAGGAAGTCCCAGCGGAACGGCTCACCGGCCACCACGTGCCGCAGGAACGCCTCCCACTGCACCTTGAAGCCGTTGTCGAACTCCTCGTTGTCGGGTACCTCCGTCCACTGTGCCCGGAAGTCCTCGGTGACTGGGAGGTCCGGGTTCCACACCGGCTTCGGGGTGACCGCCCGGTGCTGCGCCCGGCAGCGGCGCAGCCCCGCCACCGCGCTGCCCTCGGTGCCGTCGACCTGGAACTCCACCAGCTCGTCGCGGTACACCCGCACGCACCAGGACGAGTTGAGCTGCGCGATCACCCCACCGTCGAGTTCGAAGATGCCGTACGCGGCGTCGTCGGCGGTCGCCGGGTAGCTGCGGCCCGCCTCGTCGACCCGCTCGGGCACGTGGGTGGCGGTCACGCAGGAGACGGCGTTGACCCGGCCGAACAGCTCCTCCAGCACGTAGTGCCAGTGCGGGAACATGTCGACCGTGATGCCGCCGCCGTCCTCGGCCCGGTAGTTCCAGGACGGACGCTGGGCCGGCTGCCAGTCGCCCTCGAAGACCCAGTAGCCGAACTCGCCGCGCACCGAGAGGATCCGGCCGAAGAAGCCGCCGTCGATGAGCCGCTTGAGCTTGCGCAGCCCGGGCAGGAAGAGTTTGTCCTGCACCACGCCGGTGCGTACCCCGGCGGCGTCGGCGGCACGGGCCAGGTCGAGCGCGCCCGCGGTGTCCTCAGCCAGGGGCTTCTCCGTGTAGATGTGCTTGCCGGCGTCGATGGCCTGCCGGATCGCCTTCTCCCGCTGCTGGGTGACCTGGGCGTCGAAGTAGATCTCGACGTCGTCCCGGGCCAGCGCCGCGGTCAGGTCGGTGGTCCAGTCGGTCAGCCCGTGCCGTTCGGCGAGCTCACGGAGCTTCGTCTCGTTGCGCCCGACCAGGACCGGTTCCGGCCAGATGGTCGTGCCGTCGGCCAACGTCACGCCGCCGGCTTCGCGGATGGCCAGCAGCGAGCGGACGAGGTGCTGCCGGTAGCCCATCCGTCCGGTCACGCCGTTGACGATGATGCCGATCGACCTGCGGGTCATGATGTTCCTTCCGTCGTGCTGGTCGTACCGATGCGGGCTCAGTGGTTGGCGGCCGCGCTGCCGAGCAACCCGCGCAGGTCGGTGGCGAGCCGGTCGAAGCGGGGATCCGACATCACCTGCGCGTAGTCGCGGTGCGCCGGCAGGTCGACCGGGAAGGTGCGGATGATCCGGCCGGGTCGGGCGCTCATCACCACGACCCGGGTGCCGAGGAAGACCGCCTCGGCGATGGAGTGGGTCACCAGCACCACCGTGGTGCCGGTCTCCCGCCAGATCCGGTGCAGCTCGGCGTTCATCTGCTCGCGGGTCAGCGCGTCCAGGGCACCGAAGGGCTCGTCCATGAGCAGCACCGGCGGGGAGTGCAGCAGCGCGCGGCAGAGTGCCACCCGCTGCTGCATGCCGCCGGAGAGCTCGTGCGGCAGCGCCTTCTCGAAGCCGGTCAGGCCGGTCATCTCGATCAGCTCGTCCGCCCGGCGGGCCGCCTGCGCCCGGTCCATGCCGCGCATCTCGGCCTGGAGCAGGATGTTGGCCCGCGCGCCGCGCCACTCGAGCAGCGCGGCCTTCTGGAAGACGAAGCCGATCTCCTTCTGCGGGCCGGCTACCGGGCGGTCCAGCAGCGACACCTCGCCGCTGGTCGGCCGGACCAGCCCGGCGACGATCTTCAGCAGGGTGGACTTGCCGCAGCCGGACGGACCGACGATGGTGACGAACTCCCCCGGCTGGATGTCCAGCGACACGTCGTCCAGCGCGGTGGTCTGCGACCGCCGCGAGCTGAACCGCACGGTCAGCCCGGACATCCCGATGGCGGTGCCGGCCCGGGCCGGCGCGGCGGTCACCGGGTCACCCCTGGGCCGCGTACGAGGCGTCCCAGTACGCGTTGGGCGCGCCCGGGTCCTTCAGCTCCGCGTAGCGGGACATCAGGTCGATGGTCTCGCTCCACTGGGCGTCGGTGTTCACGCCGGGCGGGCCGTCGGAGCCGATCAGCGGCAGGTTGAGGGTGAGCTGCTTGGTGAGGACCTCGGGCGCGGGCTCGTTCTCGGCCAGAGCGGTCATCGCGCTCACCGCACCGGCCGGGTCGCGGGCGGCCTCGGCCCAGGACTTCTGCGTGGCCCGGACGAACTTGCGGGCCAGCTCGGGGTCCTTCTGCAGGGTCTGGGTGTTGGCGATCAGGCCGGTGCCGAGCAGGTTCA
Source organism: Micromonospora sp. NPDC005087 (assembly GCF_042872965.1). Taxonomy (NCBI): domain Bacteria; kingdom Bacillati; phylum Actinomycetota; class Actinomycetes; order Micromonosporales; family Micromonosporaceae; genus Micromonospora; species Micromonospora sp. NPDC005087. The sequence continues at coordinate 377,695 of NZ_JBIALB010000001.1, read as the reverse complement.
TCCCGTAGTCGGCGAAGAGCAGCACGTCGACCTTCTTGCCGGTCTTGCTCTCGATGGTGGGCGCCTGGTCGTGGAAGAAGCCCATGATGGCGTCGACCCTGCCCTCGGCCAACGCCGCGATCTTGCCGGCGGCGTCCACGTTGACCACCTTGACGTCGCTCTGCTTCAGGCCGTTCTTCTCCAGCCAGGCCGGGAAGGTCGCGTAGAGGGCGTCGCCGGGGGTGCCGCCGACGGTCTTGCCCTTGAGGTCGGCTGGGCTCTTGATGTTCTCCTCCGCGAAGAACTCCACCGAGGAGGGGCCCTTCTCCAGGTACGCGCCGAGGCTGCGCACCGGCATCCCGCTGGCCACGGACTTGAGCAGCACCGGGCTGTCCGCCCAGCCGAAGTCGGTCTGCTTCTGGGCGACCTGCTTGACGGTGTTGCCGGAGCCGTTGCCCGGCAGGATCTTCAGGTCGATGCCCTCGGCGGAGAAGAAGCCCTTCTGGAGCCCGTAGTAGAACGGGGCGTGCTCGCCGTACGGCACCCAGTTGAGGGTGAGGGTGACCTGCTTGCTGCCGTCGGTGCCGCCGTCGGAGGAGTCGTCCCCGCCGCAGCCGGTGGCGGCGAACAGCAGGGCGACGGTGGCCAGGATGGTGGTGGCGGTGCGTTTCATCGGTGCCTCCGTGATGGGGTCGGTCAGGAGGTGGTGAGCGGTACGCCGGCCCGACGGCTGGCGTGCCAGGGAATGAGCAGTGCCTCGGCGATCTCGACCAGGACGAACAGGACGATGCCGATGGCGGACATCAGGATCAGGTCGGCGAACAGCAGCGGGGCGTCGAGGTTGCCGTTGGCCAGCAACAGGACGTAGCCGAGCCCTTCGCTGGCGCCGACGAACTCACCGACCACGGCGCCGACCACCGCGAGGGTGACCGCCACCTTGAGGCCGGCCATCAGGTGTGGCAGCGCGTTCGGGAAACGGATCTTGCGGAAGGTGCGCCACGGCCCGGCGCCCATCGTGGCGGCGAGGTCGAGCAGCTCCGGGTCGGTGGAGCGCAGCCCGGCCACGCCGGAGATGACCACCGGGAAGAACGCGATGAGCACCGCCAAAATGATCTTCGGGGTGAGGCCGAGACCGAACCAGACCACCAGTAGTGGTGCGATGGCGATCTTCGGGATGACCTGCGCGAACAGGACGATCGGATAGAGCGCCTTGTCCAGGGTGCGCGAGTAGGCGATGGCGACCGCGGTGGCCAGCCCCAGCGCGGCGGCCAGCACGAAGCCGAGCACCGTCTCGTAGAGGGTGACCATGGTGTGCCGGGCCAGCTCGGACCACTGCTGCGTCATCGTGGTCCAGACCTGGCCGGGGGTCGGCACCAGATAGTTGGGCACGTACTCCCGGGCGGCCACGAACCACCAGGCGGCGAAGAACGCCGCCAGCACCAGCGCCGGGCGCCAGAGCGAGTCGGCGAGGGCCAGTGCACGCCGGCCGAGCGTCGGTCGTGGCGGGCGGCCGCCGGTGCCCGGTGGCGGACCGCCCACTGCGGACGGAGTCGCGCCGTCGACGGAAGCCGGCCCACCGACGGACCCGGGCGGGAGCGAGGAAGCGGCAATTTGTTCGCCGCTCGCCGCCTCGGTGGCGGCTTGCTGACCCGCCGCGTCCAGAGCGTTGTCGGTCACGCGGAACCTCCTCGAAGCCCGGCATGGCATGGCACCGACGGACCGGGCCGGTCGGCGTATCAGGCAAACGCTTTCCAGGAGCGTAGGCGGCTCCCCGACACCAGGCAAGGCCTTTCCTGGGTCTGTTCGCCGCTACGCCAGGTCCGCCCGCGATCGTGGCCTCCGAGATCGACTCGACTTCCAGGGAACCGGGCCATCGTCTGCCCTCGATCACCCCGGCTTCAAGGAAACCGAGCCGATCAACCACGACGTAGCGCGGACCGTCCGAGAAGGACGGCCAGCTAACCGCGCCGTCAGATGGCCGCCGGATAGGTGTCGAGCAGGCCGCACATGCCCAGCCGGCCCCGCTCGACCGGCTCGTCCACCGCGTACACCCCGGCCTCGCCCAGGTGCCCGGCATCGCCCCGGCCGAGGGCGTCGAGCTGCTCGCCGGTCCCGGCGGCGGCCCGGCCCGCGCCGGCCGCCCAGCGCTCCCGCCAGCGCGCCAGCAACGGCTGACGCAGCGCCACCGCGGCGGAGTGGAAGGCGGCGAGCGCCGCAGGTCCGCCCGCCCGCAGCGCCTGGAAGCCGGTCACCGCCAGATCCCGCCGCCGGTACGCGGCGGTCACGTCGGCGCCCGGCGCTCCCCCGTCGGGCAGCGCCGCGGCGGCGGCGTACGCGGCCGGGTCGGCCAGCACCTCAGGCGGGAAGGTGAGCACGGCATCGCCGGCCTCGGGCAGGCCGCTGTTCTGCATGAGCACCACGATGGTCAGACCCCCGCCGTTGACGAGGCGGTGCACGGTGCCCGGCTCGAACCAGACCACCGCACCCGGCCGCAGCGGGGTCTCCCGGTAGCCGCCGGCGGCGGTGAGGGTCTGCACCGCGCCCTCGCCGCCGGTCACCACGTACCCCTCGGTGCAGCACAGGTGCACGTGCGGGGTGCCGCCGACCACGCCGTCCGGCGCGGGGGTGTCGTAGACGCGTAGCCGGGAGAGCCCAACCCCGCCGGGCAGCGGGGCGGCGAAGCGTTCCGACACGGCGGGCCTCCCTGCGGGAAAGGGCTTTCTCTGCGGTACCGTGACGCTAGCCGGCGCGGCGAAACGCCGTCAACAGACCGAGGGGGCGGGCCATGGCCACCCTGTCCGACGTGGCGCGGCGCGCGGGCGTCTCGCCCGCCACCGCCTCCCGCGTGATCAACGGCAGCAGTAAACCCGTCACCGACGAGCTGCGCGAGCGGGTGCTCGCCGCCGTCGCCGAGTTGCAGTACGTGCCGAACGCGCACGCCCAGTTGCTGGCCCGCTCGCACCGCAGCGCGGTCGGCGTGATCGTGCACGACGTCTCCGACCCGTACTTCGCCGAGATCACCCGTGGGCTGCAACGCGTCGCCACCGACCAGGGCCGGCTGCTGATGATCTGCAACAGCTACCGCGACCCGGACCGCGAGTTGGAGTACGTGGAGCTGCTGCGCGGCCACCAGGTGGCGGCGCTGATCCTGGCCGGTTCCGGCTACCACGACGACGCGTTCACCCGGCAGCTCAACGAGAAGCTCGCCGCGTACGAGGCGACGGGCGGGCGGGTCGCGGTGATCGGCCGGCACGAGCACTCCGGCGACGCGGTGATGCCGGACAACCGGGCCGGCGGCTACCTGGCCGGGCGGGAGCTGTGCGAGCTGGGCCACCGGGCGATCGGCGTGGTGGCCGGTCCGCGCATCCTCACCACCACCACCGACCGGCTGGCCGGGCTCCGGCAGGCCCTCGCCGAGCAGGGCCGTGACCTGCCCGAGCGGCGGATCCGGTACGCCGAGTTCGACCGCGACGGCGGCGCCGAGGCCACCGCCCGGCTGCTCGACGCCGACCCGGAGCTGACCGCGATCGTGGCGCTCAACGACTCGATGGCCATCGGCGCGCTCGCCACCCTCCGGGCCCGATCGCTGGCGGTGCCGCAGCGGGTCTCCGTGGTGGGCTTCGACGACATGCCGATCGCCCGGGACGTGACTCCGGCGTTGACCACCGTGCGGCTGCCGTTGGTCGCCATGGGGGTCCGGGCGATGTCCCTGGTGCTCGGCGCGGAGGCGCCGGCGCCCCGCGTCGAGGTGCTTCCCGCCGAGCTGATCCGCCGGGACACCGCCGGCCCCGCCCTTCGGTCCACGTTGGACGCGACCGGCGCGGCGCCGCGCGCGCGTCGGGGTGACGCCGGCTCGTGACCGTGGCGAGCCCGACCCAGCGTCCGCTCACGATGGACGACGTGACGTACCTGGTCCGTGCGTCGTTCGGCCCGCACACGCGGGTACGCGACGGCGGCCCACTGACCGGCGGCGGCTACGCCACGGTCTGGTGGGCGCTGCTCGACGACGACCGCAGGGTGGTGCTGAAGCTGGCCCCGCCGGCCGGTACGCGGCTGCTGCGCTACGAGCGCGGGCTCTGCACGGCCGAGGCGCGGTACTTCCGGCTGGTCACCGAGCGGGCACCGGGGGTGCCCGTTCCTCCGGTGCTGCACCACGGCGCCGACCCGGCGTACGGCGAGTGGCTGGTCACCGGAATGCTGCCCGGCCGGTCACTGCGCCAGTTGGCCGAGGCCGGCGCGGCGGTCGACGACGGCTCGGCGCGGTACGACCTCGGCGCGGCCCTCGCCGCGCTGCACCGGGTCACCGGCGACCGGTTCGGTTATGACGGCGACCGGGCCAGCGGGGCGACCTGGCGAGCGGCGTTCACCGGGATGCTCGACGCGCTCCTCGCCGACGCCGCCGACTGGGACGTCCGGCTGCCGGTCACCCCGGACCGGTTGCGCGCGCTGGTCGGGCGGCACGCCGGCGCGCTGGACGAGGTACGCCGGCCGGCGCTGCTGCACTTCGACTGCTGGGACGGCAACGTGCTGACCGTGCCCGGCCCGGACGGCCGGCTGCAGTTGAGCGGGCTGGTGGACGGCGAACGGTTCCTGCACGGCGATCCGCTGCTGGATCTGGTCTCTCCGCTGCTCTACCGGCGGATCGAGGACGAGCCGGAGCATCCACTGCTGCGCGGCTACCGTGCCGCGGCCGCCGAGCCGCTGGTGCTGGACGCGGCGGCCCGCCGCCGGCTCGGTCTCTACCGGCTGCATCTGTACCTGCTGATGACGGTGGAGATGCCGAGCCGGGGCATGACCGCGCGGAGCCATCCTGGCCGGCATGCCCGGCTGGCGGCCCTGCTGGACGAGGAGATCGCCGCGCTCGTCCGGGACTGACGCGCGGGTCTCGTCACTACCCATGCTTCGCACCGGGTGTGCCGCACGGATGCGCCTCGGCACAACGGATTGTCCCGGGCCCGTCCCGGGCTTAACCTCCCCCGGTGCAGATTCGGGAGTTCGTCGACCAGGACTGGTCGCAGGTGTGGCCGATCATCGAGGAGGTGATCCGGGCACAGGAGACCTTCCCCTACGATCCCGCGATGACCGCCGAGCAGTCGTATGGCATGTGGGCGGAGGCGGCGCCGGGGCGGACCGTCGTGGCGGTCGACGGCACGCGGGTGCTCGGCACCGCGAAGATGGGCACCAACCGACCCGGGCCGGGCTCGCACGTGTCCACCGCGAGCTTCATGGTCGCCGCCGACGCGCGCGGGCGGGGCGTGGGCACCGCCTTGTGCCGAGACGCCGTGGTTTGGGCGCGCCACCAGGGGTACGTCGGGATGCAGTTCAACGCCGTGGTGGAGAGCAACCGATCGGCGGTCGAGCTGTACCGCCGGGAGGGCTTCGAGGTGGTCGGCACGGTGCCGGGCGCGTTCCGTCACCCCACCCTCGGCCGGGTCGGCCTGCACGTCATGTACCAGGAGCGGTGACCGGGCCTGCGGGTGCGGCGGAAACGCTGGCGGGTGCGTGGCCCTGCCAGGTGCCTGTCGAGCTGCCCCACAACTGGGGCAGCTCGACAGGCAGCCGTGGAACAGGCCGACTCGGAGGACGACGACCCGGGGTGGAGCCGGGGCTAACCGGCCCCTCCTACCGGGACGGCGACGGGCGACCGATGCGGCTCCGCGCCGGCTCGGCGGATCGGCGTGAACAGGCCACCGATCGCGACCAGCAGACATCCCGCCCCCGACACGATGGCGACCGCCGCGACGCCGTACCGGGCGGCGGCCCAGGTCAACGCGACCGCACCGGCCGGCCCGAGGGCGTAGTGCGTGCTCCAGAACGCCGAGGTGACCCGGCCGAGCAGATGATCAGGAGTGATCTCCTGGCGCAGGGACATCGAGCAGATCCCGCCCACGCTCAGGCAGCACAGGTACACGGCGGTGAGCGCGGTGACCGTCGGCACCGACGTCGCGAGGCCGACGCCCGCCACGGCGAGACCGCAGATCGCGTGCGCGCTGATCCAGGTGACGCCGAAGCCGCGCCGGCGGCGCAGCGGGGCCACCAGGAGCGCCCCGGCGATGGTGCCCACCGCCGCCAGGCCGAGCACCGTGCCGACGGTGCCCTCGGATCCGCCGAGGTCGTGCGTGACGTGGTAGATCAGCACGTCGGTGAAGCCGTAGGTCAGGAAGATGAAGACCGACAGCAGCACCGTCAGCGCACGGAGCACGGGTTGGCGCCACAGGAACCGCGCCCCGGCCAGGAACTCGACCAGCGGTCGCTGCCGGGTCAGCGGGGCGGCGTCGTCGGCCTGGACGGGTCGCAGCCGGATCAGCCACAGGCCGACCGCGGAGGCCGCGAAGCTCGCCGCGTTGACGGCGATCGCCACCGCCGGACCGAACCGGGCCGACACCACGCCGGCGAGCAGCGGCCCGAGCACGGCCGCTGCCGCGTACGTCGCCTGCAACCGGCCGTTGGCCTCGGTGATCCGGTCCCGGTCGACCAGGTTGCGGACCGCGGTCACCGCGGCGACCTGGAACATCATCCCGGCCGCCTCGCAGATCGGCAGCACGACGAAGAGCAGCCAGACCTGCGGCCCGGCGAGCCAGGCCAGTGGCACCAGGCCGTAGAGCACCAGGCGGGTGAGGTCGGCCACGATCATCAGGGTCCGCCGGTCGTACCGGTCGACCAGCACGCCGCCGAAGATCCCGGCGACGACGGACGCCGCGCCCGCGACGGCGGTGAGCAGGCCCATCCGGGCCACCGACCCGGTCGCCTGGAGCACCAGCAGCGGCACCGCGAGGAACGCGAACGAGTCGCCGGCCGCGGAGAGCGACTGCGCGATCCAGTACGTACCGAATGTGCGGTCCCGCCACAACGGAGGCCGGACCGCACCGGCAGGTCGGCTCATGGCGACGAGGGTAGTGGGCGCGGCCGCCCGCATCGGCTGTGCCGGGCGTCACACCAACCCATGTCACGAATCGTCGGGCGACACGCATCTCGTGGTCGTCACCCAACGAGAGAGGCCAGACGATGAGCACATCGCACGACGCAGGCACGGCCACCACGCACCGCGTGCTGGTCCTGGGCGCGGGGTACGCGGGCATGGCCGCGGCGATCCAGCTCGCGGCCCGCACCAGGGGACGCGCCGACGTGCAGGTCACCCTGGTGAACGCGCAGGAGCGGTTCACCGAACGGTTGCGGCTGCACATGGTGGCGACCGGGCAGCACCTGCTCGAGATGAACATTCCGGCGCTCCTGGCCGACACGGGCGCGCAGTTCGTCCGCGGCTGGGTCACGGCGGTGGACCCGAACGCGAAGACCGTCCGGATCGACGACAGTCGGGTGCTGCACTACGACACGCTGGTGTACGGGTTGGGCAGCGTGGCCGACACGGCGCTGGTGCCGGGGGTCGAGGAATACGCGTACACCCTGGACAGCGCCGACGACGCGGCGTCGCTGGCCGACCGGCTGGCGCGGCTCGCCAGCGGCACGGTCGTGGTCGCTGGCAGCGGCCTGACCGGTGTCGAGTCGGCCGCGGAGATCGCCGAGTGGCACCCGCAGCTGAACGTCGTGCTGGTGGGCCGGCAGGAACCGGGCGCCACCATGAACCCCAGGGCCCGGGCGTATCAGCGGGCGGCGCTCGAACGTCTCGGTGTCCAGGTGCGCAGCGGGACGGCGGTGACGAAGGTGCTGCCCGATTCGGTCGAGCTGGCGGGCGAGGCGACCATCGCGGCCGACGTCGTCCTGTGGACCGGCGGTACGCGGGTGTCACCGCTGGCGGCCGCCGCGGGCCTGACCGTCGACCAGGGCGGTCGTGTCGTCACCGACGCCACACTGCGGTCGGTGTCGCACCCGGACGTGTACGCGATCGGCGACGCGGCCGCGATCCGGCAGGGTTACGGCGTCATGCACGGCACCTGCCAGAGCGGCATGCCGACCGGCGTGCACGCGGCGGTGTCGATCGTCCGCGCGCTGGACGGCAAGCTGCCCAGGCCGTTCCGGTTCGGTTACTACCACACCCCGGTGAGCCTGGGACGGCATGACGCGGTCGTGCAGTTCACCCACCCCGACGACAGCCCCCGACGGGCGTGTCTGACCGGCCGCGCGGCCATCTGGTACAAGGAGACGGTGAGCGCATCCCCCTGGCCGACGTACCGCCGCATGGTGAAGCTGCCCTCCTCCGGCGCGTTCTGGCCGCGCGGTGGTCGCTTCACCCGCCTCCGGGACGCGCGGTGACCCGCCCCTACTCGGACGTCGACCAGCAGGTGTTCCACCGCCATCGCAACCTGCTGTTCTCGGTCGCCTACCGCATCCTCGGCTCCGCGGCCGACGCCGAGGACGCCGTCCAGGACGCGTGGATCAAATGGTCCGGGGCCGACCGCGCCCAGGTGGCCGACCCCAAGGCGTACCTGGCGCGCATCGTCGCGAATCTGGCGTTGCAGCGCCTGCGCTCCAGCCAGCACCAACGTGAGACCTACGTGGGTCCTTGGCTTCCCGAACCCGTCCTGACCGAGGGCGACACCGCCGATGCCGTCACCGACGCCGAGTCGGTGTCGATGGCGATGCTGGTGGTGCTGGAGACGCTCAGCCCGCTGGAACGCGCGGTGTTCGTCCTGAAGGAGGTCTTCGACTTCAGCCACGCCGAGATCGCGGTGGCGGTGGAACGCTCCGAGGCCGCCGTACGCCAGGCCGCGCACCGCGCTCGGGAGCACGTGCGCGCCCGGCGACCACGCTTCACCGCGGACCGGTCGCAGCAGCGCGGAGTCACCGAGCGGTTCCTCGCCGCCGCGACCGGCGGCGACATCAACACCCTGCTGGAGTTGCTGTCGCCGGACGTCACGTTGTGGACCGACGGCGGCGGCAAGGTCCGCCAGGCCCTGCGCCCGATCGTGGGCGCGGAGACGGTCGCCGCCTGGTTCGCGGCCATCGGCACCGTCACCTACCAGGGTGTCCGACCCGATGACATGCGCGCCGCCCTGGTCGAAATCAACAACGGGCCGGGCGTGGTGTTCAGCGGTGCGGGCCGGGTGATCGCCACCGTCACCTTCGACATCGGCGCTGACGGCCGCATCACCACCATTCACAACGTCGCCAACCCCGACAAGCTCCGGGCCGTCGGCGACGGCGCCACCCGCGACCTCACGACGAGCTGAGCCGGCCGCGGGAAGGATCCCGGCGGCCGGCCCCGGATCGGTGTGAGACGTGGTCAGCGCTGGCGCAGGGGTGCGAGCGCGGTGCTCCAGGCCACGACCTGGTCGAGGGTGACGCCGAGCGCGTCCCGCTGGTGCTCGTTGGGCTTGAAGACGCTGAAGTTCTCGAAGTCGGTGAAGAGCGACAGCGCGACCTGGGACCGCACGTCGGCCATCTGGAGCTCAGCGGAGATCAGCCGCAGGTGCTCGACGGCCCGCGCACCGCCGACCGAGCCGTAGCTGACGAAGCCGACGGCCTTGTTGTTCCACTCGGCGTAGAGGAAGTCGATGGCGTTCTTCAGGGCGCCCGAGGTGGAGTGGTTGTACTCGGGCGTGACCATCACGAACCCGTCGAACGACGCGATGGTCTCGGCCCAGCGCAGCGTGTGCGGCTGGGTGTACTGGCCCATCGCCGGCGGGTACGCCTCGTCGAGGTGCGGCAGGTTGTGGTCGAGCAGGTCGATCAGCTCGAACTCCGCGTCGGAGCGCTGCTTGGCGACCTCGAGGACCCAGCGGGCGACGGCTTCGCCGTTACGGCCCGGGCGGGTGCTCCCGAGGATGATCCCGATCCTGGTCATGGTTGCGCCTTTCAGAAGTCCTTGCCTGGCGACGAGAACGCTAGCCATTTGTTGCTTCGTCAAGCAACCTCCTGATCCATGTCGAGCATCACAGCGAGGGCGAGCAGTTGCTCGGTCAAGCAACTAGGATGGGGGCATGTCCGGCAACTCCGCAGAACCCCTTCGCCCCCTCAACCCCGACGAGGAAGCCCTGGTCCGCTCCCTGGGCCAGCTGATGTTCGTCCTGCCCCGGGCCATCGACGCCGACATGACCGGCGACCGTCAGCTGCCGCTGACCGAGTACACGGCCCTCCGGGTCCTCTCCGAGGCGCCGGGCCGGCAGCTGCGGATGCACGAACTCGCCGCGGAATGCCAGCTCTCGCTCAGCGGGATGACGCGCACCATCATCCGGCTGGAGACGCAGGGCCTGGTCGAGCGGGTCCGCAGCGAGCAGGACGCCCGCGGCTGGAACGCCGTCCTCACCGACGCCGGCTTCGCCCGGTTGGAAGAGTCCTGGCCGAGCCACCTGACCGCCGTGCGGCGGCGGTTCCTGGACCACCTCGAGGGCGTCGATCTCGTCCAGCTGGCCCGTGCGTTCCGGCAGATCGGCACGGCTGACTGAGCCGGGTGCGCTCACCCGCCGAGCAGCCGCGCGAACGGCGTCGGGTCGTCGTACGGGTCGGCGGGAGCGGGCGAGTCGCGCCGCTGGACCTCGCGGGCCAGCTCGCCGGCCGCCCGGTCGATCCGTTGCACCAGGGAGCCCTGGGCCGCGTCGCCGGCACCCCAGTCCTCCGGCGCCGCGAACACCACGGTCGGCACCACGACCGCGCGCAGGTAGCTGAAGAGCGGTCGCAGCGCGTGTTCCAGCACCAGCGAGTGCCGGCCCGTCCCCCCGGTGGCGGCGATCAGGACCGGCTTGTCGATCAGGGCCGTGTCGTCGAGGACGTCGACGAACATCTTGAAGATCCCGTTGTACGAACCGGAGAACGTCGGGGTCACCGCGACCAGCGCGTGGGCACGCCGGACGGTGTCCTGCACCCGTTCCAGCTCCTCCGACGGGTACCCGGCCAGCAGATTGTTGACCAGGTCGTGCCCGTGGTCGCGCACCTCGATCAGCTCCACGTCGACCTCGGCGCCGAGCCGCTCCAGCTCGCGGCGGACCGCGTCGGCCAGCCGGTCGGCGAGCATCCGGGTCGACGACGGCTGCCGCAGGCCGGCGGACACGACGGCGATGGTGCGCTTCATCGAAGCTCCTCCCCCGCAGCGGCAACCGTCGCCGCCTTGAGCGAGGCGTGGGTCGGGGCGTCCGGGACGTGGGCGGGACGGCCCACCGCGAACTCCTTGCGCAGCACCTGCACGACCTCGCCCAGCATCTCGATCTGCTCCAGCACGGTCTTGCGGGGGACGCCAATGCCGTCGACGTTGAAGAGTTGGCGCTGGTAGTCGCCGCCGGCGTACTCCCGGAAGGTCAGGGTTCGGTCGATCACCTCCTGCGGGCTGCCGACCAGGAGCGCCGTCTGCCTCATCGTCTCCTCCAGGGACGGCCCGTGCCCGTACGCGGCGGAGTTGTCGAAGTACGGACGAAACTCGCGGACCGCGTCCTGGGAGTTGCGCCGCATGAACACCTGCGCGCCCAGGCCCACGATCGCCTGATCCGCCGGGCCGTGCCCGTAGTGCTCGAACCGTCGGCGGTAGAGCTCGACCATCCGCTGGACGTGCGCCTTGGGCCAGAGCAGGTTGTTGTGCAGGAACCCGTCGCCGTAGTAGGCGGCCTGCTCGGCGATCTCCGGGCTGCGGATCGAGCCGTGCCAGACGAACGGGGGCACCCCGTCGAGCGGGCGCGGCGTGGAGGTGAACGACTGCAGCGGAGTGCGGTAGCGGCCCTCCCAGTCGACCACGTCCTCGCGCCACAGCCGGCGCAGCAGGTCGTAGTTCTCGATGGCGAGAGGGATGCCGGCGCGGATGTCCTTGCCGAACCACGGGTAGACCGGGCCGGTGTTGCCACGGCCCATCATCAGGTCTACCCGGCCGTCGGCGAGGTGCTGGAGCATCGCGTAGTCCTCGGCGATCTTCACCGGGTCGTTCGTGGTGATCAGCGTGGTCGAGGTCGACAGCAACAGCCGCTCGGTACGCGCCGCGATGTAACCGAGCATGGTGGTCGGCGACGAGGGCACGAACGGCGGGTTGTGGTGCTCGCCGATGGCGAAGACATCCAACCCGACGTCCTCGGCCAACGTGGCGTACTCCAGCACGGCCTTGATCCGCTCGTGCTCCGACGGCATCCGCCCGGCCACCGGGTCCCGTGCCAGATCCCCCACGCCGAAGATTCCGAACTGCATCTGAAGTCGCCGCCTCACTCGTACCGGTTGTGCCTGACGCTCGTCAGCAACCCGGGACACACGCGGCAGATTCCTTGACCAGTCAAGTACTTACGTGACGGCGGTCACGTGGAGCGAGCGGGCGGCTCAGCCGGGCAGTCGGCCGAGCGCGACCAGGGCCCAGGTGAGCAGCCCGAACGCGCCGGTCGAGGCGACGGCCCGGACCACGTTGCCGCGCACCCAGGCAGCCTCGAAGCCCTCCCGCAAGCCGGCCAGGTCGGCGACCCGGTCGACGTCGCCGGCCTGCGCCAGCACGTTGTTGAGGGGCACGTTGACGACGGCCGTGACGCCGAGCACCACCAGGTACAGCAGCAGCGCGGCGACGATCCACGGCAGCACCGCGCGGTGCCCGGCGTCCAGGTGCAGTGCCGCCGCCAGCAGCGTGAACACCAACGCACCGCCGAAGCAGACGGCGAACCACCCGTTGAGGATGGACTCGTTGATCCGCTGCATGGCGAGCACCAGCGTCCGGTCGTCGGTGCGGGCCAGGCCCGGCATGACCGCGTACGAGAACGCGGTGAACAGCCCAGCGGTCAGACCGGTGGTCACGGTGGCGGCGAGCAGGCTCGCGGTTCGCAGGACACTCATCTCACACCGCCCAGACGCTGGTCGCGGCGGCGGCCCGGGCGTACCCGCTGAAGTCAGCTGGGTCGCGGCCGAGAGCCCGCCGCACGCCGTCGGTCAGGCTCGCGTTGCGACCGTCGAGCACCGTGCCGAAGAGGTACGCCAGCAACGCCACCGTCTCCGCCGGCACGCCGGCACCGCGCAGCGCGTCGGCGTACTCCGCCGGGTCGACCGGGACGAACCGGATCGGTCGGCCGCTGGCCTGGGCGATCTCCGCGATCGCGTCGGCGAAGGTCAGCAGACGCGGTCCGGTCACCTCGTACACCTCGCCAGCGTGGCCCTCGGCGGTCAGCGCGGCCACCGCGATGTCGGCGATGTCGTCGACGTCCACGAACGGCTCCGGCACGTCACCGATGGGCAGCGCCACGGTGCCCGAGCGCACCGCGTCGGTCAGGTCCCCCTCGCTGAAGTTCTGTTGGAACCAGCTCGCCCGGACCACCGTCCAGGTGCCACCGGCGTCGTCGAGCACCTTCCGGACGGCCTGTTCGGCCTGCTCGGCCTCGGCCTCGCCGCGCCCGGAGAGCAGGACCACGCGGTCCACTCCCCCGGCGACGGCGAGCCGGGTGAACGCGTCGACCGCCGGCACCGCCCCGGGCACCGCGAGGTCGGGCTGGTAGCTCAGGTACACCGACCGGACGCCGGCCAACGCGGCCGGCCAGGTGGCCCGGTCGGTCCAGTCGAAGGGCAGAGCGCCGGCGCGGGAGCCGAGCCGGACCGGCAGCCCTCGGGCGGCGAGCCGGGCGGCGACCCGGCGGCCGGTCTTGCCGGTGCCACCCAGGACGAGTACGGGGGAGGTTTCAGTCACGCCTCCATTGCACTGGCCGGCGAACGCTTCGACCATGCGTCACACCGTCGGGTGCATACGCAATCGTCTCGCGGTCGCGCCCCGGCCGGGTGTCAGCCTCGCCGACCCGGCCGGAGCGCGACCGGTGTCACCGGGCCGGCGCGTAGCGGGCCAGCGGATTGGTCAGCGTGCCGACGAACTGGAGGGCGGCCGACGGGTCGGCCAGGTCGATCATCTGCTGGTTGTCGCGCAGTTGCAGCCGGTTGAGGCAGGACAGCGCGAACTCCGGGGCGAACAGGTCGTAGCGGCGGGCACGCTCGGCCAGGTGCGGCACCCGGTCCAGGTAGTCGGCGGCGCAGGCCGCGACCGTACGCCAGAAGGCGTCCTCGGCCAGCACTCCGGCCTCGACCAGCACCGCGTTGAGGTGGCGCAGGAAGCAGTCGACCACGTCGGTGAAGATGGTCAGCAGTTTGGTGTCGTCGGGCACCTCGACCCGGATCCGCTCCACCGCGGGCGGCAGCTCGACCTCGGTGCTCATCACCGCGATCTCCTCGGCGATGTCCTTGAAGATCACCCGCTCGACGGTGTCCCGCTCGTCGAGGACCAGGATGACGTTCTCGCCGTGCGGCATGAACGCCAGATCGTGGGCGTAGAAGCTGTGCAGCAGCGGGGTCAGGTAGGCGTCCAGGTAGCGGCGAAGCCACACCTCGGGCGCCAGCCCGGACCGGGCGATCAGCTCCGCGGCCAGCGAGCCGCCGTCACTGTCCACGTGCAGCAGCGCGGCCATGGTGGTCAGTCGCCGGCCCGGCGCCAGGCCGGGGACCGGACTCTCCCGCCACAGCGCGGCCAGCATCTTCCGGTACGGGGAGGTGCGGTCGGTGGCCGCCTCGTACTGCCGGTGCCGGTAGCCCACCGCGGCCCGCTCCCGGATGACCGTCAGCCCGGTGCCGGCCAGCACCTCGTCCCCCGCGATCAGGTCCGCCAGCCAGTCGTTGATGGCCGGCGTGGCCGCCATGTACGCGGCCGACAGACCGCGCATGAAGCCCATGTTCAGCACCGACAGCGCGGTCTTCACGTAGTGCCGGCCCGGCTCGGTGACGTTGAAGAAGGTGCGGATGGACTGCTGGGCGAGGTACTCGTCCGACCCGGGGCCGAGGTGCACGAGCCGCCGCTCGGCCAGCTCGCCGGCGAAGGTGACCGCCAGCTTGTTCCACCACTGCCACGGGTGCGCCGGGATCAGGTGGTAGTCGGCGAGATCCAGCCCCAGGCCGGCCATCGTCGCGGCGAACCGGGCCCGGGTGTCGACGTCCAGCTCACCCTCGATCAGCGTGTCGTAGTCGAGGTCGGCGGCGCTGCTGAACGTCGAGTGGTCCCGGTGTGCGGCCAGCCACTCCAGTCGGACCGGCGCGGCGGCCTCCGGGGCGTACCGGTGGTACTCGTCGACGCCGAAGCCGAGCCGGCCGTTGTTGGCCACGAAGCAGGGGTGGCCCTCGGTCATCGACGTCTCGATGGTCTGGAAGTCCGCCCCGGCCAGCTCGGCGGCGTCCGGCGCGGGGCGGGCCAGCTTGTACGCGGTGCCGGCGAGGGTGGAGGTGATCTCCTCCAGGTAGACCGGAAGCACCCGCGCGGAGAGCCCGAGAGTGTCGCGCAGCTCGACGATGAGGTCGACCGCGTCGGGCGGCAGGGCGACCCCGTCGCGGTGCCGGGTGATGCTGTCCGGGTCGATCTGCCAGTGCGCCAGGGCGAACACCCGCGCGGCGAACCGGTAGGTGACCGCGCCGTCGTCGCTGCGGACCTCGTACCACTGCCGGTCGTCGGTGGTGACCGGGACGGGCTCCGGGGTGATCAGCCGTTCGTGGGTGAACTCGGCGAGCGCCTTGCGGACCAGCAGCCGGTTGGCCCGGGCCCAGCGCTGCGGGGTGAGATGCCCGACCGGGTCGACGGCGGCCGAGGCGGCGGCGGAGGACGGCTGGGTGGGGACGGCGGTGGCGGTCACGCCGGGGCTCCTTCGGTTCGGGTGGCGGCTGCGCGGTCTGTGGCGGCCCGGTCGGCCGCTGCCTGGTCGGTCGCGGCGTGGAACCGGGCCCGGGTGCAGACGCTCAGCAGCGCCTCCTTCTCGGGCTTGGCGATGGCGCCGACGACCTCGAAACCGACGGCGGCGTTCAGCGCGTGCACGGCGGTGTTGCGCACGTCCGGCTCGACCACCACCCGGCGGGTCGCCGGGTCGGCGAAGAGCCAGGCCATGACGGTGGTGATGACCGCCCGGGTGAAGCCGTGCACGGGGGTGCCGGTGGGCGCGCAGAGGAAGTGCATGCCCACGTCGCCGGGCTGGGCGTCGTACAGGCCGACCAGCTCGACGCGCGCCGGGTCGTAGCGTTCGGCCAGGAAGGCCGGACGTCCGTCGCACAGGCCGAGGTACGCGTCGTGGTGCGGGTGGGCGGCGATCCGCCGGTACTCCTCGGCCACCCCGGCCGGGTCGGCGTCCTGCATCAGCCAGAACGCCGCCTTCGGGTGGGTCACCCAGGCGTGCAGCAGCGCGGCGTCGGCGTCC
Source organism: Micromonospora sp. NPDC005087 (assembly GCF_042872965.1). Lineage (NCBI taxonomy): Bacteria > Bacillati > Actinomycetota > Actinomycetes > Micromonosporales > Micromonosporaceae > Micromonospora > Micromonospora sp. NPDC005087. Next base: position 361,658 of record NZ_JBIALB010000001.1, on the reverse strand, counting down.
GGGTCGAGGGTACGCAGCGTGAACTCACCGAGCCGGTCGTCGACGCGGGTGTAGACGACGGTCACGACGCCACCCCGGCGGGCGCGCCGAACTCCTGGAAGGTGATGCTCTTCTCGATCGGGTAGTGCTCCCGGCCGAGCAGCTCCCGGATGATCCACGAGTTGCGGTACGCGCCCATGCCCAGGTCCGGTGAGGTGATGCTGTGCGTGTGGGTGCCCGCGTTCTGCAGGAAGATGCCCCGGCCGGTGTGGTCGATGCTGTAGTTGCGGGCCACGTCGAATCGGCCGCGCGCGTCCCAGCGGATCCGGTCGCGCACCGGCGTGAGGAACTCCGGCACCCGGTAGTGGTAACCGGTCGCCAGCACCAGGCCCTCGGTCCGCAGGGTGAAGTCGCGCTCCTGCTCCACCTGACGCAACCCGAGCGTGTACGCCCCGTCGTGGTGGTCGGCGCCGGTCAGCTCGGTGTTGGTGAGCAGCCGGGTGTTCACCGGCCCGTCGACGCTGTGCGCGTAGAGCAGGTCGAAGATGTCGTTGATCAGGTCCGCGTTGATCCCCTTGAACAGCCCCTTCTGCTCGGACTCCAGCCGGTAGCGGGTCGCCTCGGGCAGCGCGTGGAAGTAGTCCACGTAGTCCGGTGACGTCATCTCCAGAGTCAGCTTGGTGTATTCGAGGGGGAAGAACCGCGGCGAGCGGGTCACCCAGTTCAGTTGGTAGCCGTACCGGTCGAGGTCGCCGAGCAGGTCGTGGTAGATCTCGGCGGCGCTCTGCCCGCTGCCCACCACGGTGATGCTGCGTTTGGTGCGCAGCGCGTCCCGGTGCTCCAGGTAGCGCGAGTTGTGCACCGCGTCGCCGGGCAGCGCGGCGACGGCGGGCGGCAGGTGCGGCGGGGTGCCGGTGCCGAGCACCAGGTGCCGGGCCCGGTATTCGACCGTCTCCCCCGCGGCGGTGCTGGCCCGCACCACGTACCCCTCGTCGGCGGGGTCGTACTCCACGGTGGTGACCGTCTGGCCGAAGCGCAGGCTCGGCAGCTTCGCCGCAGCCCACCGGCAGTAGGCGTCGTACTCGCTGCGCAGCGGGTAGAAGCTCTCCCGGATGTAGAACGGGTAGAGCCGGCCGATCTCCTTCAGGTAGTTGAGGAAGGAGTACGGCGAGGTGGGGTCCGCGAGGCTGACCAGGTCCGCGAAGAACGGGGTCTGCAACCGGGCCGACTCCAGCAGCATGCCGGGGTGCCAGGCCAGGCTCGGCCGGGCCTCCAGGAACACCCCGTCCAGCTCGTCGATCGGCGCGGTGAGGCAGGCCAGGCCCAGGTTGTACGGGCCCAGCCCGATGGCGATGAAGTCGTGGGTGGACATCCGGCCCTCCAGGCGCGGGTTCGCCGGCATCAGCCGACGTGGCAGGTCAGGTCGGCGGCGGTACGGTCGTGCACGTACCGGCCGGCGTGGGTGGCGATCAGTTCGAGCACGTGCCCGACGTCGTCGAGAGTCGTGGCCGGGTTCAGCAGGGTGAACTTCAGGAAGTGCCGGCCGTCCACCCGGGTCCCGGCGACGAGCGCGGCGCCGGAGGCGGCCAGCGCCTCCCGGGCGTGCAGGTTGGCCGCGTCGGCGAACTCCCGGGCAGGGCCGGTGGGCAGGTAACGGAACACCACCGTGCTCAGCTCCGAGCGGGTCACGACCTCGAAGCGGGGATCCTCGCTGACCAACTCCCAGGCGTCGGCGGCCCGGTCGACCACCTCGTCGAAGAGCGCGCCGAGCGCGTCCGGGCCCATCACCCGCAGGGTCAGCCAGAGCTTCAGCGCGTCGAAGCGGCGGGTGGTCTGCAGGCTCTTGTCGACCTGGTTGGGGATCCGCTGCTCCACCATCCGCGCCGGGTTGAGGTAGTCGGCGTGGTAGGTGGCGTGCCGCAGCACCCGCCGGTCGCGCACCAGCAGCGCGCTGGAGCTGACCGGCTGGAAGAACGACTTGTGGTAGTCGACGGTCACCGAGTCGGCCCGATCGATGCCGTCGAGCAGGTGCCGCCGGGTCCGCGAGACCAGCAGGCCGCAGCCGTACGCGGCGTCGACGTGCAGCCACACCCCGGCTGCCGCGCAGACCCCGGCCAGGTCGGCGAGCGGGTCGATGGAGCCGAAGTCGGTGGTGCCGGCGGTGCCGACGACCGCCATGACCACCAGCCCGGCCTGCCGGCACCGGGCGATCTCGTCGCGGACGGCGGTCGGGCGGATGCGGCGCTGCGGGTCGGTGGGCACCGCGAGCACCGCGTCCGGGGCCAGGCCGAGCAGCTTGGCGGACTTCTGCACGCTGAAGTGACCGGCCGCGGAGGTGAGGACACGCAGGCGGGGCAGCAGGTCGGCGCGGGCCGCCGGAGTGGTCGCGGCGGCGCACGCCTCCTCCCGGGCCAGCAGCAGCGCATGGAGGTTGGACTGGCTGCCCCCGGTGGTGAAGACGCCGTCGGCGGTGGGGCCGAGGCCGACCCGCGCGGCGGTCCAGTCGATCAGGCGCCGTTCGATGAGGGTGGCCCCGGCGCTCTGGTCCCAGGTGTCCAGGGAGGAGTTCACGGCGGTGAGCACCGCCTCGCCGAGCAGTGCCGGGATGGCCACCGGGCAGTTGAGGTGGGCGAGGTAGCGGGGGTGGTGGAACCAGACGGCGTCGCGCAGGTAGACGTCCTCCAGCTCGTCCAGCGCGGCGTCCGCGTCGCCCAGGGGTCGGTCCAGGTCGACGCCATCGACCACGGGCGCCAGCTCGGCCGGGGTGATCCCGGTGCCGGGCCGGTCCACGGTGGCCACCCGGCGGGCGACCCGGTCGACGCCGTCGGCGAGTGTCCGCCGGTACTGCTCGACCGAGTCGCCGTGCAGCAGCTGGGCCCGCGCGACTGCCGGCGCGGTGGCCGGTGCCGATGGCGGCGCGGTGGTCTCGACGGGGTACGTCGGCAGGGTCACGGATGTCCTCCACGTTCTCGACGATGGGCAGCCGGAACCGTCCCCCGGCGCGGTCGAGCGCCGGGGGCCGTGCTGCCTTCGATTGGGTCGCCGGTCAGGCGGTCATGGCGTCAGCTGATCTTCTTCGCGTTCCGGATGGCGGTGGCGAGGTTCTCCAGCAGCGGCGCGGAGCCGGCGTACGAGAAGCGGGGCACCGTGTCCCACGGGGTCACCTGGTTGGCCTTGACCGCCGGCAGCTGCTGCCAGGTGGGCTTGGCGGTGAGGTCCTTGGGCTGCAGGGCGGTGCTGCGGTTGTCCAGCAGGATCAGGTCGGCCGGGAACTTGCCGGCGTTCTCCCAGCTCAGCGCCTCGAAGTAGTCGCCGGCTTCGAGCTTGGTGGGGACCACGATGTCCACGCCCAGCTCGGCGAAGTACATCAGGTCGGTGCTCACCTTGGGGTTGGAGACGTAGAACAGGTCGGGGCTGCCGGAGCAGGCCATGACCTTGATCGCCGGGTTGGCCTTGACGGCCTGGCGGACCGCCTCGGCGCCGGCCTCGAAGCGGGCCTTTGCGTCGGTGACCTTCTTCGCGGACAGGTCCGCGCCGAGCGACTCGGCCAGCGCGGCGTACCGCTCGATGGGCTTGGTCATCGGCACCCGGGCGGTGGTGATCGCCACGCTCGGCGCCAGCGGCAGGATCTTGGTCTTGCTCTCGTCCGGCACGTACCAGAGGGCGTCCGGGTCGTACATGTGCGTGACCAGCAGCTCGGGGCGCAGCGCCGCGTACTTCTCCAGGCTGAACTCGCCCCACACGTTGCCGAGGATCTCCACGGCCTCGATGTTCAGGTCGCCGGCCTGCGGTTCGGCCGTGCCGTCGGCGCGCTTGGTCTCGCCGAACACGCCGACGAGCTGCTTGTCGAGACCGAAATCGATCAGTGCGGCCGCTACCCCCGTGAAGGCCACCACGCGGGTCGGACGAGCCGCCACCTCGATCTTCTGGTTGCGGTCGTCGGTGAACGACCAGGGGCCACTTCCGTTGCTGGCGTCGGGCTTCTGGGCGTCGTCCTTGCCACAGCCGGCGAGCAGGGCGGCCAGCGTGGCGGCGCCACCGGCGGCCAGCAGGCCACGACGGGAGAGGCGACGGGCGGACAGGGCATCGGGCATGGTGTTGTCTTTCGATCAGGGGACGGCCGGGGTCGACCAGGACGGCGGGGTTAGGTTAGCCTAACCTCGTTCGTTGTCAACATCGGTACGTCGTGTCGCCACACCCCGGAGCCCACACTGGACGCCACACCCTCCGTCACCAGACCGGCACCAACCGTGCCAGCTGACCTGGCGGCACCACCCCTCGCACCACCGCCGGTGCGGCGCGGTCGCGACGCGGCCCGCGCCACCGGCCTGATCGGCGCCGTGGCGCTGCTCGGCGTGGTCCTGCTGCTCAGCATCGCGGTCGGCGCGAAGTCCATGTCACTCGGCGACGTCTGGTCCGGGTTGCTGCACCGCGACGCCACCGAGTACGCCGTGGTGCACCGGATGCGCCTGCCACGCACCCTGCTCGGGCTGATCGCCGGCGCGGCGCTCGGGGTCGCCGGCGCGGTGATGCAGGCCCTCACCCGCAACCCGCTCGCCGACCCCGGGCTGCTCGGCATCAACGCCGGCGCCTCCGCCGCCGTCGCCTCCGCCGCCGCCTTCCTGGGCGTCACGGCCATCGGCGGGTACGTCTGGTTCGCGCTGCTCGGCGCGGCGGTGGTCACCGCGCTGGTCTACGCCGTGGGTGGCGGACGCGGGGCCACTCCGGCCCGCCTCGCGCTGGCGGGCGCGGCGCTGAACGCCACCCTCTACTCGTACGTGAGCGCGGTGATGCTGCTGGACACCGCCTCGCTGGAGCGGCTGCGGTTCTGGACGGTCGGCTCACTGGCCAGTGCGGACTCCGCGACCGTGACCCGGGTGCTGCCGTTCATCCTGGTCGGCCTGCTGGTCGCGCTCGGCGCCGCCCGCCCGCTGAACGCCCTCGCGCTCGGCGACGACGCCGCGCGCGCCCTGGGCGCCCGACCCGCGCTGATCCGGGCCGCCGTGATCGTCGCGGTGACCCTGCTCTGCGGCGCGGCGACCGCGGCCTGCGGCCCGATCGTCTTCGTCGGGCTGCTGGTGCCGCATCTGGTCCGCGCCCTGATCGGCCCCGACCTGCGCTGGCTGCTGCCGTACTGCGCGGTGCTCGCACCGGTGCTGCTGCTCGGCGCCGACGTGCTGGGCCGGGTGCTGGGCCGGCCGGGTGAACTCCAGGTCGGCATGGTCACCGCCGTGCTGGGCGGCCCCCTCTTCCTCTGGCTGGTCACCCGCGGACGGGTGGCCCACCCATGACCGTCCTCCGTACCCCGGGCGGGCTCTCGCTGCGCTTCCGCCCCCGCGCGCTGATCGTCGGCGCCGGTGCCGCGCTGCTCGCCGCCGGGCTGGGTCTGGTCGCCCTGGGCAGCGGCGACTACCCGATGGGCGCGGCCGACGTGCTGCGCACGTTGACCGGCGGCGGCACACCGGCCGAGCAGTTCATCGTCGGGGAGCTGCGGCTGCCCCGGTTGGTCACCGCCCTGCTGGTCGGCGCGGCGCTGGCGCTGGCCGGCACCGTGTTCCAGTCCCTGGTACGCAACCCGCTGGGCAGCCCCGACGTGCTCGGCTTCACCCAGGGCGCGGCGACCGGCGCGCTGGTGGTGGTCGTCCTCGGCGGCGGCAGCCTGGCGCTGGCCGGCGCGGCGGTGGCCGGCGGGCTCGGCACCGGCGTGCTGATCTACGCGCTCGCCTGGCGGCGCGGGGTGCACGGTCACCGGCTGATCCTGGTCGGCATCGGCGTCGCCGCGATCCTCACCGGGGTCAACGGCTACCTGCTGACCCGGGCGCCACTGATGGACGCCGCCCGCGCCGTGCTCTGGCTCACCGGCAGCCTGGACGGCCGGGGCTGGGCCAACGCCGGGCCGCTGCTCGCCGTCGTGGCCGTGCTGGCACCGCTGGTGCTCATCGGCTGCGCCCCGGCGCTGCGAATGATGGAACTGGGCGACGACACGGCCAGCGCCCTCGGCGTGCCGGTGCGGCTGCTGCGCCTGGTGCTGCTCGCCGCCGCGGTGCTGCTGGTCTCGTTCGCCGCGGCCGCCGCCGGGCCGGTGTCCTTCGTGGCGCTGGTCGCGCCGCACGTGGCGAAGCGGTTGACCCGCGCGCCGGGCCCGAACCTGGTGCCGTCGATGGCGGTCGGCGCGGCGCTGCTGGTCGGTGCCGACCTGCTGGCCCAGCGTGCCTTCACCGGGCACCAGCTTCCGGTCGGTGTGGTGACCGGGGTGATCGGCGGCGGCTACCTGGTGTGGCTGCTGGCCATGGAACGCCGGGCGGGTCGGCTGTGAACACCCGCGACGCCTTCGAAGGAGCATCCATGCACCCCGGCAGTTCACGGCTCGGCGGCACCGCGCTGACCCTCGCCTACGATCGGCGCACCATCACCGAGGACCTGACCGTGGCGGTGCCCGACCGGTCGTTCACGGTGATCATCGGCCCGAACGCCTGCGGCAAGTCGACCCTGCTGCGCGCCCTGTCCCGGATGCTGCGCCCGACCACCGGCGCGGTGCTGCTGGACGGGCGGGACATCCACGACGTGCCCGCCCGGAAGGTGGCCCGCACCCTCGGCCTGCTGCCGCAGACGTCGATCGCGCCGGACGGGATCAGCGTCGCCGAACTGGTCGCCCGGGGCCGGTACCCACACCAGGGGCTGCTGCGGCAGTGGTCCCGGGAGGACGAGCGGGTCGTCGAGGAGTCGATGGCCGCCACCGGGGTCGCCGACCTCGCCGACCGGTCGGTGGACGAGCTCTCCGGCGGGCAGCGGCAACGGGTGTGGATCGCCATGGCGCTGGCCCAGCAGACCCCCCTGCTGCTGCTCGACGAGCCGACCACCTATCTCGACATCGCCCACCAGATCGAGATCCTGGACCTCTGCGCCCGGCTGCACGAGGAGCAGGGGCGCACGCTGGTCGCTGTGCTGCACGACCTCAACCACGCCGCCCGCTACGCCACCCACCTCATCGCCATGCGCGACGGGCGGGTGGTGGCCGCCGGCGAGCCGGCCTCGGTGGTCACCGCGGACCTGGTGGCCGAGGTGTTCGGGCTGCCCTGCCGGGTGATCGACGACCCGGAGACCGGCACCCCGCTGGTCATCCCCGCCGCCCGGCGCCGGGCCACCGTGCCCGCCCCGGAGCCGGCGTGAACGCTGAGCGGTTCCGCGACCGGTGGGGTGTGCCGCACCTGCGGGCCGGCGACCCGCTCGCCCTGGCGACGGCGCAGGGCCGGGTGACCGCGTACGACCGGGCGTGGCAGATCGAGGTGGAACGGCACCGGGCGCAGGGCACCAGCGCCGCCTTCCTCGGCGCTGACGCGCTCGGCTGGGACCGGTTCGCCCGGCAGGTCCGGCTCGACGACACCGCCCGCCGCTGCCACGCCGCGCTCGACCCGGCGACCGCCGCCTGGGTGGGCGCGTACGTGGCCGGGGTGAACGCCGGCCTCGCCGCCGGGGCGGCCCGCGCTCCCGAGTTCGCCGCCACAGGGCTGAGCCCGGGCCGGTGGCAGCCGTGGACGCCGCTGGCCATCTGGCTGGGTCACCACATCCTGTTCGCGGGGTTCCCCAGCAAGCTCTGGCGCGAGCACGTGGCGCGCCGGCTCGGCCCGGACGCGCGGGACCTGTTCGCCACCGACGGGCCGGCCGTCGCCGGCAGCAACGGATGGCTGCTCGCGGCCGAACGGACCGGCACCGGGGCGGCGCTGCTCGCCGGCGACCCGCACCGGTTCATCGAGGATCCCGGCGTCTACCAGCAGATCCGGTTGGCCTGCCCGGAGTACGACGTGGTCGGGCTGGCGATGCCGGGTGTGCCGGGCATCGCGCACTTCGCGCACGCCGGCGCAGTGGCCTGGGCGATCACCAACGCGATGGCCGACTACCAGGACCTGTACGCCGAGCGGCTGCGCCGGCAGCGCCCGGTGGTCGAAGCGCTCGGCCCGGACGGCTGGCGACCGGCACACACCCACGTCGAGACGATCGAGGTGGCTGGGGCGGACCCGGTCGAGGTCGAGGTGGTGGAGACCGAGCGAGGCCCGGTGATCGTCGGCGGGCCGGACGAGTCCAGCGCCATCAGCCTCCGCTACCCTCCCCGCGTCCGCGCCGAGCTGGGGTTCGCGGCGTTGCCGGAGCTGCTGCGCGCCCGGAGCGTGGCGGACGTGGACCGGGCACTGCGGCACTGGGTGGAGCCGGTCAACGTGGTGCAGGCGGCGGACACCGCCGGCGGGCTGCTGCACCGGGTCGCCGGCGCGGTGCCGGTGCGGAATCCGGAGAACGGCCGGGGGGTGGTCCCGGCCTGGCGGGCCGAGTACGCCTGGCGCGGCTGGTACGCGCCGCTGCCCCGGGCCGACGTGGCCGGCCGTGCGGTGATGGCCAACGAGCGGGGGCTGGCGGCGCCGCTGGGTGTCGAGTTCGCCCCGCCGCACCGGGCGCACCGGATCGCCGAGCTGCTCGACGCCGGCCACGCCTGGACGGCCGAGCGCCTGGCCGCCGTGCACACCGACACGTACCTGGCGTCGGCCGGTCCGCTGCTGGCGATCCTGGCCGGGGTGACCGGGCTCGGTCCGGATGCCGACGCGCTGCGTGAACGCCTGCTGCGCTGGGACCGGCGGATGGCCGCCGACAGCACCGACGCCGCGGACTTCGCCGTGCTGCGGTCGGCCGTCGTACGCCGGCTGGCTGCCCACCCGGCGCTGGCCGCGCTGGCCGAGCCGCCGGCGTACCCGGAGGTGTTCGCGCCCTGGCTGGCACTGACGCCGCGGGTCGGCTACGCGCTGTCGCACCTGCTCGGCGGCGCCCGGCTGCCCGGCGTGGACGTGGCGGCGCTGGTCCGCACGGCGGCCGAGGAGGTCGCGGGCGCGGCGGACGGGCAGGTGCGCTGGGGAGACCTGCACCGGTTGGCGCCGTGGCGGGCGCTGCCCGACCCGGACGCCGGCCCCGGCCCCCGCCTCGGCGGCGACCACGACTGCGTGCTGTCCACCTCCAGCGTGCCCGGGGTGACCCATTGGTGCTTCCGGGGACCGGCCGCGCGTTTCGTGTGGGACCTGGCCCGGCGGGACGACAGCCGCTGGGTGGTCCCGCTGGGCGCCTGCGGGGTGCCCGGCGACCCGCACCACGACGACCAGAGCCCGGCCTGGCTGGCCGGGGAGCTGTTGCCGGTGACCACGGGCTGGGAGAAGCTCACCGAGGAGCGTGATGAGCACTGACACCAGGACCGCCGATCGACACCGCCACCGGCGGGACATCCCCGCTTTTGGGCTGGTGACCATCCGGCCGGTGCGGCCCGACGAGGACGCCGACCTGTTGCACGCCTGGGTGACCCAGGAGCGGGCCCGGTTCTGGGGGATGCGCGAGGCGAGCCGTGAGCGGGTGCACGAGATCTACGCGTACCTGGACTCGCTGGCCACCCACCACGCGTACCTGGTGCACCGCGACGGCGTGCCGGTGGCGCTGGCGCAGACCTACCAGCCGGAGGCCGACCCGGTCGGCGAGCGCTACGACGTGCTTCCCGGCGACGTCGGCGTCCACCTGCTGATCGGGCCACCGGTGACGGTCGAGCGCGGCTTCACCGGCACGCTGTTCGGCGCGATCCTGGATTTCGTCCTCGCCGACCCCGGCCGCCTGCGGGTCGTCATGGAGCCGGACGCCCGCAACGACAAGGCCGTCGACCGGTTCGTGCGCGCCGGCTTCCGGCCCGGCCCGCTGATCGACCTGCCGGAGAAGCGCGCCCGGCTGCTCTTTCTCGACCGACCGGCGGCCACCGGCTGACGCCGGGCGGCGAACCGGGATCAGCGGGCGGAGGTTCCGAGGGCGACCAGCTCGGACAGCCGGTCCAGCTGATCGGGATCGGCCAGCGCCGAGCCGACCGCCACGACCCGTACGCCGGCGTCGAGGAACGCACCGGCGTTGCCCGCGTCGAGGCCACCGGTGGCGACGAACCGTAGCTGCGGCAGCGGGCCGGCGACCGCCCGGAACCAGCCCGGTCCGAGGGAGATCGCGGGGAACGCCTTGAGCCAGGTGAGGCCGTGTCGCAACGCCTGCTGTGCCTCGGTCGGCGTGGCCACGCCCGGCAGGTGCGGCAGGCCGCGCGCGGCAGCGGCGTCGGCGACCGCGAGATCCAGGCCGGGCGCGACGGTGAACGCGGCCCCGGCGTCGGCCGCGGCCGCGACCTGCTCCACGTCGAGCACGGTGCCGGCGCCGACGATCCGGCCGCGCTCGGCGCCCGCCTCGACGGCCGCGCGCAGCGCCGGCACCGCGTCGGCGGTCGCCACCGGCACCTCGACCACGTCGATGCCAAGGTCCCAGGCGCGGCCGGCGAGCCGGACGGTCTCCGCCACCGGCAGGCCGCGCAGGATCGCCATCACCCGGGCCGTGCCGAAGACGTCGCCGAAGTCCGCTGTGCTCATGATCCACTCCATCCGAGATCGCTTGGAAGCCGGGCCAGGTCCAGCGGCGACCAGGCCTCGGCGGGGGCGTCCAGCAGCTGGTCGAACCAGGCCCACGGCGGCACCGGCGCGTTGTCGCCGCTGCTGCCCAACGCCTGGGCCGCGACCAGATGCCCGAGACGCAGCCGCCGTACCGTGTCGAGGCCGCGCAGCAGCCCGGCGAGGTAGCCGGCGGCGAACGCGTCTCCGGCGCCGACCGGCTCCACCACCGCCACCCGCGGCGCCGGGACGAAGACCGGCTCGGCGTCGCGGCACAGCGCGATGGCCCCCACCGCGCCATCCTTGACCACCACCGTCTCCGGCCCGGGCAGCAGGCGGCGCACCGCCGCCGGATCGTCCGTGCCCCACAGCGCGTCCGCCTCGTCCTGACCGACGAAAACCAGGTCGCTGCGGTCGGCGAGGTCGCGCAGCACCGACGCGGCCCGGTCGGCCGGCCAGAGCCGGGCCCGGTGGTTGACGTCGAAGCTGACCAGCGCGCCCGGCAGCGGCCGGTCGGTCACCGCGTGCTCGGCCAGTGCTCGACAGGGGGCGGAGAGCGCGGGGGTGATCCCGGACAGGTGCAGCACCCGGGCGCCGGCCAGCCGCTGGTCGGCCAAGGTGCTGGGGCCCATTCGGGAGGCGGCCGAGCCGGCCCGGTAGTAGTGCACCTCGGTCGCCGTCGCGCCCGGGTCCTTGACGTACAGCCCGGTGGGGGCCGCCGGATCCACAGTCACCAGATCCACCCGGACGCCGGCGGCGGCGACGTGTCGGACGACGGCCCGGCCGAAGGGGTCGTCGCCGACCCGGCTGACCCAGGCCGCCCGGTGCCCGAGCCGGGCGAGGTAACCGGCCACGTTGGACTCCGCGCCGCCGACCGAGACGGCGACCCGCTCGGCGTGCTCCAGTGGCTCGCCCGGCGCGGGGCACAGCACGACCATGGTCTCCCCCACCGTGGCGACCTCGACCGACGGGGAACCGGCCGGAGCGGTCGCGGAGTCGGGTCGGGCGTCGGGGGTCGGCACACGTCCTCCGGGCGAGGGTTCGGGGTGCGCCGAGCCTAGGCGCGTCGCGCGGGACGAGCAACTGCATCGCGACGAGGTCAGGGCAGCGTCAGCCCGTACGCGGCCAGCACCTCCCCGATCGGCTGGTAATAGGTGGTGCCGCCGGAGGTGCAGTTGCCGCTGCCGCCGGAGAGGATGCCGATGATCATGCCGGTGGCGGCCACGTAGAGCGGGCCGCCGCTGTCCCCCGGCTCCGCGCAGATGTTGGTACGGATCAGGCCGTAGACCACGTTGCCGCCGGCGTAGTTGACGGTCTGGTTGAGGCCGGTGACGGTGCCGCAGCGCACGCCGGTGGTGACGCCGCTGCGGCACACCGCCTGACCGACGTACGCGCCGCCGGCGCCGTAGATCGTCAGCAGCCCAGGGTAGGTGTAGACCGCGCTGGGATGGGCGATCCGGCCGGTGTAGCGGATCAGGCCGTAGTCGTTGCCGGGGAAGCTGGTGGCGGTACGGGTGCCGAGCACGGTGGTCTGCGCGCTGTCGGCGTACCAGGCGCTGGCGACGGTGGTGCAGTGGCCGGCAGTGATCACGTAGTAGGTGCTGCCGCTGCGCACGTTCGCGCCGAGCGAGCAGCGGCTGCCACCGCCGTAGACGCCCTGTCCGGCGGCGATCAGGGTGCGCAGCGTTCCGGGTTCCCGACGCAGCAGCGCGCCGGCCCGGTCGGCCACCGTCCGCAGCGCCGCCACCTGGGCAGGAGTCACGGTGTCGTCGACGGTGAGGGTCATCCGGCCGGTGGCCGGGTCGAGGCCCCAGGCGGTGCCGGGTGTGCGTACACCGGCCAGCGCGGCCACCGGGTCGGCGACGGGCGCGGCGGGGGCGGCGCGGTCGGGGACGGCGGCCTGCGCCGCGCCGGGCGCAACGAGCAGGAGGGCGGTCAGGACGAGGGCGACGAGCGGGCTGCGGAGCATCCGAACCTCCAAAGAGATCGAGATATATGGATGCCGTCAAGCATCGCCCGGCGGCTGTCGCCATGGCAACCACGCCCGGTCGCGCGCTTGACCAGGGGTCGGCGGGAATCGTCGATCCGGGGACGGGCCACGCCGTCGCCGCCGATAATCCTCGAAGGATGCGGCGGGAGGCCGGGCATGACCACCGGAGGCACTGCGGCGCTGGTGCGCCGCCCGGACGGATCGGCCCGGGCCACCCTGCTGGAGCTGCTCTTCGACGTGGTCTTCGTGGCCGCCCTCGCCTTGGTCTCGAAGCTGATCGCCGAACGTGAATCCTGGACCGGCGCCGCGGAGGTGCTGCTGACGCTGACGGCCATCTGGTGGACCTGGTCGGTCACCTCGACCACGACCGAGTTCTACGACCCTGATCAGCGCCCGATCCAGGTCATCCTGATGGTCGCCATGGTGGGGTCGGTGGGGATGGCGGCGGCGCTGCCGATGCTCTCGGCAGGGCACGCGATGGTCTTCGCGATCGCGTACGTCACCACGCACGTGGTGCGCGGCGTCGTCCTGATCACCTCGTTGCACCGGCAGCGGCATGAGGCGGCCAAGAAACGGGCCACGCGGTTCCTGTTCTGGTTCGTGGTCTCCGGCGTCTTCTGGATCGCCGGGGCGGTGACCGGCGCGCCGGACTGGGGACTCTGGGCCGTGGCGATAGCGATCGACCTGTTCTTCGCGGCGGTCCGGTACCCGACGCCCTGGCTGGGTCAGGTGCCCATGGAGCAGTACGACCGGACCACCGGGCACCTGGGCGAGCGGTACCAGCAGTTCATCATCCTGGCCCTCGGCGATATCATCCTGGTGCCCACCCTGGAGGTCAGCCGGACACAGTTCGACCGCTTCCGGCTCACCGCCCTCTTCTGCGCCTTCGCCATCATGCTGCTGCTCTGGCAGGTCTACGTCTTCCGGGCCGGCCAGTTCCTGTTGGCCGGGGTCGAAGCGAGGCAGGCGTCCCGACTGGCTCCGTACACCCATCTGGTGATGCTGACCGGCGTGGTCGGCACGGCGGCGTCGTTCGACCTGGTCGCCGCCCGGCCCACGGGAGAGACGCCGGTGCGGTGGCTCATGCTGATCGTCGGTGGTCCGCTGCTGTTCGTGCTCGGGCGCGTCCTGTTCACCTGGTTGGTGACCAACAACGTGCCGTGGCGGCGGTTGGCCTGGCAGCTCCTGCCGCTGCTGGTGCTGCCGTGGGCCGGCGGCTGGCCGCCGCTGCTGGTCACCGTGGTCGTGGCGGCCGGGCTGGCCGGTCACATCCTGACCCCCGGCGGGGGTCGGGAGACCAAGCCGGGGCTGGAGTGGCGGCGAAGCAACGACTGACCCGCGACCGTCAGGCGAGGTGTCGGGTGGCCCACTCGGCGAGGTCCCGGGCGCAGGCGTCGACCGACTCCCGCCACGTCCGGGCCGCACCATCCCCCGCCTCGTCGCTGACCTGCTTGACCAGCCGGCATGGCACGCCAGCCTGGTTGGCGGCCCAGGCGATCGCGTACCCCTCCATGTCCACCAGGTCTGCGCGCTGCGCCAACCGGTCCCGTGCGCCGTCGTCGGCCACGAACGTGTCGCCGGTGGCCAGCACGGCGCCCTCCGCGGCCAGCGGGAGCGGCGCGCCGTACGTCTGGCCGGTGAGCGTGCGCAACAGGGCGGTGTCCAGGTCGTGCTGGAGCACCGTGGCGACCTCGTGGATGCCGGTCCAGCCTGGGCGCAACGCCCCCGCCGTGCCCAGGTTCAGCAGCAGGGCGGGGCGCGGGCCGGCGGCCAGCACCGCCGCCACGGCGCTGGCGGCGTTCACCTTGCCCATCCCGGTGAACAGCACCGGCAGCTCCGGCGGGAGGTACCGGGCCTCCTCCTCGACGGCGAGCACCACCAGCGGACGATCGAGCCGGACCGTACCCCGAAGAATCACCGCAGCATCGTACGGGCCGTCCCGGAGGCGGGCGTTTCGGCCTCGGCGGGCGTGCGCCCAGCCATCATTCAGCTGGCTCGCAACGCGCGCCCAGCCGGATGGGGCAGGCTGGCCCGGCGAGCCACCGGACCCGTCCGGGTGCGCCACCGCCGACACCGGCGACCGCGCGCGGACCGACGGCGGTCCGGTCCGCCGACGGAGAGGTGACGACGGTGTACGACGGGCAGGAGTTCCTCCGCGACGACCGCTGGTGCCTGAGCAGGCGAGCGCTGCTGAGCGGTGTCGGCGCGGTCGGCGCGGCCGGACTGCTGAGCGCCTGCGGCGCCGGCGACTCCCCCACCGGTCAGGCGGCTGCCACACCCGGCACCGTGCTGGCCCGCACCGGCGACGTGCCGGTCGGCGGCGGCACGGTCGTCGACGGTGTGCTGGTCGTCCAGCCCGAGGCCGGCACCTTCACCGCGTACGACGCGACCTGCCCGCACCAGGGCGCGCGGGTCGGCGCACCCCGGGACGGGGTGATCACCTGCCCCGCGCACAACTCCACCTTCTCGGCCAGCGACGGCGCCCGCCTCGCCGGCCCCGCCACGCGGGGGCTCACCGAGATCCCGGTCCGGGTCGAGGGCACGAACATCGTCCGCACCTGAAGATCGCGGCGGTTACTCGTCCACGAAGCTGTACAGGACGAAGTCCTTGTCGGCGCCGCAGGCGATCACCCGGGTGTTCCACGAGCAGGACGCGCTGCGGACGTCCTGGAGTTCGCCCAGTTCGTCGACCGCGCCCGGCTCGGCCCACACGCCGGCCAGGACCCGGTTGTCCGCCACCGTGCTGGGCGCCTTGGCGAAGACCAGCAGGTTGCCCTCGTCGAGGCGGACCGCCACGCCGCGGCGGTCGCGCAGCACCGCCTTGCCCTCGGCGTCGAAGACAGTGACCGTCGACTCCGGGCTCTCCCGCTGGGCGAGCAGTTGGGCGCCGAGCGGGACCAGGCCGGTCGCGCCCGGCGCCGCCCACCGAACCGGGCTCTTACCCTCGGTCGCCGCCACCACCTCGGTGCGCTCGGCCTCGCTGTTCGGCACCTCCAGCAGGCACGCCCGCCGCTCACCGCAGGCCACCAGCTCCTTCGGCCGGCGCTGGTCGTTCCCGGCCCGGTAGAGAACCACGGGCGTGGCGTCGGAGTTCAGGTCGTACGCCAGCAGCTGGTATCCGCCGTCGTTGGCCGCCACGTAGAGCCGGTCCTCGTGTGCCACCACCAGGTCGTCGAGGTCCGCGACGTTGCCCCACTGACGCAGCACCGAGCCGGAGGCCATGTCGAGCAACCGCGCCGACCGGTCCGCACCGATCTGCACGAGTCGCCGCCCCTTGCTCGTCCACGGGTTGCGGGGCGTGCCGTCGAGGAAGGCCGGCCCGCCGGCCGCCCCATCGGTGCTGACCGGCCGGACGACGGTGCGACCGCCGCCGTACTGGTCGCGGGGGTTGGCCTCGGTCCACGTCTCGTGGCCGTCGCTCAGCCGCAGGCCGACCAGCCGGTCGCCGGCCCGGTCCACCAGCACCGCCACGCCGTCGGCGAAGTACACGCTGTCGTCGCCACGGATGGCGCGGTTCCAGCGCTGCGTGCCCAAGCGACCGTCGAGGACGGCCAGCTGGCGGGGGGTGCTGTCGCCCGGCGCGTCGGCGATGACCGCGACCGCCCCCGGGACGGCCACCAGCCCCGTCCAGTCGTCGGCGCTGACGTTGGTCGGCTTGCGCCACAGCTCGTCGCCGGTGCCGGTGTCGACGGCGACCACCTCGAGCCGTTTGTCCGGCAGCGGGTACCCGAGGTAGGCCCGATCCTCGAGCACCGCCGTCCACATGCCGCTCGGCCGCTCGGCGCCGGCATGCGGCCGGGACAGCACACTCAGCGGTCGGAACTCCAGGTCCGGGTAGCGGTCGCGGAGGAAGTAGAGCGTCGACGCGGTGGCCACCCCGGCCAGGGCGAGCACCGCGGCGAGCACCACCCAGTGGGCCCGCCGCCAACGCGTCCCGGGGACGCGGTTGGGCGTCGGCGGCGGGGTGGCACCGTGGCCACCGACCAGGGTCGCCGGTACGCCCGCCGGCTCTGGTTCGGTCGGCGTCGGCAACCCCGGCCAACCTGACCCGGACGGCCCCGACGGCAGCGTCGACACCGACCCGTGCTGCGACGGCACGGTCGGGGCGGCCTCGGCGGGGACGGTGGGCGCGGTCGAACCGGCCCCAGCCGGGATGGTCGGCGCGGTCGAACCGGGCGCGGCGGGCGAGGTCGGCGCGAACGGTGGTCCGGCCGGTGACGCAGGGGCCTGCGTCGGTACGGCTGGCGAGGCTGGTGCCTGCGCCGGTCCGGCCGGGGCGCTCGGCGGGGCGAGCGGCGGTCCGGCGTACGCCGGCGCGGACAGTTGCCGGAGCAGCGGCAGGTCGGTCAGCGCTCCCTCGGCCACCGGCAACTCCGGCTGGTCCAGCACCGTCGGCGCCACCCCCAGCTCGGCGTGCAGCATCCGGGCCACCAGCGGGATCCGCGACGAGCCGCCGACCAGGAACAACCCGGCGAGCTGCTCGGGGCTGAGGCCCGCGGCGGCGATCACCTCCCGGGCCCGGTCGACCGCGCGGCGCAGCAACGGCGTGGCCACCCGTTCGACGTCCGCCCGGGTCAGCCGCACCGCCTCGGCCACGCCGGGCACGGCGACCGGCGCCACCGTCGAGCGGGACAGCGTCTCCTTGGCGCCCCGGACCTCGTCCCAGAGCCGGACCTGGTCGCGGCGCTGCGCCGGGTCCGTCGGGTGAATCAGCCGGGCCCACTGCGCGGCGTGCCGGTCACCGACCAGCTCGCCGACCCGCCGCACCAACGCGGCGTCCAGATCCAGGCCACCGAGATCCGGCAGGCCACCATCGGCCACCACGCGGAAGCCGGAGTCACCCCACGGGTCGGCGCCCTCGTTGCGCAGCACCGCGACGTCGAGCGTCCCGCCGCCGAAGTCGAACACCGTGATCGCGCCGCCGACCGGCACCGGCCGGTGCAGCACCTGCGTGTAGTAGCGGGCCGCGGCCACCGGCTCGCGCAGCAGCCGGGTGCCCGGCGGCGTCGGCCCGGCGAGCGTGTGCTCGGCCGCCTGCGGCCAGCCGGCCCGCATGAGCGCGTCGCCGAGCACCTGGCGCCGCGTGGCGTCCCATGCCGCCGGGCAGGTGACCACAGCCGGGGGCAGGAAGCCGACGGTGCCCACCGCGGCCCGCGCGACCGCCGCCAGCACCGCGGCGAGCAGCTCGGCCGGCGGGTACGAGCGGTCCCCGAGCAGCACACCCGGCTCGTCCACCCGACGCTTCGGGTTCGCCTCGAACCGGGCCGGATCGGCCTGCGCCAACCGGCGGGCGTCCCAACCGGCGTGCAGCGTGCCGTCCGGGTCGGCGTACACGGCGGACGGACTGACCGGCTGACCGTCCATCAGCAGCGGACGGGTCCGCCCGTCCGGCCAGCGCAGCACCGCGACCGTGTTGGACGTACCGAGGTCGACGCCGAGGGCGAAGCCCTCGTGCTGGCCTGCCATCTACCCGATACCTCCGCCACGACGAGGGAAACCCAGCCCCGCATGGTACGCATCCGGTGCTGGCGGGCTGATCAGTCGGTCGGAGTCGCGTCGGTCCGGCCTACCCGGGTGCCTGTTCACCAGCGCTCAGGGGGTCGTACAGCGGACCCCGCGTACGGCGGTGACGGTGACCTCCAGGCTCCCGGCCTCGGGCCAGTCTTCCGGCGACGGGGAGACCGGAAAAGCCCGCCCGTCGGTCGTGCCCACCCAGCGCTCGTACACCGAGAGGAAACTTGGCACGCCGTTGACGTCCTTGCAGTAGTACAGACCGGCCTGTCCGTCGCCGCTGCTGTGCACGGGCGCCAGGTCCAACGGCTGCGTCTTCCAGCCCGCGGCCAGGATGGCCGGCTCGTACATCTCGGCCAGCTTGTCCTGGGCGAAGCCCACGTCGAGCGCGAAGAACAGGCTGACCCTGGTGGTGGTGACGCCGGGACCCGCGTCGACGGGCTGTCCCTTGATCCGGGTGCTCTCGCGTTCACCTACCTGCCGGCAACCCTTCTCGACCGCTGGTGGGCCGACCGCGAGCGCCTCCGGCGGGCGGAAGGCGAAGACCGGTTCAGCGAGGTAGGCGGCGAGTAGTTCATCTTCGTGGGCAGGTGGATGACAGCCCTTGGCGAGCGGAGTCGCACTCGGGTCACCGCTACAGCCAGCCAGCATGGCGAGCAGGCACAGCGCGGCAACGACACCCGACCGAACCGCTCGTGAAGCCATGCGCCGGGACCCTACCGGGCCGAGAGGCGGCCACCGCACTCGCGGCGAACCACCTGGTGTGGGCCGGTCCGGCGTGGCGTCAGTCGCCGGGGCAGCGGTCGGAGAGGGCGTAGCGGAGCAGGACCACGTCGCCGATCTGGCGGGCCTCGGCCAGCCGGGCCCGGCGGCCCGGGTGCCAGGGGAAGCTGCCCTCGCCGACGAACCGGGGCGCCCGGCCGTCGCCGACGAAGAACGGGGCGACCACCAGGTGCAGTTCGTCGGCGAGGCCGGCGGTGAGGAACTGGGCGTGCACCGTCCCACCCCCCTCCACCATCAACCGCCGTACGCCCCGGGCGGCCAGGTCGGCCAGCAGCCAACCGGGGTCGACCGGCTCGCCCGCGTCCACCACGGTGGCCAGTCGGCCGAGCCGTTCCCGGGTCTTCTCCAGCGCGTCGCTGGCGCAGTAGACGAGCCGGGGCGCGTCGCCCGCGGTGAAGAACCGAGCCGTCGGGTCGAGGTCGCCCCGGGCGGTCAGGGTGACCTTGATGGGCGAGGCCGGCCGCCCGCCCGCCACCCGCTCGGCCCGCCGCTCCGCCGCGCGCACCAGCAACCGGGGATCGTCGCGGCGGACGGTGCCGGCACCGACCAGGATCGCGTCGCAACTGGCCCGGACGGCGTCGACCCGGTCCAGGTCGTCCGCGTTGGACAACAGGAGCCGCTGGTCGGAGGCGTCGTCGATGTACCCGTCGATCGAGGTGGCGCAGCTCAGCAGCACGTACGGCCGCGCCAGCGCCGGCCGGCAGCTCATGGGGCGACGGGCCGATCGGGGGTACGCCCAGCGGGAGCCGCGTCCGCCTCGGTCTCCGCAGCCTTGGCCGCCTTCGCGGCAAGGTAGTCGGCGTTGGCCGGGGAGAGGAAGATGCCGGTGGGCACCCGTTCGGCGACCGCCACACCCAGGCGGGTCAGCTGCTCCGCCTTGTCCGGGTTGTTGCTGAGCAGCCGGATCCGAGGCACACCCAGGGTGGCCAGCATCTGCGCGGCGGCGGTGTAGTCCCGCTCGTCCTCGCCCCGGCCGAGCGCGACGTTGGCCTGGTACGTGTCCAGCCCGGCGTCCTGCAGGGCATACGCGTCGAGCTTGGCGTACAGGCCGATGCCCCGGCCCTCCTGGCGCAGGTAGAGCAGGAAACCGCCGGCCTCGGCGATCCGCTGCACCGCCTCGCGCAACTGCGGCCCGCAGTCGCAGCGCTGGCTGCCGAACACGTCGCCGGTCAGACACTCGCTGTGCGGGCGGACCAGTGGCGGCTCGCCACCGTCGGCGAGCCGGTCCAGCGCGCCGGCCCAGTCGCCGAGGCCAAGGGCCAGGTGTTCGCGGCCGTCCACCAGGCCCTTGAACGAGAACACCCGGGTGGTCGTGGCGTAGCCGTCGGGAAAGGTCAGCGGCACCGTGACCTGCGTACGGACCGTGGCGACCGGCAATGCTTTGGGCATGGGACTCCTTTGTCCGGCGCCACCACCGTGCGGTGACGCGTACCGTCTCACAACCGGCTCAACAGCCGCTACCGGAGGCGGCTTCCCGACCGGGGGCCGGAGTCCGAGCACGCCGGGCGAGCAGCACGGCGGCACCCGGCAGGCTGGCCACCAGCACCAGTCCACCGTAGACGGTGGCGGTGGCGACCCCCTCGGCGGCGCTGAGCCCGGCCGCGCCGAACGCCCACGCCGCCACCCCCTCACGCGGGCCGAAGCCGGCGATGTTCAAGGGCAGGCCCATGGCGAGCAGCGCGAGCAGGGTGAGCGGCAGCAGCCGGGACAGCGGGGCGTCCGAGCCGGCGGTACGCGCCGCCACCAGGAAGGTGGCCAGGTGACCGGCGACCATCACGGTGGAGGCGACCAGCACCCCGAACCAGGTCCGCCGGGCCAGCAGCCCGGCGCGGACGTCCGCCACGGCGGTGCGCAGTCCTCGTGCCGAGCGCGACCGGCCGGCCTGCGGCAGGACCCGCGCCAGCAGCACGGCTGCCAGCCCAGCGGCGACCAGCAACGCGACGGCGGCCGGCAGGTACGGCCGCACCGGCGACGGGAAGGCGGCCAGCACCACCAGGGCGACGACCACCAGAACCACCTGACCGGCGGCACGTTCCCAGACCACCGCGCGGATGCCCCGGCTGACGTCACCGGCGTCCCGGCCGTGGCGTACCGCCCGGTGCACGTCGCCGAGCACACCGCCGGGCAGGGTGGCGTTGAGGAACACCGCGCGGTAGCAGTGCGCGACCGCGGTCGTCAGCGGCAGCCGTACGCCCAGGCCACCGGCGACCAGGCTCCACCGCCAGGCCGCGCAGACCGTGGTGAGGACACCGATGAGCAGCGCCGCGGTCAGCGCCGGCGCGTCGATCAACCGCACTCCGGCCAGGAACGGGCCGGCGCCCACCTGCCACAGCAGGGCGGCGAGCAGGCCCACCCCGCCGACCACTCGTGCCCAGGCCCAGAACATCGGCGCCGGTCCTCCCTGAAGATCGTCCACTTGCCCTAGTGCACGTACCCGGGGCGCGAGCGGTTCATCCGCCGGCCAGGAGGTCCCGGTGTTCGACCAGTACGCCGAGCCGCCCGGCCGCCGCGTCGGTCAGCCGGCGCTCGGCGTACGCCCGGGCCGGGCCGGCCAGTTCCGGGCGCTCCTCGCAGGCAGCGCCCAGCCAGCCCCGGAACCACTCGGCGGTCAGGTCGGCCTGGTCCGGACCGAGCCGCCACGGGCTGGGCCGCTCCCGGACCGGGACGCCCCGACGGGCGAACGCGACGACGGTGGCGGCGACGGCGTCCGGGCCGAGCAGCCGTCGGCCGTCGACGGTGCGCCGCTGGTGGTCGTTGAACGCGGCCTCGACCAGCGGGTCCAGCGGGTCGGCCGGGGTGAGTCGGACCCGCCCGGTGACCGAGATCGCGAACAGGGTGGGCCGGCCGGCGTCGGCGCAGGCGGCGACCACCCGCTCGACCTCCTCGGCGGTCAGCATGTCCAGCAGCGCGGACGCGGTGACCAGCGCGCCGTCGGCCAGATCGGCGGCGGTCAGCCGGGTGAGATCGCCGCAACGGGTTCTGACCGTGACCGGTGCGCCGTCGGCGGCGGTGACCCCGGCCATGCCCTCGGCGGCCCGGGCCAGCAGGTCGGCGTCCCGGTCGTGCAGCACCCAGTGCTGCGGGCCGGTCAGTCGGGCCGCCAGCCACCGGCTCATCGAGCCGGTGCCGCTGCCCAGGTCGTGGATCACGGTCGGCGCCTCGCCGGCCAGCCGGGGACGGACCACGTCCACCAGGTCCTCGGCGCGGGCCGCCGCGTCGGCGGGCTCGCGCAGCCGCAGCCAGTCGGCGAACGACAGGGTCTCCTCGACGGTCATGCCGCCACCTCCTCCAGCACGGCGGCCAGCAGCGCCGTGGTCACCGTCCAGTCGGTCAGGGTGTCCCGCCGGGCCAGAGCGGCACGCCGCAGCCGGGCCCGCAGGGCGTCGTCACTCAACCAGCGGGTCAGCGCGCCGGCCAGCGCGGCCGGGTCGCCCGGCGGAACCAGCAGCCCGGGCCGGTCACCGCCGGGCGCCTGACCGAGCGCCTCGGGCAGGCCGCCCACCTCGGTACCCAGCACCGGCAGGGCGCGGGCCAGGGCCTCGGTGACGACCATCCCGTACGTCTCGCCCCGCGACGGCAACACCAGCAGGTCGGCGGCGTCGTAGGCGACGTCCAGCGCGGCGCCGGTCAACGGGCCGGCCAGGCGGACCCGGTCGGCGACGCCCGCCCCGCCGAGCCGCTCACGCAGCCGGTGCACCAGCTCCGGCTCCCGGGCGAGCGTGCCGGCGCAGACCAGCGTCCACGACAGCCCGGCGAGCGTGGACAGCGCGGCCATCAGCACGTCGTGTCCCTTGTGGCGGGTGACGGCCGCCACGCAGAGCAGCCGGTTGCCGGTGACCGAACCGGGCGCCGGCGGCGCGGGCGTCACCCCCGGCGGCGCGGCCCGGACCCGGTCGGGCGGCAGCGGGTGGCGGGCCAGCAGCCGGCGGCGCGTCCACTCGCTGGTGGTGACGACGGCCCGGGCGGTGGCCAGCGCGAGGGCCTCGGCCTCGTCGTTCAACGGCAGGTGCACCAGGACCACGAGGCGCAGCCGCCGGGCGTGCGGGGCGAGCAGGTCCGGGACGGTCGAGGCGATCAGGCCGTCGAGCAGCACCACGGCGTCATCCGGCGCGGCGGCCAGCAGCCGAGCCAGCTCCGCCCGGTCGGTGGGGTCGGGGTACGGCCATGCGCCGGGCACCGCGTGTTCGTGCACCGACCAGCCCCGCCCGCCGAGGCCGGCGCAGATCCGCCGGTCGTAGACGTTGCCGCCGCTGGGCGTGGCCGGGTCGTCGATGTCGCCGGGCAGGACGACGTGCACGGCAGGGCCGGGCGAAGCGGGCCGGTCGACCGGCGTCGCCCGGCCCGCCCCGATCACAGCGACCGCTCGTAGCTGGCCCAGGCGACGTGCGACTCGTGCAGGGTGACGGTGATGCCGGCCAGCTCACGCGCCCCGGCGCCCAGCTCACCGGCGTGCACCCGCTCGGCCAGCCGGTCGGCGACCGTACGGGCCAGCACCTCGGTGGTGGTGTTCACCCCGGCGAACGCCGGCTCGTCGTCGAGGTTGCGGTAGGACAGCTCGCCGACCACGGCGCGCAGTTGCTCGGTGGCCAGGCCGATGTCGACCACGATGCCGTCGGCGTCCAGGTCGAGCCGGCGGAACGTCGCGTCCACCACGAAGGTCGCGCCGTGCAGGCGCTGGGCCGGGCCGAACACCTCGCCCCGGAAACTGTGGGCGATCATCATGTGATCCCGAACGGTCACGCTGAACACGGTCACTCCCCGTCGTCGTAGGTGATGAGGTGGCAGAGCGCGGGAAGGTCACCCGTGCTCAGTCGAGCGAGGACGTCGGGCAGCTCCTCGAACCGGGACGCGCCGGTGATCAACGCGTCGAAGGCCGGATCGTCGAGCAGGTCCAGGGCGAGCGCCAGTCGGTCGGCGTAGCTGCGCCGCCCCCGCCGTGCGGGCGCGACCATGCCGACCTGGCTGCTGCGCACGGTCAGCCGCCCCGAGTGGAACGCCCCACCGAGCGACACCTGCACCGGGCGGTCGCCGTACCAGCTCAGCTCGATCACCGTGCCCTCCGGCGCGAGCAGGTCCAGCGAGCGTTGCAGACCGTCGGCGGTGGCGCTGGCGTGCACGATCAGGTCCCGGTCGCCGGCCGCGTCGGCCGGTTGGGCGAACCCCACGCCGAGGGCGCCCGCCACCCCGGCGCGGCGGGCGTCGGTGTCGACCAGTTCGACCTGCACGCCGGGAAAGCGGGCGAGCAATGCCGCGACGCAGCAGCCCACCATGCCCGCACCGATCACGCTGACCCGGTCGCCGACCAGCGGCGCGGCGTCCCACAGCGCGTTCACGGCGGTCTCCACCGTGCCGGCGAGCACCGCGCGGGCGGGCGGCACGTCGTCCGGCACCGGCACCACCGCGGTGGCCGGCACGACGTACGCGCTCTGGTGCGGGTGCAGGCAGAAGACCGTGCGCCCGAGCAGCTCCGGTGGGCCCTGCTCGACCACCCCGACGCTGAGGTAGCCGTACTTCACCGGGCCCGGGAAGTCGCCCTCCTGGAAGGGCGCGCGCATCGCGGCGTGCTGGTCGGCGGGCACCCGGCCGGTGAAGACGAGTGTCTCGGTGCCCCGGCTGACCCCCGAGTAGCGTGCCCGGACCAGCACCTCGTCGGGGCCCGGGACGGGCAACGACACCGGCCGGATCTCCGCCGCGCCGGGCTCGCGCACCCAGCAGGCGTACGCCTCGCGGATCACCGTCGCGCACCTCACCTTTGCTCCCGGCCGAACCGAACGGCCACGTTTTCCGTGTTCCCTGTCGGGGTCGTCGATCATAAACACGGAGGTACGGTGCCCACGGTTCGAAGTGGTCCGATGATCGGGCTGAGCGCGCAACTGGTCGTGTTGGCGGTGCTGGCCGCCACGGTGGGGCTGGGTGGCGCCGGCTGGCTGGTCGGTACCGGCTACGCGGTGGTCACCTGTCTCGCGTTGAGCCGGGGCCTGCACCGGGCCGGCGCGTCCCGCCTGGGCCCGGCCGACCGGGTGACGCTGACCCGGGCCGTCCTGGTCGGCGCGGTCACCGCGCTGGTGGCGGACTCGTTCGGCCGGCCCGCGCCGGTGGGGTTGCTGGTCGCGGTGAGCGCGGTGGCGTTGCTGCTGGACGCGGTGGACGGGCAGGTGGCGCGGCGCACCGGCACGGTGAGCGCGCTCGGCGCCCGCTTCGACATGGAGGTCGACGCGTTCCTGATCCTGGTGCTCAGCGTGCACGTCGCGCCGGTCGCCGGCGGGTGGGTGCTGGCCATCGGCGTGATGCGGTACGCGTTCGTCGCGGCGAGCGCGGTGCTGCCCTGGCTGGGCGGGTCGCTGCCGCCGCGCTTCTGGCGCAAGGTGGTGGCCGCCGCGCAGGGGGTGCTGCTGGCGGTGGCCGCGGCAGGGGTGCTGCCCGAGCCGTGGACCACGCTGGTGCTGGTGGTGGCGTTGGCTCTGCTGGTCGAGTCGTTCGGCCGGGACGTGGCGTGGTTGTGGCAGCGTCGGCCGGTGTCCCGGCGGGGCCTCCCGGTGCCGGCCGCGCCGGCGCCGGCCGCCGCGCTGGCGCCGACCGTCCCGCCGGTTCCCGCGCCGGTGGCGCTGCCGACTCCGCTGCCGGTGGTCGCGCCGTCCACGGTGACGCTGCCGCCCCTGCTGCCGGTGCCCGCTCCCGCGCGGGCGATGGCGGTCCGCTCGGGCGGTACGGTCCACTCCGACTGGAGGCTGTGATGACCCTTCCCACCCAGGTACGCCGGCTGGCCGGCCGGTTCCGTTCGCGCCCTCCTGCTGTGGGCGAGGTGTCGGCGCGTACTCCCGGGTCGTTGGCCGCGGCCGGACGCGGCCCGGCGCGGCGGGTGGCGGGCGGGGTGGGCAGCGCGCTGGCCGTGTTGCTGGTGTTCGCCGTGCTGGTCGGCCCGGACCGGCTCGGCCTGCTCACGCCGGGCGCCCTCCTGCGCATCCCGCTGGAGGGGCTGCTCGTCGCCGCTCTGCTGCTGGCCCTGCCGGCGCGGCCCCGGCGGGTGGTGGTGGCCGTGGTCGGGCCGCTGCTCGGCCTGCTCGCCATCGTGAAGCTCGCCGACCTGGGCTTCCGTACGGCTCTCGACCGGCCGTTCGACCTGGTGCTGGACTGGCTGCTGCTGGACGACGCGTTCGGCTTCGTCCGTGACTCGGCCGGTCAGGCCGGCGCGGTCGGCACGGCGATCGGCATCCTGCTGCTGGTCGGAGCGCTGCTGGTGGTGCTCACGCTGGCGCTGCGGCGGCTGGCGTCGCTGCTGGTCCGGCACGAGCGGGTGGCGACCCGGGCGGTGGCCGCGCTGACCGTCGCGTGGGTGGCCTGCGCCGTCGTCGGGGTGCGCGTCGTACCGGGCGTGCCGGTGGCCGACGCCGGGACCACCGCGCTGGTCGGCGCGCACGCCACCCAGGTGGACGCACGGCTGCACGACCGGGAGACGTTCGGTGCGCAGATCAACGCCGACCCGTTCCACGACACGCCGGGCGACCAACTGCTGACCGGGCTGCGCGGTAAGGACGTCATCGTCGCGTTCGTGGAGAGCTACGGCCGCGACGCGGTGGAGGACCCGGAGCTGGCGCCGCAGGTCAACGCGGTGCTGGATGCCGGAACGGAGCGGCTGCGCGCGGCCGGTTACCACGCCCGCAGTGGCTTCCTCACCTCCCCCACCTTCGGCGGCGGTAGCTGGTTGGCGCACGACACGCTGTTGTCCGGCCTGTGGACGGACAACGAGGGGCGGCACCGCACCCTGCTGGCTAGCGATCGGCTCACCCTCAACGGCGCATTCCGCCGGGCCGGATGGCAGACCGTCGGGGTGCTGCCGGCGGCCACTGAACCGTGGCCGGAGCAGGGGTTCTTCGACTACGACCGCTACTACGACACGGAGGCGCTCGGCTACCGGGGACCGAAGTTCGGCTACGCCCCGATGCCCGACCAGTACACGTTGTCGTTCTTCCAGCGGCGGGTCCGGGCCGACGCGGACCGCCCGCTGATGGCGGAGATCCCGCTGATCTCCAGCCACTCGCCGTGGACGGCGGTGCCCGAGATGATCGGGTGGGACGAGGTGGGCGACGGCTCGATCTACCGCGGCTCCGCGGTCGGCGAGGACAGCGGCGACCCTGACGACCGGGACGCCGGCCAGATCCGCGGCGGGTACCGGAAGGCCATCGCGTACTCGCTGGAGACCCTGATCTCCTACGTGCGGACCTACGGCGACGACGACCTGGTGCTGGTCTTCCTCGGCGACCACCAGCCCGCCCCGGTGGTCACCGGCGAGGGTGCCAGCCGGGACGTGCCGATCACCATCGTCGCCCACGATCCGGCCGTGCTGGACCGGGTGGCGGACTGGGGGTGGCAGGACGGCCTGCGGCCCGGTCCGCAGGCCCCGGTGTGGCCGATGGACACCTTCCGGGACCGGTTCCTGACCACCTTCGGGCCGTCGGCACCGCCGATCGCCGCGCCCCGCTGAACCCGGGGACCAGCGTGCTCGGCGATGACCAGCCTGTTCTCGTAGGCTCCGACAGTGGAAAGCAGTCGAGGGCGACATGGACCATTTGTTGGACGCGGCGGAGAACGCCTCGCCGGTCGAGGCGGTCACCCGGGAACTCGGTGCGGCGCTGGGGGCACGTACCGTCGCGTTCCTGATCGCGGACCTCAGCGGCCGGGCGCTGGTCCGGTTGGCCCACGTGCCGCTCGATGGTGCCGGCGACGGGCGCCGCGACGGTGCTGAGGTCGCCACCGTGATGCCGTTCGACGGCGGCCCCGCCGAGCAGGCGCTACGCACCCAGGTGGTGCAGGTTGTCGCGCGGCCCGATCGGTGGACGGTGCTGGCGCCGGTGACCGACCGCGGTGAGGCGATCGGCCTGCTGGAGATGATCCTGCCGGACGAGCCCGATGCGCGGGCACTGGAGGAGACCGCCCGCACGGCGCACGTGTTGGCGTTCGTGGTGATTGCCAACCGGCGGTACACCGACCTCTTCGAGTGGGGGCAACGGACGACGCCGTTCACCCTGTCCGGGGAGATCCAGCGCCGCCTTCTCCCCAGCTCGTTCACGTGTGAGGCCAGTGCGTTCACCCTGTCCGGCTGGCTCGAACCCGCCGCCAGCATCGGCGGGGACACCTTCGACTACAGCCTCGGCCGGGACGTGCTGCACTTCAGCGTCACCGACGCGATGGGCCACGGGGTAGCCAGCGCGCTGACGGCCACCCTGGGCGTGGGCAGCCTGCGCAACAGCCGCCGCCGCGGGGTTGGTCTGGCGGAGCAGGCCGAGGCCGCGAACGCCGACGTGGCCCAACACGCCGCGGTGCCCGGCAGCTACATCACCGCGGTCCTCGGCTGTCTCGACCTGCGCACCGGGGTGTGCGCGCTGCTCAACGCCGGGCACGTGCCGCCGCTGCTGGTGCGCGACGGGGACACCCGGACGCTGGCGCTACCGGCCAACTTCCCGCTGGGAATGTTCGCCGAGACCGATCACCACGCTGGCGAGATCACGCTGCGACCAGGCGACCGTCTGGTGGTGGTCACCGATGGCATGCGGGAGCGCAACGCCGCCAGCCTGGATCTGCCGGCCATGTTGCGGTCGATCGCCGGTCTGCACCCGCGGGAGGCTGTCCGGGCGTTGGCCGATGCCGTGCTCGAGGTCAGCGGCCCGACTCTGGCCGATGACGCGACCCTGCTCATCCTCGACTGGCACGGCGGCCACAGCGAGGACCGGCGTACCAGCGCCGGCGCCGACCAGGCGCGTGCCAGCACCGCGCTGCCCGACTGACTACCCGCCCGCCGCGTCGTCCCTTGACGGCAGATCGGCTTCCGCCGCCGGGACACTGTCATAGACCTGGATGGCTCGATCCACCGAGGTGACCGTCAGCACGCTGTGCACGGCGGGCTGCACCGCGGCGAGGCACAACCGACCGCCGAGGTCACGCAACGCCTTGAACATCACCACCAACGCGCCCAGCGCGCTGGAGTCCAGGAAACCCACCCCGGCCAGATCCACCACCACCTGGCGGTCACCGGCGTCGATCAGCCGTCGCAGACCATCGCGCAACTGGGGGGCCGTCGCCATGTCGAGCTCGCCGCGCACCTCGAGCACGGTGCAACCCCGGCCCGGCCGGTCCGACAACAGCAGATCCACAACAACCCCCCAAGCCGATGATCCCCGCTTACCCTATTCTGCCGGCGGGCGAAACGCCGCCGCCGGCGTCGCCGAGCCGGCATCCTGACCGTTTCACCTCGGCAACACCCGGGTAGTGCCGATCACGGCGGGAGCATCCTGCCCCAGGGTGTGACACAGGAGTCCGGCGCGGGCCACGCGCGGGCTGAGGAGGAACTGCGCGATGCGCGTGACCATGACGCTGTCACTCCCGCGACAACCGTCCTCGGTGACCCGCGCCCGCCATGTGCTGACCACCCTGCTGAGCCTCACCGACGCCGCTGAGGACTCCGTTGACCGCCTGGCCGTGCTGATCACCGAGGCTTGCGCCAACGCGGTGATGCACGCCGACCCGGACAGCACCGTCGACATCACCATCATCATCGAGGACGACGTCTGCCTGCTCGAGGTCAGCAACCGCGGCAGTACCCCCAACGGCGCCGGACTCGACGCCGAGCTCCCCGCCCCGCTCACCGTCGGTGGTCGCGGGCTGCCCTTGATCGCCGCCCTCGCCGACACGGCGGCCTTCGTCGCCGGGCCACCGAACCAGGTGCTGCTACGCATCACCAAACACCTCAGCGAGGTACGCACAGCACCGGTCCGATGACCGGAACGCCACGCCGGCAGTCGAGGGCAGCGCGGTGGATCGCCTCGTTGGGCTTGAGGGAGTCCGATCGGACATCGCGATGATGTGTAGTCAAAGCTGAAAGGAAGCGGGCCGGGCCCTCGACGGGCGTCCCAACCCGTGTCAGGTGCCGTACTCCCCGTGAATGCGGAGGCTGGGAAACCATGGGAGCACGAGGGTGAACCGTGGCGGCAGGCCGTGTACCTGTACCCGCGCAAGGGTGGCCGAGTACTCGTCATCACCGCGCAGTCTCGCGAGCCTGGCATCGCGGCCGCCCGCTACGGCGTGGAGTCGATGCTGGCCCTAACCTGAGACGAGACGACCCAGCCCTGCGGACGCACGCACATGCCGCGAACCGCTCGCTACGGCAAGTCGCGGCAAGCGGACCGCGCCGGCGGCGGGTCGTGCCGATGCGCGGATGCCAGCCAAGCGAGTGGATGTTGCAGCGCGGGTGCAGGCCGCCGCCGAGCCGGACCAGTTCGCCCAGCCCGCCACGGACGGCTTCTTCGGCGGCGCGGAGCAGCCACGGGCCGCGCATTTCCCCTGGGTGGACGACACCTCAGCATTCACGGCCTCGGCGGAGCGACTCCTCGCAGGTAGCCGGACGGCAGGCCACGAGGTCACTCCGCCCGGTTTGGTTCTAGCTCGCGTACGCCCGCATTGAAGTGATCATGGCCTGGTCGTCGAAGGTCATGGTGTCGATGACCTCTCTGGTGGGGCCCTCGGCTGGTGTGGCGCGGAAGTGGAACGCGGCGTGGTGGTCGGCGATCGCCACCATCACGAGTTCCATTGTCCGTTGCTCGGTGAGCACGCCGGCAAAGTGCTGCTCGATGGCCGTTCGGCCGGTGACCGGGGGTCCGCCAGCGGGGTCATGCAGGCGGGCATCCGGTGTGTAGAGATCTGCCAGTGCGGTAGCATCGGCGGCGCCGACGGCGGCGAGGTGAGCCTCGATGGTGGCCCTGATCTGCTCCGTGCTGGCCACGATCAACCGTCGCTTTCCGCCGAAGGACCCGCAGCCGAGGCAGGTCGCGCTTGCTGGTCGAGGACGACGCAGAGGACCCCGGTGTAGCCGGTCGTCGGATCTCCCTGCAGGTCCAGGATCATCTGCTCGCCGCCTTCGGCGAAGATGCTGTCGGTGGCGTTGGTGGTGTCGCGCTGCGGCCGGCCCCGATAGGGCGGGCGACTGAAAACCTCGTCGGTGACCGTGTCGGGAAAATAGACCTGCGTGGTCACCGAGCCGTCGCCGAGGTGCGCGATGAGGTGGATGTGCACGGTGCGGCTGGCGTACCAGCCCGGGTAGATCGTGTTGAACCCGCACATCCCGCGCTCGTCGGTGCGCTGGCTGCCCCGCAGGTACGTCTCACCGGCGGCGATCACATCGTGCGGCACCGACTCCGAGGTGACCACCTGTCCCGGCCTCGCTTCGAATGGCTGGAAGCCGGAGTATCGGCCCACGTGGTCGGCCTGCCAGACCTCGACGAGGACATCCGCGAGGGGGGTGGTGGCGTCCGCCGCCAGTAGGCGTAGCCCGAGGCGCAGCGGGAGACCATCGCGGTCCTCGGTGATCTCCCGACGCTCGGGATGCACAGCTCGGTGGTATGGGCCCCGTGTCTGCTCGACGAACAACCGGCAGGTGACTCCGGTCGAGGCCAGTAGTTCGACGAGGTCCTCCTCCACCGTGCCAGTATCGTCCGCCGTTCGGTGCGGCGCCCGCGGTTCGCCGCCCGCACTCATGTGCCGCGAACCGCTCGCTACCGACCATGACGGAGGTTGTGGTGTCGGTTGTCCGCCCGTGCCGCGAAGTCCTTCGCTTGGCGTGACCGTTAGATCTCCAGCCGCAGCCCGGCCCATCGGTGGAGCCATCCCTTGACCTCCACGCGGCGCTGTACCTTCGCGCGGCCCGCTGCGTTGTTGAAGGCTGGAGAGGGGCGGACAACCATTCCCACAAGGTCGGTCAGACCGTGGCAGGACACCAGGCGAACAGAGTCGCCCCTCAGAGTCACCGCGACGCACGTCGCCGTTTCGGGCCAGCGCGATATCGCGTCCAGGGCGGACGTGTAGGGCTCATCGCCGTTGCGCAGATGCATCCGTGCTTGATTACGAATCTCCCACGGCACCCCAGGCAGGGCCACTATGGCTTGGGCTTCGGCGCGTGCATCCTCGCGTGGGTCCGGCTTTTCCGGGTCGAAGTAGGCGACATCCACGTCGCGCTCCGGCGAGACTGGGAGGCCGCTGATCGCGTCCCAGACGCGGTTGCGTACGAAGCCGGCACCGATCCACCAGTCCGGTAATCCAAGCTCGGCCGTAGCCCGAAGGACTCTCATTGCTCCCGGGTCCGACTCGATCACGCCCACAACGTCCTGCGCGCTCATGACCATCGCAGGGACCCTAAACCAGCGGACGTGCACACCGCTTGCGAGGCGAGGGCTGAGGGCAGAGCGAGGTCACGTTCGCTAGCGGTTACCACGGCGCGCGGGGCCACCGTAAAGATGGACACGGTTATCGACAACGCAGTCCGGTTCGCCGCGCAGGAACCGGTCGCATGCAACATCGCCGTTGCTGACATGGACCACCCAGTCCTCGTAGTACCAGCTGGGGTCGCACGCGCAGCCGGTCAACCGGAAATTGGCCCTATACCGGCCGACCTGCCCGTGGGCGAGGGTGAACAGGCGGGTCGACACTCCCGCCCGGGGAAACGCCGCCCCGCCGGGCAGACGCTCGACGGTTACCGCCGAGCCGTCGAAGGTGAGCCATAGAGCGAGACCGCGGGAGATGCTCACGCCACCGGTCCGTACCTCGCCACGGCGTTGGTAGCTGGCGGCCTCATCAGCCAGGACGTCGTGGACCACGACATCGCCTGCTGGCAGCGGCGCAGGAAGTATCACCGGGCGGTTGAGCCCTCGACGGGCGTTGGTCTGTGGAGCGCCGCGCCCAGCCGGGCTCCATCGCACGCGCACCCGCTGGATGATGATCACGCCCAAACCATGGCCCACGGCCACACGTCTCGCCAGCCGATATCCCGCTCATGCCTCTGACGGCTCGCTGACTATTCCCTGGCGGACGCGGCGGGGCGGGCGCGGACGTGCAGCCGCTCCCCCTGCGGCCCGAAGAGGTTGAGGACCTCGGTGGTGCCGGGGCCGGGGTTGATCACCCGGTGTGGCGTACGCGTGTCGAACTCGGCAACCTCGCCGGGGGTCAGCGTCAGGTCGTGCTCGCCGAGCAGCAGGCGCAACTGGCCGGAGAGCACGTAGATCCACTCGTACCCCTCGTGGGTCTGCTGGGTCAACTCCCCGGTGGGCGTGTTCGGCGGGAGGATCTGCTTGAACGCCTGCAGACCGCCCGGTCGGCGGGTCAGCGGCAGGAACGTCACGCCGTGCTGGACGATCGGCTTGGGACGGACCCGTGGGTCGCCGGTGGCCGGGGCGTCCACCAGCTCGTCCAGCGGGACCTGGTAGGCGCGGGCCAGCGGGAGCAGCAGCTCCAGGGTGGGCCGGCGGCCACCGGATTCCAGCCGGGACAGGGTGCTCACCGAGATGCCGGTCAGGTCGGCGAGCTGGGCCAGGGTGGTCCCGCGCTGCTGGCGTAGGGCGCGCAGCCGTGGGCCGACCGCGGCCAACGCCGCGCTGTCGTCGTTTGCCATAACGGCAAGGATAGTTGCCACCTGGCCGACGGCGACGGATGGTGGGCTCAGCCGACAACAAGGGGAGACTCCGGTGGACGAGACATATGACGTGGTGGTGGTGGGCGGCGGCGCGGCGGGGCTCAGCGGAGCCCTGGCGCTGAGCCGAGCCCGACGGTCCGTGCTGGTGATCGACTCCGGTGAACCGCGCAACGCGCCGGCCGACCACGTGCACAACTACCTGGCACGTGAGGGGACGCCGCCGGCCGAGCTGGTCGCGACCGGGCGCGCCGAGGTCGCCGGGTATGGCGGAAAGTTCCTGGACGGGCGGGTGGCGGCGGCGACCCGGGACGACGACGGGTTCCGCCTCGGCCTCGACGACGGGCGCGCGGTGCGGGCCCGTCGGCTGCTGGTGGCCACCGGGCTCAGCGACGAGCTGCCCGACGTGCCCGGGGTGGCGCAGCGGTGGGGGCGCGACGTGCTGCACTGCCCGTACTGCCACGGGTGGGAGGTCCAGGACCGGCGGATCGGGATCCTGGCCACCGGTCCGCTGGCCGTGCACCAGGCCGAGATGTGGCGGCAGTGGAGTTCGGACGTGCTGCTCCTGCTGCACGACGCCCCGGCGCCCGACGAGGAGACCGCCGAGCGGCTCGCCGCTCGGAGCATCGCCGTGGTGCCTGGGCCGGTGGCCGGGCTGGAGGTCACCGGGGATGCGCTGACCGGCGTCCGCCTCGCCTCCGGCCGGGTGGTGGCGCTCGACGCGGTGGTGGTCGCGGCGCGGCCGGTCCCCCGCGCGGGAATGCTGGTCGGGCTGGGTCTGGCTCCGGAGGAGGTGACGATGGGCGGGCACGTGATCGGCACCCAGATCCCGGCCGACGCCACCGGGGCGACGACCGTCCCGGGCGTGTGGGTGGCCGGCAACGTGGCCGACGTCCGCGGCCAGGTCATCGCGGCCGCCGCGGCCGGCCTCACCGCCGGGGCGGCGATCAACGCCGATCTGATCGCCGAGGAGACCCGCGACGCGGTGACCGCGTACCGGCAAATGCTGGCCACGGCCTTCGAGGAGCCGGCGTGGGAGGAGCGCTACCGGTCCCGACCGGCAGTGTGGAGCGGCCGGCCGAACCCGCAGCTGGTCACCGAGGCCACCGACCTGACCCCGGGACGGGCACTCGACGTGGGCAGCGGCGAGGGCGCCGACGCGGTGTGGTTGGCCGACCGTGGCTGGCGGGTGACCGCGGTGGACATCTCCACCACCGCGCTGGGTAGGGCCGCCGGGCACGCCGAGGCTGCCGGCGTCGGCGAGCGCATCGAGTGGACGCACGCCGACCTGCGCGAGAAGCCACCCGTCGAGGAGGCGTACGACCTGGTGTCCGCGCAGTTCATGCACCTGCCACCGGTGCAGCGGCGGGAGCTGTTCGCCCGGCTGGCCGCCGCGGTGGCTCCGGGCGGCACCCTGCTGATCGTCGGGCACCACCCGTCGGACCTGTGGACGTCGGCGCACCGGATGCACCTGCCGGACATGATGTACACCGCCGAGGACGTGGCCGCCGCACTGGACCCGGCGCACTGGGAGGTGCGCACCGCCGAGGCCCGCCCCCGCCCAGCCACCGACCCGGAAGGCAGGAACATCACCCTGCACGACGCGGTCCTCGTCGCCCGCCGCCGCTGAACCACCCAACCCGCGTCGATCATGGAGTTGTGCTGGGTGACAAGAGCCGCGGATCAGGGTCTTCCGGGCACCATGACTCCATGATCGACCGAGGAAGGGAGGGTCGGGCGGGCAGAGACGGGGCGGGACTTCGCACCGGGCCGCCTCGGCGGTAGCGTTGCGCCACACTCACGGCCCGCGGGGCGGTAGACCGCCGGCCCTGGCGCCCCGATCGTACGGAGGATGGCGCATGTCCATCGGCGCTGAGCCGCTCGCAGCACGCGACGACGCGGCCTCGCGGCCGAGCTTCGAGCTCACGCTGCGCGGCTACGACAAACGCCAGGTCGACCGGCACCTGGAGCAGCTCGACGGTCAGATCGCGATGCTGAGCGGGGAGCACGGGCGTTCCGCCGTCCGGGTCCGTGAGTTGACCGCCGAGGTGCATCGGCTGCGCGCCGAGCTGGCCGAGCTGCACGACCAGCCGGTGCAGGTGGACCGCGCCTCGTTCCAGGATCTGGGCCCGATGGTCGGCGAGATCCTGACCCTCGCGGAGAAGCAGGCCGCCATGATCAGCGACTCGGCCACCGACCTGGCCAACGAGCTGCGCGCCGAGGCGGAGCGGATCCTCGCCGACACTCGCGAGCGGGCCGCCCAGGCACGCCAGGACCTGGCCGAGGAGCTGACGGCCCGGCGCGCCGAGCAGGAACAGGCGCACGAGGAGCGGCGCGGCGTGGCCGAGGCCGAGCTGACCGCGATCCGGGAGCACGCGGAGCAGCTGCGCGCCGACAGTGAGGCCGCGCACGAGCGCGCGCAGAACGAGGCGAAGCGGATCACCGAGCAGAGCGCGCAGCAGCTCAACCAGACCCGGGTCGCCGCCGACGCACTGATGAAGTCGGCGCGTACCCAGATCCAGCAGGAGCTCCAGGCGGCCCGGGCCAAGAGCCAGCAGGAGCTGGCCCAGTGGCAGGCCGGGATCGAACGCGACGTCAACGACCGCCGGAGCGCGGCCGAGCAGGAGATCGCCGAGCAGCAGGCGGCCGCTGAGCGGGAGCTGGCGGAGCAGCGCAGCGCGATCGAGCAGCAGATCGCCGCGCTGCTGGCCGAGGCGCAGCAGCACGTGACCGACCTGCGCAACCGCGCCGACGAGCAGGCCGCCACGCACCAGGAGCAGCTCGCCGCCCTGCGGCAGGAGATCGAGGAGCGCCGGCAGGAGTCGACCCAGCTGCACGCGGAGCTGGAGACCGCCCAGCAGCAACTCGCCGAGGTGCGCGAGGAGGGCGAGACCCTGGAGAACGAGCTGTCCCGGTTGCAGCAGCGGCTGGGCGAGGTCCGTCGGGACCTCACCGCCGAGAGCGCCCGGCTGGACGAGGCCCGGCGGGCCGGAGACTCCGCCGAGCGGCACGCCAAGGACGTCCGCGCCCGGGTGCAGCGGGAGGCGAAGCGGGTGGCCGACCTGGCCGCCGCCGCCGTCATGGCCGCCGCCGCGGGCGGTACGGAGACCGCCGAGTACCCGATGGTGGGCGCCCGCTCCAGCGCCGAGCGACCGGTTGCCGATCGGATTGACGTGGAGCCGGCGGGTGGTGAGCGGCCGAGCGGCGGGCGGCACGGCGAGCGCGTGGACCGGCCCGGTGGCGACCACACCGGTGGCGACCAGTCCGGTGGCGGCCAGTCCGGCGCGGAGCGGGTCGGCACCTCGTCCACTACGGACGAGGCGGCAGCGGCTGCCGACCGTACGGCCGCTGCGGAGGTGCCCACCGGCGACGCCGACCCGACCTTCACGCGCCCCGGCGACACCGCCGAACCGACGCCTGTGCCGTTCCTGCCCTTCGGGCAGCCGGTCAGCGAGAACGGTGCCGCCCGGCACTGAGCTCGAGGCGGGCCCGGCCGGCGTTGGCGGTTCTGCTCGGAACCGGGCCGATGGCGCACCGGAGCTGACAGGCTGGTCTGGCCGCCACGACAGAGGCGGCCGCATCGGCCCGGCGACCGAGAGGAGCACCCGGTGACCGACCGAGCGGAGGAGTTCGACCTGCTCGTCGTGGGCGGCGGCAAGGCCGGCAAGACGTTGAGCATGGACGTGGCCCGGTCCGGCCGGCGGGTGGCGATGGTCGAACGCGGCATGATCGGCGGCAGCTGCATCAACGTCGCGTGCATCCCGACCAAGGCGCTGGTGACGAGCGCGCGGGCGGCTCGCCAGTTACGCGGCGCGGCCGCGCTCGGCCTGGTGGTCGAGGGCGGCCGGGTCGACGTGGACCTGCTGCGCGCCCACAAGCAGGACGTCGTCGAGGGGATGGTGGCCGCCAACCGGCAGCAGTTCCTCGACTCCGGCCTGCACCTGGTGATCGGGGAGGCCCGGTTCGTCGGTCCCCGGACCGTACGGGTGTCGCTGGCCGACGGCGGCGAACGGTTCCTGCGTGGCGCCGACGTGGTGATCAACACTGGTACCCGCCCGCACCTGCCGCCGGTCCCCGGGATGGCCGAGGCCTCGGTGCTGACCAGTGACACCCTGCTGCACCTGGACCGGCTGCCGGCCCGACTGGTGGTGCTCGGCGGTGGCACCGTCGGGGTGGAGTTCGCGCAGATGTTCGCGTCGTTCGGCAGTGCGGTGACCCTGATCGAAGGCGGCCCGCGGCTGCTCACCCGCGAGGATCCCGACGTCGGCGACGCGGTGCTGCGGGTCCTGCTCGACGACGGCATCGACGTGCGCGCCGGCATGACGGTCGCCCGGATCGACCGCAACGCCGACGGCACGGTCCGGGTGACGCTGGACGACGGCAGCCTGGTGACCGGGGACGACGTGCTGGTCGCGGTCGGCCGGGAGCCGGTCACCGACGGGCTCGGCCTGGACGCCGCCGGCGTGCAGCTGAACGACCGCGGCTTCGTGGCGGTCGACGAGTACCTGCGGACCAGCGCCGAGCGGACGTGGGCGGCCGGGGACGTCGCCGGCACCCCGCAGTTCACCCACGCCTCGCTCGACGACTACCGGATCATCCGGGCGAACCTGGCGGGTGAGCTGCGCAGCACCGCCGGCCGGCTCATCCCGTACACCGTGTTCACCACCCCGGAGCTGGCCCGGGTCGGTCTCACCGAAACCGAGGCGCGCCGCGCCGGGTACGACGTCCAGGTGGCCAGCCTGCCGGTCGCCGCGATCCCCCGGGCCCGCACCCTGCGCCAGACCGAGGGAACGTGGAAGGCGGTGGTCGACGCCGGGACCGACCAGATCCTCGGCGCGGCGCTGCTCGGCGCCGAGGCGGGTGAGGTGATCACCTCGGTGCAGCTGGCCATGCTCGCCGGGATGCCGTGGACCGCCCTGCGGGACGCAGTCATCACCCACCCGACCATGACCGAGGGGCTCAACCTGCTCTTCGCCTCGCTCCAACCCCGCCCGGTCCGCTAGTCGGGCTGGCCGGCGATCTCGGCGCGGACCCGGTGCTGGAAGGCGCGCGCCTGGGCGCCGGTGGGCGGCGGCCCCCCGTGCCGCGCGGCGACGGCCCGGCCGATCACCTCGGCCGGGTCGCCGGCGTCGATCAGCCGCTGCCCGGCCGCCACCTTGGACAGCCAGACGCCGTCGCGGTGCCGCACCAGGGACCGGCAGGCGCCGAGCACCGCGTCCTCCGCGCCGGGCGCGGGTCGGTCGTCCGGCGGCGTGGGCAGCGCCAGCCACCACGACAGCGCCTCGATCAGCAGGCGGCGCAGGTCGGCAGGGGCCAGATCGGCGAAGACCTCCCCCGCCGGCGGCCCGAGCAGCGGCAGCCCGCTCTGGTGCAGGATGCTGCGGTCCAACCCGTACCAGAACCGGCCGTCGGTCGCCGGGCGGTCGGCGGGGTCGAGGGTGCACCGGAACGGCATCCCGGAGCCGGTGTTCAGCTCGACCTCGAAGCCGGGCTCGGGGCTGCCGGAGGCGGCCACCTCCCGCCGGTAGGCGACCAGCTCCAGCCCGCGCGTCGGGCAGGGCAGCGCCTCGTGCCGCAGACGCGCCACCAGCGCCCGCTTGTCGGCCTCGGTCAACGGCCCGGCGCAGAGCAGCGCCACGTCCACGTCGCTGCGGCCGGCCTGGTACGCGCCGAGCCCCACCGAGCCGGCCCCGTACGCGCCCACCAGGTCGTCGCCGAATACGTCGCGGGCGGCGTCGACCAACTCGTCGAGATAGCGCCGAAGATCGGAATCCACGCCCCATCCTCACCCGGTGGCCCGTGGCACCTCCGATCTGGGTCCCGGGTTGGCCCTAGCCGGCGTAGAGCAGCAGCAGGCCGGCGACGGTGTAGGCGACCATCAGCGCCAGTAGCGGGAGCTGGCCGGCCACGGCCCGGGCCCGGGGGAACAGGTACAGGGCGCGGTCGTGGGCGAGCAGCGTGCCGAGCAGGTGCCCGAGGATGATGACGGTGATCTGGAGGGTGGCCACCCCGGACGGGGTGACCAGACCGGTGTGCGGTTCCCAGTCGGCGGTGCCCAGCCAGTTCGCGCCGGTGTCCAGGGGGTCGGAGAGCAGCGCGACGGTGCGCTGGCCTTCCAGGATCAGCAGCGAGTAGTAGTGGGCCACGAGGTAGCCCACCGCGATCGGCACGATCGAGTGGGCGAGTTCGCCGGGCAGCCCGGGGGCGTCGGCGGGCCCGGCGCGGCCG
The DNA here is from genome assembly GCF_042872965.1 of Micromonospora sp. NPDC005087. Lineage (NCBI taxonomy): Bacteria > Bacillati > Actinomycetota > Actinomycetes > Micromonosporales > Micromonosporaceae > Micromonospora > Micromonospora sp. NPDC005087. Next base: position 322,279 of record NZ_JBIALB010000001.1, on the reverse strand, counting down.
ATCCGGGTCGCCGCCCCGGTGGCGGCGAGGTACGCCGCGGCGACGGCGGCGATGACCAGGAGCAGCCCGGCGCTGCCGGTGACCGCCGGGGGCAGGCCGTTCTCCTGGGTGAAGCGCAGCCAGGCCGGCGCGTTGGAGAGGCTGTCGAACATGGTCGAGCCGAGCAGCACGATCACGACGGCGACCAGCCCGGGGCGGGGCCGCAGCCCGGCGATCCCGTCGAGCGGGTTGCGCCACACCAGCACGCCGTCCGCCGCCCGGCCGACCGGCGCGAGGTGGCCGACGAGCCCGCTGTACACCTCGAACGGGTCGGCCCGGTCGAACCAGCCCGCGCCGAACAGCGCCGCCCCGGCCAGCATGACCACGGCGTACCCGCCGAGCCAGGCGGTGATGACCGGCAGCGTGGCCCGGTCAGGTGCGACCAGCTCCAGCCAGACGAACCCGAACAGGGCGACGGCCGCTGGCCAGAGCCCCAGGCCGACCGGCAGCTCGCGGAGGCCACGCTCCGGGTCCCGGCGTGCCGCCAGCGCGGCGAGCAGATGAACGGTGCGCAGCGGGTTGACGGCCCGCCAGACGGGGCCGAGCAGCAGCGACACGGGCACCAGCCCGACCCAGAGCAGCACGTAGAGCGCCCCCGTCGTCGGGTTGTCCGGGGTGTCCGGCCCGGCCAGCAGGCCCACGCAGAACCAGCCGGCGGCGAGCAGACCCAGCCCGCGCAGTGCCCACCGGAACGCGGGCGCGTCGACGAGCCGGGCCAGCGGCTCCGGCACCGGCCGTCCGCCGGTCGCGTCCCGGTCGAGCCGCGGCTCGCGCCACAGCAGGCCCAGCGCGAGGAACGTGACGACCAGGGCCAGGGCCGCGGCGACGACGAGCTGCGGCAGCGTGATCGGCAGGTCCTGGCGGCCACCGACGCCGTGCGCCAGCACCACCGGGGCGCCGGTCATGGTGCTCAGCGGACGACGAGCTGGAACAGCACCAGCTCGGTCTCGTGCGTCTCCACCTCGAACAGCCCGGTCTTCTCGGCGCGGAACTCCACCGAACCGGGCGTGCCGGCCGGCAGCCGGGCGCCCAGGTCGTAGCCGTGCACGTGCAGCTCGTCGGAGACGTCCGAGGTGACCGTGATCCGGACCAGCTCGCCCTTACCCACGGTGACCCGCCCGGTGGGCGGGTCGACCCGCCGCTTCGCGATCGTCACGGTGATCTGCCGGTCCACCGCCGGTGTGCTGGCGCTGGCGCTGGGTGTCGGACTGCCCGACGAGGTCGGCGCCGTCGTGGCGCTGGGCGGCACGGCGGCCGTCGCCGGCGTCGAGGGGGTGGCCACGGACGGGTCGTCGTCCCGCCCGCAACCGGTGGCGAGCAGGGCGGTGACGAGGACGACGGTGAGGACGACGGGAACGCGGGAACCGGGGGCACGGACGAACACGGGCGGACTCCGAACGACGCGGGGGACGGGTGTCGAACTGATCGTCGGGGAGGAGAACTCTACGTCTTGTTCGGCGGCGGGGAAATGACCATGATGAACGGATGCGATCGAGGCTGGTCACTGCCCGTCACCTCTGGAGCCGAGCGGCGGCGGCGCTGGCCGCGACCCTGGCGGTGTCGCTGCTGCTGCCCGCCGCTCCGGCGTCCGCGCACGGCCAGTTGGCGACGTCCACCCCGTTGACCGGCACCGTGGTCCGCGAGCCGCTGACACAGCTGGGGTTGTACTTCACCGAGAAGCCGGCCTCCAACGCCCACTTCACCGTCACCGGGCCGAACGGGTCCCGGGTGGACAGCGGCTGGTCCTACGGCGAGCCGAAGCGGCTGGACAAGCCGGTTCAGGAGTACTTCATGGTCAACGGCGTCTTCGAGCCGCGGTTGTACCACACCGGTTTCCCCGCCATGGTGTCCGTCGCGCACTGGCCGGCGAAGGGGCGGTACACGGCGAGTTATCTCTCCGTCGCCTCCGACGGCGAGGCGGTGCGTGGCACCGTCACCTTCAACTACCAGGGGGCCAGTACGGCGGCGCCGGCCGGATGGACGCCACCCACGGACGGGCCGGCGCCGGCCCTGCTCGCCCTGGTCGAGGGCAACCCGTCGGCGAGCCCCGGCGTGGCCGGCGCGAGCGCCGACGCGGGCGCGACCGCCGCCCCGGCGAGCGCGCCGAGCGGCGCCACGGAGGAGACGCGAGGCGGCGGGTGGCCACCCTGGCTGGTACCGGCCTTGATCGTCGTGGTGGTCGCCGCCGTCGTGCTGGTGGCGGCCCGCCGCCGGCCCGCCGCGCGTGGCACGTCCACCTCGACCCGCCGGACCACCGGTCCGGCCCGCAGATCCGGTACCGCGGCCCGCAAACCCGGCAACCGGGGCGGTGGTCCAGCCCGGCGCGGACGGCGGTAGGCCGGGCACCTTCGCACCGGGCATTCCGCTACACGCTGACCAACCTGCGGCCCACCGGCTTCCAGCCGAAGGTCACCGGAATGGACTGGCTGGCCGACGGCCGATTCGTCATCTCCACCTGGGGCGGCAGCGACCAGTCCGGCACCTCCCAGGACGGCGAGGTCTGGATCATGGGCAACACCGGCGGCGCGACCGGGCCGGGCACCGTGACCACCAAGAAGATCGCCGGCGGCCTCAAGGAACCGATGGGACTCAAGATCGTCGACGGGGTGGTCTACGTCTCGGAGAAGCAACGGCTGACCCGGCTGGTGGACACCACCGGCGACGAGGTGGCCGACCAGCTCCAGACGGTCGCCACCTGGCCGTACGGCGGGAACTTCCACGAGTTCGCGTTCGGCCTGCTCTACCAGGACGGATTCTTCTACCTGAACCTGTCGGTGTCGATCAACTCCGGCGGCGCCACCACCAACCCGCAGCCGGCCGCCAACCGCGGCACCACCCTCAAGGTCAACAAGGACACCGGCGCGGTCAGCCACGTCGCCGGCGGGCTGCGGACCCCGCACGGCATCGGCTGGGGCCCGGAGGGCGGCATCTTCGTCACCGACAACCAGGGCGGCTGGCTGCCCTCGTCCAAGCTGGTGCACATCAAGCAGGGCCGGTTCTTCAACCACTACCTGAACCCGGCCGGCCCGTTCGACGCCAACCCGGTCACCCCGCCGGTGCTCTGGATGCCGCAGAACGAGATCTCCAACTCGCCCAGCACGCCGCTGTACCTCACCAGCGGCCGGTACGCCGGTCAGTTCGTCATCGGCGACGTGACCTACGGCGGCCTGCAGAGGGCCAGTGTGGAGAAGGTCAACGGCGAGTACCAGGGCGCCCTGTTCCGGCTCACCCAGGGCCTGGAGGCGGGCGTCTCCGAGGTCAACGTCGGCCCGGACGGCGCGATCTACGTGGGTGGGCTCGGCGCGGGCGGCAACTGGGGCCAGACCGGCAAGCTGCCGTACGGCCTGCAGAAGCTGACCCCGACCAGCACCACCACCTTCGAGATGCTGGCCATGCGGGCCACCACCGCCGGGTTCGAGGTGGAGTACACCCAGCCGGTCTCCGCGGAGACCGCCGCCAACCTGGCCGCGCACTACAAGATCAAGCAGTGGCGGTACCAGCCGACGGCCAGCTACGGCGGCCCGAAGATCGACGAGGAGACGCTGACCGTCACCTCGGCGACCCTGTCGACGGACGGGAAGAAGGTCACCCTCGCGGTCAACGGGCGCAAGGCCGGCCACGTCGTCCACCTGCGCTCGCCACGCCCGTTCACCTCGACCAGCGGGCAGTCGCTGTGGAGCACCGAGGCGTGGTACACGCTCAACGCCATCCCGGGCGTCACCCCGCCGCCGACCGGCGGGATCAACCTGGCGCTCAACAAGCCGGCCACCGCGGACAGCTCCTGCTCGGCGACCGAGGGCCCGGCCAAGGCCGTCAACGGCAGCGTCGCCGGCGGCAACGGCGACAAGTGGTGCTCGAAGGGCACGGCGAAGTACCTCCAGGTGGACCTCGGTGCCAGCTACGCGGTGAACCGGGTGGTGGTCAAGCATGCCGGCGCCGGCGGCGAGAACACCGCCTGGAACACCCGGGACTTCACGGTCGCCTCCAGTGCCGACGGCACCGCCTGGACGACCCGGGCCACGGTCACCGGCAACACGGCGAGCACCACCACGCACGACGTCACCGCGCCCGGAACACGCTACGTGCGGTTGGCCATCACCGCGCCGACCAGCACCGGCGATCCGGCCGCGCGGATCTACGAGCTGGAGGTGTACGCGGGCACCGCTGGCGGGTCGGGCCGCATCACCGGCGTCGGCGGCAAGTGCCTGGACGTGGACAACGCGGGCACCGCCGACGGCACCAAGGTGCAGCTCTGGACCTGCAACGGCACCGGCGCCCAGTCGTGGAGCCGCGTCGGGGACACCTACCGGGCCCTGGGCAAGTGCCTGGACGTGGACAACGCCGGCACCGCCGACGGCACCAAGGTGCAGCTCTGGACCTGCAACGGCACCGGTTCCCAGGTGTGGCAGCCGGAGCCGGACGGGTCGATCCGCAACCCGCAGTCGGGCAAGGTGCTGGAGGCCGCCGGCGCCGGCACCGCCGACGGCACCCAGATCCAGATCGGCACGTACGCGGGCGGCGCCCACCAGAGGTGGGTGGTCAGCTGACGCTGGACGTGGGGCGGGGTCTGACCGGCAACCCGGTCAGGCGCCGCCCCAGGCCCCTCGTACGGCCGCGGCGTCGGTCAGGGGCCCTGCGGCAGCGGCTGGGCCAGCTCCTTCAGATCCGCCGGGAGCTGGGACAGCGCGTCCTCGAACTCCCGGTGGCCGACCACCCGGTGCATGGTCTGGAGCACGGCCCGGGAGCCCCGCTCCGCGGTGGGTCGGTCGGTCCCCGCGCGCTCGGCGACACGCCGCAGGAACTCGTCGTAGCCGAACACCTCGGGCGCCTCGGCGACCTTCACCAGCAGCGGGCTCAACTCTGTGGCCAGGTGGGGTGCCAGCGTGGCCGCCTCGCCGCCGCTGAGCCGCTCGGTGAGGGTACGCAGAACCGCCTCGGTCAGCGGTCGCGCCTGCTCGGGCGGGACACCCGCCCGTGCCGCAACCTTGTCGACGAACGCCAGCTCAGCCATGCCCCCGCCCTTCGTTCCGGAGATGCATGGCTACCCGGGCCGACCGACGGCAAACCCGGGACCGGTCCCGGTGCGATCCGACGGCAGGGGTGTCCGTTTTGCGGACGGGAGCGCTGTGCGAGCATGAGTGTCCTCTGTGTCTTCCCCCACCCCTCAGCGGAAGGACGCCCGTGGCAGAAACCGCCCCTGACCCGGCCACCGACGGCACCAAGATCGACACGAGCGTCCCGCACTCCGCCCGGATCTGGAACTACTGGCTCGGTGGCAAGGACAACTTCGAGGTCGACCGGCTGGCCGGCGAGCAGGTCCACGAACTCTTTCCCGCGATGATCGAGACGGCACGCGAATCCCGCGCGTTCCTGTCCCGCGCGGTGCGCTTCCTCGCCGGCGAGGCCGGGATCCGGCAGTTCCTCGACGTCGGCACCGGGCTGCCCACCGCCGACAACACCCACCAGGTTGCCCAGCGGGTCAACCCGCAGAGCCGGGTCGTCTACGTCGACAACGACCCGATGGTGCTGGCACACGCGCGAGCGCTGCTGGTCGGCAGCCCGGACGGGCTGACCCGGTACATCCACGCCGACCTGCGTGACCCGCAGGCGGTGCTCCGGCAGGCCGACGAGCACCTCGACCTCAGCCAGCCCGTCGCGGTCCTGCTGTTCGGGGTGCTGGGCCACGTCGGCGACGACGACGAGGCGGTCGCCATCATCCGCGCCCTGCTCGACGCGGTCCCGTCCGGCAGCTATCTGGCGCTGTCCGACGGCACCGACACCAGCGCGGCGGTCGTCGAGTCGCACCGGCAGTACAACGAGAGTGGCGCGCTGCCGTACCACCTGCGCAGCCCGGAGCGGATCGCCCGGTTCTTCGACGGCCTGGAACTGGTCGAGCCCGGCCTGGTGCGGTTCACCCACTGGCGGCCCGAGCAGGATGGCCCGCCGGCGGACCTGGACGGCTACTGCGCCGTCGGCCGCAAGCCCTGACCCGCGCCGACCCTGAGCGGTGTCCGGCGGGCGGGCTGCCGCCGGACACCCGCGACGATGGGTCGACGACGGGTTCTGTCGGTTGGTCCGCGAAGCACCGGCACCGTCTCGTACCGTGAGGTCGGACGGGGAATCCGGCTGCCCGAGGGCGGCCCGCGCCGCAGGAGGAGCCGATGGGAGTCGACCTGCCCGAGGTGATCGACCGGTACTTCCGGGCCGTCGGCGACGGTGACCTGGAGGCCTTCGTCGCCTGCTTCGCGGACACCGCGAGCGTGGCCGACGAGGACCGGGTGCACGAGGGACGGGCCGCGATCCGCGCCTGGCGGCAGCGGACGATGGCGACCTACTCGTACACCGCGGAGCCGGTGACCGTCACGCCGCAGGCGGGCGACTCGTACCTGGTCCTCGCCCGGGTGTCGGGCAGCTTTCCCGGCAGCCCGGTCGAGCTACGGTACCGGTTCACGCTGCGCGACGACCTGATCGGTGCCCTGAACATCCGCCCGTAGCGACCGTCTGATTGAGCCGGCAGGAGGAGACGACGTGCCGCGTGTCTGGCTCATCACCGGCAGTTCCCGGGGTCTCGGCCGGTCGCTCGCCGAGGCGGTGCTGGCCGACGGCGACCGGCTGGTCGCCACCGCCCGCGATCCGGCGCAGCTCGGCGACCTGGCCGACCGGCACGGCGACCAGATCCGGACGGTGGCCCTCGACGTCACCGACCCCGCCGCCGCCCGCACCGCCGTGCACAGCGCTGTGGACGCGTTCGGGAGCCTGGACATCCTCGTCAACAACGCCGGGTACGCCGACGTCGCCGCGATCGAGGACATGCCGGAGGACGACTTCCGGGCCCAGATCGAGGCCAACTTCTACGGGGTGGTCAACCTGACCCGCGCCGCCCTGCCGGTGATGCGCGAGCAGGGGCGCGGGCACATCGTCCAGGTCTCCAGCGTCGGCGGGCGGGTCGGCGGGCCCGGGCTGGGCGCGTACCAGCCCGCCAAGTGGGCGGTCGGCGGCTTCTCGGAGGTGCTTGCCAAGGAGGTCGCGCCGTTCGGGATCCGCGTCACCACCGTCGAGCCGGGCGGGCTGCGGACCGAATGGGCCGGCTCCTCGATGCGCACGCTGCCGATCAGCGAACCGTACCGGCCGGTCATCGAGCCGGTCGTCGAGCGGCTGCGCCAGGCCAGCGGCAGCCAGCCGGGCGATCCCGTCCGGGCCGCCCAGGCGATCATCCGCATCACCCGGGTCGACGACCCGCCCGCGCGGTTGCTGCTCGGCGCCGACGCCGTGGCGGTCGCCTCGGCGGCCGCCGAGTCCCTCGCCGCGTCCGACGCGCGGTGGCGCGAGCTGAGCGAGTCGATCGTCTTCGACCCGGCTCCGTGACCCTGCCCGACCCGGCGACGGCGACGCGGTGGGCACGATCGCCGCCGACTCTGCCGATGCCTGGCTCTGGCCGGGTCACCGGGGCGGGGCGACGGCTCAGGTGACCGTGACGGTGACGCTGTGCCAGCCGGTGGCCCCGTCCGGAAAGGGCGTGGCGCGGGCCTCGGTCTGCATCGCCCCGATGCCGTCGACGGCGCGGACCCGGACGGTGTGGCTGCCCGGTCGGGCGTCCCACCGGTAGGTCCACTGCCGCCACAGGTCCGCCGACGGGCCCGCGCCGAGCCGGGCCGGCTGCCAGCGGCCGTCGTCGACCTGGACCTCGACCGCGCTGATGCCGCGCCGCTGCGCCCAGGCGACACCGGCGATCATCAGCGGGCCGGCCGGGCGACGCGCGAACGGCTTCGGGGTGTCGATGCGCGAGGCCGTCTTCACCGGCGCGTCGGCGGCCCACCCGCGCCGCACCCAATACGGGTCGACCTCGTCGAACGTGGTCACCCGCAGCTCGGTGAGCCACTTGCAGGCGCCGACGTAGCCGTACAGGCCGGGCACGAGCATCCGGACCGGGAAGCCGTGCTCCACCGGCAGGGGCTCACTGTTCATGGCGACGACCAGCATGGCGTCGCGGCCGTCGAGGATCGCGGTCAGCGGGGTGCCGATCGTCATGCCGTCGACCGAGCGGCTGAGCAGCTGGTCCTGCCCAGGCCGCAGGCCGGCCTCGCGCAGCAGCGGGGCGAGCGGCACTCCCGTCCACCGGGCGGTGCCCACGTACGGGCCGCCGACCTCGTTGGACACGCAGTTGAGGGTGATGTCGCGCTCGACCAGGTCGCGGGCGAGCAGGTCGGCGAAGCTCCAGGTGCGGGGCCGCTCGACCGCGCCGGCGAGCCGCAGCCGCCAGGTGTCGACGTCGATCTGCGGGACGGTGAGCGCGGTGTCCACCCGGTAGAAGTCGCGGTTGGCGGTAACGAACGCCGGACCGCCCTCAACCGCGACATCGGGTGGCAGTGGCGGGGCCGGGGTGGCCGGGGGCGGGATGCGTACCGCCGACCGGGACCGTGTGCCGGCGGCCCGGCGCCCGCCGACGGCCTGCCCGCCGGTGGTCGCCGCCACGGCGGTGAGGGTGGCGGCGGCGGCGGTGGTGAGGAACTGCCGGCGGTTGAGTAAGTGGGGCCGTCCGGAGGCGACGGCTGGCCCGGGTCGGGCGTCGCGCAGCAGCGCGAGCAGGGCACCCGCGCCGGCGGCGACGCCGACGAGGGCGGGGACGGCGTCCGCCACGGTCGCGGCGGGGCGGGCGAGTACGGCGGCGACGAGGACAGCGCCCAGCCCGACGAGGCCGGTCAGACCGGCTCCGGTCCGGCGGATCGCGGCGATGCCGAGCACGACCGCGACCAGCACCAGGACGGCGAGCACACCACCGAGTAGGACGATCTTGTCGGCGGTGCCGAAGGTGCGGATGGCGAACGCCTTGACCGGCTGGGGTGCCAGGTCGATGGCGGTGGCGCCGACGGCGAGGACCGGATCTCCCACCGGGTCGGTGAGCGCGGCGGCGAGGTGGGCGACGCCCAGCGTGACGGCGGCGGTGAGCAGGCCGACGAGGGCGCCGGTGCGGTTGGGGCGCGGGACGGGGGGCCGCCCCGGCCGGGGGTCCACCGGCCGAGGCGTGGTCGTGGTCGGCACGGTTCAGCTCTTCGGCATCAGCACGGTGTCCACGATGTAGACGGTGGCGTTGGCGGTGGAGACGTTGCCGCAGACCACCATCGAGGCGCCGTCGACCGTGAACGAGTTACCGCTGCCGGTCACCGTGATCTCGTCGCCCTGGAGGGTCTTGTGCGTGCCGGCCAGGGTGTCCGGGGAGAGGTGGGTCGGCACCACGTGGTGGGTGAGGACCTTCTTCAGCATGGCGTCGTCGGCGAGGACCTTGCCGAGGTCCGCCTTGGGGATCTTGGCGAACGCGTCGTTGGTCGGCGCGAACACCGTCACCCCCTGCGCACCGTTGAGCGAGTCCACCAGATTCGCCTTCTGCACGGCGGAGACCAGGGTGGACAGCAGCGGGTTACCGGAGGCGGCGGCGGCCACCGGCACCTTCGCCATGGCCTGGCAGCTGCCCGCGTCGGCGGGATCGGTCGGCACCACGGCGCAGCCCGGCCCGAACTGCGCGGTCATCATCGACGAAGTAGCCGACGGCATCGGTGCGTCGGCCGAGGCGCTGGCAGCGGTCCCGCCGCTGGCGGTGCTGTCGGTGTCGCTGTCGCCGCAGCCGGCGGCGAGGGTCAGGATGGCGATCGCGCCGATGGTGACGAACAGACGCCGGTTCATTCGAACTCCTCAGGTAGGTGACCGCGGTGGTGCTCGTACCGGTGATTCGGTGCGGTCGAGCCGGCGGATGGGTCGGATCGTCGACAAGCTGACGGCACGCCCCCGATCGCCGCCGAACGGAGGACACGGCCGGCAGGCTGGTGGGTGACATGATGTGCCGACAACGGCTGTCACGACGAGGAAGGTGCTGCTGCCCGATGGCGCACTTCGAGGCCCGGACGTCCACGGCGCCCGGCCAGATCGTCGTCACGCTGTCCGGCGAGTGCGACCTGGCCACCCGGGAGGAGCTGACCACCGTGCTGTCCGCGGCGGTCCGCGGCGCGCCCGTGGTCGTGGTCGACGTGGGCGGGTTGCGCTTCCTCGACCCCAGCGGCCTGCACGGTCTGGTGACCGCCCACCAGACCGCCCGCGCCGCCGGTCGGCGGTTGTACGCCGTCAACGCCAGCGGGCCGGTCGCCGCCGTGCTGGACATCACCGGCGTCGGCACCCTGCTGCAACCGCCCGCCGACGACCCGCGGCTGGCGGGCTGATGGCGGCCGGCCGGAGGGAGACCCGGATCGTGGCCGAGCAGTCGGTGTCCACCCGCGCCCCGGACACGATGGCGTACCAGGTGGCGACCGACCTGCGAGCGCTGCGCGCGTTCGTCTGCACCGCGGCCCTGGCCCGGGGCCTGCCCCCGCACCGGGTGGAGCTGCTGATGTTGGCCGTCAGTGAGCTCGCCACCAACACGTTGCAGCACACCACCGGCGGCGGCCGGGTCCGGGTGTGGGCCGAGGCGGACCAGTTGTTCTGCGACGTCATCGACCAGGGGCCGCCGGTGCGCGCGTTCGGCCGGGACATGCCGCCGGCCGACGCGGTACGGGGGCGGGGGCGGGCGATCGTCGAGCAGGTCTGCGACGAGGTCGCCGTGCTGACCGAGCCGGAGGGAACGGTGGTGCGGCTCCGGCTGGGCCTGTGAGCCGGGCGGCTCAGGGCAGCACGCGTACGGCCAGCGCGCAGGTGTCGTCGTCCGGGCTGGGCTGGTGCAGCAGGTCGCGCAGACGGCCGAGGGTCTGCTCCCCCGGCTCGGCGGAGAGCGCCGAGAGCACCGACCGCACCTGTTCCAGCCGGTCCTCCTCGGGCGCGCGCCGCTCCACCAGCCCGTCGGTGTAGAACAGCACCAGGTCGCCCGGACGCAGTCGCGGGGTGAGCACCGGGTACACCGAGTCGTCGGCGGCGCCGAGCAGCAGGCCCGGCGGCCGGTCCAGCGGGCCGGTCCCGCCGTCGCGGGACAGCAGTGGCGCCAGGTGCCCGGCGCGTCCCCAGCAGAGCAACCGAGTCACCGGGTCGTAGACCGCGACCACCGCGGTCCCGGTGATCGCGAGCTGACCGCAGAGTCGGTTGAGGTGCCCGAGCAGCACCGCCGAGTCCCGGATGCCGATCGACAGCCAGGCCACCAGCGCGAAGCGCAGATGGGCCATCCCGCTGGCGGCGCTGAGGCCGTGGCCCGCCACGTCACCGACCGCGAGCACGACCGACCCGTCCGGCAGGGTCTACGCGTGGTACCAGTCACCGCCCACCCGCACCGCGCTCTCCGCCGGCAGGTAGTTGACCATCGCCTCCAGGCCGGCCAGCGGAAACGGCTCGCGGGGCACCGGCTGGATCAGGTTCTGCAACTGACCGGCCAGCCGGTGCTCGGCCAGCGCCGTCATCTCCCGGGTGCGCAACTGGTCGCTGAGCTGCTCGATGGCGGTCCGCGAGTCCACCCTGGCCGTCACGTCCTGCACCACGGCGTGGATCTTCAACGGTGTGCCGTCCGCGTCCCGCGAAACGTCGGACAGAATCCGTAGGTACTTCACCAAGCCCGCCGCCCGGAACCGGACCGTCACGTCCGAGGAGGCTCCACTGTCCAGCGTCTGCCAGGCCGCCTCGCGCAGCATGTGGTCGTCCGGCAGCAGGGCGGCCGACTGCTCGGCTCGCGACAGCGGGCCCAGCGCCGGGTCACGCTCGAAGATCCGGTACATCCCGGGTGACCACTGGCTGACCCCGCTCGCCAGGTCGTACTCCGCCCAGCCGAGGCTGCCCAGCAACTCGGTGCGCTCCAGTCGACGCAGGTCCTCGTCGAGCCGTTGCCAGGTCACCAGCAGGCCGCCCAACACCCGGTGCACGTGCACGTCGAACAGCGAGTCGGCGACGACGCCGCTGCGCTTCTCCACGTACCGGAAGTCGGCCAGCCGGCCGGGCGCCCCGGTGGCCAGCACGTCGAGGTACAGCCGCCAGAGCGGACCGTCGACCATGCTGGGGTACAGCTCGGTGAGCCGCGCGCCCACCCGGTCGGTCCCCCGGCCGTAGATGTCGTGGCCGTCGCCGCTGGTGGCCGCGATCCGGAAGTCCGCGACCGCCCGACCGTCGTCCGGCACCGGCAGCAGCCACGTGCAGCCGGCCGGAACGACCGCCAGGATCTCCCGCACGACCTCCTCGACCGGCCGCGCCGCCCCGGCGGCGTGCGTGGCACGCCCGCCCTGGTCCGCCATGCCAGCAGCCTAGCCACCGGCCGCCCCGCGGCCCACAGCCACCGCGTTCATGCGACGCGCGTCCGCCGCCGGACGCGACCCGCCGCCGGCCGATCCGCACCCGTTCGGACCGCGCCGGCTGCCACAATGCGGACAGCCCCGGTGGACGGTGGCGCCGGGTGAACCCCGATCAGGAGGACGGCACCATGCCGGACAGCGAACGCGAGGCGGAACTGCTCGATGCCGAGCGCACCCTGCAGGCGGCGCAGCGGGCCGGCGACGTGGCGGCCCTCGACCAGTTGCTCGTCGACGAGCTGATCGCCATCGGCCCGGAGGGCGGCAGGCACACCAAACGGGACGACCTGACCGCGCACCGGGACCGGACCTCGGTCATCGAGGAACTCGTCGAGGAGGAGCTGGAGCTGCTCGTCGCCGGGACGACCGGCGTGACGTTCTTCCTCGGCCGGGTGGCTGGAGTGTTCGACGGCACGCCGTTCGCGGCTCGCCTGCGGTACACCCGTACCTGGATCCATGACGACGCGCACGGTTGGCGGGTGCTCGCCGCGCACATCAGCCCGGTCTGACCCGCAGGCCGGGTGACCGCTGGCGCGACCAGCTCAGGTGGTGGACTCCAGCTCGTCGAACGCCAGGGTCCACCAGGACTCCGGCTCGGCGAACGCCGTCGGGTCGACCTCCCGCAGGCCGGCGCGAATCCGTGCGGCGCGGGCCGCCCGCTCCCGCCCGCCCGGGTCGGTGGCGATGAGCTGGCCCAGCCGGTACAGGAACTCCACGAACGCGGCGAAGCTGCTGTTGACCGTCTCCAGGTTCGGCGTCTGGAGATCCAGCAGCAGCACCTCGCCGGTCGCCGCGTCCAGGCAGAACAGCAGCATCGGGTCCTCGGGCGAACTGCCCAGCACGATGTACGCGCGCGGCGCCTCGTCGCCCACCTCGATGCGCAGGGTGGAGAAGAGCTCCACGTCGGGCGCCGACACGTCGACCGTGAACAGGATGGGCACCTCGACCGGCAGGGCGCCGTACGGCGGGAACACCTCCGGCCCCAACGGGCCGAGGATCGCCTCGAAGCGCTGGTCCGGGAAGTAGATGACGCCCCGCTCGCCCCACAGCGCGACCAACTCCTCGCGGGTGACGGTCACCGCCCGTCCCTCGCGTCGGCGTCGTCGTCCGGCTCGTCGTCGTCCTCGTCGTCGAGCAGGCCCTGCTGGTCGAGGAAGGCGTGCCACTGGTCGTCGGCGGGGGTCAGGTCGGCGTAGCCCGGGCCGAGCAGGTAGTAGTGCACGAAGGAATCCAGGTCGGGGGCGAGCTCCTCGAAGGCGTCCGCCATGAACCACTCGGTGCCGGTCGGCGGGAAGTACCAGATGGCGCCGGTGCCCCGGTCCATGAAGATCGGCTCGTCGCTGCGGGTGCCGATCACCAGCCAGCCCGCCCGGTCCTCCGGGATGGCGGAGAAGTCCGGCGCGTAGTCCAGGTGGTACTGGATGCCGGTGAGGGTGGACGTGGACGCCAGCTCGATCCGGCCGGCGCGCAGCCCGTCGGCCACCAGCAGGAGATCCCGCAGGTCGGCCGGGAGGTCCGCCGGCACGGCGTCGGTGGCCGCGCCGTCGCCGAACTGGGCATACCCCAGGCTCGCCGGCTGGTCCTCGGCCAGGTCGGCCCGCAGCTCCTCGATGAGCTGGTGCAGCTCGGGGGTCAATCCACCACCTCTATTCGGATCGGGGTCCCGTCCGGCAAGGTCTGGATCTGCCCCCAGATCTGCGAACCGATGTCCGTGTTGGTTCTACCATGCAGCAACTTGAGGTTGTCGACGGTGTCCGGGCCGCCGAGCTGGAGTTCCCATACGTGGTCCGGGTGGTAGCTGCTGAGGCGTTGGCTGAGCCGGTTGGCCAGATCCTTGTCGTGCGGCCAGTACTTGTCCCAGATCTTCTGGCGGATCCGCTCCTTGTAGCCGTCGGTGAGGCTCTTGTCCCGCTCGACGGGGTTGGTGGCCTTGTAGAGCTTGCCCTCGTCGCTGAGCTTCTTCAGCGCCGCCATCTTGCGCCGGAACTGCGAGGTCGCGTGGAAGTCCTTGCGCTGGACCCGGATCACCTTCGTCGGCAGGCTGTGATCCGGCCCGGTGACCCGGACGATGGGCTTCTCCAGCTTCTCGACCGCCTTGCGGACGATCTTGCCGGCCGCCGGCTTCGCGGCGACGCCGCGCGCCTTCCTCGGCTTGCTAGGCATCGAGCAGCTGCCCGATGACCTGGTCGATCAGCAGACCCACGATCTCCCGGGTGATCATCTGGAAGATCGGGATCTCGGCCAGCGAGGCGCCGAAAGTGGCCACCGCGGTCACGATCGCCTGCGCCACCTGAAACGCGAGGATGGCCAGCTGCACGATCAGCTGGATCTTCAACGCCAGGACGATCACCGCACAGACGATCAGGCCGGCGCCGAGGATGACGGCCGCCTGGGCGCCGTCCCGGAGCACCAGCGGACCGTGCTGCTCACCGGTCCACCAGCCCTGGAACGCCTGCACCGCCGGGCCGACGTTCTGCGACCACACCTGGGCCGCGCCGGCGTCCGCCTCGCCGGCCGTGGCGCCGATCCGACCGGCGAACTCGATCCAGGCCTGGCCCATCTCGAAGAGCTTCTCCTCGTCGCCCTCCGGCCAGGTGTAGCCGATCCAGCCGAGCGCGGTGACCAGCTCACCAGGCAGCTGCAGACCCATCGCGCTACCCCAGCCCGCCGGCCAGCGAGCGCATCGTGCCCGCGCCGTCCTCGTCGACCCGGTCGTACGCGTCGGCCATGGAGCTCAGGTCGCCACCGGCCGAACCGATCTCCTCCACCGCGAGCCCGAGGCAGTCGAAGACGTACGCGGCGACCTCGGTGTAGGCCACCCCGATCAGCGAGCCAATGTCGTCGGCGCCCCAGGGCTGGCCGTGACCGGCCATCTGCGCCTCGAAGCCGTCCAACTCGTCGAGGAAGCGGCCCGCGAGGTCGGAGACCGTCGTGCCGGCGTCGCGCAGCGTCTGCGGCTCCACCTCGAACCCGTTGCCGCTCATCGCGGGCCACCTCGGGCCAGCCGGTCCTGCGCCTCGGTCAGTGCCGCCAGGAACGACCCGAGCCGCGGCACCGCGGTGTCCCGGACCTCCGCCAACTGCTCCCGCAGCTGCGACAGGTCACCGGCCTGCGGCGGGGTCGTGGCGCCCCGCATGGCGTCGATCGCCGCGTTGACGGCCGTGGTGATGTGCTCGGTCAGCTCCTCCGAACCGAGCCGCATCAGCCGGGGCTCCACCCAGAGCGACCGCAACCGCCCGTCCGGGCCCAGCTCGGCGCGGACCTGACCGTCCGCGGCCTCGCCGGCCGGCGGCTCGGCCGGCTCCCCGTCGGCGCCGGCGGCCGGTGCGCTGACCGCCCCCAACGCCTGCATCGTCGCGTCCAACATGCGGGTGAAATCGCCACTGACCGGATCCGCCGCCATCTGCCCTCCCCAAGGCCGAACGGGCCGAGCCTAACGGACGGGTACCACGACTTCACCACGCCCAGCCGGCGTTCGAACACCGTCCCGCGTGGACGGCAGTCGGGCCGCGACCACGAGGTCGTTGAGCTCAACCGACCCGGCGGGCTGTTCGGGCAGCCTACTGTCGTGCTGTGCCTGGTCGAGCCGGGCGGCCAACTCGGCCAGGTCGCGGTCGAGGGTCGCGCCCGGGACGAGGTCGTCCAGTACGCCGTGCTCGGCGGCCCGCTTCGCGGCGATCAGGTCGGGCAGGTAGGCCGGCGCGGGTTCGGTGTCGAGCAGGGCCGGCAGGTTCGCCTGCATCCGGCCGGTACGCAGCAGGTGAACGCCGGTGAGCAGCGACCGGAAGGTGTACAGCAGCGGCTTGAGTTCACCGGTGGCATCGAACAGCCGCCGCTGGCCCGCGGCGAAGCCACGGTAGTGATGACCGTGGTGCCGGGTCACCGTGAGCGGCGCCAGCTCGATCAGCGCCGCGTGCACCGCCGTGGTGTGCACCACCAGGGGTGACAGCAACTGTTCGAGCACGTAGCCGTTCCGACGCAGCATCAGCCGTACGAACTTGCGCAGGTCGTGCGTGACCAGGTCCAGCTCCACCCCGTCGCGGTCGGTCATGACCGTGCGGGTCTCCGCCGGCTCCGCCAGCCCGATCACCTGCTCGACGGGCAGCAGGTGCGCGCCGCGCAGGTCGACGTCGGAGTCGGTGGACGGGAACCCGTACAGGTGGGCGCCGGAGACGGTGGCGAAGACCAGCGGGTGCGGCTGCTCGGCGACGATGCCCGCCAGGTCGACGCCGGCCGGCAGGCCAGCGCCCTCCCACGCGGTCACGACGGGCACCGCACGGAGCGGTCGCGGACCGAGATCAGCCACTGCTCGACCCGCGCCTCGTCGGGCCGGTCGGGCAGCGGACTGGTGGCCAGGTCCGCCGTCAACCGGGCGACCAGCCGGTCCCGCCAGGCGACGATGTCCTCCCAGGGCACCTCACCGGCCTTCACCGCCAGCAGTCGGTCCCGGTCGGCGCCGACGTCCAGCACCAACCGCCCGGTGCGGACCAGGTGACCGCCGGCGGCCAGCAGCCGGATCAGATGCATCACGTGCCGCCAGGTCGGGGTGCCGGAGCGGGCGATGCCGCGCTCGGCCTTGCCGAACTGTGCGGTGGCGTAGCGCAGGTAGGTGTCCGCCACCCGCCGGGACAGGAACGCCGGCGCGAGCGCCCGCAGTTCCTCGCCCACCGGGGTGCACGTCTCGACCAGCGGGGAGTGCAGCACCTCCAGGACGGTGGGGTTCGCCGCCAGCCCGAGCACGCAGACCCGCTCCACCTCCCAGCGCATCTGCTCCGGCAGCGGGCCGTCGTGGTGCCACGCTGGCTTGCGTAGACCCCAGAACGCCGAGGCGGGCAGGGCGTACACCCCGCGTCGGTCGGTGTCCGAGGCGGCGCCGGACAGGCCGAACGCGCGGGAGCCGACGACCACCTGCAGGATCGTCCGGTCGTCGACCAGTTGATCCGTCAGCGCGTGCTCCATCGCCGCCTCCCCCGAGCGTCGGGTCGGCGGCTCCGGCCGGTCGACATCCGGTGCACACCATGCCTGTTTCGCGGCGCGCCGTCGAGCCCGTTTCGTCAACTCACGGTGGCGTCGACCGGGCCGACGCGCAGCACGCCGTCGTTGAGCGGGGTGCAGCGGATGCCTCCGGTGGTGCGCAGCGCCTTCCACGTACCCGGGCCGACCGTGACGTCCATCCAGGCGCAGGGGCGGGCGGCCCGGTTCACCCGCAGGCTGACCGGGCCGTCGCCGGAGTCCAGCACCAGCACCTTGCCGATCAGCTCGTCCACCGCGATGCCGGTGGTGAGGACGTTGCGGCGGACCTCCGCCAACCCGATGCCGGCTGGCAGTGACTCCTGGGCGATCACCGTCACGCTGGCGTCGCGGTGTGCGGGCTGGCCGAAGTACCGGTCGCCGACGATGCCGAGACCGGCCCGGATACGCACCACGTCGACCAGCTCACCGGGCGGGGCCGGAACCGGGCCGTCGGCGGGCCGGCCCAGGAAGCGGTGCACGGGCGAGGCCAGCAACTCGACGATCTGCGGCATGGCACGGATTCTACGAACCGGATGACCCCCTCCGGGCCGGCTCTGCGTTCCCGGCCGGCGGGCGATTCGCGCATCCGGCAGCCAGTGGGGACGGCGGTGATCGTGCCGCCGGCCCCACCGGTGCTCAGGCCGGCGTGCCGGTGACGGTCAGGTTGCGCAGTCGGCCCACGTTGTCGAACGAGCCGAAGCCCACCCGCCCGGAGCCGAACGTGCTGTCCTTCGCGGTCATCAGCGGGTCCCGTCGCCCGTCGACGTAGACCGCGATCTCGCCGGTCGCCGGCAGGTGCACGACCCGTACGCGGTGCCAGTCGGCGTCGGTGATCGCCGGGTTGGCGCCGCGCGACCGGCCGTTCCACTGGTGGTCGATGCGTTCCCGGTCGGCGTTGTCGACCTTGAAGATGCCGTTGTGCGGGTAGATCGTGTTGTCGGTGGAGAGGTGGGCGTAGTAGAACTCCGTGTCCGAGCGCCAGCCGAAGACGATGATCACGTCCCGGTTGGTGACCTCCACCGGCGTGTCGAGCCGTACCCGCGCCTCGACCTCGACCGACGACCAGGCCGGTCCGGCGGTCAGGACGGCGTACTCGAACGGCCGGCGCGGGCCCGGCCGGCTGACCCCGGCCTCGGCGAGGATGACCTGGTCGTGGGTGAACTGCCACTTGGCCGGGGTGACCGGCGCCCAGTTCGATGCTCCCGCGGTGCGCCGCAGGGTGGTGTTCCCGACGTCTCCGCTGGCGAAGACCCGGGTGCCGGTGACCTTCCAGATCTTCCCGTTGGCCTTGGCGAGCACGTAGAGCTCACCGGCGGCGTCGGTGCCGAAGCGCAGGTCGACGCGGTTGGGATCGCCGGGCGCGCCGGGCCCAGAGAGGTCCCGCATACGGACCGGGGTTCCCTCGGCGTCGAAGAGGGCGAGCTGGTGGATCGGGGCCAGGCCCCGCCCGCGGCGCATCTCGTTCGCCTCGGTGTAGAGCACCCGACCGTCGACCAGGTCACCGAACACGTACTTGCCGCGCAGCGCCGGCACCGCGCGTCCCCGGTAGACGAACCCGCCGGCCACCGCGACGCCGACGTCCGCGGTGCAGTTCCAGTCCGCGGCGGGGTCGTGGTCGTACGCGGCGACGGGGTACGTGTATCCGTACCGGTCGTCGTCGGCGGGCAGCGGGAAGAGCCGGTCGCAGGGATTGGTGGCCGCCTTGTCGAAGACGAAGGATCCTTCGCGCTCGCTCCAGCCGAAGTTGTCGCCGGCGCGGACCTCGTAGATCGCCTCGATGGCGTGTTCACCGATGTGCCCGAGGTACATGCGGCCGGTCGCGCGGTCCCAGCTGAAGCGGTGCGGGTCGCGGAAGCCCAGGGCGTAGATCTCGCCGAGCGCGCCGGCGCGGCCGACGAACGGGTTCCTGGGTGGGATGCCGTAGCGCCCGTTGGCGGCGTTGGTGCCCCGGGGGCCGATCCGCAGCAGCTTGCCGTGCGGCATGCCCAGGTTCTGCGGGTCGGTGTTGCGCACGCCCAGACCGCCGTCGCCGACCGCCAGGTACAGCAGGCCGTAGTCGGGATCGTGGCGCTTCGCGGTGGGATTGAAGTTGATTTCCTGGATGCCGTGCACCTGGCCGCCGAACCCGATGCGCAGGACCTCCCGGCGGGTGCCGGCGAACGTGTCGGCGCTCGGGTCGGTCGCCGTCCACTCGGTGATGACACCGTGGTAGATCGTGCCGGCCTGGGCGTAGTCCGGCGTGGTGGTCGTCGCCGACGCCTGCTCGGTGTGGATGGTGTAGAACCGGCCGTTGGCGCCGAACTCGGGGTGGAAGGCGACGTACCCGAAGCCCTGGCCCAGGCCGCGGCCGGAGAAGAACTGCGGCGCGAAGGTCGCCGCCACGTCGAGGTAGACGTGCGGCACGCCATCTTCGACCAGGTAGAGGCTGCCGTTCAGGTCGGGCACCGCGCGCCGGCCGGAGCCGTCGGGCACCTCCATGATGGTGTTGATCCGGGCGGTACGCATGAGCCGCTGATCGGTCGGTGCCGGGTTCGGCTGCGACTGCGGGAAGCTGGCGTACTCGCTGAGGACCAGCCCGAGCCGGGACTGGATCGGCATCTCGGGGACCGGGTCGTACACCGCGTCGGCCGCGGCCCGGGCGGGCGTCGCGAGCACGGTGGACAGGATCAGCACCACGGCGGTGAGGCCGGCCGTCAACACGGACCTGCGGATACCGTGGGCGCTGTCGTGGAGGATGAGCACGCGTGTCTCCTTCTCGGTGGGACGGTGCCGAGGGTGGTCAGCGGGCCAGGTGGCGGTACTGCCTCCGCACATCGCTCGCGGAGACCACGCTGTCGAGGAACATCAGGCCGTCCATGCGGCAGTCACACGGGTTCCGCTCCACCGTGTCCTGGGGGAAGCTTCCGCCGATCTTGATGCCCCGGGGGTCGGACGCGGTGGTCACGTGCGGGCCCGGCCCGGACACGAGCCACGGGTCGTCGGTGCGGGTGTAGAAGCCGCTGACCGGTTCGCCGTTGCGGTAGAGGGCAAGGGCGCCGGTGCCGAAGTCGAAGGTGGCGGCGAGGTGCACCCACTCCCCCGCCGGCAGCAGGTCACGCCAGTCCTGGCTCGCCGCGAACGTCTGCGAGTTGCCGCCGTCGAGGCGCCGGCCGAGCGCGACGAGGCGCAGCTCACCGTCGACGTCGATCAGCTCGAGCAGGGCCCGGACGCCGTGGCCGTCGGAGTCGCCGGTCAGCACCCCGGCCAGGCCGATGGCGTTGTACCGGTCGTTCGGGTCGGCGGTGGTGGAGTTGGGCAGGGGGTTGTCCATCTCCAGCTTGAACCAGCCCATCACGGTGGTGCCCGCGGTCGCGCTGAAGGCGCGGAGGGTGCGCACCCCGCTGGCTGACCAGGTGCCGGCCTTCCAGTCGTCGTTGCCGGCCACCGCCGGGTCGACCTGCCGGGTCCGCACCGCGTTGCCGCTGCCCCGGTAGGCGTGGTCCCGTACCCGCATGGCGGCGCCGCCGTTGACCAGCTCGATCTCGGTGCCGGAGCGGCCCTGGTCGCGCTCCAGCGCGGCGTCGCCCGGCACCGGGTGGTCGAAGTCGTAGGCGGCGACCAGGTGCGCTCGCAGGGCGGGGTGGACGTCGGACGGGCGATGCCGGTCCGCCTGCGCCGGGGGCGCCCCCGCTCCGGTGAGCGCGCCGATCGCCAGGAGGGAGACGGTGGCGACGGCCGCTCGTCTGGCCCTGGACATCGGTTCACCTCATTTCACGGCACGCCGGTGCCGGGTACGTAAGCGCTTACGTAAGCGCTTACGTACCCTAGGCTTCGATCAGCGTCACTGGCAATAGATCGGGTGACATGGATGTTTCCGGGGAGTCGCGGATGCCCAGGGCTGGCCAGCGGCCGCGCCTCGTCGACGTGGCCGATCGCGCCGACGTCTCGCTGGCGACCGCCTCCCGGGCCCTCGCCGGCCGCGACGGCGTCAGCGCCGAGGTGGCCGACCGGGTCCGTCGGGTCGCCCGCGAGCTGGGGTACGTCGCCAACCCGTACGCCCGCACGCTCGCCGGCGGCGCCAGCTCCACCGTGGGCCTGATCGTCCACCAGGTCGACGACCCCTACTTCTCCGAGATCGCCGGCGGGGTCATCCAGCTCGCCGCCGAGCAGGGGCTGCTGGTGCAGATCTGTCAGTCCGGCCGGGACCCCGACTACGAGCTGCAACAACTCCGCCACCTCATCGCCCAGCGGGTCGGCATCATCCTGATCAGCGGTTCGGGGTACGACGACCCCCGGGTGGAGGCCGAGGCCAGGGCCGAGCTGGCGGCGTTCCAGGACCACGGCGGCCGGGTGGCCGCGATCGGGCGGCACGCGCTCGGCGTCGACGCCGTCCTGCCCGACAACGAGGCCGGCGGCAACGCGCTCGCCCACCACCTGATAGATCTCGGCCACGGGCGGATCACGGTCGCCGCGGGCAGCGCCGGTCTCACCACGGTCGCCGACCGGCTCGCCGGCGTCTCGTCGGCACTGCGGCAGCGCGGGCTGACCCCGGCCGACCTCGCCGTCGTGCACGGCGACTTCACCCGGGGCGGCGGGCGGGCGGTCACCGAGCAGATCCTGAACGAACACCCGGAGACGACCGCGATCATCGCGCTCAACGACGCGATGGCGATGGGGGTGCTGTCGGCGCTGCGGTCCCGCCGCGTCCCGGTCCCCGGGCGGATGTCGGTCGTCGGCTTCGACGACGTCTCCGTGGCGGCCGACCTCGCGCCCAGCCTCACCACCATCCGGCTGCCGATGACCGAGATGGGTCGTACCGCGCTCAGCCTGGCGCTCAAGCCCCGCTCGACGCGTCCCCGGCGGCGCTCCACCGGGCACCTGCTGGTCGTCCGCGACTCGACCGGTCCCGCCCCGACGCTGTGAGGCGGCGGGGCACGCTCGGTCGGAGTCTGTTCGAACCGCGCCACCGCAGGGGATGATCTCCGGATGACAGCGACGAGGGGTACACAACCACTGCGCGGGGCTCTGTTCCTGGCGGCGGCCACGGTCGGGGTGTGGTTGCTCTGGCTGGGCTGGGACACCGAGTACGACGTCGACCCGCAGACCGGTTCGCGCAGCGGCCCGTACGAGGCGTGGCAGGTGATCGGCTGCGTGCTGACGCTCGCGCTGCTCGCCGTGCTCGCCGGCACGCGGCTGAGCCCGTGGCTGGTGGCGCCGGTGATGACGGTGGCCTTCACGGCGGCCTGGTCGTGGGGGGCGTTGTCGTCCGACGACAGCGGGTTGTGGGCCGTCGGGGCGGTCCTGGTGCTGGTCGGGATGGCGATCGGCAGCACGGCGGTGAGCCTCGGCGCACGCTGGGCCAGTCGGCGGCTGGCCCGCCGACCCAGCTAGCCGGCGCCGACGTGCGCTGGCCGCGACCGCCTCGCTCGGCCTGCTGGAGAAGGCCGGCGACGGCTACCGCAACTCGGCGCTGGCCGAGCAGTTCCTGGTCAAGGGTGGCCCGTACTACTTCGGAGCCCAGGTCCGCTACTCCGACCTGCGTACCTACCTGCCCTGGCACCGCATCGGGGAGGCGCTGCGCACCGACCGGCCACTGACCTGGGACCCGCAGGCCCAGCAGTCGATGTTCGACACCACCGACCCGGAGATGCTGGCGCAGTTCTGGGACGCCATGTACTCCACGTCCAGCTTCACCGCCGGTGCGCTGGCCGACGCGTACGACTTCTCCGCGCACCGCCGGCTGCTCGACGTCGGCGGCGGTGCCGGAGCGTTCCCGATCGAGTTCTGCCGCCGCCTGCCGGGACTGCGGGCGACCATCCTGGACCTGCCGCACGTCTGCGCGCGGGCCGAGGAGCGGATCGCCGCGGCCGGCCTGACCGGGCGGATCGACACGCTGCCCGGCGACTTCCTCGCCGACCCGGCGCTGCCGGGCGGGCACGACGTCATCCTGCTCAGCATGATCCTGCACGACTGGGACGAACCGACGAATCGCGCGTTGCTGGCCCGGTGCCACGCGGCGCTCCCGCCCGGTGGGACGGTCGTCATCTGCGAGCTGCTGCTCAACGATGAGCGCACCGGGCCGCCGGAAGCCGCTCTGATGGGCATGAACATGCTGGTCGAGACCGAGGGCGGCCGGAACTACTCGGGCGCCGAGTACGTCGCCTGGCTCGCCGACGCCGGCTTCGTGGACGTCCACACGGTGCCGTTCGACGCCCCGGGCGCCAACGGCGCGGTGGTGGCCCGCCGGCCCTGACCGTCGACGCCGCCCGGCCCACGCGAGCCCGAGGGCCTGCGTGGGCCGGGTGTGGCGGCGGGACCGCCGCGCTGGCGTCCGATCAGATGCCGGTACGGATCAGGCCCGAGCCTTGGCCGGCTGCTTGATGAAGTTCAACACCGCCTTGTTGATGTCGTCGGCGTGTGTCCACGGGATGCCGTGCGGCGCGCCCTTGAGCGTGATGAGCTGACCGGTCGGCAGCATCGGCCCGAGCCGCTGGCCGGTCACCGGGAAGGGCAGCACGTTGTCCTTGTCGCCCTGGATGATCAGGACCGGCACGTCGATCTTCGGCAGGTCGGGCCGGAAGTCCTCCTGCCAGGCGGTTACGGAGTCGTGGGTGGCCTTGCCGGAGGCCATCGTGCCGATCTGCCAGTGCGCGTGGTACGCCTCCTCGCTGACCAGCTTGCCCTTGTTCTCGCTGTAGTTGAAGAACGCGTCGCAAAACTGGGTCAGGTAGGCGAAGCGGTCCTTGATGATGGCCTGCTGGAAACCCTGGAAGAGGCTCCTCTCGACGCCCTCCGGGTTGTCCTGGGCCTTGGCCAGCATCGGTTGCAGCGGGCTGAGCAGCACCGCCTTGCTCACCCGCTGCGAGCCGTAGTTGCCCAGGTAGCGGACCACCTCACCGGTGCCCATCGAGTGACCCACCAGGATCGCGTCGCGCAGGTCCAGTTCGTTCATCAGGATGTCGAGGTCCGCGGCGAACGTGTTGTAGTCGTACCCGAACGCCGGCTGGGCGGAGTTGCCGTTGCCGCGACGGTCGTAGGTGATCGTCCGGTATCCGGCGTTGAGCAGCGCCGTGGTCTCCTTCTCCCAGGTCGCCCCGTTGAACGGGAAGCCGTGGATCAGGACCACCGGCTGACCGGATCCGTGGTCCTCGTAGTACAGGTCGATGGGCGCGGAGTTCTCCGTACCCACGGTGATGAAAGGCATGTTCTTCTCCTGCTCCGGTTCGGGCTGTCGGACGTCAGCGCTTTCCCGCCGGATCGCCGGATATGCCGGCCCACCTGCCAGCCGCGTCCCCAACCTCTCTGGACAGAACACCTAGTCTCGGGGCGTGAGCCTTCCGCCCCGGCTGCGGGCCGTCAGCGACCTGCACATCGGCTATCCCGAGAACCGCTCGTTCGTGCGGGAGTTGCGCCCGGGCAACGACTGTGACTGGCTGCTCGTCGCCGGCGACGTGGCCGAGCGGTACGCCGACATCGAGTGGGCGCTCGGGCTGCTCAGCAGCCGGTTCGCGCGGGTGCTCTGGGCGCCGGGCAACCACGAACTGTGGACACCGCCCGACGACCCGGTGCGGCTGCGCGGCGAGGAGCGCTACCGCGAGCTGGTGCGGCTGTGTCGGCGGCTGGGGGTCGTCACGCCGGAGGATCCGTACCCGGTGTGGGAAGGCGAGGGTGGTCCGGCCACGGTCGCCCCGCTCTTCGTGCTGTACGACTACACGTTCCGGGTGCCCGAGGCGAGCACCAAGCAGCAGTCGCTGGACCTGGCGTACGAGGCCGGGGTGGTGTGCACCGACGAGGCCCTGCTGCACCCCGACCCCTACCCGAGCCGGGAGGCGTGGTGCGAGGCCCGGGTCACCGAGACCGAGCGCCGGCTGGCCGAGCGCGACCCGGACCTGCCGACCGTGCTGGTCAACCACTATCCACTGGTGCGCGCACCCACCGACGTCCTGTGGTATCCGCAGTTCGCCCAGTGGTGTGGCACCGTGCGGACCCGGGACTGGCACCTGCGCTTCGGTGCGGCCACCGTGGTCTACGGGCACCTGCACATTCCTCGTACGACGTTCCATGACGGGGTGCGCTTCGAGGAGGTTTCCCTCGGCTACCCGCGCGAGTGGCGACGGCGCGGGCCGGTGCCGGACCCGGTACGCACCATCCATCCGGCGGACGACCTGCGCCGGATGCAGCAGCCGACGGGCTGACACGGGGGCGGCCACCCGTCCTCTCCGATGGCCGCCCGCTCGCGGTCAGCTCGCGGTCAGCTCGCGTACACCTCCAGCGCCGCCAGTTGCCCCGCCGGCCAGCCGGTGTTGCCGGTGACGGTGATCCGCAGGTAGCGGGTCTGCGCGGCGGTGAACGTGAGGGCCACCTGGTTGCCGGTGGCCGGGTTGAACGTGCGCCCGGCGGCAGCGACCAGCGTGCCGAAGCTGGTCCCGTCGGCGCTGCCCTGCACCGCGAGGGTCTGCGTCCGGGTCGCCCAGGCCGCCGCCGGCGGCAGTTTGAGCACCACCCGCCCGACGGTGCGCGATGCGCCCAGGTCGACCTGCACCCACTGTGGAAAGGCGCTGTTGACGCTCTCCCAGTAGCTGTTCGGGTCGCCGTCGACCACGTTGCCTGATCCGTAGCTCTGGGTGTGGCTGCTCTCGGCGGTGGGTCGGCCACGGGCGAGGTCCGCGTTGGCCGGCGCGTCCGTGGTGACCGTGACGGCGTTCGACGGCGCGGAGGTGTTGCCCGCGGTGTCCCGCGCCGTGACGGTGAAGCTGTAACCGGTGGTCGGGCTGAGCCCGTTCACGGTCGCCGTGGTGCCCGTGACGGTGGCGACGACCGTGCCGCCCTGGCGCACCTGGTAACCGCTGACCCCGGCGTCGTCGGTGGACGCCGTCCAGGCCAGCGACACGCTGGTCGCCGTCCGGCCGGTCACGGTGAGCCCGGTCGGCGCGGTGGGCGGGGTGTCCGGCGTGCCGGTCGCGGCGTACACCTCGACCTGGGCGAGCTGCCCGGCCGGCCAGCCGGTGTTGCCGCCGATGCTGAGCCGGACGTACCGGGCGGCGGTGGCCGGCAGCGTACGGGTGACGCTGTTGCCGGTCGCCGGGTCGAAGGTGAAGCCGGCGGCCGGGGCGATGGTGCCGAAGGAGTTGCCGTCGACGCTGCCCAGCACGGTGATGGTCTGGGTACGCTCCCCCCAGCCGGCGGGCAGCCGCACCACGAGCCGTCCGACCTGGTGACTGGCGCCGAGGTCGACCTGCCACCACTGCGGGAAGGCGCCGTTGCCGCTCTCCCAGTAGCTGCCGGCGTCGGAGTCCACCGCGTTCGACGCCGGGTACGGGCCGTTCTGGCTGCTCGCCGAGGTGGGTCGGCCGGCGGCCAGGTTTCCACCGGTCGGCGGGGGCCCACCGACCATCGGTGGCGTGGGACGCACCGGGGTGAGGGCGAGCTGCCCCTTGAGCATCCGACCGCCGTCGGCGGTGATCCGCAGGTAGTAGTCGGAGGAGCAAGCCACTCCGTCCTCGTCCAGGGCCCGGATGTTCGCGCCGGCCGGGGTGGTGGCCTGGGTCTCGGACGTCCTGGCGATCTGGTTGCCCTCGTTGTATTCGTCGAACATGGACACGTAGAGCCCCTGCGAGCCGAGTCGGACCATGTTGTAGATGTGCCGCCAGTAGAAGTCGCCGTGGCGGCGATGCCCCCCGGCGAGGTCACCGGGCATCACGCAGGGCTGGTAGTCGATGCCGCGCGCCGCGCAGTCGGCCAGGTCCGGAATGTTGACGTTGTTGTAGTACGAGTCGAGGCCCTCCAGGGTGGTGGTCCGGTAGACCATCCACGGCGAGATCATGTTGAACGCGTGGTAGACGTCGAGAAAGCCGGGGCGGGAGTCCTCGATCCCCTGTCGCCACCAGGTCGGCACCCCACCGATGACGTAACAGCCCTGCGCCTTGAACCAGTTGACGACCTCGAGGCAGGGCGCCGGCGCGAAGGGCCGGCTGGGTTCGCTGAAGCCGAAGCCCCAGATGCAGACGACCGGCTTGCCGTTCTGCCGGGCGTACGCGCTGGACACGGTGTGCGCGGACATCTTCGTCGTCCAGTCGGTCTTCAGCTCCGACTGCATGTTCAGCCAGTCGGTGACGTCGTACATGATGTAGAACTTGCGGCCGTGGCGCTCGGCGGCGGAACGCACCTTCTGCGTCGTCGCGTCGCGGGTCGGCCCCTCGTCGTCGAACGGGTTGAACCGCTGCAACGCGGCGGTGTCACAGCCGTACTCCTGCATCCAGCGGAAGTGGGTGTCCACGGTCTGCTGGTCGTACGAGGAGAAGAGGGTGGCCGGCGACCCGTTGCCGAGGTTGGGGTAGGCGGTGGGGTATGTGTGCGTGTACTCGCGGGTGTCCGGCCAGGACACGATGGTGGTGTTGCCGGGCGAGGGCGGCTGGAACCGGTCGCGGCTCCAGTGCCACCAGCCGCCGATCGGCGCCGAGTCGCCGGGGCAGCTGAACCAGCCCTGGTAGCCGACCGTCACCTTGCCGACCACGTCCCCGGGGGGACTCGCGGCGCGGGCCGGGCCGGTGCCGGTGGCGAGCAGTTCGGTGGTGGAGGCGGCGGCGAGGGCGGACCCTGCCAGCACCGATGTGACGAACCTGCGGCGGGAGACCGCCATGACGACCACTCCTTCGGGACGGAAGGCATTGACGGTCATCGTGGCAGTAGCGGTCGCCAGCCCGCAAGACTTCGACTGATCGATGAAATTGTCCGCTAACGAATCGCAAGTAACTGAGTGCCGAGAAGTTGCGGAACACCAGGAGACGGCGGGGGCCGGAGCCGCGCTGGCTCCGGCCCCCGTTCGGTACGCCCGGGATACCTACGGAGTCGGGTACTGCGTGACGTAGACCGGTGCGCCGACCTTGGTCATGTCGGCCGCGTCACCGACGCCGTTGACCACGTGGTCGATCGTGCCGGCGCTGAGGTTGACGGTCATGATGTGGTGCAGCCGTACCCCCGGAGTGACCGGGACCTCGAAGCCGTTCTCGGTGTGGATCGACGGATTGTTCTGGTTGAAGACGTAGACCCCGCCGCCGTACAGGGTGTGGTGCCGCACCCGGTCACCGACCTTGTAGCCGGCCCAACCCTCGACGGCACCGTGCATCCAGTCGGCCTGCGTCGGCGGGTCGTACGGCAGCTCGTTCTGGTAGAGGATCGTCGTGCCGTGCTCGCCGTTCCAGACGGTGTTGTACCGCTGGAAGTGCTCGACGAACAGGCCGGTCGCGGTCACGTGGTCGCCGTTGATGACCGCGCCGTAGCGACCGGTGTTGGTCCGCCAGCGGTCCGTGTCGCCGTTGACGCCCTCGGTGAAGCCCTCGACGCCGTGGTCGCCGCGCCACACCCAGGTGTGGTCGATGAGCACGTTGTCGCTGTTGACCTCCAGCGCCGTGTTCGTCCGGCCGATGTGCGGGCCGCCGACCCGGAAGTACACGTCGGACAGCGTGGTCGGGTTGCCCGGCGTGCTGACGTTGCGGCCGTGCTGCTGACCCACCCGTAGCAGGACCGGCGACTCGACCCGGCCGGCGTCGATCGTGACGCCGGCGACGACGACACCGGGGACACCGGCGACGTCCAGCGGGATGGCGCCGTTCACCGCGGTGAGCGTGGCGTGCCCGATGCCGAGCACCACCGTGTTGGCGCGCCGGACCTCGATGCTGCGCGCGATGTCGTACGTGCCCGGGGTGAGCAGCAGGTGCTTGCCGCGCGCGAGCTGGCTGTTGATGACGTGCACCGGGTCGGACGGCTTGGCGATGAAGAAGTCACCGATTCCGATGGTCCGCCCCGGCGTCAGGCCGTCGGCCCAGGAGACCCCCCGGCTGTCGTGCTGCGCGGCGGGCACGCGGACGTTGTAGCGGCCCTTGCCGTCGACAAAGAGGTAGGGCTTCTCCCGGCTCAGCGGGGTGGTCTCCAGCGTCGTGTAGGGCGGGTCCGGGAAGGAGGCGTCGTCCGGCGCGCCCTCGACGCCCGCGAAGACCTGGTTCCACACCGCGTTGGACCAGCTGCCGACCTCGCTGTTGCGGGTCAGCCACTGCTGCTGCGAGCCGTTGGTGGTGGCCGGCAGCCGGGAGTCGGCGATGAACCCGCCGCTGGCGTACTGCGGGCCCGCGGTGCAGTAGTCCATCAGGGACAGGCCACCGCCGCTGATGTTCAGGCGGCGCATCGACACCGCCTGGGACACCGCCCAGAAGTTCGCCGAGGACCGGCAGCCGTCCTGGCCGGCCGCGTTGATGGTGAGCGAGAGGTTGGACAGGGTGCGCCAGAAGTTGACCAACGCGAGGCAGTTGCCGGCGCCGCCGTCGGCCAGGCAACGGTTGTACACCTCGATCTTGCCGTTGACGGTGACGTCGGTGGGCGAGGCGCCCAGGCCGGACACCTCGGTGTAGTAGCCGACCTTGGCCTGCAACGGCTGCTCGGCCGTCCCGTACGTGCCCGGTTTGAACAGGTAGGCGTGCCGCGCGGCGCCCATCTCATTGTCGACCTGCCGGGCGTGCGCCGCGTCCAGCGTCTGCTGGATCTCGCTGACCGGCATACTGGGGTCGAAGATCGTGACGTTGGGCCCGAAGTCCGGGGCGCCGTGCGTCGGCCGGCCGGCGGCAGCGGCGGTGCTGGTCGCCGTGACCGCGGTGATCAGCACGACCGCGAGAAAGAGGGTGCGACCAATTCGCCGGCGCACCCGTCGGGGCTGGGTTGTCATGCGGTTCGTCCTCTCCGTGGCCGGACCGTACCTCCGGCACAGCTGGGGGCGGTGAGAGCGCTCTCTGGGCCCTCCGACCGAAGGTTGAGCCGAGTCGAAGGGATAGGCATGTTTCTACCTGGCAAATCGGCCGCACGCTATGACCAGAGACGGCGAACTTCGGTCTGGGCGGGCGAGAATGGACGGTGCAGCGGGGGAGGTGCTGATGCGGATCGACTCATTGCCCTACGTGGACGAGCACGCCACGGTCATCGCGGCGGAGACCGTCGAGGTCTGGCCCCACCTGGCGGACATCGTCGAAGGGTCCTTCTCCCGGCCCGGCATGGCCGGCTACGCGCGCCTGGTGGGTGCCGCCGACCCGGACACATCCGGGCCACGGCCGCTCGCCGAAGGCTCGACGTTCCCCGGCTTCCGGGTGGTCACCGCGATCCCCGGTCGGGAACTGGCTCTGCGCGGCAGCCATCGGTTCTCAACCTACGCGCTGATCTTCCGCCTCGAGCCCATCGGTCGGGGCCGGTCACAGCTGCGGGCCGAGACGCGAGCCGCCTTCCCCGGCCTGGCCGGCGGCCTGTACCGACAACTCCTCCTGAGATCGGGCGGCCATGTGATCGGCATGCGGCGCATGCTCGCGGCGGTCCGCCGCAGAGCCGAATAGAGGGCATCGGCTAGACGTCGTCCAGGAACTCGTCGATCATCGGGGCCAGCCAGCAGGCGCGCTGCGGGATCGACGTGTGGGTGGTGCCGGGCAGGATGGCCAACCGGCAGGCCGGCAGACCGGTCAGGTCGCCGGGCACCGCGCCGCCGAGCAGTCGGAACATCCGCACCGCGTGCTCGGGCTGGACGATGTCCGCGTCGGCCAGCACGATCATGGTCGGCGCGGCCAGCTCGGCGATCCGCTCCGGGGCCCACTGCGGCAGGTTCGCGTCCAGCACCGTCATCTTCGTGACCAGATTGGCCCAGCCCGCCGGGTCCGGCGCAGTCCGCAGGTACTCCTCGTGGAACTCCGAGCCGTGCAGGTGCTCCGGTCGCAGGTCCTGGATCCCGTCGAGCAGCCCGGGATGCAGGCCCGCGTCGTCGAAACTCACCGAGGCGAGCACCAACCGGCCGACCCGGGCCGCGTGGTCGGTGCCCAGGCGCAGGGCCACCGCCGCGCCCATGCTCCAGCCGAACACGTCCGCCCGCGCGATGCCGAGCCGGTCCAGCAACTCGACCACGTCGGCGGCGAAGTGCTCCACGGTCAGCGGACGGTCGACATCCGGCGTGTGACCGTGTGCCTGCAACTCGACCGCGATCACCCGCCGGGTCTTCGCCAGGAGCGGCAGGATCGCGCCGAACGAGGTGCCGATGCCGGAGAGCGCACCGTGGATCAGCACCAGCGGGCGGCCATCGCCGCTGCCGTGCTCTTCGTGGTGGATGTCCATGCCCACACGATGCGCCGGAGCGCTTACGGTCGGCTTCAGGTGGCCTTACCGCGGCTAGGGCCTAGGATGACCGCCGTGCAGTTCGGGGTGCTCGGACCACTCGCCGTCACCACGGACGCCGGCGAGCCGGTGGTGGTGCCCGGCACCAAGGTCCGGGCGCTGCTGGCCGACCTGCTGACCAACCGCAACCAGGTGGTTTCGGCGGACCGCCTCATCGACGACCTGTGGGGCGACGACGCGCCCGCCAATCCCGCTGGCGCCCTCCAGGTGCGGGTGTCGCAGTTGCGCAAGGCGCTCAACGACGCCGAGCCGGGTGCCCGCGAGATGATCGAGTCCCGGCCGCCCGGGTACCTGCTGCGGGCCGGCGCGGTCGACGCCGACCGGTTCGCCGAACTGGCCCGGTGCACCGACGTCGAGCGGCTGACCGAGGCCCTCGCGCTCTGGCGCGGCGAGGCGTACGCCGACATGGCCGACGCCGGGTTCGTCCACGCGGAGGCGACCCGGCTCGCGGAGCAGCGCCTCACCGTGCACGAGCGGCTGGCCGAGGCTCGGGTGCTCCGGGGCGAGCACGACCTCGTCGCGGCCGATCTGGCGGAGCTGGTCGCCCGGCACCCGCTGCGCGAGGGCCTGCGAGCGGTGCAGCTCCGCGCCCTGTACGCGGCCGGCCGCCAGTCCGAAGCGCTGGACAGCTACGCCGAGCTGCGCGACCGGCTCGCCGACGAGCTGGGTCTCGACCCCGGGCCGGAGCTGGTCGCCCTGCACCGCAGGATCCTCGAACAGGACGCCGGTCTCAGCCCGCCACCGAAGGCCGCGATCATCCGCAACAGCCTGCCGGCGCAGCTGGACGAGCTGGTCGGGCGGGCCGAGGCGCTGGCCGAGCTGCGGGCCCTGCTGCCGCGGCAGCGGCTGGTCACGCTGGTCGGCCCGGGCGGCGTCGGCAAGACCCGGCTGGCCACCGAGGCGGCCCGTACACAGGCCCTTCCGGACGGTGTGCACCTGGTCGAGCTGGCGCCGCTGCCCGCCGGTGACCCACGCATCGCCGAGCAGATACTGGGCGCGCTGGACACCCGCGAGACCGCCGGTACGAGCCTGTCCCCCGCCGACCGGCTCACCGCCGCGCTGCGACACCGACACCTGCTGCTGGTGCTGGACAACTGCGAACACGTGATCGAGCCGGTCGCCGACCTGGTGGCCCGGGTCCTGCGCGACGCGCCCGAGGTGAGCGTGCTCGCCACCAGCCGGGAGCCGCTCGGCCTCACCGGGGAACTGCTCTGGGAGGTACCCCCGCTGTCCGTGCCGGAGGACGGCGACCTGGATGCGGTCCGGCGCTCGGCGGCGGCCCGGTTGTTCGCCGCCCGCGCCACCGCGCAGCAGCGCGGCTTCCGCCTCGACGACCGGACCGCTCCCGCGGTGGCCCAGCTCTGCCGCCGCCTTGACGGCCTGCCACTGGCGCTGGAATTGGCGGCGACCCGGGTCCGCGCGCTCGGTGTGCACGGCGTGGTGGACCGGCTGGACGACCGGTTCCGGCTGCTCACCACCCAGCAACGGGACGTGCCGCCGCGACAGCGGACGCTCACCGCGGTGATCGGCTGGAGCTGGGACCTGCTCGACGAGGGCGAACGGGCGGTGCTCGCCGGGCTCGCGGTGTTCAATGACGGCTGCACCCCGGAGGCCGCCGAGCGGGTCTGCCACACCGATCTGGACACGCTGGCCCGGCTGGTGGACCGGTCGCTGGTGGTGCTCGACGACGCCGGCGTCGTGCCGCGCTACCGGCTGCTCGAATCGGTCGCCGCGTTCTGCCTGGACCGCCTGACCGACGCCGACGAGGTACGCGCGCGGCACGCCGCGTACTACACCGAGCTGGCCGAACGCGCCGACCCGCAGCTGCGCGGCGCCGACCAGCAACGGTGGCTGGCGCTGCTCGACGCGGAGGCGGCGAACCTGCGATCGGCGCTGGCCCACGGCGGCGGGCTGCGACTGGCGATCGCGTTGAGCTGGTACTGGTATCTGCGCGGCCGGCTCACCGAGGCGCGGCGGGCGCTGGCGGTGCCGGGTGACCCGACGCAGGAGTCCCGCGCCGCGCCCTGGCGCGTCGGTTTCGCGCTGGTGCAGGGCGACCCGATCGACCCGGCCGGTGTCCGCGCCGCGCTGGCCGGTGACCCGGACGGCCGCGGTGCCTGGTTCGCGGCCCACGCGGTGCTCGGCCACAGCGACCTGGCCCTGGCGTCGGAGCTGCTACCCGCTGCCTCCGCCGATCCGTGGACCGAGGCCGCGGTGCTCAGCTCCCGGGCGATGATCGCGCACGCCAACGGGGACCAGGTCACGCTGGAGTACACCGCAACCCGTAGCGCCGCGCTGTTCGCGGACCTCGGTGACCGGTGGGGCCGGCTCCAGGCGACCGAGTGGGTGGGTGGGCTGGCTGACATGCGCGGTGAGCACGAGCGCGCCGCCACCCTGCACCAGGAGGGGCTGCGCTGGGCCGAGGAGCTGGCG
The DNA here is from genome assembly GCF_042872965.1 of Micromonospora sp. NPDC005087. Taxonomy (NCBI): domain Bacteria; kingdom Bacillati; phylum Actinomycetota; class Actinomycetes; order Micromonosporales; family Micromonosporaceae; genus Micromonospora; species Micromonospora sp. NPDC005087. Next base: position 288,374 of record NZ_JBIALB010000001.1, on the reverse strand, counting down.
CTGTGGCCGCAGGTGTGCGCCGAGCTGTCGTGGCTGGCCTGGCTCGCGGTGCAGACCCGCGACTACGCGCAGGGCCGGGAGCTGGCCGAGCGCGCGTACCAGCTGGCGGTGGAGCAGGCCATGCCCAGTGCGCTGGTCTTCGCGGAGATGAGCCTCGGGCTGGCCGCCCGCCGCGACGGCAAGCTCGACGTGGCCGTCGCCCACCTCACGCACCTCGCCGAGCAGGGTCGCGCGGAGATCCAGCCCGCGCTCTACCTGCCGATGAGCCTGGTCGAGCTGGGCTACGCGGTCGAGCAGGCCGGTGACCCGGATGCGGCGCTGGCCCTGCACATCGAGGCGTTCGAGGCCGCCGAGGCGATAGGGACCTCACGGGACGCGGTCACCCCGCTGGAGGGGATGGCGTCGGCGGTGCGCTCCCCCGAGGTCGCCGCCCGACTCCTGGGCGCGGCGGCGGCCGCCCGGGTCGCCGCGCAGGCCCCGGCCGCCCCGGCGGAACGCGACGACACCGACCGGGTGAGCGTCCGCGTTCTGGCCGCCCTGGGGCGGGAACGCTTCGACGCGCTGGTCGCCGAGGGCGCGAAGCTGAGCCCGGGCCAGGCCCGGGCTCAGCTCTGATCAGTGGTCAGCTGGCCGTCTTCGGCCGGTACGAGGCGATGATCACGCCGTTCTTGTGCACCCGGGTGTCGATCAGCTCGAACGACGCCTTGACGTCCGTCAGCGGCGTCGTCAGGCTCGGGCCGCCCTCCAGCACGGGGTGGATCCAGAACCGGACCTCGTCCACCAGGCCCGCCCGGACCAGCTGCGCGGTGACCGAGCCGTACCCGTACTGGATGATGTCCTTGCCCTCCTGGGCCTTGAGCTTGGTGACCGCCTCGACCAGGTCGCCCTGGAGCACCTCCGTGTTGTTCCAGGTGGGGTTGGTCAGGGTGGTCGAGGCGACGTACTTCTTGACGTTGTTGAAGTACGCCGCGCCGGTGCTCGGGTCGTTCTCGTCCATGCTCGGCCAGGCGACGGACATGCCGTCGTAGGTGGCCCGGCCCATCAGCATCGCGTCCGCGGCGTTGGTCTGTTCGCCGGCGAGGCTGGCGGCCTCCTCTTCGAAGTACGGCGAGGTCCACATGGGGTTCTCGATGACGCCGTCGAGGGTGATGTAGGTCGAGTTGATGAGCTTGCGCATCGGGGGTCTCCTGGTTGTCGGCGGTGCTCTCGGTGACACCCAGAACTCTGTCGGGTCCCGCTTACGATTCGCTTCAGTTTGCCCTTACCCGCGTCCGTAACCGTGTCGGTCCAGGAAGCGCGTCGGTCAGATCGGCTGCTCCGGGTCGGTCAGCGGGATGGGCAGCGCCTGCGCGTCCGCCGTGCCGCCACCGATGGAGTGCGCCGGCGGGGGGCGGTCGCCGGTCCGGCTGTGCAGCCGACCCCGCCCCGCCGGCCCGGCGCGCCGGGTCACCTCGCAGGTCACCATCCGCACCGGCGGTGGCGGCGCGGTGAAACGGCCGACGCCCCAGCGCACCCAGATCGGGATGCGGCCGGCGGCCGCCTCCGCCCGCAGCTTCTGCACCGTCCGCGCCCGGTCGGTGTGGTCGACCTCCACGACCACCGGCGGGCCGCCGGGGCGGGCGCACGCCACGTCGAGGACCGAGTGTCGCTGCTCCAGCGGCGGTGGCAACGGCAGGACACTGGGTGCCCGCCGGTAGACCCGCCAGCCCTGAGCCTCGGCCCACCCCACCACCGAGTCGATCACCCGTGCGGTGACCTCGTCGGCGTCCAGGTCGACGAAGGTCAGGTCGTCCAGCCAGCGGCCCAGGTCGGCGGCCAGCCGCTCACCCTCCGCCGTGACCTCCACCGGCGCAGGATAACGCCTTCGCCGCCGCTGGTCGCAGTCGCGGCGCGGGCCCAGCTCCCGGTCGGAGCTGGGCCCGAACGTCGTCATCTCATGTTGGCGACCACGAACGGCGCGTGGCCGTGCAGGTAGTTGTTCCACCCGCCGGTCACCGGCGCGCCGGCGCTGAGCAGGTTGGTGGTGTCGGTGCCGACGTCGAGCTTCCACGCGGTCCAGGAGATGCCGTTCGCCTTCATCCAGTCCACCCAGGTCTGCGCCTCGGGAAGGCAGGCCCGGCCGTCGAGGCCTCCGTCGGCGTGACTGGCACCCCACTCGGTGACGAACAGCGCCAGACCGGCCCGGATCGCCGCGTCGCCCTTCGCGCGCAGCGACGCGCCGTGGGTGCACGAGTAGAAGTGCAGCGTGTACATCAGGTTGGTGCCGGCGACCGGGCTGGCCGCTGCCGCATCCACATCCTGCGACCACGTCGGGGTGCCCAGCACGACGATGTTGTCCGGGTCGGCGGCGCGGATCGCGGCCACCACAGGCTGGTGGTACGGCTTGATGACGCCCGTCCAGCTCACCTGGAGCGGCTCGTTCCACGGCTCCCAGATGACGTTGGGCAGGTTGCCGTAGCGGCGCGCCAGGTCGGCGAAGAACGCGACCGCCTCGGACTGATTGTGCTGCGCCTCGTGCGCGTGCCAGTCGACAATCACGTACACGCCGGCGCTGACGGCGTTGTTGATGATCGTCTCGACCTGCGTACGGGCCTTGACCGGGTCACTCAGGTACGCGCCCGCCGGCTCCACGCCCATCGCCGCGCGGATCACCTGGAGGTTCCAGTTGTCCCGCATCCAGGTCAGCGCGGACAGGTTCTCGGCGTAGGGGGCCGTCTCCCAGTTGAGCCACATGCTGCTGATGCCGCGCAGCTGCACCCGCGCGCCGTTCCTGTCGCACATTCCGGTGCCGCAGACCCGCAGCTGCCCGTACCGCTCGACGGGGGTGCCGGGGGTCGGCGGCGGAACGGTCGGGGTGGGCGTCGGTGTGGGCGTCGGGGTCGTCGGGGTGGGCGTCGGGGCCGGCCCGCCCGCGCAGGACGCGCCGTTCACCGTGCAGTTGACCGGGGTGCCGGAGCCGGCGACGAGGAAGCCGAACGAGGTCGAGGCGCCGGCGGCGAGGGTCCCGTTCCAGGAGAGGTTGATGAACGTGTAGTGGCCACCGGCGGTGGCCTGCTGCGCGTTCCACGACTGGCTGATGCTCGACCCGGACGGCAGGTCGAACTCGACCCGCCAACTGGTGATCTGTGCGGAGGTGTTGTTGGTGACGGTGACCTGGCCCTGATAGCCGCTGCCCCAGTTGTTCGTCACGGAGAACACGGCGGTCGCCGCGCTGGCCGGTGTGGCGGTGATCGCCACCGCACCGGCGAGCAGGCCGGCGACGGCCAGGGCCGTGACAAGTCTCAGTGTGCGCATGCTGAACCCGCTTCGGTCGATCGACTGTGATGGCCTGAGGCGGGGCGGCGCCTGGGCGCACAGTATCGATCAATGACGATGCATGGCAAGGCGGGGCGAGCGGATTCCCGCTGGCCGGGAGGTCAGCGCCGCCGCCATCCCCAGCGGCGCGAGGCGGTCGCGCCCGACGCCGACCTCTCCCGGGCCACCATCTCGGCCGCCACACGCAGGGCCTGGGCGGGCTGCGCGCCGGCCGGCCCCAGCAGCTCCACCAGCCGATTGCCGAGGCCCAGCACCATCGCGGCGCGGTCGAAATCCCGGATCAGCGCCAGGCACTGCGCGTACACCCCGTACGTGTTGGCCATCTCCCACAGGCTCAGCGGGCGGAGCGGATCGAGCAGCCCCTGACGCAGCTCGCAGGCCCGGGACGCGGCCAGCGCCGCCTCCCGGACGGAGTCGTCCGAGGCGGGTCGCGTGACCGACCGGTGCAGCAGGGCGACGGCCTGGTTGTGGTAGGCGGTGCCCATCGCCTCCCTGGTCCGGGGGCCGGCGGCCGGCGGCGATGCGACGGTGCGCAGACCCACGGACACGGCCCGCTCCACCAGCTCCAGCCGGGTGACGGGCTGACCGGCGGCGAACGCGACCTCCGCCAGGTCGACCAGTGCGGTGATCAGCTCCGCGAGCGCCTCGTCCCGCGCCGGAGCGGTCACGTCGCCACCCTCGGCCGTCACCGCGTCATGCACCCGCTCGAAGAGGGCGACCGCCGCACCGCCGGGCGCCATCCCGTCCGCGGCCCTGCCATGAGCGGACAGCAGCATCCCACGCCGCCACAGCGCCCGGGCCAGCTGCTGCTGGTCGCGACGGTCGACCCGGCCCGAGCCCTGCGCGGCCTGCCGGTAGGCGTCGATCACCCGCACCCAGAGTCGGTCCGCCTCCGCCCAGGTGTCCTGCCGCGTCGACGCCTCCCGCGCCCCTTCGAACAGCCGTTCCCGCTCGTCCGGTCCCATCTCCCGCACCGCCCTCCGCGCTGGCCACCAGCGACACCGCCGACAAAGGCAGTGAACACCATCGATTCTATGGTGGTCGCGGCGCGGAGCCGCCGGCACAGCTCACTGGGTCGCGGTGACGATGCAGCGGCGCATCGGCGTCAACGCCTCGACCGGACCCTCGACGGTGACGCCGCCCGGCTCACCGGTCAGGTTCCGGCCCCACGCCCAGCGCAGCATCGCCGCCGGCGGGCCGGTCACCGTCACGTCGGCGGCGTCGGCCACGCCGTCGGTCACGCGGAACAGCCCCGGCTCGGTACGCACCGTCCACGCCGCGTCATCGGTACGGATCGCGCACGTCCAGCTCGGCGAATCGGCCAGGATCTTGTTGAAGTCGTCGGCCCACTCGGCCGCCGAATACTCCACGAACACCTTGAGCAGCTCGTCGACGCCGTCGACGGCGAGGTCGTCCGGGACGGGCGCGACCGGGACACCGACGCCCAACTCGGCGTCGATGCGGTGGATGACGGTCTCCTGCGCCATCCGCCGTATCCAGAAGCCCACGGTCTGGCCCGGCGCGTACCAGGAGCCGGCCGGGTCCTTCGGGTCGTGGGCCGCGAACTCGGCCAGCAACCCGGCGTACGTCCGGTCGAGCAACGCCAGCGGCTCCTCGCTCGCCAGCTCCGCCGGCGGCCAGGGCTCGGGCTCGGCGCCGTCGCGGATGGCCAGGGTCTTGTGGAGATAGACCTCGCCAACGTGGCGGGTCAGGTCGGCGACACTCCAGCCGGGGCAGCTGGGCACCGCTGCCCTGAGGTTGGTCGGTGCGACAGCCCGCAACCGGGCGAAGTCGTCCCCGAGGCAGTCGAGGAATCGGGAGAGCTCCATGCGGACAGTCGACCACAGGTCGACGGTCGCCGGGGGTGCCGCAACGCGTTCGCCGAACGCCGGAGCCCGCCGTAGCGTGGGGCGCATGAGAACCACCACGCTGGGCAGTACGGGTCCCGAGGTCGGCGTCATCGGGCTCGGGTGCATGGGCATGAGCCACGGATACGACATCACCGGCCCCCGCGACGACGAGACGTCGATCTCGGTCATCCATCAGGCGCTCGACCTGGGAGCCACCCTGATCGACACGTCGGACGTGTACGGGCCGTACACCAATGAGGAGCTGGTCGGCCGGGCCCTGGCCGGCGGCCACCGGGAGCAGGCGGTCCTGGCGACCAAGGTGGGGCTGGTGGTCACGTCCCCGACCGGCGGCCCCGGCAACTCGCCGGTCCTCGGCAACAACGGGCGCCCCGAGCACATCCGCGCGGCGATCGACGACAGCCTGCGCCGGCTCGGCACCGACCACGTCGACCTCTACCAGCTGCACCGGGTCGACCCCGAGGTGCCCATCGAGGAGTCCTGGGGCGCGATGGCGGAGGTCATCGCGGCGGGCAAGGCGCGGCAGATCGGTCTGTCCGAGGTGACGGTGGCCCAGATCGTGCGGGCCCAGGCGGTGCACCCGGTGGCGTCGGTGCAGTCCGAGCTGTCACTGTGGACCCGCGACCCGTTGACCGAGGTGCTGCCGTACTGCGCCGAGCAGGGCATCGCCTTCCTGCCGTTCTCCCCGCTGGGCCGGGGCTTCCTCGCCGGCCGGTTCACCTCGTTCGACGATCTGCCCACCGACGACTTCCGGCGTGGCCTGCCGCGCTTCCAGCAGGACGCGCTGCGCGCCAACCTCGCCATCGTCGGCCGGGTCCGCGAGATCGCCGACCGGGCCGCCGTCAGCCCCGCACAGGTCGCGCTCGCGTGGGTGGTCGCCCAGGGTGACCAGGTCATTCCGATCCCCGGCACCAAGACCCCGAAGTACCTGGTGGACAACTGCGCGGCGGGCGACGTGCGGCTCAGCGCCGAGAATCTGGCCGACCTCGACGCCCTGCCCGCGCCCGAGGGCGGTCGCTACTGACGCTCGACGCACCACCGCGACCGGCCCGGCGACCCGTACCAGCGGGTCAGCCGGGCCGGCGCACGGTGACCGGCGGACCGAAGCGCACCCCGACCCCGGGGGAATACAGCACGCTGACCGGCGGCCCGGTCGGCGCCGGCAGCCCCGCGGCGGCGATCAGCTCGTCGTCCAGGTGCAGCAGCTCGGCACGGTGCAGCGGCCAGCGCGGGTGCCAGTTCGGCAGGTGCCGCGTGCGCCCGTACGCCCGGGTGTGCAGCCCCCAGCGGGCGGTGACGAAGTGCTCCAGCGGGGTCGGGTCGGCGATCCGCTCCCCCACCCGGACCACCATGCGGCTCGTCGCGCCGGCCGGGCCCGGCCAGCGACGCCGGCACCGGTAGGTGAGCCGGTCGCCGTCGCGGTCCAACCGCATCGACGACCAGAGGTACGGCAGCCGCAGCGTCGCACGGGCGACGAGCACCGGCACCAGCCGGGACGCGTCGAGCGACCGGAACACCACGGCGCGCCGGCCGGTGCCGTCGACCGAGTAGAGCCGGACGTTGGTCTCCCAGAAGGTGCCGAAGTAGGGCACCCCCGGCCCGCGGCCGAGGCCCAGCCCGACCATCCGGAAGCCGATCAGCCCGACGTGACTGACCCCGTCCAGGGTGTCCGGGCGGGTCCCGGCCGGCAGCAGCGGCGCGACGAGGTCCGGTGCGACAGGCCAGTGCAGGAAGGTCAGATCCTGCCAACGCTGCCGCAGCATCGCCCAGGGGAACGCGCGCCGGGGCGCGGCGTCGACGGGCTCGATGTCCACACCCCCATCCTGCCCCGGCTCACGCGTGCGGACCGACCTGCACCGGGCCGATGGTCAGCGATGCTGTTCCTTCCAGGACCTGACCGACCCGCTCGACCTGCTCCTCCAACGCCCGCCGCCGACCGGCGCCGAGTGCCATCAACGGCTCGACCGTCACGTGGATCGTGCGACCGCAGCGACGCTGGTGCCACACCCCGGCGACCGTTCCGTCGACCAGCAGCACCGGGTAGTTGCCGGCCTGCCCACGGGCCAGCGCCCGGTCGGCGGCAGCCCCGGGGAAGAGCAGGTCACGCGGGTGGCAGCCGACCGTATACGCGTCGAAGTAGGGCAGCAGGCGCACCCCCGACGGCCCGTCGTCCGGGAAGTCGGTGTCGCCGGCCGCCACCCACGCCCGCGTGCCCTCCACCGTGACGGGTGCCAGGTCCAGCGACTCGAACAGCGTCGCCGCCCAGGTCGCGGGTACCGACAGCCACCGGGCGAACTGCGCCGGGGTGGCCGGCCCGTACGCGTACAGGTAGCTCCGGACGAGGGCGGCCAGCGCGGCCGTGCCGTCCATCGGCGCGAACCCGGGCAGCCAGCGGGTTGGGCTGGTGTGGGTGGTGGAGCGGCCCCGGTTCGGGCCGAAGCAGATCACGCCGCCCCGGGTGGCGGCCGTCATCGCGGAGATCCAGCGCGGCCATTTGTCCTGGAACGCGTCCATGACCCGCTCGCCGGCCCAGGGGCCGGTGCGGGCGACCACCTGCTCCGTCAGCTCGTCGGTGGTCAGCTCGGCCTCGGCCAGCGCGTCCGCGAGGGCCGCGAGGACCTGCTCGGTCTGCGCCGGGGTCAGCAGGTCGCGGCCCTGCTCCCACGACGGGACCGGCAGCGCGGAGAGCGCGCCCGTCCACATCGGCAGGTCGGCGGTGGCGAGCAGGTGCACGGTGCCGCGCGGCCCGCGGCTCTTGACCAGGATCCGGTCCGTCCACAGCGCCTGGCGCACCAGCGCACGGGTGGCGCCCGGGACCCGCAGCCCGACGGACAGTTCGGCGGCGGAGGCGACCTGGGCGTGCGCGCCGCACATCGCGGACACCACGGCGGCGACGGTGTCGGCCTCCGGGGCGGAACCCGTCGCGGTCGGCGCGGAGAGCCCGTGCCGGTCCATGCGCCGGGCGCACACCTGACCCCAGCTCAGGTTGATCACCGCAGGCTCCCGAAGAACGCGCGGATGTCCGCCGCGTGCGCCAGCGGCTCATCCATCGCCACGAAGTGGCTACCCGGGTTGCCCTCCGGCCAGTGGACGATCGCGTTGTCCCGCTCGGCGAGGCGCCGCATCAGCGCGGACCCTCCGCCGTACACGCCGGACGGCACCCGCCGCTGCCCCTTCGGCCAGGCGAAACCGCCGTCGTCCGCGATCGTGACGCGCTCGTACATCGGCCACGAGGACGATCCCGACGTGCCGGTGAACCAGTACAGGCTCACGTTGGTGAGCAGGTGGTCCCGGTCGATGGCCTGCTCCGGCGTCGGCACCGTCATGGTGAACTCCTTGAACTTGTGCATCATCCAGGCCAGCAGCCCGACCGGCGAGTCGTTCCAGGCGTACGAGAGGGTCATCGGCGCGGCCCGCAGCAGCGCGTGATGGTCCACGCCGCCGCTCATCCACTGCTGCATCTGCTCCCACTCGGCGCGTTCCGCCTCGGTCATGCCCGGCACGTCGGCGGCGGTCGGGAAGCCGAACCCTCCGTCGATGTGTACGCCCACCACCTGCTCGGGCGCCACGGTCGCCACCTCCGGCGCGACGTACGCGCCGAGGTCGCCGCCCTGGGTGCCGTACCGGTCGTAGCCGAGGCGACGCATCAGCTCGGCCCACATCCGGGCGACCCGGTTGACCGTGAACCCGGCCGGTGGCGCCTGCGAGAAGCCGTAGCCGGGCACCGACGGCACCACCACGTGAAGGGCCTGCCCGGGGTCCCCACCGTGGGCGCGCGGATTGGTCAGCGGGCCGATCAACTCGGTGAACTCGACCACCGAGTTCGGCCAGCCGTGCGTCAGCAGCAACGGCAGCGCGTCCGGCTCCGGCGAGCGTACGTGCAGCAGGTGCACCTCCAGCCCGTCGATCTCGGTGACGAACTGCGGGAACTCGTTCAACCGCGCCTCGTGCAGCCGCCAGTCGTAGCCGGTCGCCCAGTGGTCGGCCATCTCGCGCAGGTAGTCCACCGGCACTCCGCGCGTCCAGTCGGCGCCGGGCAACGAGCGGGGCCACCGGGTCCGCGAGAGCCGGTCACGCAGGTCGTCGAGCTCCGATTGCGGGATGTCGATGCGAAATGGCGTCATGTCGGCCACGCTACGACCTATATAGGTCAGGTCCTGTCACACATCGCTGGCATTCTGGAGCCATGTCCGACACCCCCGCCCGGCTGCTGAATCTGCTCTCTCTGCTGCAGACCCCGCGCGAGTGGCCCGGCAACGAGCTGGCCACCCGGCTCGGCGTCAGCCTGCGCACCGTCCGCCGGGACGTGGAACGGCTGCGCGACCTGGGCTATCCGGTGCGGGCGACGATGGGCGCGATCGGCGGATACCGCCTCGTCGCCGGCAAGGCGATGCCGCCGCTGCTGTTGGACGACGAGGAGGCGGTGGCGATCGCGGTCGGTCTTCGTACCGCCGCCGGTCATGCGGTGGCCGGGATCGAGGAGGCCTCGGTGCGAGCGCTGGCGAAGCTGGAACAGGTGCTGCCCGCCCGGCTGCGCCACCGGCTCGGCGCGCTGGGTGCCGCCACCGAACCGCTGCTCACCTGGGGCGGGCCGACGGTCGACCCCGAGCAGCTGACCGCGCTGGCCGCCGCCGTCACCAACCGCGAGCAGCTCCGGTTCACCTACCGGCGGCGCGACGGCGCGGCCGGCGAGCGGCTGGTCGAGCCCTACAAGCTGGTGTCGGCGGGCCGCCGGTGGTATCTGGTGGGATACGACAACGACCGGGGCGACTGGCGGATCTTCCGGGTGGACCGGATGGGCGAGCTGCGATCCACCCGGACCCGTGTCGCACCTCGTTCGCTGCCGGCCCCCGACGCAGCGGCGTTCGTGACGGAGAAGCTGCTCGAACTGACCCCGGTCTACCGGGCGGTGGTGACCCTGCACGCACCGGTGGAGCGGATGACCGGCCCGCTCGGTGGCGCCTCGGTCGACCTGGAGCCGATCGACGCCACCTCCTGCCGGTTGCGCAGTCACGCCGACACCCTGGAGTGGCTGGCGTGGCGCCTGCTGACCCTCGGCTGCGATTTCGAGGTGCACGAGCCGCCGGAGCTGATCGCGTACCTCCGCGAGATCGGCGCGCGGGCCACCCGGGCTGCCGGCCCGACAACCGGGTAGGCAGCGCGGGCGGTGGCACGACCGCCCGGCCTAGGCTCGAACGGCCGATGGCGTGGCCGAAACGACTGAAAGGCCACATAGTGGGGGGAAGCGGGCGTGACGCGTGGTGACGCGGAGCTGGTCCTGCTCGCGCAGGCGGGCGACGCGGCGGCGCTCGGTGTGCTGCTGGCCCGGCACGAGGCAGAGATGCGGGCGGTCGCGCTGAGCCTGCTCGGCTACGGTCCGGACGCCGAGGACGCGGTCCAGGACGCGATGGTGGTGGCGTTGCGCCGCATCGGCGAGGTTCGCGACCCGGCCTCGATCGGCCCGTGGCTGCGGGCCATCGTCCGTAACAACAGTCGGACGACCCTGCGCCGGCCCCGGCCCGTCCCGGTCGCCGAACCCGAGTGGTTCGCGCAGCCGGCCACCACCCCCACCCCCGAGGAGGCGCTGGACCGGGGCGCGCTGCGTGACTGGGTGTGGCACGCCATCGGGGCGCTGTCCGAGCCCGACCGGCTGGTGACCCTGCTGCGGTACTTCAGCGACGCCTCCTCGTACGAGCAGATCGCCGCCGTCTGCGGCGTGCCGGTCGGCACCGTCCGCAGCCGGCTCAGCCACGCCCACCGCGCCCTCGCCGGCGGCCTGCGGGCGTCGGCGGCCGCGGCGCACGTCGACGTCACCGCGTCCAGCGACGCCCGGTGGCGCGAGGGCCGCGACATGATCACGACGGCGATGCGCGGTGACTTCGACCGGGTGGTGCGCGAGAGCTGGTGGCCGGACGCGGAGATGCTCGCGCCGGGTGGCCTGCGCGGCGGCACCGACCTGGCGGTCCAGGGCATGACGAAGGACCTGACGAACGGGGTACGACAGCGGCTGCGCAACGTCGTGGCCAGCGGTGACGTGCTGATCTGGGAAACCGACCTGATCAGCCCGCCCGACGACCCGGAGCACTGCCCGCCCGGGGCGCTGTGGATGCAGGTGCTGCGCGAGGGCCGGGTACGCCAACTCACCCTCTTCCACCCCGTCCCCGCGCTGGTCTGAAAAAACTTTCCCGACCGAGCGAACTTTCCCCTCGGCCCGCGCATCTGGTCCGCGTCATGCACCAGTTGCCGTGTCGGCGGACGCCGCGCGGGTCTCGGATCGGGAGATAGTTCATGGGTTCCACCCGCCACGACGTCAGCGCCCTCACACCCGGTGCCCACACGTTCACCGTCGACGGCGTTCGGCAGGTCTACCACGTCGCCGGCGCCGGCCCGGTGTGCGTGGCGCACTCCGGCGGCCCGGGCATCGAGTGGACGTACCTGCGGACGCCCAGCCTTGAGGCGCACTTCACCATGGTCTACGTCGAGCCGGTGGGCACGGGCGCGTCGGGACAGCTCGACAACCCCGACGATTACCGTCTCGACACGTATGTCCGGTTCCTGCACGCCGTCGTCGAGCACCTCGGCGAACCCAGGGTCTACCTCCTCGGGCACTCGCACGGCGGTTTCGTCGCCCAGCGGTACGCGCTCACCCACCAGGACCGGATCGCCGGCCTCGCACTGTACGACACCTCACCCGTCACCGGCGCCGAGTTCTGGGCCGAGGCCATGGCCAGCCTCGCCGCCTACCCGCAGCGGCACCCGGACCGGCCGGAGGCGACGGCGGTCCCGGCCGCCTTCGCGCAGATCGGCGGCGCGACGGACGACGAGTCGTTGGGGGCCGCGCTGCGCGCCGCCCTGCCGGTGTACTTCGCGGACTTCTGGGGTCGACGGGACGAGTTCGCCCCGTTTCAGGCGGCCGTCCGGATCTGGTCGACGCCGGCCGACGCGCAGGACCCCACGCCCTTCGACGTGCGGGACAACCTCGGTGAGATCACCGTGCCCGTCGTGGTGATCGTCGGGACGTACGACTTCATCTGCGGCCCCCGCTGGGCCGAGCAGCTGCACGCGGGGCTTCCGGACTCGCGGCTGGTGACGCTGGAGCGAAGCGGGCACTTCGCGCACATCGAGCAGCCGGTGGAGTTCACCGACGCCGTGGCGGAGCTGCTGAAGCGGTGACCCACCCCGGCACAGCGCGTCCCGAGGTCGTTCGTCACAGCGGGCAGGCCTCGGCGTACAGGCGCGTTGCACGGTCATAGGCTGAGCACTTTGCTGCACCGTGACAAAGAGGAGACCGCCGTGAGCCAGACCGAACGGATGGATTCCGTCGACGAGTGGAACGTGGCCGAGGACGACGGGGTCCTGGACGCCTCCGACACCCTCGACGACGACCGGGTCGGCGACCCCCTCGACACCGGCATCATCGCCGAGGACCACTGGACGGCGGCGAACCGGTTCGGCACCACGCCGGCCGAGGAGCGGGCGGGCGAGTCTCTGGCGCAGCTCCTCGCCGAGGAGGAACCGGACACCGACCCGTACGCGGAGAGCGTCGACGACGAGGATGAGCTGACCCGGCGGGGATACGAGCGCGAGGCGCGGGCGGGGCGGCTCGTCGCCGACGACGAGGGGCTCAGCGAGGACGACGAGGCCGAGTCGGTGGCGTGGGACGTCGGGATCGATGGAGGCGCCGCCAGCGCCGAGGAGGCTGCGATCCACCTGGTCGAGGACCCGAACGGGCCCGGGGACGGCCCGCTTCGCTGAACGCCGCGCCGCCGCGCTCGGCACCACGAGGGGTGCCGAGCGCGGCGAGCGGGTCGCTCAGTGGATGACGACGGGGGCCTTGGCCAGCTCACCCTGGTCGTCGAGCGGCTGCGCCGGCTTCCGCCGGCGTGGCAGCAGGGCAGCCGGGATGAAGGTGAGCAGCACCAGCGCGAACGCCACCCAGAACGTGGTGGCGAACGACTTGGCGGCGAAGTCGAGCCCGCGCTCGATGAGCGACGGGTCCACCGGCGTCTGCTGGAGCAGCTCCGGCCGCTGCTGGGCGGCGATGGCCAGCCCGGCCTCGGTGACCGGCTTGCCGCTCGGGTCGACCAGGCCGGGGATCGGCCGGGAGCCGTTCAGCTCGTTGGTGAGGATCACCGACATCACCGCGGCGCCGATCGACCCGCCGATCTGCTGGAGGATGTTGACCAGCGTGGAGCCGCGCGCCACGTCGTGGGCCTGCAACGTCCGCAGCGCCGACGTCATGATCGGCATCATCGTGCCGCCCATGCCCAGGCCCATCACGAACAAGGACCCGCCGAGCAGCCAGTACGAGGTCTGCGGGTCGACCTGGGTGAAGCTGAAGAACCCGACGACGATGAGCGCCAGCGCGAACGGGACCGTGCGACCGATGGGCACCCGGTCGGCCAGCGTGCCGGCGATCGGCATGGTGATCATCGCGCCGATGCCCTGCGGCGCCATCAGCAGACCGGCGGCCAGCGTCGACTCGCCGCGCACCTGAAGGAAGTAGCTCGGGAACAGCAGGCCGGCGCCCATGAACGCGATGATGAACACGAACAGCGTCACCGAGGCGATGGTCAGGTTGCGGTTGGTGAACAGCCGCAGGTCGAGCAGCGGGTGCCGAGGCTTGAAGGAGTAGAGCACGAACGCCACCACCAGCGCGGCGCCGACCAGCATTGGCGCCCACACCTTGGTCTCGGCGAAGGTGCCCGTCTCCGGCAGTGACGAGACGCCGTAGAGGAACAGCGCGAGCCCCGGTGAGAGCATCAGCATGCCGATGAAGTCGAACGACTCCGACGGCTCGGGCGCGTCCTTCGGAAGCGCCATCTGCGCGTAGACCAGCGCGACCACGCCGATCGGCAGGTTGATCAGGAAGATCCAGTGCCAGCTCGCGGTGTCGATCAGCCAGCCACCCAGGATCGGGCCGCCGATCGGCCCGAGCAGCATCGGGACGCCGAGGACCGCCATCAACCGGCCGATCCGGTGCGGACCGGCGGCCCGGGTCATGATGGTCATGCCCAGCGGCATGAGCATGCCGCCGCCGAGGCCCTGCAGGACGCGGTAACCGATGAGCTCGCCGATCGTGTCGGCCGTGGCGCAGAGCCCGGACCCGATCGTGAACAGGGCCAGCGCCACCATGTAGAGGCGTTTGGTGCCGAACCGGTCGGCTGCCCACCCGCTCAGCGGGATCACCGTGGCCAGGGCGAGGGTGTAGGCGGTCATCGTCCACGCGACACGGGCGTAGGACGCGTCGAACTCGCTCTGGAACGTCGGCAGCGCGACGCTGACCACCGTCACGTCGAGGATCGACATGATCGCGCCGAGGACGACGACGCCCGCCACCTTGAGCACCGCGGCGTCGAGTTTGTCCGATGTCGCGACAGATTGCTGGGTCACAAACTCTCCTGAAGTCGGTTGAACCGGCGAATGGTGGGCGGTGGCGGCGGTGCCGCGCCTACCAGGCGCAGGACGCGACGTACCGAGGCGACGACGCGCGCAGGCAGACTATCTGTCCCCTGTGACGGTCCGCCGCCGGATTTCGTGACCGCGCGGCGGCGCATCCGTTCGGCCGTCCGATTGCAGCCGGTTGTCGGGGTGTCGATCAGCCAGCCGAAACGGCCGAGCCCGCCGTCGACGCGGTCCGCCCCGGCCGGCGCCGAGCGGGTCCCACAAGGGGCAGCCGGGGAGGTGGACCTTCAGGCGGTGGACACCGGCACCGCGGCGGTCAGCGCCCAGTCGTGCCCGATGTCGGCGGCCGCGCGCAACAACCGCGGCAGGTGGTCGTCGACCAGCGTCTCCAACGACGTCTCCGCGGCGTGCACGGTGACGTTGATCGCGGCGATGACCCGACCGTCGCCGTCGCGGACCCCGGTGGCGACGGACCGGATCCCCGGAGCGAGATCCTGGTCGGCGAGCGCCCAACCCTTCGCACGCACCTCGCGCAGCACGGCGTCCAACTCACCGGGCGAGGGCTGCCAGCGGGGCGTGATCCCGGAGCGGGTCGGCTCGGCGAGCACGGCGGCCAGCGTCTCCGGCGGCAGCCCCGCGAGCAGCACCTTGCCCATCGACGTCGCGGGGGCCGGGAAGCGGGTGCCGATGGTCACGGCGAGCGTGACGATCTTCGGTACGGCGACGCGGGCGACGTAGACGATGTCGCTGCCGTCGAGCTGGGCCATCGAGGTGGACTCGTTCGTCTGCGCGACGAGCTTCTCCATGTGCGGGCGGGCGACGTCCCACATATTCAGCGCGTTGACGTACGCCATCCCCAGTTCCAGGACGCGCGGGGTGAGGGCGTGGCCACGGCCGACCGCGCGGACGTAGCCCAGCGACTCGAGTGTGATGAGGATGCGCCGGACCGTGGGCCGGGCCAGGCCGGTGGCGGCGGCGATCTCACTGAGCGTCATCGACGGGCAGGCCGGACGGAAGGAGCGCAGGACGTCGAGACCCCGGGCGAGAGCCTCGATGAAGTCGGGCCCGGCGCCCCTTCCGGTGTCACTCATGTCCTAATGCTTCCACTGCGCCGAGCCGGCGTCCCACTCGGTGTACTGGTACGGGTTCTCCAGGATCGCGGTCTCCGGGACGTCCGGGTTCATGCCCCGCAGCCACGCCTCCTCCCCCATGGTCTCGCGGAGGTGGTCGATCGTGGCCGCCACCCTGGCCCGCGCGGCGGCGAGGTCGACGTCGACCAGCCGGCCGTCCCGCTTGACGACCCGGCCGCCCACCAGCACGGTGTGCACGTCGCCGCGCTGGGCCTGGAAGACGACGTGACCGTGCGGGTTGAGGATCGGGAACATCACCGGTGAGGCGTCGTTCTTGATCAGGACGATGTCGGCCTGCCGGCCGGGGGTGAGGGCGCCGATCGTGGAGTCCATGCCGAGGGCGCGGGCGCCGCCCCGGGTGGCCCACTCGACGACCTGCTCGGCCCGCAGGTGGCAGTGGGTGATGGTGTCCTGCTTGGCGTGCGCCTCCAGGTGCTCGCGGGAGCGGTCGGCGCCGAGCGTGGTCCGCATCGCCGAGAAGAGATCGCCGCTCCACCAGACGCTGGTGTCCATGGAGAGCGACACCGGGATGTCGTGGTGGCGCAGTTGCCAGGTGGGCGGGTAACCCTGCCCGGCGCTCTGCTCACTCTCGGTGGAGACGGAGACGGAGCCGCCGGTGGCGGCGATCCGGTTGTACGAGTCGTGGGTGAGCGTCGCCGCGTGCACGTAGACGGTCGAGGGGTTCATGAAGCCGTGCTCGTGCATCAGCCGGATGCCGTCGTCGTTGGTGGCGCCCCAGACGCCGGCGTGGGTGGTCACCGCGGCGCCCAGTTCCCGGGCCACCTCGAAGGCGGCGCGTTCGGGGAAGGCGGGATCGCCGGTGACGTCGAACGCCATCTGGAAACCGGCCAGCTTGCCGCCGTCGATCCGGCGCCGGTGGAAGTCGCGGAACTCCGGCGAGGTGGCCCACTCCCACGGGCCCTGCTGGATGTTGCCGTAGGCGAGCACGAACCGTCCGTCGACCGCCTCGAGGGCGTCGACGGCCGCGTCGGCGTGATCGGGTGTCTGGAGGCCGTGCGACCAGTCGACGGTGGTGGTGACGCCCGCGTCGACCGCTTCGATCGCGGCGAGCAGGTTGCCCGCGTACACGTCCTCGGGCCGGAACAGCTTGCCGGATTCCAGGTAGTA
Source organism: Micromonospora sp. NPDC005087 (assembly GCF_042872965.1). NCBI lineage: Bacteria > Bacillati > Actinomycetota > Actinomycetes > Micromonosporales > Micromonosporaceae > Micromonospora > Micromonospora sp. NPDC005087. Next base: position 271,528 of record NZ_JBIALB010000001.1, on the reverse strand, counting down.
CCAGACGAAGTACTGCGTCAGGGTCCAGTCGGCGCCGTACCCGCGCATGGCGGTCTGCCACATGTGCCGGTGGGTGTCGACCATTCCCGGCATGAGGATGCCGCCGGCGGCGTCGATCTCCAGGGCGTCGTCGGGAGCGGTGAGGCCGACGCCCACCTCCGCGATCCGGTCGCCGATGACCAGCACGTCGGCGCCCGGCAGCACCGTGTGTGCGTCGTCCATGGTGAGAACCAGGCCGTTGCGGAAGACCACCGGCCGGGAGGTTGCGCTCATCGCCACCCATTCCTTTCCGGGTACGAGGGGTTCCGGACCGTTGTCCGCTGTGCGGCCAGCCCCGAGTGGCGCCAGTGTGGTCCCGGTCACGAAGTCGTGTCAAGGACCCGTTTCGGTACGATGAGCTGACCGTTGACAGCTCCCAGCCGGTGACGCAAGCTATTTCTGCGGACAGGTGTCCGCAGAACGGGCGGAAACATGGTGCAGCATTCGACGGGGCCACTAGCCGGCCTGCTCGTCGCGGACTTCTCCCGGATCCTCGCCGGGCCGTACGCCACGATGCTCCTGGCCGACCTGGGCGCCCAGGTGATCAAGGTGGAGAGCCCCGGTGGCGACGACACCCGCACCTGGATGCCACCCACCCGCGACGGCGTCTCGACGTACTACCTCGGCATCAACCGCAACAAGCGGTCGATCGCCCTCGACCTGAAGAAGCCGGACGACCTGGCGGCCGCGCAGGAACTCGCCCGCCGCGCCGACGTGATGATCGAGAATTTCCGGCCCGGCGGCCTGGCCCGCTTCGGCCTGGACTACGACACCGTCACCGCCGGCAACGAGAAGGTCGTGTACGCGAGCATCAGCGGTTTCGGCACCGGCGCCGGAGCGGACTTCCCCGGCTACGACCTGATGGTGCAGGCGATCTCGGGCCTGATGAGTCTCACCGGCGACCCGGACGGCCCGCCGTACCGGGCCGGCATCTCCGTGTTCGACGTGATGGCCGGGCTGCACGCGAGCATCGGCATCCTCGCCGCGCTGCACCACCGTGGCGCGACCGGCAAGGGGCAGCACGTCGAGGTCAACCTGCTCAGCTCCGCGCTGTCCGGCCTGGTCAACCACTCCAGCGGCTACGTCGCCGATGGCACCGTCCCGTTCCGGATGGGCAACGCGCACCCGAGCCTCTTCCCGTACGAGCCGTTGCCCACGGCGGACGGCGAGCTGATCGTCATCGCCGGCAACGACGGGCAGTTCCGCAAGCTCTGCCAGGTACTCGACCTGCCCGACCTGCCCGACGACCCGCGCTTCGGGCGCAACCAGGATCGCACCGCCAACCGCGAACAGCTGCGACCCCTGCTCGTCGAACGACTCGCCAAGCGGACCAAGGACGAGTGGTTCCGCGACCTGCTCGCCGCGGGCGTACCGTGCGCACCGATCAACACCATCGACGGCGGCGTGGCGCTCGCCCAGGAGCTGGGGCTCGACCCGGTGGTGGCCGTCGGCGACGTGCCGGGGGTCCGCAACCCCATCACCTTCTCCGACACCCCCGCCCGGTACGAGCTGCCGCCGCCCGGGCTCGACGAACACGGCGAGGAGATCCGCGCGTGGCTGAAGAGCTGAGCTTCCCGACCGGGATCGGCACGTCCGACCCGACCACCATCTCGCTGCTCGGGCAGGACCTGGCCGCCGACCTGATGGGCCAGGTCGGCTTCGGCGAGCTGGCGTACTGGCTGGTCGCCGGCCGCCGGCCCACCCGGGGCGAGGTGCGGGTCTTCGAGGCGGTACTGGTGGCGCTCGCCGACCACGGCTTCACCCCGACGGCGATCGCCGCCCGACTCACCTACCTGTCCGCCCCGGAGTCGCTTCAGGGCGCGCTCGCCGCCGGCCTGCTCGGTGGCGGCTCGCGCTTCCTCGGCGTCACCGAGGACTGTGGACGCTTCCTCGCCGACACGCTCGCGCAGGCAGGAGAGGTGACCGATTACGACGCCGTGGCGCTCGACGCCGTCACCCGTGCCCGGCAGGAGCGCCGGCTGGTCCCGGGGCTCGGGCACCCCGTGCACAAGGAGCAGGACCCGCGCACCCCCGTCCTGATCCGGATCGCCACCGAGGAGGGTCTGCACGGCCCGCACCTGCGACTGTTCGAGGCAATCGGACGGGTCCACCCGCAGGTGCTCGGCCGGACCCTGCCGCTCAACGGCGCCGGGGTCTGCGGCGCGGCGCTCGCCGACCTCGGGCTCCCCGTCGAGATGTTGCGCGGGTTCGCCCTGCTGGCCCGCGCGGCCGGGCTGCTCGGGCACCTCGCTGAGGAGCGGCGCCGACCGCTCGGCATGGACATCTACCGCACCGTCGACCGCAACGCCGTGTACGAACCCTGATCCCCCTTTTCAGCCCCCGAGAGGAGTGGGAATGGCCTCCATCGTCGCGGTCATCGCCTCCACCCATCACCCCTTCTACTACCGCGCCAGCACGGCCACGGGCGAGGATCGGCCACCGTTCGCCGACGAGTGGACCAGCAAGATCCTGGCCTTCCGGGAGACGCTGACCCGGGCCCGGCCCGACGTGCTGGTGATGGTCGGCTCCGACCACTTCCACCAGCTCTGGCTGGACAACATGCCGCAGTTCCTGGTCGGCAAGGCGCCCTTCTACGACGCCAACTGGTACAACGAGGAGCGTGAGTTCGGCCTGCCCCGCATGCTGCTGAAGGGTCAGGAGGACCTGTCCGCGCATGTGCTGCGGGCGGGGCTCGACGCCGGCTTCGACCTCGCGTTCAGCAACGAGCTGCGCATCGACCACAGCATCACCTGCCCGATCATCACGCTGCGGCCCGAGGCCGACCTGCCGATCGTGCCGATCTACACGAACATCTTCGCGCCGCCGCTGCCGCAGCCGAAGCGCTTCGTCCAGCTCGGCGAGGCGATCCGGGAGATCGTCGAGTCGTGGCCGTCGCACCTGCGGGTCGCCGTCATCGGCACCGGCCACCTCTCGCTCGAGCTCGGTGGGCCCCGGCAGTTCGGCCCGCACGGCCCGGACCCGGAGTTCGACCAGCGGGCCGTCGAGTGGATCGCCAACGGCGACCTGGACGGGTGCCTGCGCGAGGTCACGCTGGACAGCCTGCACTCACCGGGCAACGCCACCCACGGCTTCATGGACTTCATGCTCATGATGGGCGTGGCCGGTGCCGGCGTGAAGGCCGACTACGTCGACACCCTCGACCTGTTCCACACCATGGAGGCGTACTTCACCTGGTACCCGAACGGAGCGCCGGCGGCATGAGCAAGTACCTGCTGAACAAGTTCCTCTACACCGTCGACCGCGATCCGGAGCTGGTCGAGCGCTACCGGAGCGAGCCGCGCGAGCTGGTCGCCTGGTGGGAGGCTGAACGCGCCAACGCGGTGCTCAACTGCCACGGCGGGGAGGCGAGCACCTGGCTGCGCTTCGACGACGTCGAGCGCGAGGCGCTGGCCGCCCACGACCACGTGAAGCTGTTCGAGCTGGGCGCCCACCCGTTCCTGACGCTGACCCTCTTCATCGCCGTCTTCGAGCGGGACAACACCGAGCCGCTGGAGTACCAGAAGTCCTACGGCGCGCGGCTGGCTCACTTCGCGATGCCCTACCCGGACATCGCGACGTGATCCGCGCGGCCCAGCTCACCGCCTGCGGCACTCCGCCGACGGTCTCCGAGCGGCCGGCCCCCGTGCCGGCCGACGGCGAGGTGGTGGTCACCGTCGAGGCGGTGCCGATCACCCCGCTCGACGTGCTCTGCGCCACCGGCACCAGCTACTTCGGCACGCCGGCGACGCCGTACGTGCCGGGCGTGCAGGGTGTCGGCCGGCTCGCCGACGGCACCCCCGTCTGGTTCGGGACCTCGGCCGGCATGCGGCCCGGAGTCGACGGCAGCATGGCGACCACGGTCGCGGTGCCCACCGCCGACGTGGTGGCGCTGCCGCCCGACGTACCGCTGACCCTGCTCGCCGCCCTGGGCCTCTCCGCGGTCGCCGCGCACGCGGCCCTGACCCGCGCCGGCGGCCTGGTGGCCGGCGAGCAGGTCATCGTGCTCGGCGCCGGCGGCGTGGTCGGCCAGGCGGCCGTGCAGCTGGCCCTGCTCGGCGGGGCGCGGCGTGTGATCGCGGTGGCCCGCTCCGCTTCGGCGCGGGCCCGCGCCGAGGAGCTCGGGGCGGCGGCCGCCCTCCCGCTGCTGCCGGATGACGACGTCGCGTCGATGGCCGACCGACTGCGCGACGCCGCCAACGGTCCGATCGATCTCGTCCTCGATCCGGTCTTCGGCGTTCCGGCCGCGGCGGCGCTGCGGGTGCTGCGCCCGGGTGGCCGCCTGGTCAACCTGGGCAGCGCCGCGGGCGCCACCGCGCCGATCGAGTCCGCCGTGTTGCGCAGTGGCTCCTTGCGCATGATCGGCTACACCAACAACGGGTTGTCGACCGAGCAGCGGGCGGCGTCGCTGGCCGTGGTGGCCGGGCACGCGGCCGCCGGTCGGCTCACCGTCGACCATGAGATCGTGCCGTTCGCCTCGGTCGCGGACGCCTGGTCCCGGCAGGACAACGGCACCGCGGCCGGCCGCGTCGTCCTCGCGCTCTGACCAGGCCCGGCCCCAGCCAGGGATCGCGAAACCCTGGATAGACCGCACCTGGTTGGGGCTCGGCGCCGGTGCCACGGTCGGTGCATGACACCTTCCACCCACACCGTCACCGGCCACTGGATCGGTGGCGAGATCGTCGCCGGCTCGGCCGGCACCCTTCCCGTCGTGAACCCGGCGACCGGTGACATCGTCGCCGAGACGCCGGCCGGCACCGCCGCCGACGTCGACCGGGCCGTCGCCACCGCCCGGGCGGCCTTCCCCGCCTGGGCGGCGACCACCCCGCAGCACCGGGCGGATGTGCTGCGCCGCCTCGGCGCGGGCCTCGCCGCCCGGCAGGAGGAGATCGCCGGGGCGATCACCGCCGAGATGGGCTCCCCGATCGGCATGTCCCGGACCGCCCAGGTCGCCTTCCCCGCCGCCGTGATCGAATCGGTCGCCGGCCTCGCCGACGACTTCGCCTGGACCGAGGAGGTCGGCAACTCGCTGATCGTCCGCGAGCCGATCGGCGTGGTCGGCGCGATCACGCCGTGGAACTTCCCGCTGCAGCAGATCGTCTCCAAGCTGGCGCCGGCGCTGCTCGCGGGAAACACGATGGTGTTCAAGCCGTCCGAGAACGCCCCGCTGACCGCGCGGATCCTCGCCGAGGTCGCCGCCGAGGCCGGCGTACCGGCGGGCGTGTTCAACGTGGTGTACGGCACCGGCGCGGTCGTCGGCGAGGCCATCTCCGCCCACCCGGACATCGACATGATCTCCTTCACCGGCTCCACCCGGGCCGGGCAGCGAATCGGGGCGGTGGCCGCGGCGACCGTGAAGCGGGTCGCGCTGGAGTTGGGCGGCAAGGGCGCGAACATCATCCTCGACGACGCCGACCTGCCGAAGGCGGTCACCGCCGGGGTGATGATGTCCTTCGCCAACGGCGGCCAGGTCTGCGGCGCATGGCCGCGGATGCTGGTGCCCGCCTCCCGGCAGGACGAGGTCGTGTCGCTCGCCGTCGAGGCGGCGAAGCAGTTCACCGTCGGCGACCCCGCCGACGAGGCGACCCGGATCGGCCCGATGGCCTCGGAGGCCCACCGGCAGAAGGTCGTCGGGTACATCGAGCGGGGGGTCGCCGACGGCGCCCGGCTCGTGTTCGGTGGCCCAGGTCGGCCGGAGGGCCTGGCGAAGGGCGCCTACGTGCAGCCGACGATCTTCGCGGACGTCGACCCGAACTCCGCGATCGCCCAGGAGGAGATCTTCGGCCCGGTGCTGACGATCATCCCGTACGCCGACGAGGATGAGGCCGTAACCATCGCCAACGGCACGCTGTACGGCCTGACCAGCGGCGTCTTCGGCGAGCCGGAGCACGCCCTCGCGGTCGCGAAGCGGCTGCACGTGGGCCAGGTCGACGTGAACGGCGGTCACTGGAACCCGCTCGCCCCCTTCGGCGGCTACAAGCGGTCCGGCAACGGCCGCGAGTTCGGCCGCTTCGGCCTGGAGGAGTTCCTGGAGACCAAGTCCATCCAGCGCTGATCGCGCCCGGCGTCCCGGCCCGCGCCGTCGGGCCGGGGCTGTCCCGCGCCGTCGGGGCCGGGCCGCCCGGTCCCGCCCTCCGCGCGCTTTTTGCTCTGCTTCAACCGGCGCAACACCGGTTGTCCGGATAGCGGACGTCTGGTGTTGCGTGGGGTGAAGCACAGCAAAGGACTGATGCAAGGCCGCCGCCCCCGGCATCCTCGGGGCGCCGGAGCGGAACACCCCGCCCCGGTTCGCCTGTTGCAGTCACTGTGCCGGTCCCCCACCGGCACCCACCGATCGAGGAGCCACCGTGGACCGCGCCCAACTCGCCAGCTTCCTGCGTACCCGACGCGAGGCGCTCCAGCCCGAGGACGTGGGGCTGCCCCGGGGCCGGCGCCGGCGGACCGGAGGGCTACGACGCGAGGAAGTCGCCGCACTGAGCGGAATGTCCACCGACTACTACAGCCGGCTGGAGCAGCAGCGGGGGCCACACCCCTCGGAGCAGATGCTCGCCGCCCTTGCCCGTGGCCTGCGACTCTCCCTGGCCGAGCGGGACCACCTGTTCCAGCTCGCCGGTCACGCCGTCCCGCACCGTACGGTCCGGGCCGACCACGTCAACCCGGGCATGATGCGGATCCTCGACCGGCTGCACGACACCCCCGCCCAGGTGGTGAACCACCTCGGCGAGACCCTGGCGCAGACCGTGCCGGCGATCGCGCTGCTCGGCGACGAGACCCGGCACACCGGGCTGGCGCGCAGCCTGCACCACCGCTGGTTCACCGACCCGCAGACCCGGCAGCTACACCCGGCGGAGGACCACCAGACGCAGAGCCGGCTCCTCGTGGCGCACCTGCACGCGGCGTACACCCGCGACGGCCGGGGCTCGCGGGCGGCGACGATCGTCGACTCCCTGCTGGCCACGAGCCCGGAGTTCGCCCAGCTGTGGCGGGAGCACCCGGTGCAGGCCGGCTACTGCCCTCCGAAGCGCTTCGTCCACCCGGAGGTGGGGCCGCTGGAGCTGCACTGCCAGACGCTGGTGGATCCCGACCAGTCCCAGACGCTGCTGGTCTTCACCGCCGTGCCCGGGTCGGAGAGCGACGAGAAGCTGCGGCTGCTCACCGTCATCGGCGCCCAGCTCGTCTGACCCCGGTCAGCTCCGCAGGAACGCGAGCAGATCCTTGTTGACCTGGTCCTGGATCGTCGCCGTCATGCCGTGCGGTGCGCCCGGGTAGTAGATCTCCTTGGCATTCGCGACGAGCTTCGCGGTCTTGTGCGCCGAGTCCTTCACGGGCACGATCTGGTCGTCCTCGCCGTGCATCACCAGCGTCGGGATGTCGAACTTCGCCAGGTCGTCCCGGAAGTCCGTCTCGGAGAACGCCTTGATGCTCTCGTAGGCGTTCCACATGCCGGACTGCATGCTCCACAGCCAGAACTGGTCGAGGATCCCCTTCGACACCTTCGCACCCGGCCGGTTGGCGCCGTAGAACATCTGCGCCAGGTCCTGGTAGAACTGCGACCGGTCGGCGAAGAGCTGGGCCCGCAGGTCGTCGAAGACGCTGATCGGCAGCCCCTCCGGGTTGTCCGCGCTCTGCACCATGATCGGCGGTACGGCGGACATGAGCACGGCCTTGGCGACCCGCTCCGTCCCGTGCCGGCCGATGTAGCGGGCCACCTCTCCCCCGCCGGTGGAATGACCGACCAGGGTGGCGTCCCGCAGGTCCAGTGCCTCGATGACGGCGGCCAGGTCGTCGGCGTACCCGTTCATGTCGTTGCCGCTGCGGGCCTGGCTCGACCGGCCGTGCCCGCGACGGTCGTGCGCGACCACCCGGAACCCGTTCTGGACGAGGAAGAGCATCTGCCCGTCCCAGGCGTCGGCGCTCAACGGCCAGCCGTGGGAGAAGGTGACGACAGGCCCCTCGCCCCAGTCCTTGTAGTAGAGCTTGGTGCCGTCCTTGGCCTTGACGTAGCTCATGCCGATGCCTCCTGGTCGCGGGTCGGGAATCGGACGGACGGGCCACGGCGGGCACCCCGTGCCGGCGCCGTACCTGCGGACACCATTGAACGGGTCCGGGACGGTCCTCCCCCGATGCTAGGTGCGGCCGGCGGGCGGGACGGCCGCTTCGCCCGAACGCGGTCCGTGCCAGCGCTGCGCGGCCGGGTAGCGGGCCGGGCTGACGCCCAGGTGACGCCGGAAGTGGCGGGTCAGATGAGCCTGGTCGAAGAACCCCGCCGCGGCGGCGACCTCGGCGGGACGCCGCCCCTCGAGGAGCAGGCGACGCGCGAGCTCGACCCGGCGACCGGTCAGGTACGAGTGCGGCGGCAGCCCGTGCACGTGGGTGAACGCCCGGACCAGATGGGTCGGGTGGGCGTGCAGCAGGGCGGCGGCCTCCCGCAGCGGGACGCCCTCGACGGTGCGGGCGTCCAGCAGCTCACGCAGTTGGACGGCGAGGCCGCGCGCGGCCGGCTGGACGCTGGCTCGGGCCGGCTGCCTGAGCTGCTGGCGGAGCCGGTCCAGGATGAGCGCGAGCTGGCTGTCGGCCTCGAACTCGTCGCCGGGTACGGCGAGCACCTGATGCAGGTGGTGGATCCGGTGCCGCAGTCGCGGATCGGCCAGGTTCGGCTGGTCGACCGCGCGGCCGACCAGCTCCGCACCGAGCGTCGAGGTGTCGAGATACAGGACCCGCTTGCGGAAGCCGTGCGGCGTGGCGGCGCGGCCGTCGTGCGGTACGTACGGCGGCAGCAGGGTGACGGACGTCCGCAGCGCGCCGTGCCGGTGCCGGTCGAGGTCGAACCGGACCGCGCCATCGTCGACGATCAGCAGCGTCCACGCGTCGTGGGTGTGCGGCGGGTACGCGTGATCCACGAAGTGGGCGTGGAAGACCTCGGCGACCCCGGCTACCGAGGGTCGCCACGCGCTGACGTGCGAGCCCGCTGGCCGGGTGACCACGCTAAGAACGTACAAGACCTGCCGGTACCGGTTCGGGCAGGTTCGACGCCATGACCGAACCGATCCGCTTTCCCACCAAGATTGCCGTGCTGCTCCGCAACGACCTGGCGGGCTGGCAACAGCTGAACGTCACCGCCTTCCTGATCAGCGGCGTCGCGAACGCCGAGCCGGAGTTGCTCGGCGAGGAGTACCGCGACGCGGACGGCACCACGTACCTGCCGATGTTCCGCCAGCCGGTGCTGGTCTTCGCTGGCGACCGGGCCGTGCTGGCCGGCGCGCACTCGCGTGCGCTCAGCCGTGGGTTACGCCTCTCGATCTTCACGCAGGAGCTGTTCGCCACCGGTAACGACCGGGACAACCGGGCCGCCGTGCGGGCGGCGGGTCGGGAGAAGATCGACCTCGTGGGGTTGGCGCTGCACGCCCCGCGCAACGTGGTGGACAAGGTGCTCAAGGGTGCCACCATGCATCCCTGACCGGGTCGCCGCGGGTCGGCGCCGGGCTTCCGGCGCCGACCCGCGGCGGTGCTCAGCCATCGGCCCCCAGCGCCACCACCGGGCTGACCCGCGACGCCCGCCGGGCCGGCAGTACCCCGGCCAACGCGGTCAGGACGATCAGCGCCACGAAGAGCCCGACCAGCGGCAGCACCGGCACGGTCAGCGGCGCGTTGATTCCGAGGGTCTGGACCGCCAACCAGGCGTACGGGACGCCGAGCAGCAGACCGATGGTCGCACCGATCACCCCGTAGAGGCCGGACTCGACGGTCAGCATCGTGCGCAGGCCGGGCCGGGACAGGCCGATCGCCCGAAGCAACCCGGACTCGCGTACCCGCTCCACCACCGAGAGCGCGGTCGTGGAGCCGACGCCGACGACCGCGATCAGCACGGTCAGGCCGACCAGGCCGACCGCGATCCAGACCAGGGTGCTCACCACCTCGTCGTTGCGGTCCCGTTCGTCGGCGAGCACCGCGAGGCCCACCCCCTCGCTGCCCCCGATCGCCTGCCGCAGCGCCCGCACGCCGGCGGTGCGGCCGTCCTCGCCGGAGCCGGCCGCGTCGGCCAGCAGACCGGTGTACGCCGTCGGCACGCCGAGCCGGTCCAGGTCAGCCCGGTCGGTGAGGATGCCCGCGTGCAGCGGGCCGTCGCCGGGCAGGACCGCGGCCACCCGCACGTCGACCCTGCGCGCGGCGATGGCGAGCGTGACGGCGTCGCCGGCCCGAAGACCGGCGTTCCCGGCGACCCAGCTGTTCAGCACGATCCGGCCGGGGCCGCGGTCGGCCAGCGTGCCCTCCGCCACGTCCAGATCGCCGGTGCTCGGCAACACCGCCAGGTCCAGGTCGTTCGTCGGGTACCCGAACTCGGCGTCGCCGAGCCTGTCGGCACCGCGCATCAGCGTGACGTCGTCGATGCGCCGGTAGGGCACCACTCGGGACAGCGCGCCCCGCGCTGCCTCGGCCCGGGTCACGACAGCGGCCGGCAGTGTCCCACCGTTGCTGGTGACCTCGAAGTCGCTCGGTGCCGAGAGCGCCATCTCGCGCTCGGCGAGCACCTGCAGCGACGCGCCGCCGATGACCACCCCGGAGATCAGGGTCACGCCGAGCGCGACCACGACGGAGACCGCTGCCGCCCGGCGCGGCGCCCCGCCGATCCCGCCGACCGACATCCGCCCGAGCGACCCGAGCTGGCGCAGCGGCCAACCCACCACGGCCAGCACCGGACGCACCAGCAGCGGCCCGAGCGCGACCAACGCGAAGAACGCCAGCGCACCGGACCCGACCAGCAGGAGCAGCGGCTCCGTCGGGTCGTACGACCGCTGCTCCGGCTCCGGCAACTGGCTGATCGTCGCGACAGCGGCCAGGGCCGCGCCGGCGACCAGGAGCAACCCGAACACCAGGCGCAGTACGCCGATGCCGCGCCGACCGGCGGTGGTGCTCGCCGTGCGCAGTGCCTCCAGGGGGGAGACGCGGGCGGCCGAGAGTGCCGGCGCCAGAACGGCCAGCACGGTGATCACGACGGCGCCGATCACCACCGCGACCGCCGCCGCCAGTGGCAGGCCCGGCGACGAGACCGCGTGGCCGGTGGAGCGCAGGACCGCCGGCAGCGCGTACCCGAGGGCGAGGGCGCTGGCGACGCCGACGACGCCGGCGACGAACCCGGTCAGGGCTCCCTCGGCGGTCAACGCCCCGACCAGGGTGCCCCGGTTCGCGCCGACCGCGCGCAGCAGCGCCAGCTGCCGCATCCGCTGGGCGAAGACGATGCGGAAGGTCGAGGTGACCACCAGCGCGGCCGCGACGACCGCGATCGAGACGAACATGCCGACCAGGATGAAGAGCCTCCCGATCTCCTGGGCCGCCGCGTCGGCCTCCGCCTGGCGTACCTCCGCGCCGGAGCGGACCGGCTGGCCTGCCGCGACCACCTCGGTCACCCGTTGACGGACGGCCTCCGACTCGCCCGGGGCCGCCCGCACATCGACGCGCTCCACGGTCGCCCAGGAGATCACGAGACGGTCCGGGGCGTACGCGTCGGAGCCGGCGTCGACTGCGGTTTCGACCACGCCGGTCACGGTGAGCCGGGTCGGCGTGGTGAGTTCACCGGCCGTGCCGTTGGTCGTGCTGCCGACCCGGAGCCCGAGCCGCTCGGCGGTACGCGGGGTGATCGCGATCTCGCCGGGGCCCTCGGGATAGCTGCCCTCGACCACCTGGACCGTGGCCAGCGGGCCGGTGCCGGGGTCGGCCTGCAGGTTGAGGTATCCCTCGCCGAGGGAGACCCCGATCGCCACCCGGCCCACCGCCTCGGCCACACCGGGCACGGCGCGAACGTGCTGCAGGTCCGTCACGGTGGGTGGCGGCTGCTCGGAGTCGCCGATCACCAGGTCGGTGGCGGCCGGGGTGCCGCTGAGGTTGTCCCGCACGGTCCGTTCGGTGATCTGCTGCACCAGCACGGTGCCGAAGACGACGAACGACGCGACCAGGATCGCCAGCCCGGTCAGGACCAGCCGGCCGGGGCGCCGGGCCGCGGCGCTCGTCTGGGTACGCAGCACCGTCGCCCTCACGCGCCGGCCGCCAGATCACGCAGCGCGTCGGTGACCGACATCTGGTCCGGCTTGTCGATCTTCCCGGCGACCCGGCCGTCGGCGAGCAGCACCACCCGGTCGGCGTACGCGGCGGCGATCGGGTCGTGGGTGACCATGACGACGGTCTGGCCGAGGTCGCGTACCGAGTCGCGCAGGATGGTGAGCACCTCCGCGCCGGAGCGGGAGTCGAGGTTGCCGGTCGGCTCGTCGGCGAAGACCACCTCGGGGCGCGCCACCAGCGCCCGGGCCAGCGCGACCCGCTGCTGCTGGCCACCGGAGAGCTCGCTGGGGCGGTGCCGGAGCCGCTGGCCGAGCCCCAGCACGCCGACCAGGTGTGCGAAGAGTTCCGCGTCGGGCTGCCGGCCGGCGAGATCCAGCGGCAGGGTGATGTTCTGCGCGGCGGTGAGCTGCGGCAGCAGGTTGAAGGACTGGAAGACGAACCCGATCCGCTCGCGGCGGGGTCGTTTTCGTGGTGACCCGCTGGGGCGCGCCCCGTCTCGCCCCGTGGGCGGCGGTGGCCGCCGGACTGGCCGTCGCCGCGGTGCCGCTGCGCACCGGCACCGACAGCCTGCTCGTGATCTTCGGTCTGCTTCAGGTGCTCGCCGCGGCCGGCGCCGCCGGGGTGGGGCTCTACCTGCGGATCATCGCCGCCGGTCGGGAGCGGGCGATCGCGCTGGTCCGGGCCGAGCAGCGCGCCGAGTTCGCCCGTGACCTGCACGACTTCATCGCCCACCACGTGACCGGCATCGTGGTGCAGGCGCAGGGTGCCCGGTTCGTCGCCGAGCAGGACCCGCAGCGGGTGATCGTCGCCCTGGAGCAGATCGAGCGGGCCGGCGCGGAGACGATGGCGTCGATGCGGCGGATGGTGGGGATCCTGCGCAACCCGGACGCCCCGCCGGACGCGCCGCTGGCCCCGCTGGCCGGTGTGGCGGACCTGGCGCCGCTGCTGACGGGGTTCAACGGCACGGCGAGCGCACCGGCACGGCTACACGTCGACGGCGACCTGGACGGGCTGCCGGTGGAGGTCTCGACCTCGGCGTACCGGGTGGTGATGGAGGGGCTGACCAACACCCGTCAGCACGCGCCGGACGCCCGGTCCGTGGACGTGGCGGTGCGACGTACCCCCGACTGGTTGCTGGTCCGGGTGGCCGACGACGGCGCATCGGCGCGCACCACGCCGACCCGGGGACACGGCTTCGGCCTGATCGGCCTCACCGAACGGGTACGCGCCCTCGGCGGCACGATCTCCGCCGGGCCTGGCGTCACCGGCGGCTGGGTGCTCGATGCGGCGTTCCCGCTGCGCACGGCGGTGAGCCGATGATCCGGGTGCTGATCGCCGACGACCAGGCGATGGTCCGCACCGGCTTCGGAATGATCATCGGGGCACAGCCGGACATGGAGGTGATCGGCGAGGCCGCCGACGGGGTCGTCGCCGTCGAGCTGGCCCGGCGACTCCGCCCGGACGTGGTGCTGCTGGACATCCGGATGCCCCGCCTCGACGGCCTCGAAGCGTTGCGGCTGCTCGCCGGGCCGGGCGTCGCCGACCCGGTCCGGGTGGTCGTGGTGACGACCTTCGACCTGGACGAGTACGTGCACACCGCGCTCTCCAACGGCGCCTGCGGTTTCCTGCTCAAGGACTCCGGCCCGGCGCTGCTGGTGGAAGCGGTCCGCGCGGCCGTCTCCGGTGACGCGCTGATCAGCCCGTCGATCACGGTACGACTGCTGGAGCACCTCAGCTCACCCGCTCCGGCGCGCGACGACGCCGGCCTGTCCCCGCGGGAACTCGACGTCGTGAAGCTCGTCGCCCGGGGCCTGACCAACGCCGAGATCGCCACGCAGCTCTTCATCGCGGTCGGCACGGTCAAGACCCACCTGGCCAGCGTGCAGATGAAGCTCAAGGCCCGCAACCGGGTCGAGATCGCCGCCTGGGCCTGGGAACGCCGCCTCATCGGCTGATCCGGGTCTGGCGCGGGTGCCGACATCTTGCGACGCTAACGGTTGTGTATGACTACGACCTGGTGGTGCTGGGCTCCGGACCCAGCGGGCAGAAGGCCGCGATCGCCGCCGCCAAGCTCGGCAGGCGGGTCGGCATCGTGGACCGCCGCGACATGATCGGTGGGGTGTGCATCAACACCGGCACCGTCCCGTCCAAGACGCTGCGCGAGGCTGTGCTCTATCTGACCGGGCTCAGCCAGCGGGACCTCTACGGCAGCAGCTACCGGGTCAAGGAGGAGATCACGGTCAGCGACCTGGCCGCCCGGACCCAGCACGTGATCACCCGGCAGACCGACGTCATCCGCAACCAGCTCGCCCGCAACCGGGTCGCGATGATCACCGGCACCGGCAGGTTCGCGGACGCGCACTCGATCTGGGTCGACGGCGGCTCCGGCCGCGAGTCCAGGGTGACGTTCGACAAAATCATCATCGCGGCGGGCACTCGCCCGGCCCGCCCGGACAGCGTCGACTTCGACGATCGGACCATCGTGGACTCCGACGGCGTCATCAACCTCCAGGCCGTACCCCGCAGCATGGTCGTGGTCGGCGCCGGTGTCATCGGCATGGAGTACGCGTCCATGTTCGCCGCCCTCGGCACCAAGGTGACCGTGGTGGAACGCCGGGACCGGATGCTCGAATTCTGCGACGAGGAGATCGTCGAGTCGCTCAAGTACCACCTGCGCGACCTGTCCGTGGCGTTCCGCTTCGGCGAGGAGGTCGCCGCCGTCGAGAAACACCAGACTGCGGCGCTGTGCATCCTGAAGAGCGGCAAGAAGATCGTCGCGGACACGGTCATGTACTCGGCCGGTCGGCAGGGCCAGACCGACGACCTCGCTCTGGAGGCAGCCGGGCTGGAGGCGGACCGGCGCGGCCGGATCAAGGTGGACGCCAACTACCGCACCTCGGTGGAGAACATCTACGCGGTCGGTGACGTGATCGGCTTCCCGGCCCTCGCGTCCACGTCGATGGAGCAGGGCCGGCTGGCCGCGCAGCACGCCTGCGGCGAGCCGATCCGGGAGATGCACGGCCTTCAGCCGATCGGCATCTACACGATTCCGGAGATCAGCTTCGTGGGGCAGACCGAGGCGCAGTTGACCGACACGTCGACGCCGTTCGAGGTGGGCATCGCGCGCTACCGCGAGCTGGCTCGCGGCCAGATCGTGGGTGACTCGTACGGGATGCTGAAGCTGCTCGTCTCACCCGACGACGGCCGGCTGCTCGGCGTGCACGTGTTCGGGACGGCCGCCACCGAGATCGTCCACATCGGGCAGGTCGTGATCGGCTGCGGCGGCACGATCGACTACCTGGTCGACGCGGTGTTCAACTACCCGACGCTGGCCGAGGCGTACAAGGTGGCCGCCCTGGACGCGTCCAACAAGATCCGCAACATCACCCGCATCGACGGCTGAACCCCTCCAGGTCGGGAGAACGCATGGATGCAAGCTCAATCATCGCGGCTTGCGCGACGACGATCGCTATCGCTTCCCTGGTGGTGTCGATCGGGGAGATGAGGGCGACGCGGCGACACAACTGGCAGTCCGTCCGACCTTTGTTGGGCTTCGAATGCCTACGACACGACGGGCATACGGCAGGCATCAAAATCACCAATGCCGGCCTCGGGCCAGCCATCATCAAAACCACCATGCTGTTCCTTGACGGCGAAGCCGTCGGCCCATGGGAGAAGCACGTCGTCGACCCCCTGCGCGGCACCTTCCCGCTCTGGCCGCACTTCGTGTCACTCCGTCCCGGCAGGCACATCCCGGTCGGTCACGAGATGATGATCTTTGCTCTTGAGGCGTATGACCCCGCGAGAGACGCCGATTTCTGGACGGCGGTGACGCAGCGAATCACAATTCGGGTGCAGTATGAGTCGCTCTACGGCACGGAACACGAATCCTGGTTCGAGGGGTCGTGGGCCCACGGCGCCACTGAGATCACGCACACAGCATCACGGTCGGGAACGCCGGGAGTCGAGCACGGCAACCCTGCGTAGCCCGGCCGTACGTCGGTAGCTGGCGTCGAGTAACTCGTCGACTTCGTCCCAGTCGGTGTCTCCGGCCAGGTCTACCCCGATCCACCCGTAGGGACCCAGGTAGGCCGGCACGAAGCAGCGCTCCTCGTCCAACAGCGCCACTCGCTCGTCGGGATCAACCAGCACGAGCAACGAATGTTCATGCTGCCGATGGACCCCGTCGACTTTCACCGATCCCCCGTAGTAGGCGAAGACCTTGGTGGTGAAGAAGGCGGGATGGCCGTGGGAGATCTTCTCGGCCGCGTCGGGGAAGGCCAGGGCGAGCGCCCGCAGCCGGCTCAGGAGTGGGTCTGCCTCGTCAAACATCATGGGGTGCGGCATATCGGAAGGTAAACACACGGTGGACCGCAGTGGTGTCCTGCCGCCAGGGCTGCCTTGAAGATGAGTTTCCGGGATGGTGTCGTATCGAGGCGCAGCCGTTCGTGGAACCAGTGGTGCGGCGGCCGGCTGGGCCGACGGACACGAGGAGTCGAGAAAGGCCCTCGTCCGGGGACTGAGAGGAGACGACCATGACGGAGTACCTGATCACCTTCAACGACGAGTGGGTGCCCGACCACACGGCGGAGGAGATACGCGAGAAGGGCACGGCCGCCCGGGTCGTGATCGAGGAGATGCAGGCCGAGGGTGTCCTGATCTTCAGCAACGGCGGGCTCGACCGGTCCACCGCGGTGTGCAGTGTCGAGCGGGTTGACGGCAAGCCCGTCTTCACCGACGGCCCGTACGTCGAGACCAAGGAGCACCTCGGCGGCTTCGCCGTCGTGGACGTGCCCGACGACGCAGGGGCGCGATACTGGGCCGGCCGGCTCGCGACCGTGCTCGACTGGCCGCAGGAGGTGCACCGGTTCCGAGGTCCCGGGGAGGCCCGGCGTGACGGCTCCGGGAAGGAGTGAACGCGGCGCCCAGGCACCTGCTGTCCGAGAAATCCGTCCGAGCGCTGCCGGAGCCGTGACCGATCCCACCGTCGAGCAGGCGATCACCCGTGTCCACCACGAGGAGTGGGCGCGGGTGGTCGCCGGCCTCGCGCGCCGTTTCGGCGACCTCGACGTCGCCGAGGAAGCGACGGCCGAGGCGTTCGTAGCGGCGGCGGAGCGGTGGCCGCGTGACGGCGTACCGCCCAGTCCCGGCGGTTGGCTCGCCACCACCGCGACCCGCAAGGCGATCGATCGGCTCCGTCGCGAATCGCAGCGCGACGCCAAGCACGAGGCGGCCCGGATCGTGTACGACGACACCCCTCATGAGCCGACCGGCCCGGTCGAGGACGACCGGCTCAGACTGGTCTTCACCTGCTGCCACCCTGCGCTCGCGTTGGAGGCCCGGGTGGCGCTCACCCTGCGCCTGCTCGGCGGCCTCACCGTCCCCGAGATCGCCCGCGCCTTTCTGGTGCAGGAGACCACGATGGCGCGACGGATCACCCGCGCCAAGGCAAAGATCAAGGCAGCACACATTCCCTACCGGGTGCCCAGGGACGACGACATCCGCGAGCGGCTCGCCGGTGTGCTCGCGGTCGTCTACCTCGTCTTCAACGAGGGCTATCTCGCCACCGAGGGGGAAGAGCCGGTGCGCGTCGACCTCACCGACGAGGCGATCCGCCTTGGCCGCCTGCTCCGAACTCTCCTGCCGGACGACGGCGAGGTAGCCGGCCTGCTTGCCCTGATGCTCCTCACCGACGCCCGGCGGCCGGCGCGCGTGTCCCGCACCGGGGAACTGGTGACCCTCGACGAGCAGGACCGCGGCGCCTGGGACCGCACCCTCATCGCCGAGGGCAGAGCCTTGATCCGCGAGCGGGTCGAGGCGGTGGCGGCCGGCGGTGACCCAGCGGGGCGCTACCAACTGCAGGCCGCGATCAACGTGGTCCACATGGATGCCCCATCCGCCCGAGACACCGACTGGTCCACCATCGCCGCCCTCTACGGCCGCATGATGCTGCTCGACCCCTCACCGATCGTGCGGCTCAACCGGGCGGTCGCGGTCGCCGAGGTCGACGGACCCGAGGTCGGGCTCGCCGAGATCGACCGGCTCGCCGAGATCCTCGACGGCTATCACGCCTTCCACGCCGCCCGCGCCGACCTGCTGCGGCGACTCCGGCGCGGCGGCGAGTCGCGGGCGGCGTACGACCGGGCCATCGGTCTCGCCGGCAACCCCGCCGAGCGGGCCTACCTCACCCGTCGCCGCGACCAGCTCGCCGGCTGACCGACACGTGGAGCCAGCCCGTTCCAGCACCGGTTCGCGGGATGAGCGGGCGTCGTTGGTAGGGTCGCCGCGGCAGGAAGGTGGGCGTTGGGTGGGCCATTGGCGGCGGTTCGAGCGGGTCCAAGGCGGTGCCTGTGAGTTCTGGCAGATTCGTCAGGAAGACATCCGCTGCTTCATAAGTTGGGGCCGTGACGGTAGCCGTCGTGGCGGGTCGACGACCGTGGCATTGCTGGATGAGCGTCACGCGAAGTCGCACGTCGAGAAGAAGATCAGGGGGCAGCTTCGCAAGGGCTTCCTCGAGGTAGCCGGCCTACCCGCACCGATCGGCGACCCGGACGCGCTCGTGGTAGAGACTATCGCCGACGCGGTAGCGAAGCGGGCTTACGGGCTTCCGCGACCGCATTATCGGCCCGTGGAGGAATTCCGTGACGTGGTTTGCCACGCACAGATCTATCCGAAGTCTCCGGGTAAAGGGTTCTACCGCTACCTGATCTTGCGTGACCAGGGCCTCGGCGCTCTCGCGTTCAACGTCCGCGAATCGTCGCATCGACCGGAGTCCGTCGCGGAGTTCCTGGAGACGGTCGTCACCGTTCGCGACCTTCCCTTCGACGGGCAATCGCATCACAAGATCGCCCTGTCGCGCCCGGCAGGGCCGTTCAGCCACGCGCTGCTGTGCTCGCCCGCGCTGGGTCAAGCCGCCGTCGCTCACCCGACGATCGCAGCCAAGGTGGCCACCGTCTTTCCGATCTACGACTGCGAGATCGGCGACGCCGATGCGGAGGCCTTCGTCGACGCCCGGATCCACGGGCACGGGGCGCTGCCCTACAGCGACTGGGCGCGTCGACCGCATCCGGTCGTCGACCTGCGCTTCGACATCCAAGGCCCCTACCCCGAGCGCGATCGCACGTTCAAGGTGTACCCACGCCCCCGCCTGGACACCCTGCTGCCCAAGCTCGCGGCAGCCGCATCTGACAGCTGGCTGGAACTCCGGTCCTTCCGCGGCGAGGTCCGTCGGCTGACCCCAACCAATCTCGCTGCCCCCGGCGACCTGCACCAATTCCTGCTCGACTCCCACCCTGCGGTATAGCTGCTCGGCGGGATAAGCAACGCACTCATCTCGTCATATTGGTACGCCGCGGCTCGGAGACCAGCACCCTCTCGCGGTCCGGATGCCCCGGTCTAACCCGGTCGTGGATCTCCATGCCGGCTGTTAGCGTCGCGGCATGTTCGCCACCGACCGGGTCCGACTGCGCCCGCCTACGCCCGACGACGCGCCGAACATGTTCCGCCTGTACGGTGATCCCGAGTTGCACCTGATCACAGACGGCGAGCCGTTCCTGCCGCGCCACGTCGGCCAGGTTCGGGCCCGGCTGGAGAAGCAGGTCACCGAGCCGCCCGACGGCCAGACCACGGTGTCGCTGCTGGCCGAAACCGTGGCCGACGGCACTTTCCTCGGTGGCAGCGTGCTGTGGGGGATCAACGCGTTCAATCAGTACGCCCACCTCGGCATCTCGCTGCTACCCGAGGCGCGTGGCCAGGGGTACGGGACCGAGGTGATCCGGCTGCTCTGCCGGTACGGTTTCCGCAACCGCAACCTACGCCGTCTGGAATTGGAGACGCTGGCCAGCAACACGGCCATGCGGCGGACCGCGGAGACGTGCGGCTTCACGCACGAAGGCACCCAGCGGGAGCGCGAGTACGACGGCGACGGCTTCGTAGACATGGTGATCTACGGTCTGCTCCGACGCGACTGGACGCCGTAGCCGGCCGGCGCGGCGACGTCCGGTCGTGATCGGGCGGCTCAGGCGTCCGAGGCACGTCGGGGTTGCCGTCCACCCTGGGAGCGATTCGCATCTTCCTCGGGGCCCTGGCTA
Source organism: Micromonospora sp. NPDC005087 (assembly GCF_042872965.1). Taxonomy (NCBI): domain Bacteria; kingdom Bacillati; phylum Actinomycetota; class Actinomycetes; order Micromonosporales; family Micromonosporaceae; genus Micromonospora; species Micromonospora sp. NPDC005087. The sequence continues at coordinate 251,348 of NZ_JBIALB010000001.1, read as the reverse complement.
CACCACATAGGGCACATTGCGCTCATCGGCGCGATCGTGCGTCGGGCGCCACCGCACGTCCATCCGCGGCGAGGCGACGTCCACCCGTTGCCGTGCTGTGCGCACGGTCGCCGGTATGAGCGGTCACGCTGTACTGAGCGACCAGCGCCCGCCGTCGTCAGCGTCGAGGATGACGAAGCCGCGGCATGACAGACCGTTTGCGCCGCGACCGAAGCCACTTCCGCATCGGGGCATTCCCGCTGGCTCGGGGAGTGGCGCGCTCGCGAAGGGGCTGTCAGACAGAAGGTCGGCGCGACACGGCGACCTTCGCCAGACCAGGACGGGGCAGGACATGGACCAAGGCACCCGCGACGAGGTGCTCGGCCGCTTGGCTGAGGCAGTCGGGTCCGTCACAGCCGCACACCCGACGCGGGTTGCCATCGACGGACCGCCCGCCGCAGGCAAGACCACCCTCGCCGACGAGCTGGCCCTCGTCTTGCGCACACAGGGCCGCGACGTCATCCGCGCGACGATCGACGATTTCCTCTTCCCCCGGGCGCGGCGCTATCCGCGCGGCGAGTACTCGGCTGAAGGCTGCTACTTCGACGCCCACGACTACGATGCGCTGAACCGGGTTCTGCTCGATCCGCTCGGTCCGGGCGGAGATCGACGCTTCCAAAACGCGGTCTACGACCGCACCGCGGATACCGCGTTGTCCCCGCCGGTCACGACTGCGCCCGCCGACGCGGTGCTGGTCTTCGACGGCGTCTTCCTCATGCGCCCGGAACTGATTGATCGGTGGGACCTGCGCATCTTCGTGTCGACCGCGCTCGAGAAGACCGTGGATCGTGCCGTGACCCGAGAGCGCCGGGTGTCATCTCGGGCGGACGTCGAACGGCGCTGGCGCGAGCGATACATCCCCTCCCAACAGCTCTACTTCGCTACGGTCCGCCCAACCGATCACGTCGACATCATCGTGCACAACGACGAGCCCCAGCAGCCGGCCTGGGAAACCCGAACACACTGACCGCACTCAGTTCGGCACGACCGGGTGCGGGCTTGGTGCAGTTATGGCGACGGCTGCGTAGCGTACGGTCTGCGGCCAATGTGGGTGCCGACCCTGACAGCTGCGAACTCGGTGGCGTGAACACTGGGCCAGGCGTGAGGATGCCTCCATGGCCTACAAAGCCGAATCACCGTGGGCGCGGGCTGGCACGTGCCGTTGCCTCCGTCGCAGCCGCGGACGGTTTGGCGAACCATCTGCTGCCGCAGTGGCGGGCTCGACCGGAACCGTCGCGCCGAGTGGCGCGGGCGCTGGGATTCCGCCAGCGCGTGCCCTCTGGCTGGAGCGAGCTTGTCCTATCCCTGTGCTCTAATCCCGTCATGCATGTCGTCGTCTGCGGCGCACTCGTGGAGAACGGCGCGGTCCTGCTGGTACACCGCAGCCCGACCCGCCGGGCATACCCGGATCTCTGGGATCTGCCCGGGGGGCACGTCGAAGCGGGTGAGTCGGAACTACAGGCCCTCGCGCGTGAGATGCACGAGGAGCTAGGGGTTCACATTGTGGCGGAGTCCTCGTCACGGTTGGGCGACCTGCATGCCGGCAGTGGCGAGGACGCCGTCCACGTGGGCGTCTGGCAAATCAGAGACTGGGTCGGCTCTCCCACCAACCGTGCACCTGAGGAGCATGACGACATCGCATGGGTCGGGATCAGCGAGCTGGGCGGCCTTCCCCTCGTGTTTGGCGCCCTGCCGGCATTGCTTCGTTCCCTGCCTGAGCCTGACCGGCTGCCTCGTCGCGACGAAGCACGGACAACCGCATCGCCGAGCGGCCCGTAGATCCATCGCTGCTCGGCACCTCCGTCCGGTTGAATCCCCTGCATCCGGTCATCGACAGATCCGGTTGTCGGCGCTAGCCCGCTTCGGCGACGGTCCGTGACGCGCTCCGGTGGCTGCCGGCGTGCGGAGGAAGAGCTCACCCCGCACGAACACGCTCGTCCCAATGCCGACACCGACGTGGCTCTACGACCGTCCGGGCTGGGGGCGGCGTTCGGCACGCGTCGCGCCCGAGACGGGGACGGGGACGTACGGTCACGGGCCCACATCTGGGGCAGCTCGACAGGCACGAACCAGCACAGCCTGAGCGTCCAGCACAGCCGACCCGATCCAAGGTGCTGCCGCCGGGCGCAGCCAACCGCGGCACGGACGCCGCAGGCCAGGCACGCTGAAATGGCACGGCACACCGGTGCTGGGCGGACGGCACCGTACGCCTGCTCAACGGCCCGACCGACGAGCCAGCCCGGTCACCCGTTGGCGGGATGGTCCGTCGACCTGCTCGATGCCAGAATTCCCGCATGCGACGCGCCATCGTCGGGCGGGACGAGGTGTTCGACCAGGCCTGGCGCCTCCTGAGCCAGCCTGGGCCGGTGCTGTTGGAAGGGCCTGCCGGCATCGGCAAGACCGAGCTGTGGCGGGCGCTGGTCGCGCACGCGACGCAGGCCGGGTGGCTGGTGTTGAGCTGCGCGCCGACCGAGGCCGAATCCGAGCTCCCGTACGCTGCCCTGGCCGACCTGCTCCGCCCGCTCGCCGACCGGGTCGCCGAGCTGCCCCGGCCACAGCGGATCGCCGCCGAGGTGGTGCTCCTCTCCGGCGACGCCCACGAGGCGGTCGACGTACGGGTGGTCGGGGCGGCCACCCGCTCATTGCTGGAGGCCGCGACGGCGGCGAGCACCCATCCGACGGTGCTCCTCGCGGTCGACGACGCGCCCTGGCTGGACCGGCCCAGCGAACGCGCGCTGCGGTACGCCCTGCGCCGGGTGACCGGCCTGGCGACCCTGCTGAGCCGCCGACGTGGCCAGGGCACACCCGACGACGTACCGCTCGGTCTCGGTGCGGGTCACGTCGGCGGCCCGGTCGGACGGGTCGAGGTGCCTCCCCTGGACGTCGGCGCGCTACACCACGTCCTGCGCGGGCAGCTCGGGGTCACGCTCAGCCGGCCTATGCTCGTGCGGGTGGCACGGGAGGCCGAGGGCAATCCGCTGCTGGCCATCGAGGTGGTCCGCGCCGTGCAACGCCTCCCGCGCCAGCCCGCACCCGGCGACGACCTGCCGGTGGCCGCGTCCATGCACCACCTGCTCGCGGACGTCCTCGCCGGGCTGCCCCTGGCCAGCCGCACCGCGGTGCGGCTCGCCGCGCTGCTGACCGTGCCCACCCTGGCCGACCTGGCGGCGGCGGGGGTGTCCACCGCCGAGCTGGACGCGCCCGAGGAGGCCGGGCTGATCGTGGTGACGCCGAACGGCGTGCGGTTCACCCACCCGGTGTACGCGGCGGCCGTCCGGGCCAGTATCCCGCCCGGGGTCCGCCGCCGCCTGCACCGCCAGCTCGCCGACCTGCTCGCCGATCCGGACGAGCGGGCCCGGCACCTCGCGCTCTGCGCGACGGACCCGGACCCGGTGGTCGCGGACACCCTCGCCGCCGCGGCCGAACGCTGGCACAGCCGGGGCGCGCCCGACCTCGCCGCCGATCTGCACGACCGCGCGGGCCAACTCACCCCGGTCGACGACCGGCCACGCCTGGGCCGGCGGCGACTGGCCGCGGCCCGCTGCCGGTTCGACAGCGGCGACTTCCCGGCGGCCCGGGAGGCGGCCGAGGCGGTCGCGGCCGAGTTCACCGGCGAGGTACGGGCGGAGTCGCTCCTGCTGCGGGCCGTCGTCGCCTGGTCCGCCGGTGAGGCCAGCCGGGTCGCGGTGGACAACGGCACCCGGGCGTTGGCGGCGGCTCCGGCCGGCTCGGCCCTGGCCGGCCGCATCCATGCCCACCTTGCCGTCTTTCAGGACCACACCGAGTCGGCCCGGAAGCACGCCGAGGCGGCCGCCGCACTGCTGGACGGACGCGACGACGAACACGACCTGCTCGCCGCCGCCCTGGTCCTGCTCTTCTTCCAGGAGGTACGGCTCGGACGGCCACCGCGTACCGACCTGCTGGACCGGGCCCTCACCCTGGAGGGCGACGAACCGGCGTGGCTGGCGAGCACGGTGCCCGCGATCTGGTGGAAGTCGATCGACGACGCGCAGCGGGCCCGACTGCGGCTGCACCGGATGCTGGGCCGCGCCGAGGCGAGGGGCGACGAGCCGCTGCAACACGAGCTGCTCTCCCACCTCGGCGAGGCCGAGTTGCTGGCCGGGCGGTGGGAAGACGCCGAACGGCACATCAGCGCGGCCCGGGAGCTGGGTGACCAGCTCGGCACGGGCCTGGTCGGTGAGGCCTGGCTTGCCGCGCTGCTCGACGCGCACCGGGGCCGGCTGGCCGACGCGAGCCGGGTGGCCGAGTCCGGCCTGCGGCTCGCCGACGAACTGGACGACGACTGGTGCCGACGGATCCACCAGCAGTTGGCCGGATTCGTGGCGCTCTCCGCCGGCCGGATGGCGGAGGCGGCCGCCGCGTACACCGGCCTGGCCGCGACGATCGACGCGAACGGGCTGGTGGAGCCGCTGGCCATGCGGTTCGAGCCGGACTGGATCGAGGCGTGCGTCGGGGTGGGCGACCTCGACCTGGCGGCGACCGTGCTGGCCCGGCTGACCGCCCGACACCGTCGGTTGCCGCGTCCCTGGACGATGTTGGGCGCTGCTCGGGCCCGCGCGCTGCTGGACAGCGCCACCGGTGTCGACCCCGGCGCGGCGCTCGACGCGCTGACGGCGGCACGGGACGCCGTACCGCCGGAGGTGTTGCCGTTGGACCGCGCCCGCTGCCTGTTCGTGGCCGGCATCGTGCATCGCCGGGCCCGCCGCAAGCTGCCGGCCCGGCAGGCGCTGGAGGCGGCGGTCGCGGAGTTCACCGTGATCGGCGCGGCCGCGTTCGCGGATCGCGCCCGCGCCGAGTTGGCCCGCGTCGGTGGACGCCCGCCGACGCCCCGGCACCTCACCCCCACCGAGGAACGGGTGGCCCAGCTCGCCGCCCGCGGGCGGACCAACCGGGCCATCGCCGACGAGCTGTTCGTCAGCCCGAAGACCGTCGAGGCGAACCTCGCTCGGATCTACCGCAAGCTCGGCATCTCCACCCGGGCGGAGCTGGGTGCCGCGATGACCAGGGCCGACGCGCAAGCATAGGGAAACGCCCGATTCCTCGCCGCCCGCGGCGACCTAGCCTCGGGTTCATGGCCGGCTACCTGTTCGCACTCGAGCAGTACGACTGCTCCCCCAGCGCGGGCGGGACGGTGCCGGTGTTCGGCACCCCGGACTGCCGGCTGGTCGCGGCCATCCGGTTGCCGACCGACGACGTCGTGATCGCGCTGGTCGAGGGGCCCGACGCGGAGGTGGTGGCCGCGGCCGCCGCGGCCGCCGCCTGGCGGATCGACCGGCTGATCCCGGCCCAGTGGCTCTTTCCACCGGGCCTCACCAACCCGGAACTCCCCTGAGTGGCGAAGGAAGCATGACTGTGCGCCGTCTGATCGCACCCCTGTGGTGTTCACTGCTGCTCCTGCCGCTGGTCGCCTGCGGCCCCGACGACGCCGGCGGCGCGGACCCAGCCGGCCCGGTGGCCGGTGCCGAGCCGAGCATCGCCACCACGGTCGACGGCGACCCGCCGGCCGCCACGCCGGACGAGGAGTCGCCCGCCGCGTCCACCGTCGACGCCTGCGCCCTCGTGTCCAAGAAGGACGCCGAGAAGCTGGCCGGCACCCCGTTGGACGACCCACTGGAGAAGCCGGCGCCAGACCGGGACACCTGCACCTACACCGGTCCGGTCAGCGGCCCGACCGCCCAGGTCGAGGTGTTCGTCGGCCCCGGCGCGAAGAAGTTCCTCGACATCGAGCGCGAACTCGGGCACGAACTGACCCCGGTCAGCGGCGCGGGCGACGAGGCGTACGCCGAGGACGGCACGGTCTTCTTCAGCAAGGGCGGGGTGTGGGTCTCCATCCGGCTGGTCCGCACCGACGACCCGGCGAAGTACCGCACCGCCCTGACAGCCGTGGCCCGTACGGCCGCCGGCCGGCTCTGAGCTCGCGAGGAGGCGACATGCTGGCAGCCGGGTCCCGGGGTCGCCGGGCCATGACAGCGCTGGTCGCGGTGACGCTGTTGCTTCTCGCGGCCTGCGACCGGGGTGGGGCGGGCCCGACGTCACCGGTTCCACCGGCCGGGGGCAGTGGCGCAGACCAGCGGTACGGGGCGGCGCCCGCGCCGGATCGACACGTGACCTACCAGCCCGACGTGGTGTTCGTTGGCGGCGGGGGCGGGTCGGTGCGCGGGCTCTCCGACGACGCACTCACCTGGCGCATCGACCCCGACGCCAGCGGCGCCGACCGGCTCGCCCGGGGGAAGATCATGTTCCTCACCGGGCGGTCGGTCGGGCGGGTGCTCGACGTCCGCCGCGACGGGAACGATCTGGCGGTGACCCTGGGGCCGGTGGACATCACCCAGGTGATCCGCGACGGCACCTTCGCCACCGACGGTCCGGTCTCCCTGGAGAATCCGATCCGCTACGACGCCGGCACGCCGTTCTGGGCCGAGTACGACGCCGAGGCCGGAGCCGGCAGCGGCGGCGGCGGATCGATGACGCCGGTCGTCGGCGTGCCCTTCGCCGTGGCACCGGCGACCGCGGCCGATGCACGAGGGATCGCCGGGTTTCCGGTCACCCCGATCTGCTGCGCGAACGGGGTCGGCGCACATTTCAGCTACAACGGCGGCGGGATCCGCATCACCGGTACGGTCACCCTGCTGATGAAGAGCCCGTCGGCCCGGTTCCACCTGGAGATCCGGGGTGGCACGGTCCGTCGGGCGGAACTGCGGATCGACGGCATGTCCGGGCTGCGGATCGAGATCGCAGGCGCCACCGACGCCGGGCACAACGTCAACAAGCGCATTCCGATCCCCCTGGACTTCAGCGTGCCGGTCGGTCAGATCCTCGGCGTTCCGTTCGCCATCACCGCCAACCAGCTCATCGGGGTGCAGACGGCGTTCAGTTCCAAGGACGGCAACATCAAGGCGGCCGGCGAGTGGTCGCTCGGCGGCTCAGTCGGGTTCGGCTACGCCGACGGCGCCTTCGGCGTCACGAAGCCGTGGAACCTCACCGTCCGCAACAGCATCACCGACTCGATCTACGGGCCATCAGTCGGCGTCAGCGGGATCATCGTCCACTACCAGGCCTTTTTCCGCGCCGGCCTGGGCGTCTTCGGGTTCACCGCCGGGCTGTACGCGACGGTCACCGCCTCGGTGGGGTTGACCGTCGGCTCCGCCCTGGGCGCGCCGATCGAGCTGTGCCGCAGCACCCAGCTCGGCGTGTTCCTGGAGTACGGCGTCGGCTACAGCATCCCAGCCGGCCTGGTGAAGGCGGTCAACACCTTCCTGAGGCTGTTCAACGCCGGCTCGATCGAGGAGAAGGCGGGTATCGGTCGGGTGGACAACGTGTTCAACAAGCTGGACGTCCAGCCGAACGTGAAGATCTGCCGAACCTGACCGCCCTGGCCGGTGTGGAGGATTCGGGGCCATCCTCCACACCGGCCGGTGTGCGTCAGCCCGCGGCGCAGGCCGGGGTCAGGCCGCCGGCGGTGCCGTTGGCCTGGAATCCGAACTCGGTGGACTGCCCGGCGCTGACCCGGCCGTTGTAAGCCACATTCGTCCAGCGCGTCGTTCCGGCGTCAGCGCTGCGGTTGGCGTTCCAGGCGTTGGTGACCGTCGCGCCCGACGGCAACGTGATCGTCACCGCCCAGGAGCTGATCGCCGCTGATCCGGCCGTCACCCGCACCGTCGCCACGAAGCCACCCGTCCACTGGTTCACCGCCACCGTCGCGGTGCAGCCACCGGGTCCCGGGGGCGGAGTCGTCGGGGGCGGAGTCGTCGGCGGCGGAGTGGTCGGCGGCGGGGTGGTCGGCGGTGGGGTCGTCCCGTTGTTCAGCGCGGCGAGTACCGCGTCGTACGCCGGCTTCTTGGCGCCGCCGCTGGTGAACAGCAGCGGGGTCTGCGAGGCCCGCCACGAGTCGCTGTCCCGGATGCCCCAGAAGGTGATGCCGTTACAGCGGGTCACGGCGAGGCAGTCCTGCACGACGCTGCGGTACGTGGCCGCCGACGCCCCCTCGATGTCCAGCTCGGTGATCTGCACATCGACGCCGAGCGCCGCGAAGCTGGACAGCGTGGTGCGGTAGTTGCCGGGGTACGGCGAGCCGCTGTTGAAGTGCGACTGGAGACCGACGCAGTCGATGGGTACGCCACGCTGCTTGAAGTCGCGCACCATCGTGTACACGGCCTGGGTCTTGGCGTGTGACCAGTCGTCGGTGTTGTAGTCGTTGTAGCAGAGCTTCGCGCCGGGGTCGGCCGCCCGGGCGGCCCGGAAGGCCGCCTCGATCCAGTCGTTGCCGGTCCGCTGGAGGTTGGAGTCCCGCCGGGCGCCGGAGCCACCGTCGGCGAACGCCTCGTTCACCACGTCCCACGCGACGACCTGTCCCCGGAAGTGCGTCGCCACCTGCGTGACGTGGTTGAGCATCGCCTGGCGCAGCGCGGTGCCGCTCATGTTCTGCATCCAGCCGGGCTGCTGCGAGTGCCAGGCCAGGGCGTGACCACGCACCTGCATCCCGCGGGTGCGCGCGTGGTTGACGATCTGGTCCGCCGCGCCGTAGCTGAACTGGCCCTGCTGCGGCTCGGTGGCGTCGATCTTCATCTCGTTCTCGGGCGTCACCGAGTTGAACTCGCGGTTCAGGATCGTCGTGTAGGCGCTGTCGTTCAGCTTGTTGGCGGCCACCGCGGCGCCGAAATACCGACCCTGCTCGGCGGCGGACGCACCGAGCGTGGTGCCGGCGGCGGCGGGAGCAGCCAGGACCATCGCCACGCCGGCGGCGAGGGCGCTCACCCCGGTCAGCGCGAGGGCGGCTCTCGATACCGCCTTCCATTGCGCGTTTCTCATCGTGCAACTCCAATCGATGGTGGTGGTGTCCCGAGGGGTCAGGCCACCGAGCAGGCGATGCCGTTCAGAGCGAAGGACGAGGGCTTACCGGTGCCGCCCTCGTGGGTGGCCTGAAAGCCGATGTCGACCGACGCGTTCGGGGCGATGGCGGCGTTGTAGGAGACGTTGCGGGCGGTCACCGCACCGCTCGTCATGGAGTACTGCGCGTTCCAGCCGTTGGTGATGCGCTGGCCGGTGCAGCGCGAACGTCAGGGCCCATCCGTTCACCGCCGTCGCACCGGTGTTGGTGATGGTCACGCTGGCGGTGAGGCCGGTGTTCCAGGCGTTGACCGCGTACCCGATCCGGCAACCACCGCCGGTCGGCGGCGGAGTGGTCGGGGGCGGGGTCGTCGGCGGCGGGGTCGTCGGTGGCGGGGTGGTGGGCGGGGTGCCGGTGTCCAGCCCGAAGAAGCGGATCACCTGCGCCGCGTCGACCGGCAGGTTGTGCGAGACGCCCTGCATGATGATCGCCTCGACCGGGGCCGTTCCGCCACTGCTCCCGTAGCGGGTGCGGGTGTAGCCGGACTGCGGCGAGTCGGTGTACGTCGGGGTCTGGCTCAGCCCGTGCACGTTGGTCCACTGTTTGACCTGCTCGCCGAAGTTCGGGTAGCGCAGCGTCTCGTCGTTGGTGCCGTGCCAGATCTGCATGCGTGGGCGACGACCCGTGTAACCGGGATAGGCCTCGCGGACCAGATCACCCCACTGCTGCGGGGTTCTGATGAGCTGTCCGTTCGCGCACTCGCTGTTCCACTCCGAGCCGCCCCCGGTGGCGAAGCAGCCGAACGGCACCCCGGCGAAGGACGCGCCGGCCGCGAACACGTCCGGGTAGTCGCCCAGCAGGACGTTCGTCATCATAGCCTCGGACGAGGTGCCGGTGGCGAAGATCCGCGCCGGGTCGGCGGCGAACCGCTGCCGTACGTAGTCGACCATCGACATGAGCCCGACGGGGTCGCTGCCGCCGCCCCGGCGCAGTGCCTGCGGGGAGGACACGTCCCAGCACAGGCTGCTGCGGGTCACCGACGGGTAGATCACGATGAACCCGTACCGGTCGGCGAGGGACGCGTACTGGGTGCCGGAGTGGTACGCCGGACCCGATCCGGTGCAGTAGCGCAGGGCGAGCAGGACCGCCGGCCGGGTGGCCACCCGGTCCGGGACGTACAGGTGCATCCGGAGATTGGTGGGGTTGGTGCCGAAGCCGGTCACCTGGGTAAGCGTCGCCGCCGACGCCGGCGCGGCGAACGTCAACGCGGCGGCGGCCAGTGTGACCACGGCCGTGACGACGCCGAGCGTTCTTGTTTTCAGTGTCATCGTTCGCGATTCCTCAGCAGAATGGCGCATGGAAGGGGAGTAAGTCGAGGACTGCCCTTCGCCCGACCCTGACCGCGGCTCGCGTGACCTTGTCAGCTTCAATCGAGAGAACTCGATTGTCAAGACTTCCGGAAGCCTTTCGGTGGCCGGGGCCGGCTGTGACCTGTGCATCGACGGGCACCGACCGAACCATCGACGGACCTGCCCGGCGAGGTGTTATCGGGATGCTTCCGGAAGCCGCCGGGTCAGTGGATGCGACGCCCGCGCGCGTCCGGCACGCCGGACTTGCGGAAGAAGTAGGTGTTGATCTGATCCCGCCACTCGGTGGCGCTGCGCACCTGCTCGTCGAGGCGCTGCTCCACCCGCTCGTACACGGCGGGGTCGATCAACCCCTTCAACGTCCGCCACCGCCCCCGCATCGCCGCCACCTCCTCGACGCCCGCGAAGTGGGTGTCGTAGATGTGCTGGATGACCGTGGAACCGTTGTGCAGGACGTGCCCGTACGGGACGTGGTGGAAGAAGAGCAGCAGCTCGTCCGGGCACCGCTCGGGCGACTCGAACACCTGGTCCCAGTACGGCGGGTACTGACCGGCGAAGCCGGTGCCCGACGCGCGGCTGCGGTCCACACCCACGCCATCGCGATCCGCGAAGTGGTACGTGCCCCACCGGGTGTACTCGTACCCGTCCACGTCGGGGCCGTAGTGGTCACCGGGATGAACCATGAAGCCGACGCCCAGCGGGGCGGTGTACCGCTCATAGGTGCGCCAGGAGTCGTCCATGACCTCGTGCAGCGTCCGCCCAACCAGCTCCGGGTCGGCCATCGCCGACGGCGGGAAGGTCAGCGCGATCCACTCGTCGAGGACCGCCCGGGGATCCAGCCGGGGATCCCAGGCGAGCCGGCCGACGGTGTACAGGTTCGCCTGCGCCAGCGGGTGCCCGGTCCAGAAGAGGTCGTCGCCGACGTTGGCGACCGCGACCAGGCCACCACCCTCGCCCGCCTCCCCCGCGGCCACGTCGGCGACTGTCCGCCCGCCCGGACCCCACGGCGCGAACCGCAACACCTCGCTCCACCACGGGCCGAGGTGGCAGACGTGGCGCTGCTGGCCGGTGTACTCCTGGGTGACCTGCAACTCCACCGCCAGCCGGGTGGCCGGCATCGCGGCGAGCACCGGGGAGACCGGCTCGCGTGCCTGGAAGTCCACCGGACCGAACTTCACCTGCAGGACCACGTTGGCAGCGAACCGCCCGTCGAGCGGGACGAAGTGGTCGTACGCGGCACGCGCCCGGTCGGTGGACCGGTCCCGCCAATCATGGTGATGGTTGTAGACGAACGCCCGCCAGTGCACCACTCCCCCGTGCGGGGCGAGGGCCTCGGCGAGCAGGTTCGCCCCGTCGGCGTGGTCGCGACCGTAGGTGAACTGGCCGGGTTGCCCCTCGGAGTCGGCCTTCACCACGTAGCCGCCGAAGTCCGGGATGCGCTCGTACACCTGCCGGGTCGTCACGGCCCACCAGGCCCGTACCGCCTCGTCCCTCGGGTCGGCGTTCGGCAGGCCGCCCAGGACCACCGGCGCGGCGAAGGTGACCGACAGGTGCACCCGGATGCCGTACGGGCGCAGCACGTCCGCGATCTCAGCCACCTCGCCGAGCCGGTCGGTGAGCAGCCGCGCCTCGGTCCGGCCCACGTTGACGTTGTTCACCGAGATCGCGTTGATGCCGCAGGCGGCCAGCAGCCGCGCGTACTCCCGGACCCGGGCCAGGTCGCCGCGCGACCGTCCGACCCGCCAGAAGATCGAGCCGCCGGCGTACCCCCGCTCCACCTGGCCCATCACCGGGTGCACGGCCACGTTGTCCCAGTGGTTCAGCATCCGCCGGCGCAGTGCGGGCCGGTGCCGTTCCGCCTGGCGGGTGGTGTCGAACGCCGCCGCGCCGAGCCGGACCAGGTGGAACAGCCCGTACAGCAGGCCGGCGGGCGCGTCGGCCAGCACGGCGGTCACGTCGCCCGCCCGGGCCAGCACGAACCCCTCGGCACCGAGCACCGCGTCGTTGCCCGCCTTCGCCAGCGCCGCCTCCCCCGCTGCCCGCGCCGCCTCCACCGCCGCGCTCGGCAACTCGTCGGCGCCGCGGAGCGCGAGCACCAGATCGACGTCCACGTCCCAGGACGGGGAATGCCACATCCGCCCGCCGTACCGGGCGCAGGCGCGGGCGACCTCGTCGAGCACGGTGTCGACGAGCATCCCGTCGCCTTGCACCAGCACGCGGCGCGAGCCGAGCGCCCGGAACGCCTCCGGCGGGAGCCAGGCGGCGTGCACCCGCGCTTCGTCGGCGCTCACCGGTCCTCCCGCAGCACCACGACCCCGTACGCCGGCAGCCGCAGCGGCTGCCCGGTCTCCGCCCGGTCACCGGTGAGCAGGTCGACGCCGCCGGCCCGGGCGGTGACCTCGACCGGCTCGGTGCGGTGGTTGAGCAGGAACAGCAGCCGCGTCGGGCAGGGCGGTGGCACGGCCGAGCACCGGATCGAGCAGGCGTTGCAGGCCGGCGTACGGCAGCGCGGCCTCCTCGGCCAGGCCGGTCGCAGCCAGCACGGTGCAGTGCTCGGCGGACCGGTGGGCGTAGTCGACCAGCGCGGTGCGGCCCGACCCCGGCTCGCCGCGCAGCAGCAGGGCGCCACCGCCGTCGGTCACGCCGTCGAGCAGGTTCCGGACAGCCCGGCACTCGTCGTCCCGGCCGCGCAGCACGGTTATTTGCACTCTTAATGCAGTAACCATGCATTCAGTGTCACCTATTGGTAACCGGATGGAAAGAGGCGGGCGGTATCGTCCGGGGCCGGCGTCAGCCGGCCGTCACCTCGGCCAGCAGCGCGCCCACGGTGCGGGCCATCACCCCACGGGCCTGGTCCACGCCCAACCCCAGGCCGTCGCGCAGCATCGACCAGGCCGGCCACATGCTCGCCGCCACCAGCGCGTTCAGCAGCTGCTCCCGGCCCCGCCCGGCCTGCGCCAGCTCGGCGGCGAAGAGCTGCTCGACCTCGTCCCGGACCCGGTCGATGTGCTTGAGGCGGTTGCGGTGCAACTGGTCGGAGACCGGCTCGCGCATCTGCGCGGCCCGCGCCGAAGGCGCGATGAGCTGGAGCAGTCGGGCCCGTTGCCGGCAGTACGCGTCGACCCGCTTCGCCAGCGGCAGCCCGGCTGAGACCGGCCGGTAGGCCGCGTCCTGCTGGCGGAGCACCTCCGCGCCGCTCGCCTCGAAGAGCGTCTCCATGTCCTTGAAGTTGGTCCAGAGGGTCCGCAGCGAGATGCCGGCCCGCTCGGCGATGCGCTCCCCGGTCGGCCGGAAGTCCCCCTCGGAGATGAGCGCCAGGTGCGCCTCGACAATGGCCACACGGGTGCGCTCGGCCCGGGCGGTCCGCCCGTCGACCCGGCCCGCGACCTCGACCCCGCCCATCCGCCCCCGCCCCTTCACCGCCATGACGTCCCCCGACGCACCGCCGAGTCTAGACAGGCGGTGATCATCGGCACCCGGGCCGCCGTCATCCGGCGCGGCCGGTCAGCGTGACCCCGCCGTCGCACACGATGGTCTGCCCGGTGATCCAGGCGGCGTCGGCGGAGGCCAGGAAGGCGACCGCGCCGGACACGTCCTGCGGCAGGCCGAGCCGCCCGAGCGGGTACCGCGCGGCGACCTCGTCCTCGCGGCCCTCGTACAGCGCGGCGGCGAAACGGGTCTTCACCACCCCGGGGGCGACGGCGTTGACCCGGACGGTCGGCCCCAGCTCCGCGGCGAGGCTCGCGGTGAGGTGGTTGAGCGCCGCCTTGCTCACCCCGTAGAAGGCGATGCCGGGCGACGGACCGAGGCCGGCGATCGACGAGACGTTGACCACGCAGCCACCCCGGTCGGTCATGCCGGCGGCGCACACCTCCTGCACCCAGCCGAGCGCGCCGACCAGGTTGACGTCGAGGATCTTGCGCGCGGCCGCCAGGTCCAGCCCCAGCAGCGGGCCGTGCACCGGGTTGATGCCGGTGTTGTTGACCAGGAGGTCCACCGGCCCGAACGCCGCGGTGACCTCTCCCACCGCGGCGGCCCGGTGCGCGGCGTCGTCGGCCCGACCGGGCACGGCCACGGCGTACGCCGGCCCGCCGAGGGTGGCGACCGCGTCGGCCAGCGCCTCCGGCCGTCGGGCGGTCAGACTCACGCGCGCGCCCTCGGCCACCAGCCGTTGGGCGATGGCCAGGCCGATCCCTCGACTCGCACCGGTGACGATGGCGACCTGACCCACGAGCCGACCTGAATCTGCATTCACGGTGCAGATACTATGAGCAGCGATCGGTGTCGGTCAACGTCGGGGGAAGCAGCGTCGACTCTCGGGCAGCCCGCACTCGCCAACCGCCGGCCGGCGGCGATCAGATGCGGTCACGACGTCCGGGCAGCCGGACGACCGGGCGTGGTCACGGCGGTGTGCCGCGCGACCACACCCGGTCGACTGCCGGGCGTACGGGTCGTCAGGAGACGGTCGGCACCCCGTTCGCCGGCGGCGCCACCGGGGTGGCGGTGTACTCCTTGACCGGCCCGTCCGCCTCGTCCGTCTCGTACGCCGGCCCGAAGTAGCTCTGCACTCCCCCGCTCACCCGGCTCAGCCGCTGCCCGCCGTAACCGGAGTGGTCGGTCGCCGAGAAGCGCAGCGGCACCAGCCCGGGGCCTTGGAACCCGCCCTTCTGCACGGCCTCGAGCACCTTCTCCCGGGTGAGGTCCTTGCCCGCGGCCAGCAGCGCCTGCACGAAGAGATAGCCGACCGACATGCCGTAAACGATGTTGCCGTCGAACGGCGCGTCCCCGTTGTGCGACTTGTTGATCCTCGTGTAGAGCTGGATCCACGGGTTCGCGGTGTCGTTCTGCATCGGCAGGTAGTTGGTGCCGACCACGCCCTCCAGCAGCGGCGCGGCGGCTCCGAGCTGCTTGGCCAGGGTCGGCTGATCGGCGCCGACGTTGGAGACCAGCCACTGCGTCTTGAAGCCCAGCCGCGCGGCGGTGCCGATGGAGAGCGCGGTGAAGCCGGGCACGGTGGCAAGCACGACGACCCGGCATCCGGCCGCCTTGAACGCGCCGATCTGCGGCGCCACGTTGGTGTTGCTGGTGACGTAGGTCTGCTTCACCGCCACGCCCCCGGCGCCGAGCACCTTCTCCACGCCGGCCAGGCTGTCGCGGCCGAAGTCGTCGTCCTGGCCGAGGAAGCAGAGTTTCTGGCCGGCCAGGTTCGCCTTGGCGTAGTTGGCGAGGATCTTGCCCTCGACCGTGTAGTCCGGGTTGAAGCCGAACGTGCCGGGATACTTGTCCGGCTGGTCCCAGCTGCGGCTGCCGGAGGCGACGAAGAGATCGGGCACCCGGTTGCTCTTGAGGAAGTCGAGCACGCCGGTGTGCGTCGGCGTGCCGAGGCCGTTGAGGATGGCGAAGACCTTGTCCTGCAGGACGAGCTGACGAACCACCTGCTGCGTGTTCGCCGGGTTGTAGCCGTCGTCCATGATCTTGTAGGTGATCTTCCGACCGTGCACGCCGCCGTTGGCGTTGACGTAGTCGAAGTACGCCTTCGTGGCCGGGGCGATCTTCGAGTACCCGGCCGAGGCCGGTCCGGTGAGCGGCATGTGGGTGCCAACGACGATCTCGGTGTCGGTGACGCCCGGCACCGATCCCCCGCCGGGACCGGAACCGTCGTCGCCGCTGCAACCGACGGTGGTGATCAGCAAGGCGATGGTGCTGGCGATCGCAAGACCGCGTCGTGCCGTACGGTGCATGGGAAACACCGACCTTTCTCGGTCCGGTTCTCAATCGAACTTCGGTGGTGGTGGGGCGCCCGGCCGAGGCCGGACAGGGACAGCTCAGGAAGGCCGGGCCGGCCACCGGGCCAGCAGTGCCCGGCCGAGACGCGACAGCAGACCCTGCACGCCGCCGGGTGCGGCGATCATGACGACGATCAGGGTCACTCCGAAGATCGCCAGCGGGAGGTTGCCCTCCAGCCGCTGCGCCACCGCGGGCGAGAGTGTGAACAGCTCGGTCACGGAGTGGGTGAGATCGGGCAGGGCGACGAGCAGGACGGCGCCCCACATTGCACCGGTGAGACTGCCCAGACCGCCGATCACCACGGCCATCAGCAGGAAGAGCGACAGGGTCAGCGAGAACGCGCCGGGCGAGACGCTCTGCGCGAGCACCGCCAGCAGGGCGCCGCCGAGGCCGGCGGTGGCGGCGCTGACCACGAACGCGAGGACCTGGGTGCGGGCCACGTGGATGCCGGCGAGACGGGCGGCCACCTCGTCGTCGCGGACCGCCCGGAAGGTGCGCCCGAAACGACTCCGGATGAGATTGGCCAGCAGCAACAGGGCCAGCAAGGTGGCCGCGCCGGCCAGCCAGAGCTGCCACCGCTCATAGGGGAAGAAGGGGCCGAGCGACACCGGCGGCGGCTCCACCGGCACCGACAGCCCCTGCTCACCGTTGAAGACGCCGTCGAAGGTGACGGCGAGCGCCGGGACGACGACGGCCACGGCGAGGGTGACCCCGGCCAGGTAGGGGCCGCGCAGCCGGGCCGCGGCGACGCCGACCACCGCGCCGACAACGACCGTGCTGAGGATCGCCGCACCGAGCGAGAGCGGCAGCAGCCAACCACCCGTCATCCCCCGATCGGCGAACGCGTTCTGGCAGAAGGCCACGGTGTACGCGCCGGTCGCCATCAACGCGCCGTGCCCGAGCGAGAGCTGGCCGTTGAGCCCGGTGAGGAGGGTCAGCCCGGCGGTGGCGCAGAGGTAGGCCGCCACGGTGGCGAGCTGAAAGTTGCGGAACGGCTCGACGGCGTAGCTGACCCCGACCAGCAGCAACCCGCCGGCGAGCGTGAAGGCGAGGTGGCGCAGCAGGGTGGAGCCGCGTCGCCGGTCGACCGGACGCTCACCGGCGTCGGCCAGCGCCCGCTTGCGCGGCAGGGCCGCCCGGGTGGCGCTCACACCCGCCTCGCCGCGACCGGGGCGAACAGCCCACCGGGCCGGACCAGCAGCACCGCCAGCAGCAGGACCAGCACCGCCAGCGGGGTGAGGTCGCTGCCGGCATAGCCGCTGACATAGGAGAGCAGCAGCCCCACCACGAGGCCGCCGACGACCGCCCCTGGTGGACTGTCCAGACCGCCGACCACCGCCGCGGTGAACGCCGAGACGAAGACCAGGTCCATCGCGTGCGGGTGCAGCCCGAGCTCGGTGGGGATGACCAGCATCGCGGCCAGCGCGCCCACCCCGGAGGCGAGCGCCCAGCCGAGGGTCAGCATGCCGCCGACGTTGACCCCGAGCAGGCGGGAAACCTCGGGAGCGAAGGCCGCCGCGCGCATCCGCAGCCCGACCGGGGTCCGGGCGAACATCCAGGCCAGCGCGCAGACCACCACCCCGATCGTCGCGAAGACGAACAGGTCGTACGGCGAGAGCACGGCGACCCCGCCCAGGCTGAGAGCGGACCGGCTGAACGGCGCCTCGGCCGGCCGGAACTCACTGCCGTACACCATGCCCAGGACGGCCTGGATCAGCAGCACCAGCCCGAGCGCGACGATCACCGGGTTGAGCGGTGACGTGTGGTCGACGAAGCGCATCACGGCGCGGTCGACCAGCGCGCCGAGCAGCAGCCCGGCGACTATCGCGACCACGAAACCCAGCCAGTACGACCCGGTATGCGCGGACACGGTGTAGGCGACGTACGCGGCGGCGACGGCCATCGCCCCCTGGGCGAAGTTGACGACCCGCGCCGCCCGCCAGATGAGCACCAGGGCCAGCGCGAACGCGGCGTACACCGCGCCCCGGGACAGGCCGTCGACGGTGAGGAAGACGAAGCGGTCCAACAGTCCTCCCTCCTGGGGACGAGGTGATGGTCAGAAACCGAGGTACGCGTGCCGTAGGTCGGTGTCGTCGCGGAGCGTGGCGGCCGGGGCGGCGGTCACCACCCGGCCGAGGGACATCACCACGCCCTGGTCGGCGACGGCGAGCGCGCTGCGCACGTTCTGCTCGACCAGCAGCACGGTCAGGCCGGTCTGGTCGCGCAGTTGACGCAGCAGAGCCATCGTCCGGGCGACCACCCGAGGCGCCAGGCCGAGCGACGGCTCGTCGAGCAGCAGCAGGCGGGGCCGGCCGACCAGCGCCCGACCGAGCGCGAGCATCTGCCGTTCCCCACCGGAGAGCTGGTGGCCGAGGTGCCGACGGCGCCGGGCCAGCGGCTCGAAGAGCTGATAGACCTCGTCGAGAGCGCGGCCGGCGTCGGCCCGGTCGCGGCGCCACAGCCCGCCGAGCCGCAGGTTCTCGTCGACGGTGAGTTCGCTGATCACGCCCCGCCCCTCCGGCACGTGCGCCATGCCGCGCCGGGCGAGCTGCTCCACGGGCGTGCCGCGCAGGTCCTCCCCGGCGAGGACGACCTGCCCGGATGTCGGACGGATCATGCCGGAGAGCGCGCGCAGCAGGGTGGTCTTGCCGGCGCCGTTCGCCCCGACGACCGCGGCGATCGTGCCGGCCGGAACGGTGAGATCGACCGCCTGCAGCACGGGCGCGGCACCGTAGCCGGCCACCAACCCGCGCACCACGAGCAGGTCGGAGGCACTCCCCGCACCGTCTTTCGTTCGCGACTGCGGGGCTCGCAAACCCGGCTCACTCCTCGCGCTCACGTGGTGACCTCGTCGACGGCGGCTCCGAGATAGGCGTCGGTGACCGCCGGGTCGTCGCGGATCTCGTCGGGTGTGCCGGCGGCGATCACCCGGCCGAAGTCCAGCACCACGATCTCGTCGCAGACGGCCATCACCAGGTCCATGTGGTGCTCGACCAGCAGCACCGCGCAGGGGTCGGCGTCCCGCCGGGGCAGCTGCCGGACCAGCTCCGCCAGCTCGGTGATGTCGTCGGGCCCGAGGCCACCGGCGGGTTCGTCGAGCAGAAGCAGCCGGGGTCGGGCGGCGAGCGCGCGGGCCAGGGCGACCCGCTGGCGTACGGCGAAGGGCAGCGTGGTCGGCGCGGCGTCGGCGTGCCCGGCGATGCCCAGGCCGTCCAGGATGTCCAGGGCGTGCTGGCGCAGCCGCCGCTCGTCGCGGTCGCTGCTGGGCAGGCCGAGCAGCGCCGGGACGAAACCGGCCCGCGCGGTGTGCGAGGCGCCGGTCATCACGTTCTCCAGCACGGTGAGCCCGGCGAAGAGGCCGGTTCCCTGCAGGGTCCGGGCGATGCCGAGCCGGGTCAGCCGGTGCGGCCGTGGCCGCAGCGGTCGGCCGTCGAGGGTGAGCGATCCCGTCTCCGGCGCGACGAAGCCGCAGATCACGTTGAACAGCGTGGTCTTGCCGGCGCCGTTGGGCCCGATGACGCCCACCACCTGGTTGGGTGCCACCCGCAGCGAGACGTCGTCGAGGGCGGTGAGGCCGCCGAAACGTACGCCGATGTGGTGCAGTTCGAGACCGCGATCCATCACCCATCCCTCTGTTGTGGCGGGTGTTATTTACACTCGCAGTGTACGTTTCTCGGGTACCGCGTCAAGACCTTCAATGCCCCCTGTCGCCGGCACGCGGACGGGGCGGCCGCCACCGGCGACCGCCCCGGGATCGCGATCAGGAACTGGGGCAGGTGTTGCGGTACTCCTGGATCTGCGAGCCGCTCGGGCCGGGGCAGAGGAACTGCTCGTAGCGGGTGTCGTTGTCGACGAACCGCTTCAGCCAGGCGACCATCTGCCGTGCGGTCGGGGTGTTCACCGTCTGCGGGAAGAAGTGGCTCGCCCCGTTCAGCTCCAGGTACGCCTTCTCGGCGGACGCCGGGATGCTGTTGTAGAAGGGCTCCGAGTGCGACGAGACCGGCGCGACGGTGTCGCTCTCGCCGCCGATGATCAGCGTGGGCACCCGGAGCTCGGACCAGCTCTTGTCGGTGTTCCACGGCGAGCGGCACCGCGGCCTGCAGCGACGGCCGTGCCGACGCCGCCTCCAGGCTCCCGCCGCCGCCCATCGAGTGGCCGGCCACCGCGAGTCGACTGCTGTCGATCCGGGTACGCACCGAGCTGCGCTCGACCAGGTAGTCCAACGCGGCGAGCAGTTGCCGGCCGCGGCTGTCCGGCTGGTCCAGCCGGGTGTTGGTCTCGATGCCGATCACCACGAAGCCGTGCGAGGCGAGCCGTGGCCCGAGCCAGCTGATGCTGGACCACGCGGCGGTGAAGCCCGGCGAGATCGCGATGGCGCCGAAGGTGCCCTCGCTGGTGCTGGTCGGATAGTAGATGACGCCGCCGCCGAAGCCGGTCATGCTCAGCGAGGACACGTTCTGCGAGGACACGTTCTGCGAGGACGTGGCGAACGGACCGCGGCTGGCCTCCAGGATCGCGGTGGTCGGGGCCGGGCCCCGCTCGTACGGGTTCTCCGCCGCCTGCACGGCGCCGGAGGGTCCGGCCAGGACGCCGCCGGCGACCAGGGCGGCGGCCAGCGCGAGCCGAACGGCTCGGACGGCCATGGAACGGGGACGGGTGGTGGTTGGTGACGACACGTCGGGCACTCCCTAGAGTCGAGGGATATCGACGTGCGTCAGTTTTGGCGTCACCACCCGGTCCCCGCATCGGTGAAATCACCAGTCCCGGCGGTGGGCCCGCCAGCGAGCCCGGCGCGACCACCGCGACGCCGTGCTCACCGTCGGCATCCGCACCCGGGTGACCGGGGTGCGGACATTCGCGGCGTTTTGACCACCTGACCTGGGGCTTAACCGGACGCCGACGATCTTCTTCGCGGAGACCGAGCAGGTCGCCTTCCACCTCGGCCACCTCCCGCCGGGCATCGACGTCACGAACGACCCGCTGCTGCAGGGCCGGCTGTTCTCGTACGTCGACACGCAGCTCACCCGGCTGGGCGGGCCCAACTTCCCCCAGGTCCCGATCAATCGTCCGCACGCCGCGGTCAACGACATGTTGCGCGACGGCTTCCACCAGCACGCCGTCCACGCGGGGGTCGCGCCGTACCGGCCGAACTCACTCGACGGCGGCAACCCCTTCCCCGCGGGCGACGAGGACCACGCGTTCCTCGACGTGCCGGTGCGGGTCGCGGAGGCACCGAAGGTCCGCGCGAACCCCGTCTCGTTCGACGACCACTTCAGCCAGGCACGCCTGTTCTGGCTGAGCATGTCGCCGGTGGAGAAGGAGCACATCATCCGCGCCTACACCTTCGAGCTCGGCAAGTGCTACCACCAGGCGATCAAGGAACGTCAGCTCCGGTGCCTCGCCAACATCGATCCGGTGCTGTGCGCGCAGGTCGCCACCGGTCTGGGCCTGCCCGCGCCGGCGCCGACCGTGCCGCTCGCCGACGTCGCCCCGAGCCCCGCGCTGTCGCAGGTCGGCGGGGAGTGGCCGGCCGACGGCCGCACGATCGGAATCGTCGTCGACCCCGACACCGACCTCGACGGTGTCGACCAGGTATGCGAAGCCGTCTTCGCGGCCGGGATGGTGCCGCTCCTCGTCGCCCCGCACGGTGGCACGGTGGGTCACCTGCCCGTCCAGCGCACCTTCGCCACAGGTCGATCTGTCGAGTTCGACGCGCTCCTGCTGGCCGGCGCACCGGTGCCCGCCCCGGATGCGCTTCCCGCCCGCGACGAGAGGGCGGGTACGACGGACCGAGCCTCCGTGGACCCCCGCGTGCTGCTCCTCGTTCAGGAGTGCTGGCGGCACGCCAAGGCGGTCGGCGCCTGGGACGGCGGCGTCAGCGTGTTGGAGCAGGCGGGCGTGACCGGCACTCCCGGCGTCGTCTCGGCCGGCTCCGGAGTCGAGGCCCTGACCGCGGTGCAGCGGTTGATGGCTGCGCACCGGGTGTGGGAACGGTTCCCCGCCTCGGTCGCCTGACACGACAAAGCACTGCCGAGGGCTGTCCTCCGGTTCTCCAGGAGGTCAGCTCTCGGCAGCACGGTTCACCCGGCGTTGTCGGGGCTTCTGTTCACAGTGCCCGTGCCAGCGCAACGGCGTCAGCCGATGTCGGCCAGCCGGGGCAGCACCTCGTCGCCGAGCCGTTGGGCGAACTCCACCGGGTGGCGATCTGGCGTGACCTGCACCTCGCTGACGCCGAGCGCGGCGTACGAGGACACCTCGGCGAGGAACGCGTCGACGTCGGCCAGGGGCGGCCGGTGGGCGACGACCGTCTTCTCGATGGTGTCGTAGTCGCGGCCCTCCGCGGCGCAGTGCCCCCGCAGCACGTCCAGCTTCCGCGCCACGTCGTCGGCGCCGGCGGCCGTGCCGAACAGGTTGCAGGCGTCGGCGTACCGGGCGACCAGGAGCAGGGTCTTCTTCTCGCCGCCGCCGCCGATCATGATGGGCGGGTGCGGACGGCTCAACGGCTGCGGCGAGTTGATCGTCTCGGCGAGCTGGTAGTGCCGCCCCGCGAACGGCCCGTTGTCGTCACTCCACATCTGCTGGACGATGCGCAGCGTCTCCTCCAGCCGCTCGAACCGCTCGGCCACCGGCACCACGGGCACGCCCAACCCGCGCTGCTCCCGCTCGTACCAGGACGCGCCGATGCCCAGCCGGGCCCGGCCGCCGGAGAGCACGTCGAGCGTCGTCACGGTCTTGGCGAGCAGCCCCGGGTACCGGTACATCACGCCGGTGACCAGCACGCCCAGCGTCATCCGCTGGGTCTTGGCCGCGACGAAGCCCAGCGTGGTGTACGCCTCCAGCATCGGCTCCTCGGCCGGGGCCACGGCCTCCATCTGGAAGAAGTGGTCCATGACCGTGAAGGACGCGACGCCGGCCTGCTCGGCGGTGGTCGCCGCCTCGGTCAGGGTCGGTGCGATCGCCCCCGCCTCGGCCGGGGTCGAGTAACTCCAGTAGTGCAGTCCGAGTTTCATGCCTCGCGACACCTCCGGAACCAAGCCTAGTGGTCCTGGACGCCAGCGACGGGCCTGTTGATCGACAACGGCGGCGAGTCCGCCCCCGCGGGCAGCGGATCGCGACGGACGCCAGCGGCGGGTTCCATTACCGGTTCATGACAGTTCGCGGATCACTCCGGGATATCCGGCTGACACCTTCGGTCGGGTGATCCGACAGCCGACATCCACCGACGCCCGGCCCCCCGAGCACGAGCCCGACGTGACGCACGTCCGGTTCCGTCACCGGAGGCACCGGACGCTGTCCGGCCCCGCAGCGGGACGGCCACGCCGAGCGGAGTGGGCCGACGCCGCGAAGGGCGTCTGCATCATCCTGGTCGTCCTGTGGCACGTCGTCGTCAAGGACTACCTGCAGATCGACTGGCACATCGGCGTACCGGTGCCGGGCCTGTGGGGGGCGCTGGGTGAGCAGTTCCTGCCGCTGCGGATGCCGCTGTTCTTCACCATCTCCGGCGTCTTCGCGGCGAACGCCGTCCAGCGGCCCTGGCGGGTCGTCGCCCGCGGCCGGATCGCGCGGTTCCTCTACCTGTACGCCGTCTGGCTGCTGATCCACACCGCGGTCCTCGCCGCGGCCCCGGACTTCCCGACCGACCGGGCCACGTCCGCCCTCGGTCTGCTGGAACAGCTCACCATCACGCCCTCCAACCTCTGGTACCTGTACGCCCTGGCGCTCTACTTCACGCTCGCCAAGGCTGTTCGCCGGGTCTCCCGCGTGCTGGTTCTGGCGCCCGCCGCGGTGCTGTCCGCCGTCGCCGCCGCCGGGCTGCTCGACACGCCGGGCAACCGCGCCGGCCTGTACCAGAACCTGGTCTTCTTTCTCGCCGGCCTGTACCTGCGACCGCAGATCGAACGGTGGGCGGCCACCGCCACCGGGCGCCGACTCGCGGTGACCTCGGGCGCGTACGTCCTCGTGCTCGCCGCGATGGCGGCGGTCGGCGCGCAGCAGTGGTTCGGCGTGTGGCCGGTGGTCTCCGTCGTGGCGGTCGCCTTCGGCGTCACCGCCGCCGCCCGGCTGGGCCGCTGGCCGGCCGTCAGCAACCGGCTCGCCACCCTCGGCCGCATCACCCTGCCCATCTACGTCATCCACATGCCGGTGCTGGCGCTGCTGCACCGGCTGCTGCTCGGGCCGATCTCCGGGCTGGACCAGGTCGGTCAGGGACTGCTCGTGCTCGGGTACCCGGTCCTGCTGACCGGGCTCGTGATCGGCGTGAGCCTGGCCGTCCACCGGGGGCTCCTGGCGCTGCACGCACGCTGGCTGTTCGCCCTTCCCGGCGTCCGGCGGGTGGAGGCGGCCGGATGAGCGCCCTCGGCGAGGCGGTGGTCGACCTCGACGCGATCGCCAGCAACGTACGGATGATCGCGTCGGTCACCGGCACCGAGCTGATGGCCGTGGTGAAGGCGGACGGGTTCGGCCATGGGGCGGTGCCGGTCGCGCGGGCCGCGCTGCGTGCCGGCGCGAGCTGGCTGGGTGTGACCTCGGCGTCCGAGGCGCTGGCGCTGCGGTCGGCGGGCATCACCGCGCCCACGCTGAGCTGGCTGCACCGCCCCGACGACGACTTCGACCGGTTGATCGCCGCCGGCGTCGACGTCGGCGTGTCGACCACGATCCACCTGCACGCTGTCGCCGACGCCGCCCACCGACTCGGCGTGCCGGCGACGGTGCAGCTCAAGGCGGACACCGGGCTGTCCCGCAACGGCGCCGCGGGCGACGACTGGCCCGAGCTGGTCGGCTGGGCCCGCAAGTACGAGGTGGAGGGCGGGGTTCGGGTGCGCGGCGTGTGGTCACACCTGACCGACGCCGACGTACCGGGCAGCCCCGGGCTCGCCCGGCAGGTGGCGGTCTTCGATGAGGCGCTACGGGTCGCCCGGTCCGCCGGCCTCGACCCGGACCTGGTGCACCTGGCGAACTCGGCCGCCGCGCTGGCGGCGCCCCGGACCCGCTTCGACCTCTGCCGGATCGGGCTCGCGCTGTACGGCGTGGATCCGTTCGGCGGGACCGGGCCGGGCCAGGTCGGACTACGCGCCGCCATGACGCTGCGCACGACCGTGGTCAACGTGAAGCGGGTACCGGCCGGCACCGCGGTCTCCTACGGGCCCGAGTACGTGACCGGCGCGCCGACCACCCTGGCTCTGCTGCCGCTCGGCTACGCGGACGGCCTGACCCGGGCCGCCGAGGGTCGCGCCGAGGTGTGGCTGGGCGGCCGGCGTCGCCCGATCGTCGGTCGCATCGCGATGGACCAGTGCGTCATCGACGCAGGCGACCTTCCCGTGGCCATCGGGGACCCGGTCGTGGTGTTCGGCCCCGACCGGGGCGACCACGCCCCACCGACGGTCGCCGAGTGGGCGCGGTGGGCAGGCACGAACCCGCACGAGATCCTGACCGGTGTCGGGGCCCGGGTGGCCCGCGACCACCTCCACGAAAGGGCGGCAACGTCATGACGATCCGACTGGCAGTGCTCTACGGCGGGCAGAGCGGCGAGCACGAGGTGTCCCGCCGCTCGGCGGAGAGCATCCTCGCCGGCCTGGACCGGGAGAGGTACCGGGTCACCGAGGTGCTCATCGGTCGGGACGGCGGGTGGCACGTCGACGGCCGTCCGGTGCCACTCCCCCTGGCGCTGCGCGTGTTGCGCGCCCAGGACGTGGTGTTCCCAGCCCTGCACGGCCCGTACGGCGAGGACGGCACCGTCGCGTCGCTGCTGGAATGGCTCGGGGTGCCGTACGTCGGCAACGGTGTCTTCGCCAGCGCGGCCGGCATGGACAAGGGCGTCACCAAGAGACTGCTCGCCGCGGAGGGCCTGCGGGTCAGCCCCGGGGTGACCCTGCGTCCCGGCGAGGAGCTGTCCCCGGCCGAGCAGCGGAGGCTGGGCCTGCCGGTGTTCGTCAAGCCCGCCCGGGCCGGCTCCAGCCTGGGCGTGGTCAGGGTGACCGACTGGGCCGGACTTCCCGCCGCGCTGCGGCAGGCGCGGGAGGTCGACCCGAAGGTGCTCGTCGAGCAGGGGGCGCGCGGACGGGAGATCGACGTGGCCGTCCTGCAGCATCCCGACGGCCGGGTGCAGGCCGGTCCGCCCCTGGAGATACGGGTGACCGGTGCCGGCTTCTTCGACTACGACGCGAAGTACGACGGCGGGGCGGTCTTCCAGATCCCCGCCGCGCTCGACCCGGCCACCACCCAGGTGCTCCAGGACCGCGCGATTCGCGCCTTCCACGCCCTCGACTGCCGCGGGCTGCTCCGCGTCGACTTCTTCCTGCCCACGCAGGGGTTCGCCGAGCCGATCGTGAACGAGGTGAACACCTTTCCCGGATTCACCACCGCCTCGCAGTTCCCCCAGATCTGGCAGCAGGCCGGGATCGGGTTCGCCACCCTGCTCGACATCCTGATCTCCGGCGCGCTGGCCAACCAGGCTCGGATCCGGTCCAGTGGGTTGCCCCGGCCGGCACGGGCGGTGGACCTGGTCTGAGCGGCCGTCGCCCCGGTCACTTGATCGGACAGGGCCGGGGCGGCCGGGCGCCGTCCGGCCCGGCGATGGTGACCGGGGAGAAGCTGTTTCCCTGGCCGGTGAGCGCCACGGCACCGGCCAGGGTGCAGATGATCTGGTCGGCCGCGGCCGCCGACAGCGGCAGCACGGCACCCGTCATCGTCACCGTGCCGCCGGATCCGTCGGCGTTCGACGTCACCAGGGAGGCCGGGACCAGACCGGCCGGCACCTCGCTGACGAAGCCCTGGCTCCGTTCCGACTCGTCCGGGCCCGCCGCCAGCATGCCGAGCGTCTTCTCCGGCGAGACGCCGCTGCGTGCCTTGGTGTCCCGGATGACCAGCGTGGGTCGTCCGTGCGAGAGCAGGTAGAGGGCGGCGCCCGCGGCTGGGCCGGTCGTCGCGGAGCGGCCGGTGATGACGTCGCTGGGCCGAACCCCGCAGCCCGTCGCGAGCAGCGTGACCAGGAGCCCGCCGGCGAGCAAGGCCCGGCCGGCCCGGCGGCCGGTCACCGTACGCCTCCGGCGTCCGCCACGTCCGTGGCCACGCGCGGCAGCCGGAGCGTGAACACCGCGCCGCCCATCGGATTGTTGCCCGCGACGAGACTTCCGGCCTGCCCGGCGTGCTGGTGCAGGCGCGCGTTCTCCCACGCGATGGCGAGGCCGAGGCCGCTGCCCTCCGAGCGGGTCCGGGCGGTGTCCGCCTTGTAGAAGCGGTCGAAGACGTGCGGCAGCACCTCCGGGTCCAGGCCGGGCCCCTGGTCGCGGACCTCGATCGTGATCCAGTCCGGCTCGGCGCGCAGGCGCACGGACACCGGCTCGGCGCCGTGCCGGAACGCGTTGCCGACCAGGTTGGCGACGATGACGTCCAGCCGGCGGGGGTCCAGGCGGGCGAAGACTCCGGACGGCAGCTCCGCCCGCACCCGATCGGCCCAGCGCCGGACGCGGAGGGTCGCGGTCACCGCCGCGGCCACGTCGATGTCGTCGAGGGCGAGCCGCGCGGTGCCGGAGTCGAACCTGCTGACCTCGATGAGGTCGTTGACCAGCTGGGTGAGGTTCTGCGTCTCCTGACTGACGAGCCGGGCGGCCCGGCCGGCATCCCCGGGCAGCCGGTCCGCCTCCTCGTCGAGCACGTCGGTGACCGCCGTCATCGCGGCCAGTGGCGTGCGGAGCTCGTGCGACACGTCGGCCACGAAGCGTCGGGCGTCGGCCTCCATCCGCCGCAGCTCACCGACCTGCCGCTCCAGCGTCCCCGCGGTGTCGTTGAAGGTCCGCGCCACGTCGGCCAGTTCGTCGACGCCCCGCACCGCCAGCCGGGTGGTCAGGTCGCCCTCACCGAGCCGGCGCGCCGCCCGGCCCAGCTCGCGGACCGGGCGCAGCACTCCCCGGGCGGCCAGCAGGGCCAGCAGGACCGCGAGGACCAGGGAGAGCCCGCCGGTGAGCCACGCCAGGGTGGCGAGCCGGTCGATGCTCCGCTGTTCGGAGGCGAGGCTGCGCACCGAGTAGACCTCCACGCCGGACGGCACCGACCCGCCATCGGTCCGGTCGATCTTCAGCTGGGTCCCGATGAGCAGCACGGGTTCTCCGCCTCGCGAGACGCGTTGCCAGGCGATGACGCCATCCCCGACCGCCTGCCGCAGCTCCGGGGTGAGCGGCTCGGGCACCTGAGCGCCCTGCGCCCGCATGTCACCGTAGAGGACCACCGCGTACCCCTCCCGGTCGGAGAGGAGCTGGGCCATCGTGTCGAGTTCCCCCTGGGACGGCGGGAGTCGGCGTACCGGGTAGGCCTGCCTGAGCTGATCGGTCAGCGACGCCACCGCGGCGTCCTGCGCCTGCTGGAGGATGACCGTCCGGGCCTGGAAGTAGCTTCCGCTGGCCACCACCGCGGTGGTGGTCACGCCCAGCAACACGAAGGCCAGCAGCAGCCGGACCCGCAGGCCCGACGCTCGGCCACCGGTCCAGCGCCACGGCGTCACAGCGGCCCGAACCGGTACCCGAAACCGCGGACCGTCTGGATGAAGACCGGCGCCGACGAGTCGTCCTCGATCTTGGCGCGCAGCCTCTGCACACAGGCGTCCACCAGCCGCGAGTCGCCGAGGTAACCGTGCTCCCACACGGCCTCCAGCAGTTGCTGACGGCTCAGCACCTGGCCAGGAGTCTGCGCGAGCTCGAGCAGCAGGCGCAGCTCCGTCGGGGCGAGGCTGACCGGCAGCCCTTCCTTGCTGACCACGAGCGCGGCCCGGTCGATGGTGAGGGCACCGTGCTGTTCCAGGCCGGACCGCTCGCCGCCGGTGCGCCGCGACTCGCCAGCGGTCCGCCGCAGCACCGCCCGGATCCGCGCCTCGAGCACCCGGGCCTGCACGGGCTTGACCACGTAGTCGTCGGCGCCGGCTTCCAGCCCCGCCACCACGTCCATGTCGTCGTTGCGGGCGGTGAGCATGATGATCGGAAGGTCGCCGAGCTGCCGGATTCGGCGACAGACCTCGAACCCGTCCATTCCGGGCAGCATGAGATCGAGGACCACGACGTCGGACGAGGCCACCCGCAGCCGCGCCAACCCCTGCTCACCGGTGGCCACGGCGTCGACGGTGTGGCCCTGTCGGGTGAGCGCCAGTTGCAACCCGTCGCGCACCGTCTGGTGGTCTTCGATCAGCAGGACCTGAGACATGTCGGCAAGTATCCCATCATGAATAGGTTTAGCGTTCGGTCGATGGCCGGACGGTCGCGTCTCACCCCTGCGGGGCCCCGCCGTCCCGGCTGGTCGCCGTCGCGTGCCGCTGGGCGCGCTGCCACAGGCGGGGCGGGACGACGAAATTCGCCGACCGCACCAGGAACACCACCGAGCCCACCGCCACCATCGTCGCCGCGGTCACCGCCACGATGGCGACCAGCAGCCCGGGCTGCACCGATGCGGCCAGACCGGGCAGCACCACCAGAAGCACCCAGAGCAGCACGGCCAGCCCCACCGCTCCCCCGACCAGCCCGCGCCCCACCGCGCCGCCCGGTTCGCGGCGCGGACCGGCGCCCGGACCGGCGTCACCGCGCCGACCCGCCAACGCCGCCGCGGCCAGGCAGAACAGCGTCACACCCAGCAGGACGCCGCCGAGAGCGTCACTGAACCGGTGCCAGCCAGCGATCATGGTGGCCGAGGCGATCACCGAGACACCTGCCGCGCCCGGCACCGCCAGCCAGCCTCGGGCCCACCCGGGCACGACCAGCATGAACGCCAGCAGCAGGGCCGTCGCGGCCGCGACGTGACCACTGGGGAAGCTGTTGTGGGTGCTGGAACTGACGATCTGGAAGTCCGGGCGGGCAAGGGCCGACTTCGCCGGGCCGGCCACCACCACCGCGCAGAGGACCATGCCGACGCCCACCACTCCCGCCAGCATCCGTCGGCAGAGCACTCCCACCAGCAGCACCGTGCCGAGCATGGCGGCCAGCAGCGTCGGGCTGCCGAAGGTGGCCAGCACGGTCCGGGCCGGACCGACCAGGACGGTCTGCTGCTCGTAGCCCCCGCCCCGCTCGGCACGCGGCAGGAGCAGACCGTCCAGCCACTGACCGGGGTGGGTGCGCACGAACACGGCGTAGGTGAGGCCCAGGGCGAGCAGGTGGCCGACGGCCGCCCCGAGCAGCAGCCGGCCCAGCGGCGCGGCTGCGCGGACATGTGGCAGCGGTGGCGCCGGCCGCGGGGCGGGCGCCGACCGTCCGATGTATGACGATCCGAGGGACATACCGGCCATCGTCGTGCCGCCAGATCCGGACGCCGTCCGCGGATTGTCTTCGTTCTGTCACAGTTCCCGGCCAGGGCCAGAGGAGAACGGGTGGACCGCGCCGGGCACGGCGACCGGCCAACGGACGCCGCAACGCGTCGATTTCCCAAATTCACCAGCAAACCCGGCCAAGTCATCTCGAATGACTTATGCAAAGCGTGAAGGGTCATTCATATGCTTGCATGCAACTATGTTTTACCCTGCCGAGACGCAATACCACTAAGGTCAGGACGCCGATCAAGCAATGTTTCGGTCGGCGGTGCGAAAACCATCCGGAGCACGTTGGGGAACCGGAAGGGGTTGGGGAAAATGCAGGGGATTCCGGTCGCCTCCCTGGTCATCGGCATCGCGTCCACGCCGGCCGAGCGCAGGCAACTGGCCCGGCTGCTCGGCGGGAGTGACGCCTTCCTGATCGTCTCGAATGTCGATCAGGCTCGGGAGTTTCTCGGGGTGGTCGAGATGCCGGCCGCCACCACGGTGATACCCACCGCCCAGAGCGTGGTGCCCGACGTGGCGCAGAGCCCGCAGGCGCCGCCACCGCCGGACCTGGCCG
Organism: Micromonospora sp. NPDC005087; assembly: GCF_042872965.1. Taxonomy (NCBI): domain Bacteria; kingdom Bacillati; phylum Actinomycetota; class Actinomycetes; order Micromonosporales; family Micromonosporaceae; genus Micromonospora; species Micromonospora sp. NPDC005087. The sequence goes on along the minus strand of NZ_JBIALB010000001.1, from coordinate 220,464 downwards.
TCGATTCCGACCGCCGGGTGCTGCGGTGGCGCGACCGGGAGATCGACCTGACCCGGTTGGAGCATGACGTCCTGCTCTGCCTGGTCGACGCGCCCGGGCAGGTCTGGACCTACGAGCGACTGCATCTCGAGGTCTGGGGCAACCGGCACCTCGGCCGCGGCTCGGACATCCACTCCGTGATCCGCCGGGTACGCCGCAAACTCGTCCGGCTCAACGCCGCGGCGACGATCCACGCGGTCCGCGGCGTCGGCTTCCGGCTCGCCCCGGTCTGACCGCCGACGAACATGGTCCGGCCCGCCTGGTCAGCGACGAGGCGGGCCGGATCTGTCACTTACCGGTCAGGCGTTCAGCACCGGATCGGCGACAACCCGAAGTTCTCCACCGTGGGCGTGGTGGTGTCGATCCTCGTCTGACGGGTCTGCGGCTTCCAGCCGTCCTTGGCGACGATCATCGTGAGCGGGTTGTTGCGACGGTCCACCCAGTAGGCGTACTTGCCCTGGGTGTCGGTGGCGAAGGTCCACGACATCGCCCACGAGTCGACCTGGACCACCGCGCCGGCAATCGGCGAGGTCGCACCCTGGCAGCTGGTCCCGGTCACCGTGCCCATGAGCTTGCCCCAGGTCTTCGGAGGCGTCGCGGTCATGGTCACCGCCACCGGCGCCACCGTGTACGGCGTGTTCTCCTTGATGCCGACCGAGCCGGAGTAGGTGCCCGGCTGGTCCACGTTCGCCGTCATCCCGACGGTGACCGTGACGTTCTGACCCGGCGTCAGGGTGACCGCCGACTTGTCGATCGTCATCCAGCTGACATCGGCCGCCGCCTCGGCGCAACCCTCGAAGCCCGGCAGCACCTCGCTGTCCGGCGCCGCGCTGAAGCTGCCGGACGAGCCGCCGATCTTGTAGAAGCCGCACGCCGCGCCACCGCGGTACCGCGCGGTGTTGGAGTTCGGCAGGTTGGACCACGAGCTGGTGCCCGGGTCGTAGGCGAAGCCGGCGTTGCTGATGGCCCCGCCCTGCGAACCGCCGACGACGAGGAGCTTGCCGCTGGCGACAGCGAACGAGCTGGCCCAGTTGTCGACCGGCGCGTCGGCGATGGCGGTCCAGGTGTTGGCACCCGGGTCGAAGGAGTAGCTGGCCTTCTGCGCGGCGGCCCCGTCGTTGCCGCCGGTGCAGTAGATGGTGCCGTCGATCCCGCCGCAGGAGGCGAAGGCCACCGACTTCGGGTAGTTCGCCATCGTCTCCCAGGTGTTGCTGCCCGGGTCGTACCGGACGACGGTGTTCGACATCGGCGTACAGGCCGCCGTGGTGCAGCCACCGATGGCGTACAGCTTGCCGTCGACGACAGCCTGCCCGGCGGCAGCTCTCGGCGCCGGGTTGTCGGCCAGATCCGTCCAGGTGTTGGCCGCCGGGTCGTACGACCAGGTGGCCGCGTCCGGGCCGCCGTCCGCCCAGCCGCCGGTCGCGATGATCTTTCCGTCCACGACGCCCACCGCCAGGGCGTTGCGGGCGCCGGGCAGATCGGCGATCGCCGTCCAGGTCTGGGCAACCGCGTCGTAGGCGTAGTTCTTCGTGGTCGAGCTGGACCCGTCACCACCGCCGATCGAGTAGACCTTGCCGTCCAGCGTCACCACCCGGTTGTCCATGATGTTGGCCGGGTAGTCGGTGATGTCCGTCCACGGTGCGGCCTGCGGGGTGACCGCGGCGGGGACCGCCATGGCCGCCTTGCCGGACGCCTTGGCGGCGAACGACGTCGGGACGGTGAGCCGCTGCTCCGGTGCGCCGGTGGCTCCGAGCACCTGCTGCCTGGTCATCCGGGACCCGTCCGCCCGGAGGAGTTCGAACCCGTTGTCGCGCTCACTGAACTCGACCTCGACCGGCGCCCCGCCGGTGTTGGTCACCGTGAACGTCTTGCTGGCCTTGCCGTTGGGCATCTGCACCGTCGCGCTCACCTGGTCCGGCGCCACCGACAGCCGGCCGGCCGCGAGCTGGAAGTTCGCGGCGGTCGCCCAGTCGGCCTGGACGTCGACCTGCTTGCTCTGGCTGACGTAGTTGCCGGCCTTCGCGGTGAACTTGTGCGTGTCGGTCAGGGTCGAGTAGAGCCAGTAGAAGCCGTCGGGCAGCCCTGGGTCGTCCGGGGTCGCCACGGTGACGGCACTCTCGGCGGGCCGGTCGGCACTGGTGACGGTGGCGCCGTTGACGTAGCTGCTGTCGTTCTTGTCACGGACGTGACCGACGACCAGACCGCCGTCGACCGGCACGCAGGTGACCTGGCTGCCGATCAGTACGTTGTCGACCTCCCACCACCACTCGTACGAGGCGTCGTAGTAGTGGAACCGCACCTGGACCTGCGCCTTACCGGCCGCCTGCGGGATCGGGATCTCGGTGACCTTCGGACCCCGGACGTCCGTCTCCTGCCGGAGCACGTTGGTCCAGGTGGCACCGCCGTCGATGCTCAGATCGACATCGCCGGTGTCGTCGGCCAGTTGGTTGAGGTCCTGGTTGAACCGGATGACCGGGGCCGTGACGTCGGTCAGGTTGACCACCGGGCTGACCAGGGAGGTGTCCTGGCTCCCGCCGGCGCCGTACGCGTCGCTGTCGACCACCGCGAAGTTGCCGGTGCCACCGGTCAGGTTGCCGCGGTTGCCGTCGTCGGTGAACTTCCAGACCTGGCCGTTGCCCTTGTTGTCCACCACGGACCAGCCGGCCGGCACGGTGGCGCCGTCGAAGGTCTCGTACTCACCGTCGGAACCGAACGTGTAGCCGGGCGCCGTCGTGCAGGTGTTGGTGTTCACCGGCACCGCGACGTTGGCGGTCACGTTGCGCGAGCCGACCACCACCTCCTTGGTGACGGTCTGGTAGCCCGGGTACTGCGACTCGTACGTCAGGGTGTAGGTCTGCCCGGCCGGCAGCTTGATGCTGTAGCGGCCGTTCGCCGGCGTGGTGTAGTCGTACACGCCCGACACGCCGGTCACGGTGACCTTGGCGTACAGCGGCCAGCCGTGTCCGGAACCGTCGGTGACCGCTCCGGTGACGTTGACGCTCGCCACCGCCGTCAGCGCGACGTTGAGCGTCGTGGTCGCGCCGTCGGTGACGGTCGCCGGCTTGGTCGTGCTGCCGTACCCGAACGCCGCCACGGCGACCTGGTAGTCACCGACCGGAAGCGTGGTCGAGTACTTGCCGTCGGCGCCGGTGGACACCTCGCGGCCGGTCGGTCCGGTGAGCGTCAGGGTGGCACCGGCGATCGGGCTGCCGGTGGCCGCGTCGGTGACCGTGCCGGCCAGGGTGCCGGTGTCGCCGGTCGGGGCGGCGTTGAGCAGGGCGAGGGCGTCCAGTCGGCCTTCGCCGTAGACGTTGTTGTCCGCCGGGGTGCCACCGCACTGGTCGTCGGCCTTGTCGATCGCGGCGCCGTTGAGCAGCGCACGGGTCGCGTTGATGTCACCGACCAGCGACGGGGCCGCCGAGTACAGCAGGGCGATCGCGCCCGCGAGGTGCGGAGCGGCCATCGACGTGCCACTGATGCTGCCGTAGGCGTTGCCCGGAATGCTCGACCGGACGTTCACGCCCGGCGCCGAGATGTTGGGCTTGATCTCGCCGTTCTGTCCGACACCCCGGCCCGAGAAGCCAGCGACGTTGTTGTTGATGTCGTACGCGCCGGTCGAGTAGTTGCTGACGAGGCTGCCCGGCGAACCACTGGTCTGGCACGCCGGTCCGCTGTTGCCGTTGGACCAGACCCCGAAGATCCCGGAGGCGGCCCAGGCCAGCGTCACGTCCTCCATGAAGGGCTCGTTGGACGGGTTCTGGCTGCCCCACGAGTTGTTGATGATGTTCGGTCGCTTGCTCGCGTCCGCGTTCTGGCCGTTGAGGTCCATCGGCTCGAGCATCCACTGACCCGACTCGATCAGCGCCGCGTCGCTGGGGCAGCAGCCGTTCGCCGCGATCCACTTGACCCCGGGAGCGACACCGATCTGGTTCGCGCCGTCGGAGCCGGCCATGGTGCCCATCGTGTGCGTACCGTGGCCATTGCTGTCACAGGGCGCGGTCGCGCACGTCCCGGCGGCGTTGAACCAGTTGTAGTTGTGGTCGAACGTGCCGTCGCCGTTGTTGCCGCGGTAGGAGCCGACCAACGCCGGGTGGTCGAACTGGACCCCGGTGTCGATGTTCGCGATGGTGATGCCCTCGCCCGTGACGCCGTACTGGCTCCAGACGTCGTCGGCGTTGATGTTCGCGATGCCCCACTCGAGGGCGTTCACGGTCTTCTCGTCGGTGCCCTTGGTGACCTCGGGCACCTTGTAGGCGACCGGGGCGTAGAGACCCTCCACCTCCGAGTGGGCGGCGAACTTCTGCACCATCGCCAGTGAGCCGCTGCTCACCTTGATGGCGTTGGTCGCCCAGAAGGTCTGGTACTTGGTGCCCGATCCGTCGAGTTCGGCCCGGATCTTGCCCTGGCTGTCGGCGGCCGTCTTGCGCAGTGCCTCCGCGACCGCCGTGCCGCGCTTGGACCAGTCCTTGATGGCGCTGGCCTTGCTCAAGTCCGCCCGGTCCTTGAACCGGATCCAGAAGTCCCCTGCACTCTTGGCCTGGAGCTGCTTCGCGAGCTCCGGTCGGATCTTGTCCCCCGGAGCGGCGCCGGCCCCCGTCCCGCCGGGCGCCGCCTGCGCGCCCGAGCCGATACTGGCCAGACATGTCGCGGCGAGGATCATCGCCGCACCAGCGCTCACCACTGATCTGGCTGTGCGCCTCCATTGTGGACGTCTGAACATCGGTGCTGCGTCCCTCAGAACAACCCAGGGTGAAAAATGGGCCATGGTGAGGGTGCGGGAGATCCGCCTCGATGGAACCGAGCGGACGAACCCTTCATGCCTCCCCATACACCGCGCGGGTCACGCCGGTTGCCCGAGTGGACACTATGATCGAGAAGAACGGACGATCAAGAACTTGCCGTGAGCAACTTGTCGCTAACGGTTGCCAGGCTGGCGGCACGCTTGCCCAACACTGTCAGGACCATGACGCGAGGTGGGCAGGATGATGCCCATGGATCCCGGGTGGGTGCTGTGGCCGAGGACGACGAGGCGGCGTTGGACGGGTCCGAGCCGGTCGACGAGCCGTTCCCGCTGCTGATCGCGGTGACCTCGTCGCCGACCGAGCGGATCCGGCTCGCGGAGCAGCTCGAGGGCATCGCACCGCTGCTGCTGGTGGCCGACCTCGACGAGCTGCGCCGGCTGATCGCGACTCCACAGCAGCCCGCCGGCACACCGCCCCCGCCAGCGCCCGCCGTCGCGGCCGGCTCCGCCCTGGTCATCGACTCGCACCGGTCCACCGCCCGCTGTCAGGACCGCGAGGTCGACCTGACCCGACTCGAACACGACCTGCTGATCTGCCTGACCACCGTGCCGATTCGGGTCTGGAGCTACGCCGAGCTACACCGGTCGGTCTGGCGCGACGAAGGGCGCGAGCGCAAGGCGGACGTACAGTCGCTGGTGAAGCGGTTACGACGCAAGCTGCACGAGCTCGGCACCGGCGCCACGATCGAGGCCGTACGCGGCGTCGGGCTGCGGCTGACCGATCGCCAGGAGCCGCGGATCGGACGGGCCTGACGCGGCTGCCTGATGTGGGCAGCGCCCCGGTGACCATCGGGTGTCGATCGGTCAGATCAGCCCGGCGCGGGTCCACAGCAGACGGCCCGGCCCGGCCACCAGACCCACGCCCGCGAGATGGGTGTGCACCCGCTCCGCCGACCAGCGCAGGGTGGCGCGCCAGTGCGGGTTGGCGCGCGCGGCGGCCCGGCCGACCGCCGGTGGGATGCCCACCGCCGCGTACGCGTCTGGATGGACCAGGCGGTTGGCGATCGTGCCGGCGGCACGACCGACCAGCAGGCGGGCGTACGCCATGCCCACCGGGCCGGTGGCCGCGACCGCGGCGGCCAGTTCCTCGCGGGCGAACCGGACGTGTCTCGCCTCCTCCACCACGTGGATGCGCGAGACCATCCGGATGAGCAGCTGGAGCGACTCGTCGGCCATGATCTCGCGCTGGAACGCGTCGAGGATCTCCTCCGCGATGAGGATCGCGGCGTACATCCGGGGGCCGCTGGCGGTGGCCTTGAGGAAGCGCCCGAGGTGATGGTCCACCGTGCTCGCCCGGTAGACCGGGCAGCCCATCGCCTCGATCAGCCGGCCGAACATGATGGAGTGCCGGCACTCGTCGGCGACCTCGGTCAGCGCGTACTGGGCCTGCCGGCTGGTCGGGTCGGCGCCGTAGTACTCCCGGATCAGCATCTGCATGAGGATCGTCTCGAACCACAGCCCGGCGCTGGCCGCGCTGGCCACCTCGTGCTTGGTCAGCTCGACGCGCTGCTCCTCGCTGAGCTGCTCCCACAGCGGCGTGCCGTAGAGGCTGCTGCGGTGCGGCGGGAGCCAGTAGGCGCCCGGAGTGTGCGGAGCGTCCCAGTCGATCTCGACGACCGGGTCGTAGCTGGTGCGGAGCGAGGACGTGAGCAGTCGCTCGGCGACGGCGGTGCGCTCCGATTCCGCCGGTGTCGCGTCCATGGCCCCTCCATATTGACGTGACGTCAGGTAACTGTTACGAGTAGTAGCATGCAATCGCCGCTCAAAGATGTCAATGGATCCAATCCGGCAGCCCCGGCCGCCGACGAGGGCCGGAAGGCGAAGGGCAACGGCCGCCGGGACCGGTGGGCCGACCATCGTGAGCAACGACGGCGGGAACTGATCGGGGCCGCTGTGCAGGCGTTGCTGCGGTACGGGCCGGAGGTCGACATGGACCAGGTGGCCGCCACCGCCGGCGTCAGCAAGCCGGTCCTCTACCGCTACTTCGCCGACAAGTCGCAACTCTGGGTCGCCGTGAGCGAGGTGGTGGCGGCCCGGATCATCGACACCGTGGCGCCCGCGGTGGAGCAGGTCCGCGAGGAACGCGGCCTGGTGCAGGCGACGATCGACGCCTACCTGGGGGTGATCGAGGCGCAGCCCACGCTCTACCGGTTCCTGATGCACCAGTCCGGTCATCCCGGCATCCACCAGGTCGTCGCCGGGACCAGCCAGCAGGTCGCCGCCGGGCTGGCCCGCGTGATCGGCGACCGGCTGCGCGCGCTGGGGCTGGACGCCGGCCCCGCCGAGCCGTGGGCGTACGGCCTGGTGGGCTTCGTGCAGGCGGTCGGCGACTGGTGGACCACGCACGGTCAGCCGATCAGCCGGGCAGCCCTCACCGACTACCTGACCGCTCTGCTGTGGAACGGGATCGAGGGCGTACGGGCCAGCGCCGACCTGCCCCGCGAGCTCACCCGCGCCCACGAACGGATCACGCCATGAGCGTGCGTCAGCGAGCGAATCATCAGCACCGGGTGGCGGCGTGAGTTACCACGGCCCGGCGAGCCTCGCGGGCACCACCGTCCGGGTGCACCTCAGCGGGCGGTGGGAGCCGGTCGACGGCCGCTACCACTGGGGTGGACGAATCGAGCCCGACCCGCAGGTGGCGCAACTGCTGCGCTCCGGCCGGCGTGACGTCGAGCTGCGCATCGCCGACCGGGTCCGGCCCACCCGGCTGGCCGAGGTCGACCCGTGGGGCGGCGTACGGATCACCGGCGTGGGCGATCCACCCTGGCCACCGGCAGCCGAACCGGTTCCGTGCCCGAGCTACCGGAGAAGTGATGGAGCCAGACCTCCGTGGAAGGGTAGTCATGACAGTTCACTTTCGCCGCGCGGGCAGCGGTGAACCGCTCGTGCTCATCCACGGCATCGGTCACCGCCACCAGGCCTGGGAGCCGGTTTTCGACCTGCTCACCGCCCACCACGAGGTGATCGCGCTCGACCTGCCCGGCTTCGGGAACTCTCCGGTGCCCGACGCGGGCATGCCCGCCGACATGGCGGCCACCGTCGCCGGGATACTGCCGATCCTGACCGGGTGGGGGCTGGAGCGCCCGCACGTGGCCGGCTACAGCCTCGGTGGGGCGATCGGCCTGGAACTCGCCGCGACCGGGGCGGTCGCCTCGGCCACCGCCTTCTCCCCCGCCGGGTTCTTCACCACCGCTGAGCGCCGGCGGGCACTGGCCATCCTCACGATGTTGCGGGCCAATTCGTACCTGCCCACCCCGATCATGCGGGTCGCGTTGCGGTCGGCGTACCTGCGGGCGATGTGCTTCGCGCCGCTGGTGGCCCGCCCACGGCTGCTGGACGCCGACCGCGCGCTGGGCGACGCGCTCGCCCTGCGGCGTGGGCTCGGCTTCAGCGCCGTGGCCCGGGCCGCCCGCGACTACCGCTTCGACGGTCTCCGGCTGGCCGACGCGGCGGTGCCGGTGACCATCGGCTGGGGTGACTGCGACCGCATCTTCGGCGTACACCAGGCCGAGCGTGCCCGGGCCGGCCTGCCGGCGGCCCGGGTGGTGACGATGCCCGGCTGCGGGCACGTACCGATGAGCGACGACCCGGATCTGGTCGCCGCGCTCATCCTGGAGACCACCGGCGCCGTGCCCCGCACCGGTCGAGCGGATCGGGCGGGTCACGAACATCACTTCACAGAATAAAAACTTGCACGGTACGCAACTTGCCTTCTAGCCTCCCCGGGTGACCGATACCGACCAGGCCGCCACCGGGCGTCGCGACCGCAAGAAGCGGCAGACGCGGGCCGCGCTGACCGCCGCCGCGCTGCGCCTGGTCGCCGAACGGGGCCTGGAGCACGTGACGGTCGAGGAGATCAGCGAAGCCGCCGACGTCTCCTCGCGCACCTTCTTCAACTACTTCACCTGCAAGGACGAGGCGCTCACCGACGACCCGGCGCTCGACGGCACACCGGTGGTGGCGCGACTGGCCGCCGCCCCACCGCACGTGCCCGCGTTGCAGGCCGTTCGACTCGCCCTCGACGAGGCGATCGACACGATGCAGGCCGACCGGGAGTTGTGGCGGCTGCGGCTGGCCGTCATCACACAGAACCCCGCGCTGGTGCCCCGGCTGATGACCGGGAACATCGAGACCGAGCGGGGCATGGTCACCGCCCTCGCCGCCCGCCTCGGCGTCGACCCCGAGCACGGCCACCCGGCGCTGGTCACCGCGGTGGCCGGTGCCACCTTCCGCACCGCGATGCTGCGCTGGGCCGCCGACGACAGCCGGCCCCTGCGCGACTTCGTGGACGAGGCGTTCGCCACGGTCGCCGCCGGCCTGCCGGATCCACCACACCAGTCCTGACCACCAGTCCCCCGGTGCATCAGGTTCCGGGGGCAGCCACTCCGATCAAGACCCCGAAAAGGGAGCGTCAATGACCACCACCGCCCCGCCCGCTGACGTTGCCGACGTCGGCACGCGCATGTCGCGTCGGGAGGTTCTCCAGGCCCTCTCCGGCCTGATGGTCGGCATGTTCGTGTCCATCCTCGCCTCCACGGTGGTGGCGAACGCCTTGCCGCGGATCATCGCCGACCTGAACGGCAGCCAGACCGTCTACACCTGGATCGTCACCAGCGAACTGCTCGCCATGACGGCGACGGTGCCGCTGTGGGGCAAGATGGCCGACCTCTACAGCAAGAAACTGCTGATCCAACTGTCGCTGGGGCTGTTCGTGGTGGGTTCGCTGATCGCGGGCTTCACGCCGAACGTCGAGGTGCTGCTGATCAGCCGGGTCGTGCAGGGCATCGGCGCCGGCGGCATGACGGCGCTGGCCACGATCGTCATGGCGGCGATGATCCCGCCGCGCGAGCTGGGCCGCTACGCCGGTATCTTCGGCGCGGTCTTCGGTGTCGGCACCATCGCCGGTCCGCTGATCGGCGGTCTGCTCGTCGACACGTCGTGGCTGGGCTGGCGGTGGTGCTTCCTGATCGGGGTCCCGTTCACCATCCTGTCCATCGTCCTGCTGCAGCGCACCCTGCACCTCCCGGTGGCTCGCCGCAAGTTCAAGATCGACTGGCTGGGCGCCGTCCTCATCACCGCGGGCGTGTGCACGCTGCTGATCTGGTCGTCCCTCGCCGGGAACAAGTTCCCCTGGGCATCGGGCTGGACGGCCGTCATGGTCCTGGGCGGTCTGGTCCTGCTGGCGCTGGCCGTTCTCGTCGAATCGCGGGCGGCGGAGCCGATCGTTCCGCTGGGCATCTTCCGCAATCGCACGGTCTCGCTGGCCACCGCCGCCAGCGTGCTGGTCGGTGTCGCGATGTTCGGTGGCACCGTCTTCCTGTCCCAGTACTTCCAGATCTCGCTGGGCAAGTCGCCGACCGTCGCGGGCCTGATGAGCCTTCCGATGATCTTCGGTTTGCTCGTCTCGTCGACGGTGGCCGGCCAGCTCATCACGAAGTTCGGCCGGTGGAAGGCCTACCTCGTGGCCGGCGCCGCCGTGATGACCGTCGGGATGCTGCTCCTGGGCACCATCGACGCCAACACCAGCGTCGTCGTCCTGTCGGTCTACATGGCCGTGCTGGGCATCGGCGTCGGCATGCTCATGCAGAACCTCGTGCTCGCCGCGCAGAACGACGTGCCCGCTCAGGAACTCGGCGCCACCACCTCCGTGCTGACGTTCTTCCGCAGCATGGGCGGCGCCATCGGGGTCAGCGCCCTGGGTGCCGTCCTGGCGAGCCGGGTTACCTCGCTGACGACCGAGCGACTCGGCCCGGCCGCGGCCGGTGGCGGCTCCGCCGAGGTGCCCGACCTGTCCACCCTGCCCGAGCCGGTGCTGCGCATCGTGCAGGACGTCTACGGCACCGCCACCGCCGACCTGTTCCTGATCGGCGCGCCGATCGCGCTGATCGCGCTGATCGTCGTGCTGTTCATCAAGGAAAAGCCCCTGCACACCCTCAGCGGGGACGAACGACGCGCCCAGGAGGAGGCGGCCGCAAACGCCGCGATTCACTGAGCCGTACTACAGCAGGCGGGGGCGGGCCGATCGGCCCGCCCCCGCACTGCGCCCACACCCCTGCCCCCCGCCGGACCGCTCGGGCCGGGCGCGAGGGCCGGGCCCGGGCGAGGGGATCAGGGCCGGGCGCGGCGGGCCGAGGGCCGGGCGCGGCGGGCCGGGGCGGGGGCCGGCACTCCCTCTGCCGCCTTTGCTCTGCTTCAACCCACGCAACAGTTTCGGGCCGTAAGTGTTGCGTCGGTTGGAGCAGAGCAAAGGGCGCGAGCTGACTACTGGCTCCTCCGCTCGCGAGCCGACGTCGCTGGCGAGCCGCGCGAGCGGACGTCGCCGCGCCCTGCCCCGCGGAGCCAGGTGGCCCGTGGCGCCAGGCGGCCCGCGGAGCCAGGTGGCAGCGGAGCGAGCCCCTCGGCCGCGTCGCTGGCCGTCGGTGCGGTGGCCGCGTTTTTCGGTAACGACGAGTTGCGAAGCGGTTGCCACGTAACGTGAAGTGCAGCCGGTCAACGGCTGACGCCAGACGTGCGCCGGGCCGCCACCGTGGCGGAGCCGCTCGGCCAACTGCCGTGAGTCCGGCGAGATTCCCGACCCGGCGGTGAGCCGGGTATGCGCGGATTCTGCCCAGTAGGCAATGCGACGGTGCGAGGCTCCGGAGAGCTCTGCGCCGCGCACCCGGCCTACTCAGCCGCAGGAGGTGCGGACGATGCCCATGCTCTCGTTACTCGATCCTCGGCACACGGTCGCTCCACCGGGATACAGCCGCTGGCTCATCCCGACCGCAGCGCTGGCCGTACATGTCTGCATCGGGCAGGTCTACGCGACGAGCGTCTACAAGAACTCCCTCATCGCGCACTTCGACACCAGCCAGACGGCGATCGGGGCGATCTTCAGCATCGCCATCGTCATGCTGGGTTCGTCCGCCGCTGTGGGCGGCAGGTGGGTGGAGCGCAACGGACCGCGCCGGGCGATGTTCGTCTCCGCCTGTTTCTGGGCCGCCGGGTTCCTGGTCGGTGCGCTCGGCATCGCGACCCAGCAACTGTGGCTCCTCTACCTCGGGTACGGCGTCATCGGCGGCATCGGGCTCGGCATCGGCTACATCTCGCCGGTCTCCACGCTGATCAAGTGGTTCCCGGACCGGCCCGGCCTCGCGACCGGGCTGGCAATCATGGGTTTCGGCGGCGGCGCCCTGGTCGCCGGCCCGCTCGCGCGCCAACTGCTCTCCCTGTACGACCCCGGCTACAACCCCGCCAATCCGGCTGCGGTGGCGTCCGGGCACGCCCTGGTGGCACTCTTCGTCACGTTCGCCATCGGATACTTCGTGATCATGATGTTCGGGCCGTTCAACGTCCGCGTTCCCGCGCCGGACTGGCGGCCCGCCGGGTTCGACCCCGCGCGCGTCGCCAGCAAGCCGCTGGTGACACGGGCGAGCGTGTCCGCGTCGAACGCCGTGCGCACCCGTACATTCTGGTTGCTGTGGATCGTGCTGTTCTGCAACGTCACCGCGGGCATCGGCATCCTGGAACAGGCCAGCCCGATGATCCAGGACTTCTTCCGGGAAAACGGGGTCAGCGAAGTCTCGGTGTCAGCGGCGGCCGGCTTCGTGGGAGTGCTGTCGTTGTTCAACATGGCCGGGCGGTTCGTCTGGTCGACGACGTCCGACCTCATCGGCCGCAAGCCCATTTACATGGTCTACCTCGGCGTCGGCATGGTGCTCTACGCGCTGCTCGCCGTGGCCGGCCACGCCGCGACGGCGGTCTTCGTGCTGATCGCCGCCGCGATCATCTCGTTCTACGGCGGCGGCTTCTCCACCGCCCCCGCGTACCTGCGGGACCTGTTCGGCACCTTCCAGGTCGGCGCCATCCACGGCCGGCTTCTGACCGCCTGGTCGGCGGCGGGCATCGCCGGGCCGCTGATCGTCAACGGGATCCTCGACGCGCAGGGCAAGCCCGGCACCCTCACCGCGTCGGCGTACCGGCCCGCGCTGTTCACCATGGTCGGCGTCCTCGCCATCGGTTTCATCGCCAACCTGCTGGTCCGTGCCGTGCCGAAACGGTTCCACGAGCCCGACCGGGGGCCAACCTCGCCCGTGGCGCGCGCCACCGTCACCGAGCCGGTAGCCCTCGGTCCGGAAAGCCAACCCTCGGTGCCGAAGCAGGTCGGCAACCAGACCGGTCGGCTCTGGCTGTCGTGGCTGCTCGTCACGGTGCTGCTCGGGTACGGCATCGTCCAGACCGCCATCACCGCCGCGAAGTTGTTCACCGGCTGACGTCATCCGCGCCCGGGGACAGGCTCGCGGAGCGTGCCTGTCCCCGGGCGGTCGAGCGGTGGCCTGCCGGCGCACCGCCGACGCGCCCCGGTCTCGGTTCGGCCACCGATGCGCTCAGTGAGCGCTAATCGCTAACGGCCGGCCGTCGACCCGTCCCGGCCGAGCCGCTCGCGTTGCGGCACGACCGTGTACTTCGGATCGCGCGCGGAAACCCTGCCGGCCTCGAAGACGCCGAACCGGGTGGCGACGGAGGATGCCACGAGGGCCGCGCCGGAGACCGCTGACAGGATTTTGCTGCGCCGGCTGACCAGTGCGGCGGCGGTGCCCACGGCGAGTAGCGCGCGGCCCGCCCGGACCATTCGGCCGCTGCGTCCGTGCGCATAGGGCTCGCCGGTCAGGCCCAGCCGCTCCAACCGGCGACCGCCGACAAGTTCGATGGTCGCGGCGGCCAGGGCGAGCCGCCGTAGCGGGGCGGTCTCCGCGGCCGGCGCCGCGATCAGGCCGACCCCGGACGCGGCGGCGAGAGCGCTGCCCGCGAAGACGAACGGCAACGAGGGGTACGCGTCGTGCCAGGCCGGCACGGCGGTGTCGGCGAGCAGTACCCCGGTGTACGTGGCCAGCGCCGGCGCGGTGGCCGCGGCTGCCAGGCCGGCGACGTCGCCGATGGGGGGCGCCAACCGGCGGGCGAGGCCGAGCGCACCGTGCTGCGGGAGCAGCGGCGCCAGTTCGGCGACCGCCGCCACGCCGGCCATCGGCCCGAATGCGGCGAGGATCCAGGTGCCGACCGACATCGGCGACGTCAGCTTGGCGACCCGGAGCATGTGGTGGAACCGGTCCGGCCGCCCGAGGTCGTGAACCAGCAGGTACGTGCTGGCGGCGACGCCGCCGAGGGCGGCCCAGCGGCCCACCGTACGCAGCCCGGGTCGCCCGGTCAGTTGGGCGCCAGCTCCGATCAGCGCACTTCCGGCGGCGAGGCCGCCGGTGAACAGGTAGCCAGCGATGTCGTGTTTCCACACGGGCGGCTTGAGGACCGGCCGGCCGTAGTAGGAGCTGAAGTCGGCCGGCGGCACGGTGAGCTGCTCGCCGCCGTGGCCCCGCCCTCGACCGGGCGGCATCGCGTCCGTCATGGCCGCCCGCCCAGGAACGCGACCGTCGCGGCGGCGGTCATGACCAGTGCGGCCAGGCCGGCGCGTTTCCACATGGCCGGCAGGTCGCGGGTCGTCACGATCGGGTCCGGTGGCAGCCCGTACACCTCCGGCTCATCCAACAACAGGAAGAACGCACCATCACCACCCACCCCGTCGTTCGGATCATGCCCATACAACCGCGCCTCCGGCACACCCTGCTCATGCAAAGTCGCCACCCGCGCCGCGGCCCGCTCCCGCAACTCGTCCAGAGGCCCGTACTGAATCGACTCCGTCGGACACGCCTGCGCACACGCCGGCGTCATCCCCGCACCAAGCCGGTCATAACACAACGTGCACTTCCACGCCCGACCATCATCCTTACGCTGATCGATCACCCCGTACGGGCACGCGGAAATGCAGTAACCACACCCATTGCAGATGTCCTCCTGCACCACCACCGTGCCGAACTCCGTACGGAACAACGAACCCGTCGGACACACATCCAGACACGCCGCATGCGTGCAGTGCTTGCACACATCCGACATCATCAACCACCGAAAATCCGTCCGCTGCTCCACACCCGTACCCCGACCCGGCGGCTGCGCCCCCGGCATCCCGAGGAACTCCGGCCCGCCCGACATCCGGGCCGCCGCTGCCGGCGAGCCGGGCGGCAGACCCGGAATCGTCCCGGTGTCGGTGCTGGTACGCGCGCCGACCGCCGCCGTCATCGGGCTGATCGACGGCCCGTCCGGATCCTGCTCGAACGCCGGTGTCGCCCAGCCGGCCGAACGGGGCTGCTCGACGAACGCGACGTGCCGCCACGAGTTCGCGGTCAAGGCCCCGGTGTTGTCGTACGACATGCCCAGCAGGTCGAGGCCGCTCTCCGGAACGAGGTTCCATTCCTTACAGGCCACCTCGCAGGCCTTGCAGCCGATGCAGACGCTGGTGTCGGTGAAGAAGCCCATCCGCGGCGGGGCATCGACGTAGCCGGCGTCCGGCGCCGGGTCGAGCGGGCCGTACAGGCTGTTGACATGGGGCATGGTCAGACCTCCGGGTCGCGGCCGCTGTCGGGGGCGTCGGTCGTGACCTGCGGTGGATAGTGCGGGCCGAGATCCCCGGACCGCCGCCGGTAGTCGACGAGGAGGTCCAACAGGTCCTGGCCTCTCGGGCGCCGACCGGGCCGGACGTCGCAGGTGCCGACCTTGCTCTCCTGGATCAGGACGTTGGGGTCGAGGCTGATCCCGAACAGGTCGTTCGCCGAGTCGCCGGTCACCAGGCCCTCGAAGCCGAAGTGGTACGGCAGCCAGAGCTGGTGGATGATGCGGCCGTCCACCCGCAGCGGCGTGAGCCGGTCGGTTACCAGCACCTTTGCCTCGATGGCGGCGCGGGTGCTGATCAGGTGGGCCCAGCCCAGGTGGTTCAGCCCGACCTCGGCGGCCAGCTCCGGGGACACCTCGACGAACATCTCCGGTTGCAGCTCGGCCAGCGGGCGGACCATGCGGCTCATCGCACCCGCGGTGTGGTGTTCGGTGAGTCGGCTGGCCGTGAACACGTACGGGAAGACCTGGCTGTGTGGCTCCGGCGGGCTCGGGTTGAGCGTGTTGATCGGGTGTGTGTAGACCTTGCGGGTCGGGTTGGCCTGCTGCCGGTAGAGCGGATTGCGCACCGGCGACTCGACCGGCTCGTAGTGCGTGGGCAACGGCCCGTCGAGTACGCCGGTGGGCGCGTACAGCCAGCCCTTGCCGTCGCTCTGGAGGACGAACGGGTCGTCGCCGGCGAGCCCCGCCACGCCCGAGGAGCCCGGGGGCGGCCGATAGGAAGGTGGTTTGGTCTTCTCGAAGTCCGGCACGTCGTAGCCGGTCCACTGGGCCTTCTCCGGGTCCCACCAGACGTACTTCTTGCGCTCGCTCCACGGCCTGCCGTCCGGGTCGGCGGACGCCCGGTTGTAGAGGATGCGCCGGTTCGCCGGCCAGGCCCAGCCCCACTCCGCGGCCACCCAGTCCTGCTCGTGGCGGGACTTGCGCCGGGCCGCCTGGTTCACCCCGTCCGCGTACACGCCCGTGTAGATCCAGCACCCACCGGCGGTGGAGCCATCGTCCTTCATCTCGGTGAACGTCGACAGCGGTCGTCCGCTGGCCACCTCGTAACCGTTGATCTCGTACAGCACCGCCTCGGCGCTCGGCTCGGCCGTCGGCCCGTGCGTGGGGTAGCGCCAGTTCAGGTCGAGCAGCGCCCGGTCGCGGGGTCGGGTCGACTTGGCCAACCGTTCCCGGATGATGCGGCCGAGGTGGTAGAAGAACCACAGCTCGGAACGGGCGTCGCCTGGCGGTTCGACGGCCTTCTCCCGCCACTGCAGCAACCGCTGCGTCTGGGTGAAGGTCCCCTCCTTCTCCACATGGGAGGCCGCGGGCAGGAAGAACACTTCGGTGCGGCACTCCTCTGGCACGATCTCGCCGGTCTCGATCTCCGGGGCGTGCTGCCAGAACGTGGCGCTCTCGATCATGAACAGATCCCGGACCACCAGCCAGTCCAGGTTCGCCATACCGAGGCGCTGCGCCCGCCCGTGCGCCGAACCGACCGCCGGGTTCTGCCCCAGCAGGAAGTACCCCTTGACCTTCCCGTCGATCATGTCCAGGACCTGCTGGTACGTGCCGTGATCGCCGGTCATCCGCGGCAGGTAGCCGTAGCAGTAGTCGTTCTCGGCGGTGGCCGCGTCCCCCCAGTACGCCTTGAGGAGGTTCACCCCGTAGGTGCGCGCGTTGCCCCAGAAGCCCTTCTGACCCGGGTGGCGGATGCTTTCCACCCACTCGTCCAGCGTCGGGTGGTCGGCGTGGTGCGGCATCGGCAGGTAACCCGGCAGCAGGTTGAACAGCGTCGGGATGTCCGTCGAGCCCTGGATGCTGGCATGCCCCCGCAGCGCCATCACCCCGCCGCCCGGGCGACCCATGTTGCCCAGGAGCAACTGAATGATCGCGCCCGTGCGGATGTACTGCACGCCCACGCTGTGCTGCGTCCAGCCCACCGAGTACACGAGCATGCCGGTGCGTTCCCGGCCCGAGTTCCGCGTCCAGGCCTGGGCCAGCTCGAGGAACTTCTCCTGGGAGATGCCGCAGACCTGCTCGACCATCTCCGGCGTGTAGCGGGCATAGTGCCGCTTGAGGATCTGGTAGACGCAGCGCGGGTGCTGCAACGTCTCGTCCCGCTCGGTCTGCCCATTCAGCGGCGCGCCGTGCGACTCGTGCTCCAGCCCGGCAGCGGTTTCCCGCTGTGTCTCGGTGTCCCGTGTCGCGGCGTTCTGCCCGTACCCCTCGTACCGCCAGCTCTTCTGGTCGTAGCTGGCGTTCTCCTCCTTGAAGCCGGAGAAGAGGCCGTGCAGATCCTCGGTGTCGAGGTACTCCTCGGTCACGATGGTGGCGGCGTTGGTGTAGGAGACGACGTACTCGCGGAAGTCGAGTTCGTTCTCCAGGATGTAGCGCACCACCCCGCCCAGCAGGGCGATGTCGGTGCCCGCCCGGATCGGCAGGTACGAGTCAGCCAGCGCGCTGGTCCGGGTGAACCGGGGATCGACGTGGAAGACCTTCGCACCCCGGCGCTTGGCCTCCATCACCCACTGGAAGCCCACCGGGTGCGCCTCGGCCATGTTCGAACCCTGAATGATGATCACGTCGGAGTTGGCCAGGTCCTGCTGGAACTGGGTGGCGCCGCCACGACCGAAGCTGGTCCCCAGACCGGGGACGGTGGCGGAGTGTCAAATACGGGCCTGGTTCTCGATCTGGAGCGCCCCCATCGCGGTGAACAACTTCTTGATGAGGTAGTTCTCCTCGTTGTCCAGCGTCGCCCCACCCAGACTGGAGATCCCCAGCGTCCGGTTGAGCGGCCGGCCCTCGCCGTCGACGTCCTCCCACGTCTCGTCCCGGGCGGCCAGCACCCGATCAGCGATCATGTTCATCGCCGTGTCGAGGTCGAGATCCTCCCACTCGGTGCCGTACGGCCGGCGGTAGCGGATCGTCGTCTGGCGCAACGGGCTGGTCACCAGGCTCTTGCTGGCTGAACCCTTCGGACAGAGCCGACCCTGGGAGATCGGGCTGTCCGGGTCGCCTTCGATCTGGGTGACCTGCCCGTCCTTGACGTACACCCGCTGCGCGCAGCCGACGGCGCAGTAGGGACAGACGGACTTGGCCACCGAGTCGGCGGTGTCGGTGCGGGCGGTGAGCGACAGGGAGCGGGCGGACTTGGCCGCGGCGCCCCGGCCCAGCGGGTCGGTGCCGGTGAGCTGACGGTAGAGCGGCCAGCTTTCGACCCAGCGGCGCACTCCCATCACTGCACCTTTCCGACGAAAGCGATAAAAAGTGAACAGACTGACAATAGATGAGCGGCCGACCGGCGCGCAGGGGATCCCGCAGCTGGGTCAGGGGCGGTGGATCGGGGTCTCAAGGTCGGTGAGCGGGCGACCCGAGCCACCCCAGGCCTGAGCGATGATCTCGGCGGCGATCGCCACGGCCGTCTCCTCCGGCGTGCGCGCGCCGAGGTCCAGCCCGATCGGCGAGGAGAGCCGGGCCAGGGCGGCGTCGCTCACGCCCGCCTCGCGCAGCCGTCGCAGCCGGTCCGAGTGCGTACGGCGGCTGCCCATCGCACCGATGTAGCGGGCTGGGGTGTGCAGGGCGACCTCGAGCAGCGGCACGTCGAACTTCGGGTCGTGGGTCAGGACGCAGAGCACCGTGCGGTCGTCGACCGTCGTCGACTCCAGGTACTTGTGCGGCCACTGGACGACGAGGTCGTCGACGTCCGGGAAGCGTGTGCGAGTGGCGAACACCGGGCGGGCGTCGCAGACCGTGACGTGGTAGCCGAGGAACCCGCCGATCCGGGCCATCGCGGCGGCGAAGTCGATCGCGCCGAAAATGATCATCCGGGGTGGGGGCACGTACGACTGGACGAACACGGACACGTCGTCGAGCCGCTCCTCCCCCCGCCGGCCCAGGTGGACCATGCCCGTTGCGCCCAGGGCAAGCATGCCGGCGGCGTGGCGGGCCGCCGCGTCGTCCAGCTCGGACGCGCCGAGGCTGCCCGCGACCCGGTCGGGCCAGACCACCAGCTGCGCGTTCTCGACCGATGCCGTGGCGACCGGCCGGCCGTCCCGGACCGCCGCGAACACCTCGTCGGGCTCGGTCATCGCGACATCCGGCTGGACCAGGATCTCGATCGTGCCGCCGCAGGTCAGGCCGACGTCGAACGCGTCGTCGTCGCTGACGCCATAGGTCTGGGTGCGGGCCTTGCCGGTCTCGACCGCAGCCCGGCAGAGCTCGTAGACGGCGCCCTCGACACACCCGCCCGAGATGCTGCCCAGGACCTCGCCGCCGGCGGAGACGGCCATGGCCGCGCCGGGCTGCCGGGGCGCCGACTGCCAGGTTCGGACGACGGTCGCGACGGCGAACGGAACACCAGCGGCGCGCCAGCCGGTCAGTCCGTCGACGATGTCCCTCATGACCGCACGATCCGCGAGCGTCGGCGGCACCGTCAACGGCGACCTAAGCAACTGCTTAGGTCGCCGTTGACTTCGGCCGGCGCCGGGATGAGATTCTCCGCAACCACGGAGGTGCGACATGCAGGTGCCGGCACCGTTCGAGTACGAGCGAGCCACCAGTGTGGACCATGCCATCGGCCTGCTGGAGCGGCTGGGCAGCACCGCACGGCTGATCGCCGGAGGGCACAGCCTGCTGCCGATGATGAAGCTCCGGCTGGCCAACTTCGACTATCTCATCGACATCAACGACCTGCACCCCGAGCTCGGCTACATCGAAACGGGCCCGAACGAGGTACGGATCGGCGCGCTCACCCGACATCGGGAGCTGCTCGAGTCCGCCCAACTGGCCGCGGCGTTCCCCATCTTCGCCGACGCCGAACGGGTGATCGCGGACCCGGTGGTGCGCAACCGGGGCACGCTGGGCGGCTCGCTCTGCCAGGCCGACCCGTCCGAGGACCTCTCGGCGGTCTGCACGACCCTGGACGCGCGGTGCGTGATCCGCGGCCCGGGTGGCGCAGAACGGGTCGTGTCCATGGAGGAGTTCCACGTCGGGCCGTACGAGACAGCAGTCGGGGACGACGAGATGCTGGTCGAGGTGCGGCTGCCGGTGCGGCCCGGATGCGGCAGCGCGTACCAGAAGGTTGAGCGCCGGGCCGGCGACTGGGCTGTCGTGTCGGCCGGCGCGGCGGTGTGGCTCGACGGCGGCGCGATCGTGGACGCCCGGGTCGGGCTCGCGGCGGTCGGCCCGAACACGACGGGCATCCCGGAGATCTCGGCGGCGCTGCGTGGGCGGGAGCCCTCCGAGAGCCTGTACGAGCAGGCCGGGGCGATCGCCGCGGCCAGCTGCGAGCCGGCGACCGACCAGCGCGGCAGCGCCGACTACAAGCGGCATCTGGCCGCCGAGCTGACCAGACGGACCCTGCGCCGGGCCGTCGAACGGGCGAGGAGTTGAGCATGCAGGTCACGATGACCGTCAACGACGTCGAGGTCACCCGGGAGATCGAGGCCCGGCTGCTGCTGGTGCACTTCCTGCGGGACGTGCTGGGCCTGACCGGCACGCACTGGGGCTGCGACACCAGCAACTGCGGCACCTGCGTGGTCTGGTTGGACGGCGAGCCGGTGAAGTCGTGCACGGTGCTCGCCGCGATGGCCGGCGGCCACCAGGTGCGTACCGTCGAGGGCCTCGCCAAGGGCGCCCAGCTCGACCCGATCCAAGAGGGTTTCATGCAGTGCCACGGCCTGCAGTGCGGCTTCTGCACACCAGGGATGATGATGACCGCCCGAGCGCTGCTCGACCGCAACCCCGACCCGAGCGAGTCGGAGATCCGGGAGGCGATCTCGGGTCAGATCTGCCGGTGCACGGGTTACGCGACCATCGTCCGCTCGGTCCGCTGGGCCGCCGTGGCCGAGGCGCAGGCCGCCGCCCAGGTCGCCGAGACCACCGAATCGAGTGCGGCCGGCGAGATCGCCGACGCCGGCCAGACCGCGGAGGCCGCCGCATGACCACCGTGCACGAGCGCGTGGACACGTTCCACGACAACGACCAGAAACCCGTCGGGTACGGCCGGATGCTGCGCAAGGAGGACCCCCGGTTCCTCCGCGGTCGCGGCCGGTACGTCGACGACGTCCAACTGCCCGGCATGCTGCACCTGGCGATTCTCCGGTCGCCGGTGGCGCACGCCCGGATCCTCAGCATCGACACGAGCGCCGCCGAGGCGTCGCCCGGGGTGATGGCGGTGGTGACCGGGGCGATGCTGGCACAGCAGGGCCTGGCCTGGATGCCGACCCTCTCCAACGACGTGCAGGCCGTGCTCGCCACCGACAAGGTGCGCTTCCAGGGCCAGGAGGTCGCGTTCGTCGTCGCCGAGGACCGCTACGCGGCGCGCGACGCTTTGGAGTTGATCGACGTCGAGTACGACGTCCTCGACCCGGTGATCGACGCCCGCCGGGCGTTGGAGCCGGACGCCCCGCTGATCCGCGACGACCTGGAAGGCAAGACGAACAACCACTGCTTCGACTGGGAGACCGGCGACGCGGCGGCCACCGAGGCGGTGTTCGCACGCGCGGACGTCGTGGTCAGCCAGGATCTCGTCTACCCCCGGGTGCACCCGGCGCCGATGGAGACGTGTGGGGCGGTCGCCGACTTCGACGCCGTCGAGGGCAAGCTGCGGCTCTGGTCCACCACCCAGGCGCCGCACGCGCACCGCACCCTCTACGCCATCGTCGCGGGCCTGCCCGAGCACAAGATCCAGGTGATCGCGCCGGACATCGGCGGCGGATTCGGCAACAAGGTCCCCATCTACCCCGGGTACGTCTGCGCGATCGTCGCCTCGATCGTCACGGGCAAACCGGTGAAGTGGATGGAGGACCGGTCGGAGAACCTGATCAGTACCGGCTTCGCCCGCGACTACATCATGCGCGGTGAGATCGCGGCGACCCGGGACGGCCGGATCCTCGGCATCCGGACCAACGTGCTGGCCGACCACGGCGCGTTCAACGGCACCGCCGCGCCGGTGAAGTACCCGGCCGGCTTCTTCGGAGTCTTCACCGGCAGCTACGACATCGAGGCCGCCTACTGCAGCATGACGGCGGTCTACACCAACAAGGCGCCCGGCGGCGTCGCGTACGCCTGCTCGTTCCGGATCACCGAGGCGGTCTACCTGGTCGAGCGGATCGTCGACTGTCTCGCCGACGAACTGGGCATGGACCCGGCCGAACTGCGGCTGAAGAACTTCATCCAGCCGGAGCAGTTCCCGTACACGACGAAGACCGGCTGGGTGTACGACTCCGGCAACTACGAGCCGACCATGCGGCTCGCGATGGACATGGCCGGCTACGCCGAGCTGCGCCGTGAGCAGGAGGAGAAGCGCGCCCGGGGCGAGCTGATGGGCATCGGCATCGCGTTCTTCACCGAGGCGGTCGGCGCCGGCCCCCGCAAGAACATGGACATTCTCGGGCTGGGCATGGCCGACGGCTGCGAGCTGCGCGTCCACCCGACCGGCAAGGCCGTGGTACGCCTGAGCGTGCAGTCCCAGGGCCAGGGGCACGAGACCACGTTCGCGCAGATCGTCGCCGAGGAGATCGGGATCCCGCCGGCCGACATCGAGGTGCTGCACGGCGACACCGACAACACCCCGTTCGGCCTCGGCACGTACGGCAGCCGCTCGACGCCCGTGTCCGGCGCGGCGGCCGCCCTGGTGGCGCGCAAGGTCCGCGACAAGGCCCGGATCATCGCCTCGGGCATGCTCGAGGTCTCGGTGGCGGACCTGGAGTGGGAGAAGGGCGCGTTCCACGTCAAGGGCGACCCGGGCACGTCCGTCACAATCCAGGACATCGCCATGCGCGCGCACGGCGCGGGTGACCTGCCCGAGGGCATCGAGGGCGGGCTGGAGGCGCAGATCTGCTACAACCCGTCGAACCTGACGTACCCGCACGGCGCGTACATCTGCGTGGTGGACATCGATCCCGGCACCGCGCAGGTGAAGGTGCGACGGTTCATCGCGGTGGACGACTGTGGCACCCGGATCAACCCGATGATCATCGAGGGGCAGGTGCACGGCGGGCTGACCGACGGGGTCGGCATGGCGCTGATGGAGATGATCGCGTTCGACGAGGACGGCAACTGCCTCGGCGCGTCGCTGATGGACTACCTGATCCCGACGTCACTGGAGGTGCCCGACTGGGAGACCGGCTTCACCGTCACCCCGTCGCCGCACCACCCGATCGGCGCGAAGGGCGTCGGCGAGTCGGCGACGGTCGGTTCTCCCCCGGCGATCGTCAACGCGGTCGTGGACGCCCTCAAGCCCTTCGGCGTACGGCACGCCGACATGCCGCTGACGCCGTCGCGGGTCTGGGACGCGATGCGCGGCCAGGCCCGGCCGCCGGTCTGAGGGGCCAGGATGACCACGATCGGGGACCGCGCCCGGGAGCTGACCACCTCCCGCGAGCCGTTCGTGCACGCCACCGTGGTCCGCGCGCAGGAGCCGACGTCGGCCCGGCCGGGCGACGCCGCGGTGATCCGGGCGGACGGCTCGATCGAGGGCTTCGTGGGCGGGGTGTGCGCCGAGAGTTCGGTGCGGGCCGCCGCGCTCGACGCCCTGCGCGACGGCGACGCCCTGCTGCTGCGGGTGCTGCCGGACGGCGCGGCCCCGTTCCCCGAGGCGCCGGGAGCGCGGGTGGTGGTGAACCCGTGCCACTCCGGTGGCGCCGTCGAGATCTTCCTTCGGCCGATGCTGCCGGCCCCAACGCTGCGGGTGGTCGGTGACACGCCGATCGCCGCCGCGGTGGCGACGTTGGCGGCGTTCCTGGACTTCGACGTCGTCACCTCCGACGACCACGCCGGCTGCACCGCCGTCGTGGTTGCCGGGCTGGGCAGGGGCGAGCAGGACGCGATCCGGGCCGCGCTGGACGCCGGCGTGCGGTTCATCGCGCTGGTCGCCAGCCACACACGCGGCGAGGTCGTGCTCGACGAGCTGGGGTTGACCGACCCCGAGCGGGCCCGCGTCCACTCGCCGGCCGGGCTGGACATCGGCGCGCGTACGCCGCCGGAGATCGCGCTGGCCATCATGTCCGAGGTGGTCCGGGCGATCCGGGTGCAGGGTCTGAGCCCGTCCTCCGGTACGCCGGCGGCGAGGCCACAGCAGGCCGTCGACCCGGTGTGCGGGATGACCGTGCTGGTCGGGCCGGAAACGCCGTACGCGCGAGTCGACGGGCAGGACGTCTGGTTCTGCTGCCCCGGCTGCCTCGCGCGTTACACGGCGGCGTAGCCCGTGTTCACGACCGGCCTGGTGCTCGCCGCCGGGGCGTCGGTCCGCCTGGGCGAGGCGAAGCAACTGCTCCCGTACCGGGGGCGAACGCTGCTCGACGCGACCCTTGACCTGGCCCGCTCGTGCGGCTTCGACCAACTGCTCGTGACCCTCGGCGGCGCGGCGAGCGGAATCCGCGACCGGGTGGACCTCACCGGGTGCCAGGTCGTCGAGAACCCGGCGTTCGGCAGCGGCTGCGGGTCGTCGGTCAGCACGGCCGCCCGCGCGGTGGACCCGCGCGCCGACGCGCTCGTGCTGCTCCTCGGCGACCAGCCCGGGGTACGCGCCGCCGACGTCCGTCGGGTCGCCGCGGCGGCCACCCCGCTAGCCGTGAGCCGGTACGCCGACGGGCTGGGCCATCCGTTCCGCTTCGACCGCGAGGTCCTTCCCGAGCTGTACGACCTGCACGGCGACCGGGCCGTGTGGAAGCTGCTGCAGTCCGGTCGCCACCCGGTGACCGAGGTACCCGTCGACGGGCCGGTGCCGATCGACGTGGACACCCGCGCGGACTACGAGCGGCTGCTGGCGGGAGAGCCGTGAAGGACGCGCTGACCGTCCGGCACCGCCTCGACGCCGTCGACTACCTGGTCGACGACGGCATGGCGATGGCCCTGTTCCTGGCGTTGCGGCTCGGCCGGCCGCTGCTGCTGGAGGGCGAACCCGGTGTCGGCAAGACCGCCGCCGCGAAGGCGCTGGCCCGGGCGCTGGAGACACCACTGATCCGGCTGCAGTGCTACGAGGGGCTGACCGCCGGCGAGGCGCTCTACGAGTGGAACTACCAGCGGCAACTGCTGGCGATCCGGCTCGCCGAGGCGCAGCACGCCCGGCTCACCGACGCGGACCTGTTCAGCGCCGAGTTCCTCCAGGAACGGCCGATCCTGCGGGCCGTACGCCATCAGGGACCGGTCCCGCCGGTCCTGCTGATCGACGAGATCGATCGCGCCGACGACGAGTTCGAGGCGCTGCTGTTCGAGTTCCTCGGCGAGGCCGGGGTGACGATCCCCGAACTCGGCACGTTCACCGCTCGTACGCCGCCCGTCGTGGTGCTCACCTCCAACCGCAGCCGGGAACTGCACGACGCGCTGCGTCGCCGCTGCCTGTACCACTGGATCGACTTCCCCGAACCGGACCGGGCCGTGGAGATCGTCCGCCGGGCCGTGCCGGGCGCGACCGAACCGCTGATCCGTACAGCGGTGCAGTTCATCGGCGACGTGCGGGGCCTGGGGTTGGAGAAGGCGCCAGGGATGGCGGAGACCATCGACTGGGTGTCCGCGCTGTCCGTGCTGGGCGCCGCCGACCTGGCCACCGCCGAGGTTTCCCGGACCATCGGCGCCATCGCCAAGACCGCTGACGACCGTGCCGTCGTCGCCGCCGCGCTCGGCCCCCACCAGGAGAGTCAGGTATGAAGATCACCAATGAGTTCGCGGTCGCCGTTCCAATCGAGCGGGCCTGGGCCGTGCTCACCGACCTCGAAGGGATCGCGCCGTGCCTGCCGGGCGCCCAACTGACCGGCGTCGACGGTGACATCTACCGCGGCAGGGTGAAGGTCAAGGTCGGGCCGGTCGTCTCGGAGTTCGCGGGCACCGCGCGGTTCGTCGAGAAGGACGAGGCGGCGTACCGCGGGGTGATCGACGCGAAGGGCCGCGACGCCCGGTCGACGGGGAACGCCTCAGCTCTGGTCACCGCCCACCTCCGGCCGGAGGGCGACCGGACGCTGGTCAGCGTGGACACCGACCTGAAGATCTCGGGGAAGCTGGCCCAGTTCGGCAGCGGCATGATCAAGGAGGTGTCCGGCAAGCTACTGGCCCAGTTCGTCAGCAACCTGGAAGCCACGCTGGCGGCCGAGGAGACGCCGACGGCCGCCGACGGCGCAGCGACCGTGCCGGCACCCCGACCCGAGTCCGAGCACGCCACGTCGACCGCGCAGCCCGAACCCGGCCCCCTCCCGGCCGCGTCCGCCGCAGCGGTCGCGGCCACACCCGTCACCGCCGCCGTCGCGCCCTCGCCGGTCGAGCCGTCGCCGGTCGAGCCGCCACCGCTGGAGCCGTCGGCTGCCGAGCCTTCGACCGGCACCCTGCGCGCCACGCCGGCCGCCGAACCGGAGGCACTCGACCTGCTCAGCATCGCGGGCGGTTCGATCACCAAGCGGCTCGTACCGGTGCTCGTCGGTCTCGTCGCGGTCGGCGCGGTGATCGCCTGGCTGGTCGCGCGCCGGTGAGTCCGGCCCTGCTGCGCGGGATCGACCGGGCCGCGTTCGCGGTGGCGTTCGCCGGCCGGCTGCGGCACGCCGGCGTCCCCGCCGGGCTCACCGACATCGACGACTTCGTCCGGGCGCTCGACGCCAGCCCACCCGACTCGATGTCCACGCTCTACTGGACCGCCCGAATCAGCCTGGTCCGGCGGCACGCCGACCTGGCCGCGTTCGACAGCGTCTTCGCAGCCGTCTTCGCGGACGCGCCACCGCTGCCACCACCGAACCGATCCGCCACGCCGGCGGGCGACCGCGACGACGTACACGTGCCGGTGCCCACCGGCGCTGCCGACGATGGTCCGGGCGGCGGACTGCCGTGGGCGACGCTGCCGCCGGCCGTCGCCGAGTCGGCGGAATGCGACACCGCGCTGCGGCTGCCCGAGCGACGCCCCAGCGCCCTCGCCGGGCTCGCCGACCGGCCGTTCGACGAACTCGACGCCGCGCAGGTCACGCAGCTCGGTGACGCCCTCCGCGCGGCCGTCGACGGCTGGCCGACCCGCCGCGCCCGGCGGCACGCCGTCAGCCCGACCGGACGGCGGATCGCGCTGCGGCCCACGATCACCCGGGCCCGCCGCACCGGGTGGGAACCCGTCCAGGTCGTCCGCGAGCGGCCGGTCCGGCGACCACGCCGGGTCGTGCTGCTCTGCGACGTCAGCGAGTCGATGCGGGCGCAGGCGACCGCGTACCTGCACCTGATGCGGGCGTTCGCGGTCGTCGCCGAGGCGGAGACGTTCGCGTTCGCGACGACGCTGACCCGGCTCACGGTGGTGCTGCGACACACCTCGGCCGCCGAGGCGGTCGCGCGAGCCAGCGCGGCCGTGACCGACCGGTACGGCGGCACCCGGATCGCCACGAACCTGCGCGCCCTGCTCAGCTCCCGGCACGCGGACGCCGTCCGCGGGGCCGTGCTGGTGATCGGCTCGGATGGCTGGGACAGCGACCCGCCCGACGAACTCGCCGCCGTGATGGCCCGACTGCGCCGCCGCGCATACCGGATCGTCTGGTTGAATCCGCGCGCCGGCGCCCCCGGCTTCGCTCCCCGGGCCGGCGGCATGGCCGCCGCGCTCCCCTACTGCGACCGGCTGCTGCCGGCCGGCACGTTCGGGGACCTGCTGCTCGCCGCCCGTCAGCTCCAGAGCGTCACGTGCACCGACGGCTTGAAGTGACCGATGCTGACGCCCGCGCCGCGCATCATCGCCTGAATCGCCCGAGGAGTCGACGAGAACCGCGACAGCTCGGCGGCCGCCGACAGGGGGCCCGGACCGGCCAGCACCTGCGAATGCCACACCGCCTCGACGGTGGCGTGTGGCCCCACCACCTGCTGGAGCTGGCCCTCGCGCACGTCCGGCGCGACGGTGAACGAGAGCGCCGGCGAGACGCCCCTGCCCCGCTTGGCCTCCCCCAGTGCCGCGGCGTGGCTCTGGAAGATCTGCTGCCGGTCGTCGGGCACGGCCAGCCGGCGCAGCATCATGGGGACCGCGCCCAGGTCGGCGGCCGCCGACGGGCCGAGCAGCCAGGTCTGCTCCCGCAACTGCCCCGGGGACGCCGGCACACCGGCCAGCGGATGATCCGGGCCGACCACAAGCACGAGCCGGTAGTTCATCATCGGCCGGCAGGCGATCGCCCCGTCGACGACCGGCGGCTGCGGCCCGACCGCGATGTCCGCGGCCCGGGTCAGCAACAGCGACTCGAACGAGCCCGGGTTGCGCACGCTCAGCTCCACATCGAGGTCGGCGGCCCGCTTCGCGAACAGCTCGATCAGCCCCGGCGCGGCGAACTCGGCGAACAGGCTGGACGCGGCCACCCGCAGCAACCGTCGACCGCGTTTCGCGGCGCTCACCTCGAGCATCGTCCGATCCTGCAGACCCAACAGCTCCGCCGCCCGACTGGCCAGCCGGAGCCCACCCGGGGTGAACGCGAGGCCCGCCGCCGTCTTGCTGAACAGCTTGTCCCCGAACTCCCTGCGCAACTGTGCGACGTGGAGCGACACGGCCGACTCGGACACCTCAAGCTCGGCGGCGGCCTGCTTGACGGACCCCAACCGGACCACGGCGACGTACGCGCGCAGCTGCGTCGGGGTCATCGGCGCCCCACCTCCCCGCCCGATCGCGTGGTTCGGCTCTCCGTCGAGACGAACCACGATCATCCCCCGCCGATGCACCTCGCCACCAGCTCCAGTTCACTTGGCCGCAGCCACGCCCGTGCCGGAGATGCATCAAACGAGACGCTGGATGCGCGCCTTCGGCCGCTCGTTTCTCCGGTGGGCGTGCTTGTGCTGGCGGACCTGCTCGTTCCAGACCTCCTGGTCGTAGTCCGGGTCGGGCGGGATCCACTTGTGCGACCCGTCGCTGTAGTGGAACTTCTCATCGCCTGCCCGCAGGATGCTCACCGCACCCATCCAAGAAACAGCCGGTGCAGCGCGCCGGCCGGTACCCAGGTCAGGTCCGCCGACGCGCGGACCAGTTGAGCACCCAGGTAGAGGGCAAGCGACACCGGCGCCTCCTCGAACTCCGCGCTCAGCTCCCGCCGTCGGATCCGGCACGGCCACGGCGCGTCGCACCCGCCACAGCTCCAGATCGGCAACACCGGGCCGTGCCTGGTCACCGCGAGCCTCCGAGCAGCGACGCTGTGAGCGACCGCGCCTGCCGCCTGATCGCCCACTCCACCTGCCAGAACGGGGACGGAGCCAACAGCGAGCACCACGTCCGGCATCTCGTGCACATCCCGTCGAGCCCGCGAAGATGCACGCTCTTGATGCGCTGTACCCGGTCGTCGTTCACTGCTCCTCCTCTCCCGCCAATGCCCCCGCCTGATCGGGATCCGGTGCCGGACTCGGCAGGGAAGGTCTCCGCCGCACCGGCAGACCCAGCGCCACTTACGCCACGACCACCCGGGCCGGTGCCGCCGTGCCAGGGTCATCGCGACTGCGATCAGGTACTGGTCGTAGGAGACTCGTCGCCACGGCGGTGAGCTGTCCCCCATCGCTGTCTCCCTTCGGCGGGCAGCACGACATGGCCGACACCCTCGGACGGGACCGGTTACGGAACGTTCGGTAACTACGACGCTACGATCACGACGGCGGCCGTTGAACTCACCACCAGTACGAGTGACCAGGCCAGACCCTGCTCACCGACGGTCGGTCGGAGGCAGAACGTCGACCACCGGTCAACGTAGGGGTGTCGGATGGCCAGTCAGGGGCGCTCGCGCTGTCATCGAGGTGGCGTGACCGGGTACCTGCTGAAACTGCTCCGTGAGTTCATCCCGCTGACTCAGGAGCAACTTGCGATCGAGCTGGGCGTAGACCGGGCCACGGTCCAGAGTTGGGAATCGGGACGCCGGCCCTTCACTGCGGTCGCATTCGGCCAAGCGATCGCTACCCGACAGAAGCTGGCGATGCTCGGCGCGAATGCCCTTCTGCTGGCCGCTCTCGACGACGCCGCAGAGGCGGACGTCACCCTCGCTGCGGTACTTGACGCAAAGGTCGAACGGACCGATGTCACCGAGCAGCCGTTGGGCTGGTCAGTGCTCACCCATCGTCTGACCGACCTGATCCTCTGGGCCGTCCTCGGACAACCACCCACGTTCCTGAAAAGGCTCGCGATCTACGGCCCCCGCCGCGGACCCGTGTCCTCCGGCCCGCTGCTACTCGCCGACGAGCGGGCCGCGTTCTTCACACAACTCCACGTGCTCGCTGACCGCGCTGCCAGTCGACGGAACCCGGACGTCCTTCTGCACCGGCAAGCCTGCATCCTCGCCGGCACGGACCCCACCGGAGCATCCGCCCAATGGCTTGCACAGAACAGTGTCAGAAGCACCCATCGCGCAGCCGTCTTCCACACCTGGTCACCGCTGTGGACCGACGCCCGCTCCGTAGCGACCTCCCTCGCCAACCAGGGCGACCCGGAACCGCTCCGAGACTTCATCGCACGCGCCCACCCGGACGACGCCTGCGAGCGGGCCGCTCTCAACTACTCGGCCTACTGGGTCGGCGAAATCCCATACCGCCAGCGCGACGACTCCTTCATGCCCGCCGCCCACTCCGACTGGCGGGGCTCCCGCCTCCTCCGACACCCGTTCGAACGCCTCGACGGAGGGCATCCCTTCGTGGACCTCAACATCCACAACACGTGGGCCCTACTCACCGCACGACGCGGCCTCGCCCTCGACGACCCAACCATCGGAAACGCACTCGCCGACCGTAGCGCCAGTCTTCTCGACGGTGACGCGGTCTCAGAGCAGTCCCGGAGGAAACTGGCGTCTATCGTCTACAGCCTGCGCACCGACGGACTCACCGGCACAGGGACGGGCAGATGACTGACGACCACGACGCCGCAGGCGCGATGAGCTTCATCTTCGAAGCGGGCGTCCTCAAACGCGCCGCACGCACCGGATGGTGGTTCGCCGGCGTCAAGGACCCCGAGTCGATCGCCGACCACTCGTTCCGGACCGCTCTGATCGGGATCATGCTCGCTGCCATGGAAGGCGCCGACCCCGCCCGGGTGTCGATGATGTGCGTCCTGCATGACACCCAGGAGTCCCGGATCACCGACATCCCGCATATCGCCAAGCGCTACCTCACCGCCGTACCCAACACCGCCGTGACCGCCGACCAAGTCGCCGCCTGCCCACCAGCCGTCGCCGACGCCATCACCACTGCCGTCACCGAGTACGAGGCCGGCGAGAGCTTGGAAGCCGTCGTCGCCCGCGACGCCGACAAACTGGAATGCCTCGTGCAAGCCGTCGAGTACCGCCACCAAGGCATCGACAACGTCCAGCGCTGGATCGACAGTTCACGAGCGGCCCTCAAGACCGCCTCCGCGCACCGCCTCGCCGACGCCGCCCTCGCGGGACAGCCACTCGCCTGGCTCACCCCGCCGCCGTCGACAACTTAGGACATCGGCCGTACGGAATCGGCTTGCCTGCTCCGGGATGCTTGCCTACCGTCGTGGGGCACCTCCCGGTGCGCAGGCAACGGCTACTTCCTCTCTAAGAGGGGAGACGTGGGTTCGAATCCCACCGCCACTTTGGGTGGCGTCGACCAGCGGCCCAGGTCACCTTGGCCCGCAAGGGCCGGTCGCCGTCGCCGCTCCGATCTCGGGAGGTGCGCTCACGCCGCACGCCCGGTGCGACGGACACGGCTACTTCTGGTGAAGGCCCTGCAAGGGCCTCGCGGTTCGAACCCGCAAACGCCGTGTCCACTTATGATCTCAGGCGTGTGGCGTGACCACATCCCATCGCCTAAAGATCGCAAACTCCGTTGCCCGGCCAGCGCCGCCGCCGCTACGGTCGTGACCGCACTTCCCGGTGCATAGGCGACGGTTACATCTGGTGGGGGTTCACGCCCCGGCGAAGGACCGCCCGTCGTCGACCTCGATCTCGGGGGCGCGCGACCACGCCACACACCCGGTGCGCAGGCAACGGTTACTTCAGGGTTCCGCAGATGGGGGTTCGAGTCCCTCGCCGCCTTCGGGTGGATGGTTCAACGGACAGAACGGCGGACTAGTCCGTGGCCGATTCTGATCTCGGGTGTGCAGTGCGGTCGTGCCTTCCCGGCCGACCGACGTGGGGGACGTCATGGCCAAGTTCAACATCAAGCTGCGCAAGAGCCGACACCAGCCGACGACCGCCGAGGGCGCGCGGGGCTTCACCCGTGAGCCGCGCACCGAGCTGTTCCTGCTCGGTGTGTCGAACATGGTCGGCGAGGACACGTTCTACGAGGGCGCCACGGACCGGGACGCTCGCTTCCGGGACCTGGTCGCCGCCGTGGCCGTCGCCGATCCCGACTGGTTCTCCCGTTTCGTGCCGTGGCTCCGGTCCGGCGCGATGATGCGCTCGGCGTCCGTGGTGGCGGCTCTGGAGGGCGCTCGCGCCCAAGTTGCCGCAGAGATTCCGGGTTCGCGGGCGGTCGTGGACGCCGCGTTGCAGCGTGCGGACGAGCCGGGAGAGGCTCTAGCGTACTGGCTGGCTCGCCATGGCCGGGCTCTGCCGAAGCCGGTGAAGCGGGGCATCGCCGACGCGGCGGTCCGGCTGTACACCGAGCGGAGTCTGCTCAAGTACGACTCCGTCGGGAGCCAGGTGCGCTTCGGTGACGTCATCGACCTGACCCACCCCACCGCGAAGGACGAGCGGCAGGGTGACCTGTTCCGGCACGCGCTGGATCGACGTCACCGGCGTAACAACCCGCTGCCGGCGTCGCTGCGGATGCTGGCGGCGCGGGACGCGCTCATGGCGTTGCCGGTCGAGCAGCGCCGGGAGGTCACCGATCCAGCGGTGCTGGGCGCGGCCGGTATGACGTGGGAGGCCCTGGCCGGCTGGCGACAGGGCGCGATGGACGCCGCGGCGTGGGAGTCCGTCATCCCGACCATGGGCTACCTGGCGTTGCTGCGCAACCTGCGCAACTTCGACCAGGCCGGAGTCGGCGACGCCGTCGCGGAGACGGTGGCGGCCAAGCTCTCCGACCCGGGCGAGGTCGCCAGCTCGCAGGTGTTGCCGATGCGTTTCCTGTCGGCGTACAACGCGGCACCGAGCCTGCGGTGGGCGTACCCGCTGGAGAAGGCGTTGCAGCACGCCCTGGTGAACGTGCCGGCTCTGGACGGGCGGACCCTGATCCTCATCGACACGTCCGGTTCGATGCAGAGTTCGTTCAGCAAGGACGGCGCGCTGCGCTGCTGGGACGCCGCCACGGTGTTCGGCCTCGCGCTGGCCGCCCGGGGGCGGGCGGCGACGGTGGTGTCGTTCTCCAATGCCAGCCGGGTGTTCCCGGTGGTGGCGGGCGAGTCGGTACTGGCGGCGGTGCGCCGGTTCAAGGACGGCGGCTACTTCTACGGCATGGGAACGGACACCGAGAAGGCGGTACGCGGGCACTACGACGGGCACGACCGGGTGGTCATCCTCACCGACGAGCAGGCCCACTGGCACGGTGCGGCGGACGTCACCGCGGCGGTGCCCGCAGCGGTGCCGGTGTACACCTGGAACCTGGCTGGTTACCGGGTCGGGCACACGCCGACCGTTGGCAACCGACACACGTTCGGCGGTCTGTCCGACGCCGCGTTCGCGATGATCCCGCTCATCGAGGCCGGCTCCCGCAACCGGTGGCCCTTCTGATCCCCGCTGCGGGGCTGGAACTGCCCCGCGGCGGGGTCGGCCGCCGCTCGCCCCGTCGACCGTTCAGCGGCGGGATCGGCCTCGACGCACCGCCCAGATTCCAGCGACGATCGCCGCCGCCGTCGGCAGGAGGCAGCAGAGGGTCAGGATGGACAGGTGCCACGGCTTGATCGCTCCCACGGCTGTGAGGGTAGGCATCGTTGACCACCACCGCTGCCCCGGCAGGGCCGAGCATGCTGTCACCGGAGCCGGCAGGCCGCGAGCAGGGCTGCTCAGATGGTGTGCACCAGCCGGAAGCGCTGGGTCACCACCAGGGTGTCGTCGTCGACCGTGAAGCCCGGGTCGCCCAACTCCTCGCGCACCTCCGCGCTGTGCCAGAACGTCTCGTGCCCCGCTCGCCACTGCGCCACCGACTCGTCGCCCTCGCCCTCGTCCAAGGCGTGTTGCAGGTCGACGTCGGCGAGCCGGAGCACCCGCACCTCGGTCAGCTCGATCACCGCGACCCGTCGGTCGTCGGAGTCCACCACCGCAGATCGCTGGCCAGCCTCGGGCAGCGGCTCATTCGCGCGCTCGTATCCGACCAACAGGGCCGACGTCGAGGTCTTCGCGCCGGACAGGATCGCGGCCACCAGCTTGTCCCTCAGCGGCCCGGGGAACGCGAACTCGGCACGCGGCAGATCATCGACGACGCCCATGCGGGGAGGGTACGCGGAACAACGAGCCGCGAGTGACTCTCGCTTCATGCACACGCGCACGGCGGCGATCACCTACGATCTAGCCCCATGCGTCGAGTCGCGCCGATACTGGCATTTGTGCTTCTGCTGGCTCTGACCGCCTGCACCTCGGAGCCGGAGGAGATCGGACGCAGCACGTTGGCCGTCTTCCTGGACAACGACGTGACGGCAGCGAAGAAGGATGCTGTGGAGCAGCGTCTACGGTCGATGCCCAGTGTCGAGGACGTCGCCCTCGAAACCCGCGAGCAGGCGTACGAGAGCTTGAAGGAGTCGCTGAAGGACAGCCCTGACCTGCTGGCGGATCTGAGGCCGGAGATTTTGCCGGAGTCGTTTCGCGCCATCGTCACCGATGCCTCGCTCGCCGAGGCGGTCGAGCTGGTGATGGCTGAGGTTGACGGCGTCGAGGACGTGGCGCTCAGGATCGCAGAGACCGACGACCCTCTTCCGTCGCACATCGGGGTCATCGTCCGGCTGGAGTCGGGGGTGACCGGCGAGCAACGAGCCGCCGTGGAGAAAGCCGTCCGTGCGCTGCCGCACGCGGAGTCGGTTGCGTTCGAGGACCGCGACGCCGCGTACGAGCGCCTGCGCAAGCAATGCCGGGGCAAGGATGAGTTGGCCGCGCAGCTCGACCCACAGATGACGCGCGCGTCGTTACGCTTCCGGGCGCCCCTGGAACCGAAGGGACCGGGGCTGTCCGAGCTTCTGAAGCTCGACGGGGTCGATGTTGTGCGGCTGGTCCCGGTGACGATGGTGTAGGTGCGTTCTTCCCGCCGAATCGGGCCGGCCCTGCCGATCCTGTCGAGGGCTACCGCTGCCAGGTGTCGATGGTCTGGACGCTGTCGCGCACGACCCGGTTCATGATGGCGGGGTTGCCACTGGTGCCTTCCCAGCCCTGATCGTTGAGCACGGTCACGGTGCCGTCGACGCGTGCCACGGCGATCTGGCTGGACGCGGTGCCGCCGGTGCGTTCTCCGTTCATGCTCGTCTCGGCCCACGTTCTGGTCAGCAGCAACGCCTCGTCCCCGACGCCGGGCAGAGCTCGCCCCTCGACGTCGACGGCGTTTCCGGCCTCCTTGTAGGAGGGACACGCCTGCACGGCACTGCGGAGCCGTCGCATGTAGTCCGCGGAGCCGTCGCCGTCGAAGGTGAAGATCGTTTGATGGATCATGCCTTGCGGCACGTTACTGGCTGGTTCGTCGGGCGTCATGTAGGTGACGGTCATCGAGGCACTCGCGGTGACCTGTCGGCCTCCGGTGCCGAACTCGTTGCCGCACATCGTCGGCAGGGCGTCCGCGACGGGCGTCGCCCGTCGGGGGGACTTGCGCAGTTCGGGTGGCAGTTCGACGAAGGCCGACGTCGGGATCGTCACCCGGGTGCTCGCGCTCGGAGATGGTTGGTCGACCTGGTTCGTCGGTGCCGACGCGGTCGTCGGCGGTGCGGTCGACGAAGCCGGGTCGGGCTGGTCCTCGCGAACGGTGCAGGCGGTGGTGAGCGCGACGGCGCCGAGTATCGGCAGGGTCAGCGCGAGCATCCTTCGTGCTCGGGCGGTCGCCAGCGGTGTGTAGTGGCTCATTTTTCACCTCGTCGTCTCTGCTCGGGCATTCCCCGTGGTGAAGCCATCTTCAGGGGCAGCGCCTGACATGCCCGTCGTGCCACGCTGTTGCGGTGACCGCCTACTCGCGTGGGGCTGGGCGCGTCGCCGTGGCCGCGCTCGTCGCGGTGCTGCTCAGCTCCTGCGGAACAGGTCAGCGAGACGCTGGTGCCGTGCCGGCGCACGACGCGACCGCCGCAGCCGGGCCAGACGCCAGCGACGCACGGCAGGACGCGAACGACGCGCGCATCACCGTCAAGGCCTCCTACAAGGGGGCGGGGCAGAGGCTTCACAACGTCGGCCCGGACACCGTTCACGTTCTCAGCACCACAGGCAGCGCAGGGATCTGCCTCGACCGGCCGGGTCGAGTGACCATCAACGAGGTCGAGGCCGAGCCGTCCAAGGGCGAAATCCGGGTTGAAGCCTTCGCGCTCTCACCGTTGCGCAGTTCCGTCGACCGCAGTGCCACTCCTCTGTCTGGCGGTCCGGTTGTCCTCGACAGAGCCGCAGCTTGCGTCGCTGACGACCCGCAGGTCAGGAACGACCCCGAGGCCATGGCCGGGCTGTCGCTGCGGGTGCGAAAGGTCGGTCACCAGACGGCCATCGCCGACCAACTGGTCCTGCGCTACACGTCCGGGGGCCACCCCTACGAGTTCTCGCTGCGCTACAGCATCGCGCTCTGCGCACCGGATGACCCGACGACCCGCGAGTGCCAGCCCGTCGGCTGAATAGGCCGAGTGGTTCGCTGACCCGCCGACAAGGTCAGCTCGCGTCGGGCATCCACGGTCCGAGCACCGCGGGGTCGGCGACGGCCTTGTCCACCAGCGCACGCTCCTCGGTGGTCAGCGACAGCGCCCGGAGCCGGGTCCCCCAGTCCGGCACGCGCTCCGGCTCCCCCAGCGCCACCGACAGTTCGATCAGCCCAGCGAGCGCCAACCCCTGTTCGACGGCCGACGCGCTGTCGCCGTGCCGGCGCAGCCCCGAGTTGAGCGCCCGGTACGCCGCCCGGTCGTCGGACTTGAACTCGCGCAGGATCCGCGCGTTGTCGAGCACCCGGGACAACCCCTGCAACGTCTTCGACCCGCCGTACTCCAACTCCACGGGCTCGTCCCGCTGGATGAAGACGATGGTGTTGCCCGACGGGTCGACGATGCTGAACCGCGACGCGCCGGGCCGGTAGCGGGTCATCCGGGGCAGTCCCTTGGCGAGCACCTTGCCGTAGGTGCGGCGCATCGCCTCGGTGAACGACGCGTGGTACGGAGCGACCGCGTCGACCATCACCAGGCAGCCGCCGGTGTTCTCCGCCGACGGGTCCAACCCAAGTGGCGCGCGGCCGTAGTGCAGCTCGAACCCGCTCCACCGCAAGGCCAGGTAGACGTACGGCTTCGTCTGCTCGTAGGTCACCTCGAACCCCAGGGCACGCCAGAACGCCAGGGTCTCCTCGGGTGACACGCAGTGCAGCAGCGGCACCGTGGTCTCGTTCGGCTGGACACGGTCCTCGTTCGTCGTCATCGCCACTCCCGGTCCGGTCGACAGGCCGGCCATTCTGCCAGCGTCGGCGAAGGACCCCGACCAGGTTTCGTCTCCTACCCAGGGAGGAGGCGCCGCTCCGACCGGCGGCCGCAACCGGGGCTCGCGGTCGGACGCGATGGGCGGACGCGGTCGGAAGTATCTACAGGCATGACTACCGCGCTGCGCCGGGCGGCACACTGGCACCGCCCCCTGATGGTTTTCGTCTACGCGATGGCGGTGCTCACCGTCATCTCCGCGGTCGGCATCCTCGTCGACTCGCGCGTCCTCACCGGGTCGCCGATCTGGCTCAAGCCGTTCAAGTTCGCCGTGTCCTTCGTGGTGTACGGCACGACCCTCGCCTGGATGCTCTCCCTGCTGCCGCGCCGCAGCCGGGTCGCGGAGTGGGCGGGCACGGTCATCGTCTCGATGGCGGTGATCGAGATGGTGGTGATCGTCGGGCAGGTGCTCCGCGGCACGACCAGCCACTTCAACGGAACCAGCCCACTGAACGCCGCCCTCTTCACGGCGATGGGTGCGGCGATCATGGTCCTGTTCGCCGCACACTTCGTCATCGGGCTCGTGGTGCTGATCCGGCGGATCACCGATCGGGCCGCCGCCCGCGCCGTCGGGTGGGGGCTCGGCCTGTCGCTGCTGGGCATGCTCGCGGCGGTGCCGATGGTGCTGCCGATGCAGGATCCGGGGATCGACGGGGTCTCCGGGGCGCACGCGGTCGGCGTACTCGACGGCGGGCAGGGGCTGCCGCTGGTCGGGTGGAGCACCACCGGCGGGGATCTGCGGATAGGGCACTTCGTGGGGCTGCACGCGCTGCAGGCACTGCCGATCCTGGCGATCCTGCTGAGCCGGTTCCTCGGGACACGGTTGGACGAGCGCACCCGGGCACGGCTGGTGGTCGTGGCGGGCGCGGCGTACGGCGTACTCACGGTGTTGTTGACCTGGCAGGCCCTGCGCGGGCAGCCGCTGCTGCGCCCGGACGCGCTCACGCTGGCCGCCGTCGTGGCCCTGGTGGTCGCGACCGCGACCGCCACCGGCCTGGTGCTGGCTCGCCGGCGCAGCCCGGAACTGGCGCTGGCCGCATGACCGGGACCCTGTTCACCCTGACGTTCGCGGTGGCCGCGCCGTTCTGGGCGCTGATGATCCTGCTGCCCCGCTGGTCGTGGACCGTCCGGATCATCTCCTCGCCGCTGATCGTGCTGCCGGTCGTGGTGATCTACGCGCTGCTGGTGATCCCGGCGTTCGGTGACGTGCTGCCGGCCGTGGCGTCACCGACCCTGGACGGCGTGCGCGACCTGCTCGGCACCTCCGACGGCGCGGCGGCGGGGTGGGCGCACATGATCGCGTTTGATCTGTTCGTCGGGCGGTGGGCGTGGCTGGACAGCCGGGAACGGGGGGTACCGGCGCTGGTCATGGCTCCGGTGCTGGTGCTGACCATTCTGCTCGGACCGCTCGGCCTGGCCGCCTATCTCGCGGTTCGTACCCGGTGGGGGCGGACGGCGGACGTTCGTGCCCCCGAGCCGCAGCGCCTAGGCTGACCACCGTGAGGTGGGCGGGACGACTGTTTGGCACGCGCGACACGCTCGTGCGGATGGTGCTGCTCAACCTCAGCGGTGTGGGCTACCTGGTCGTCGGCACGCACGCCGCCCGGCCGCCGACGGCCACGCAGTGGGTCCTCGCGGTGGTCGCGTTCGCCCTCGGGCTGGTGTTCCACCGTCGGCCGCTGGTCAACCTGGTGGTGCAGGCCGGGCTGCTGGCGGTCGCGATCCCCCTGATCGACGACACCACGATCAACCAGGTGGGCGCCAGCTGGGCGTTGCTCGAGGTGACGATGCGGGCGCGTCGAGCGCGCCGCATCTGGCTCGCCGCCGTGCTGCTGGCCGTAGTCGATCTGACCGACTCGATCGGTGATCCGATCGGCCGGTTCGCCTCCGGTGTCTTCGGGCTGACTCTGGAGGTCGGCGTGCCGGTGCTGCTCGGCCTGGTCATCCGGACCAACCGGGAGCTCGGTCGGCAGGCCGTGGAGCGGGCGACGGCGGAGCAGCGCCGGCACGAGTCGGAGAGTCGCGCCGCGCGCGCCGACGAACGCAGCGCCATCGCCCGCGAGCTGCACGACGTCGTCGCGCATCACGTGGCGTCGATGGTCCTGCGGGTCGGTGTGGCCCGGCACGTGCTCACGGACCTGGATCCCCGGGTGGGCGAGGTGTTCGACGACGTGCACGGCACGGGGACCGCCGCGCTGGCCGAGATGCGCCGGCTGGTCACGGTCCTGCGCGACCCCGACGGGGTACGCGGTGACGCGGCGCTGACCGCGATCGAGCCGTCCGCGCTCCCGGCGGCACTCGGTGCTACGGTCGACCGGGCTCGCCAGGCGGGAATCACCGTGGAGGCCGACATCGACCCGGCGGTCGGCTCACTCGACGCGGTACGCGGCCTGGCCGTGCTGCGCCTGACCCAGGAGGCGCTGACCAACGTGGCCAGGCACGTCGGGACGTCCGCGTTGGCGCACCTCGTGGTCGCCGTCCGCGACGGGGCGGTGCACTGGGAGGTCTCGGACAACGGGCGCGGCGCGGTGCCGGTGGCGGTGCCGTCCGGAGGCGGGCACGGCATCACCGGCATGCGCGAGCGCGTCGAGGTCCTCGGCGGTCGGCTGGAGGCGGGCCGGACCGGCGCCGGATGGCGGGTGCGCACCGTCCTCCCGGCCGTGGCCTCCGCACCCGCCGCCGGGACGCCGGCCGTGTCGGTGCCCCGTGACCGCGAGGCACCCGCCGGGTCACCCGCGCCGGAGCCGGCGTGATCCGCGTCCTGCTGGTCGACGACCAGCACCTCATCCGGGCGGGTCTGCGCATGCTCTGCGACGCCCAACCCGACATCGAGGTGGTCGGCGAGGCCGACAACGGCCGCGACGCGATCCCGCTGGCCGCGCGGCTGATCCCCGACGTCGTCGTCATGGACCTGCGCATGCCCGGCGTCGACGGAATCACGGCGACCAGCCGCATCCTCGCCGAGCGCCCCGCCACCCGCGTCCTGGTGCTGACCACCTTCGGCGACGACGACCACCTCTATCCCGCCCTGACCGCCGGCGCCTGCGGATTCCTGCTCAAGGACGCACCACCCGCCGAGCTGGTGGACGGCATCCGCCGGGCCGCCGTGGGTGACAGCCCGTTCAGCCCCGAGGTGCTGCAACGCCTCGTCCAGCGCGCGGTGCACGCCCGCGCCGAGACGCCCCGGCCGGTGCAGGGCCTGACCGCCCGCGAGCAGGACGTGCTGAACCTGGTCGCCGAGGGTCTGTCCAACACCGAGATCGCCGACCGGCTGCACATCGGCGTGACCACGGTCAAGACGCACATCACCAACCTGATGACGAAGACCGACAGCCCCAACCGGGTACGCCTGGCCCTGTTCGCCCGCGGCGCCTGAGGGCGGGAAGAGACGCGACATCGGCGTGGTCGTGCCCCTTGACGTACCGCTGGGAGCGCTCCAAGATCGACTACAGCGGACCCGCGCGCACGGTGGGCCGCCCTAGTCGGGTCTGGTGGACAGTTGCTGAGCGCATTCGGTCTGACCGAGCTGGAGGAGACGGTCTACCTGGAGCTGGTTCGCGGCCGGGCGGGTACCGCGACCGAGCTGGCCCAACGCGTCGCGGTCACCGTGGCCGAGGCGGAGCAGGCGCTCGACGCGCTCGCCCGGGCCGGCCTGGTACGCCTGGTCGCCGGCCGCGCCGGCGCCGCTCCCCCCGATTTGGCCATCGAGTCGCTGCTCAATCAGCGGATGCGCGAACTTCAGGAGGCGCGCGTCGGCCTGTCGGAGTGGCTGCGGGAGCAACGCGCCGCGGACCCGATGGACCAGGGCGTCCAACTGGTGGTCGGCGTGCCCGCGATCATGCAGGCGTTCGACCAGTTCCTGCGCGGCGCCCAGGACGAGGTGCTCGGCTTCGACCGCCCGCCGTACGCAGCTGTGCTGCACGACAACCCGACCGAGGTGGAACTGCTCGACCGGGGCGTCCGCTTCCGCGTCGTCTACGACCGACACGGGCTGGAACGGCCGGGCGCCGCGGC
Organism: Micromonospora sp. NPDC005087; assembly: GCF_042872965.1. Taxonomy (NCBI): domain Bacteria; kingdom Bacillati; phylum Actinomycetota; class Actinomycetes; order Micromonosporales; family Micromonosporaceae; genus Micromonospora; species Micromonospora sp. NPDC005087. Next base: position 178,654 of record NZ_JBIALB010000001.1, on the reverse strand, counting down.
CCACATCGGCCGGTTCGTCGCGGCCGGGGAGCAGGCACGGGTCGCCACGAACGTGCCGGCGAAGCTCGCCGTCGCCGACCGTCGGGTGGCGCTGCTCTCCTTCCCGACCCAGGACCAGAGCGTCGAACCCTGGGCGCTGGTGGTCCGCGGTGTCACCTGGGTCGAGGTGCTCGTGGCGCTGTTCACCGAGGTGTGTGGGACCGGGCCACGCCGCTGCGGCTCGCCCCCGCCACGGCCCTGATCGACGACGTCGACCGGCAGGGCGCACCCACCCCGACCGACCGGCAGATCCTGTCGTTGCTGATGACCGGCCTGCCCGACAAGGCGGTCGCCTCCCAGCTGGGCATCTCCCTGCGTACCGTGCAGCGGCGGCTGCGACAGTTGATGGACGCGACCGGCAGCGCCACCCGGATGCAGCTCGGGTGGTTCGTCGCCCGCAACGGCTGGCTCTGAGCCCGAGGCGGGGCCTGCCGACCCTGGAGGTGTCGGCAGGCCCCGGTCCTCACTTCGTGACCGTGACCGACACGGTGATCGGGGTCGCCGCCCCCTTCGCACCGTTGTTGGTCACCAGCAGCGTGGCGACGTGCGTACCCGGAGCCAGGCCGGTGGTGTCGACGGTGACGGTCAGGCCGACCTTCGCCCCCGGCTCCACCTGACCGGACCCGGCCGCGGACAGCCACGGCACGTCGCTGTACGCCGGAAGCGAACCGTCGACGTGGTAGACCTTGCTGCCGTACGGCCGGCCGGTCGCGTTACCGAGCACCCACAGGTCACCCCGCTCGTCCAGGTCGAGCCCGGCGCCGCTGAGCGGGTTCGGGTCCGGGTCGGGCAGCGAGGCGAGCGGCTGGCAGGTGGCCGGGTCGAGTGCCCAGATCGACTCCTTGGAATCCTGGTTGATGCCCCACAACACGTTGTGTTCCTCGTTGAGGGCCAGCCCGGTCATCCATGGGATGGGCGGGGTGCACTCGCCCAGCACCGACCCGGGCTGCGGGTGGGACAGGCCGGCGAGGTGCCGGATGACCCCGTCGCCGCTGAGGTAGAAGGTGTCGTCCGACGCGCGGTGGGCCAGCCCGTAGTAGAGCTTGCCGGCCCACGGCCCGGTGATGGTCTCCTTCACCTCCAAGGTGTCCGGGTCGAAGCACACGATCGGCAGGTCCCCGACGAACGACATCTTCGGCGCGCACATCAGGTCCCGGTTCGGCACGTACGCCATGTCCGACGGCCAGCCGCCGATCGGCAGCACGCCCTTGCCCAGCGAGCGGCCGTCGGTGGTGAAGCGCTGCAGCTGCCCGAACAGGTACGAGTTGGAGACGATCAACTCGCCGTTGCGGTACCCGACGCCGAACGCGTTGTAGAGCTCCTTCACCGGGAACGAGCTGAGCACTCGACCGGGGATGCCGGACGGCGGGGTGGGCGAGTTGATTTCCCGGGCCAACCAGGTGGCCGGCAGGTCACCCTGGTTGTTCAGGGTCACCGTCGCGGTCCGGGTCACCCCGGCCCGCGCGGTCAGCGCGACCGCGTTCCGGTTGGTCAGCAGCAGCGGCGTACGCAGTGCCAGGTCGCGCTTGACCACCTTGGCCTCCGCCACGGCGACCGACGTGCTCGGCAGGTCGTAGCCCGGTTGCAGGGCGGTCACGGTGACCGGTCCGACCGGCGCCTCCAACTGGTAGAAGCCGTCCGGGTCGGTGGTCGCGGTGATCGGCTGCGGCGCGTCCGGTGACTCGACCCGTACCGTCGCGCCGGCCAGCGGCTGGCGGTCGTTGGCGTCGCTCACCGTGCCCCGCAGCAGACCGCGGCCGGGAAGCCGGAAGGTGACCGCGCGTGCGGCGTCGAGCACCTGCTCGTCACGGGAGTACGTCAGCGCGTCCCGGCCGGTGGCGTCCTCGATGCCGACGGTCGCCGAACCGCCGGTCGCCGCCCCGGTGGCGCCGAGCTTGCGGTACTCGATGGTGACGTTGCCGTTCTCACCGAGACGCACCTGCACGTCGACCCGGGTCTTCGGCGCGCTCTTGAGCGCGGCCCGGGTCCAGCTGACCACGAACTGCCGGTTCATACCGGCCCCGGAGACCCGGGTGCGCACGGTCGAGGCGTGGTCCAGGACCAGGTCGTCCCAGAACGCGTAGACGGCCGGGGCGGAGACCGCCGGCGCGGGCAGCGGCCCGTTGTCGCCGACCGAGGTGGTCGCGTCCGCGCCGAAGGTCAGGTAGCCGTCGGTGTGCACGGTGATCCGGCGGTAGGTGCTGCCGTAGAACGTCATCGGGAACGGCAGGTCGAGGCCCCGGCTCGCGGTGTCGCCGGTGAGGGCGAGCACGCTGCCGCCATCGGTCCAACCGGCGGCGGCGGTCCCGGCCCGGTAACCGTGCCGGTCGGCCTTCGCGGCGAGCGCCACGTCCACCGTCTCCGGCCCGTCCACGGTCAACGCCACCGTCTTCGGTGCCAGCCACCGGCCGTACTCGACCAGCACGTCGTAGTCGGCCTCGGGCAGCAGCCCGCTGTAGCGGCCCTTGGCGTCGGTGACGAACGCCGGGAACGTCTCCCCGACGAGCGCCAGCCGGGCACCCACGACCGGCTCACCGGCCGGGTCGGTGACCCGGCCCTGGATGGGCTGCCAGGCGGCGGGCTCGGACAGGTCCAGCGTCGTGTTGGTCGTGCCGCTGGCCGGCACGGTGATCGTCTGCCGCACGGTCTTGCGCGCGAAGAACGACGCGGTCAGCGTGTACTCGCCGGCCGGGACACGACCCAGCTGGACGGTGCCGTGTGCGTCGGTGCGGGCGCCGCGGGTGACCAGCGCGGAGGTGAGGGTGATCCGCGCCCCGGACAGGGCGACCCCGCCCACCCTCGCGTGCACCACGACACCGCCGAGCTGCTCGGTCGAGGCCTGGGTCACCAGGTCGTACGCGTCGAGCCGGCCCTCGCCGTAGACGTTGTTGTCGGCGGGGGTTCCGCCGCACTGCAGGTCGTTGACGTCGTGTGCGGTGCGGTCCAGCAGCTCGCGGGTGGTCACCAGGTCACGGCGCAGGTTGGGCACCGCCGACCAGGCCAACGCGACCGCTCCCGCGACGTGCGGGGCGGCCATCGAGCTGCCGTCGCTCAGGCCCCAGTCGTTGCCCGGGATCGTGGAGAGGATGCCGACGCCGGGGGCGGTGATGTCGGGCCGGACCATGCCGTCCGGGCCCGGCCCACGGCTGGAGAACGGGGCGATCGTGCCGCCGGCGTCGGTCGCGCCGACCGCGTACGCCAAGGGGTTGATCGCCGGATGGCCGGCCGTGCCGCACGGCTCGGGCATCTCTTCGGCCTCGTTGCCGACCGCGAACACCGGGAAGATGCCGGCGGCGACCCAGGAGTCGATGATCGTGTCGTAGAAGCTGGGGTCACCGTCGTGGCCGCCCCAGGAGTTGTTGATGATGTCCGGCGCGAGGTCGGGGCGGGGGTTCTCGCCGTTGTGGTCGGTGGGCGCGAGCATCCACTGGCCGGCGGCGAGCAGCGAGCTGTTGCTGCAGTAGTTGGCCTCGCAGCCCTTGGCCGCGATCCAGGTGGCGCCCGGGGCCACCCCCGTGATCCGGCCCTCGCCGTCGTCGCCGAGCATCGACCCGACGGTGTGGGTGCCGTGCCCGTAGTTGTCGCAGGGCGTCGAGGGCAGGCAGATCCCGGTCGGATCGAACCAGTTGTAGTCGGAGGTGAAGGTGCCGTCGTCGTTGTTGCCGCGGTACTGCCGGACCAGCGCCGGGTGGTCGTACTGCACGCCGGAGTCGATGCTGCCGACGACGACGCCCTCGCCGCGCGTGCCGTACTCGCGCCAGACCTTGTCGGCGCCGACCGCGCCCAGGTTCCACGGCAGTTGGGTGGTGTCGGCGGACGCTCCGGCGGTGCGGACCGGCTCCTCCAGTCGGGTCCCGCCGATCGCGGTGATCCGCTCGACGTCCGCCCGGCGGGCCACCTCGGTCAGCAGGTTCAGGTCACCGCTGACCTCGATGACGTTCGCGATCCAGTACGGGGTGAAGTCGGCGTGCCGGTCCCGCAGCAGTGAGCGGAGCCCGCGTTGGGTCTTCTCGGCGTGCGCCACCTTGGTCTCGTAGACCCGCTTGGTGCGAGCGACACGTCCGGCGCGGCCGCCGACGGACCGCTCGACACGGTCCAGGTCGCCCTGGTCCAGTTTGGCCTCGTCGGTCAGCTCGACGAAGAAGCTGGTGCTGGCGCCGGTGCGGGCCGGCCCGAGCACGCGCGGGTCCACCTTGCGCAGCGGGTCGACCGCGCCACCGGTGGGCGCGGGCGTGGGTGCGGCCACGGCGACGCCGGTGGGCAGGGTCAGCACGACGGCCAGAGCGGCGCCGATGGCGCTCATGGCCCGGGGTGCCCGGTGTCTGGATCTGAGCATGAAGACGTTCCTCCCTCGGGCGGTCGCCCGGGAAGGCCGACACCGCCGTCGCCGATTCTCAGCCGCGGAGCGCCCGGTGTAGCGGCATGATCGCTGGCGAAGCACGGACATGGCGGGTCTCCGCCATCGGGCGTTGGCCCCACCGACACCGGCGCGCCACTGCGAAGGGGTGGACGTTCAGTCCCGCAGCCGCGTGGACACGACGATGACGAGCACGAGCGGCACGATCAGCAGCGCCGGCGCGACCACCGGCAGGTGCAGGGCGACCAGGGCTCCGACCGCCGCGCCGGTGATCAGGGCCAGCAGGACCTGGGCCTTGGGCCGCAGGCTGTCCCACGGGCTGCGCGCCGCCACGCCGGCGATCAGGCTCGTCAGGGTCCCGGTCAGGTACGTGGAGGACAGGCCCGGCACGCCGAAGCGCTGAATCGCACTGCTCTGCACGCCCAGCGCCGCTGCCGACAGCAACAGGAGCGCGAGGTCCACGTGGTCGTCGTGGTGCGGGAGGTTGACCTCCCAGACGATGAGGAACACGACGAACACCAGGAGTTCCAGGACGAGCGCCCAGGTGACCCGCCGTGGCCAGACGGGGTCGTCCGGCTGGGCCGAGCCGACGAGGCGGGCGCCCGCGAGGACACCGACGATGAAGGCGACGATGGCGCACCCCGAGGTCAGGGCGAGCTCGGCGTCACCTCTACCGGCCGAGAGTCCGAGCAGGACCATGTTGCCGGTCATGACGCTGGAGAAGGCTCCGCCCAGGGAGAGGAAGCCGATGGCGTCGGCACTCCCGGTGAGGAAGGTGAGGACGACGACGAGGGCCTGCCGTCGCCGCAGGAGGCGCTGCCGTCCGTACGGGGTGCTGGAGGGGCGGGTGACGTGGGGCGCTGTGCTCGACACTGTCGGCTACCTCCAAAGATTGTTCTTCGTATACACTTTGCCCCGGATGATTCACGGAGAGGCGATCCAGGTGGCTGAAGATCTGCGGGACAAGCTCGGCACTCAACACCTGCCGCTACGCGACCAGGTCCTCACCGCCCTGCGGACCGCCATCATCGACGGCGACTACCTGCCCGGGGAGCGGCTGACCGAGGACCGGCTGGCCGAGGACTTCGGCGTCTCCCGCAACCCGGTCCGCGAGGCGCTGCGCGTCGCGGAGGCGGAGGGCTTCGTCGTGATCCTCCCCCGCCGCGGCGCGGTCGTCGCCTCCCCGAGCAGCGGCACCATCTCGGACATGTTCGTCGTCCGCGAGCGCCTGGAGGCACTGGCCGCCCGGCTGGCGGCCGAGCGGGCGACCAAGGCGGACGTGGCCGCCCTGCGGCTGCTGCTGGAGCAGGGCCGGGAGGCGACGGAGCGCCAGGACCTGCGCCGGGTCGCCGAGTTGAACAGCGCCCTGCACCTGCGGATCCTCCAGATCAGCGGCAACCCCTGGCTGTCGTCGATCGCCAAGGCGCTGTACCTCCATGTCCAGTGGGTCTTTCGGCTGGGGGCCGCGGAACGCGCACCACACTCGTGGGCCGAGCACATCCAGTTGGTCGACGCCATCGAGTCAGGCGACGGCGACCGCGCCGAGCGGGCCGCCCTCGCCCATCTCGACGCGGCGTCCGCGGCCGCCTACGAGAACGCCGAGGGCGGCTACGGCACCGGCACCCGCTAACGCCCGCACGCGTAGCCCTGCATGCCCCGCGGGTTCGCGCCGGCAGCGAGCACGCCGGTGGCCGGGTCGCGGGTCACCGCGCAGAGCCGACCGAGGCTCCACGCGTCGGAGAGCCGCACCTCGTGCCCGTACGCCCGCAGCGCCGCCAGCACGTCCTCGTCGACGCGGTCCTCCACCACCAGGACACCGGGCTCCATCGCGCGCGGGTAGAACGACCCCGGCAGGCTGACGGTGTGCCACGCGGGCGCGTCGATGGCCTCCTGAAGGGACTGACCGCCGGCGAGGTGACGCAGCAGGAACGGCAACTGCCACTGGTCCTGCTGATCGCCGCCGGGTGTGCCACAGGCCAGCACCGGCTCCCCGTCGCGGTGCACCATCGTCGGGCTCAACGTGGTACGCGGGCGCCGGCCCGGAGCGAGCGAGGAGGCGAGACCCTCCTCAAGCCAGAACATCTGCAACCGGCTGCCCAGCGGGAAGCCGAGGTCCGGAATGGTGGGCGAACTCTGCAACCAGCCACCACTCGGGGTAGCGGAGATCATGTTGCCCCAGCGGTCGACCACGTCCACGTGGCAGGTGTCGCCGCGGGTCACCCCGTCCGCCTGCACCGTCGGCTCCCCCGTCGTCGGGTCCGTCGAGTCGGCCCGGCGGACGACACCGGGTCGGACGTGCGCCGGGAGGTGCGGTTCCGCCCCGTCCGGCCGCCCCGGTCGCAGCTCCGCCGACGCTCGGGCGCCGATCAGGGCTGCCCGCTCACGCGCGTACTCCCGGGAGAGCAGCGCCTTGGCGGGCACGTCGGCGTCGTCGCCGTACCAGGCCTCGCGGTCGGCGAAGGCGAGCTTGAGCGCTTCGACCTGGGCGTGGATGCCGGCCGCGGTCGACGGGTCGTACGCGCCGGGGTCGTCGAGCGCGTCGAGGACGGACAGCGTCTCCAGCAGCACCGGGCCCTGACCCCAGAACCCGGTCTTCGCCACCGAGTAGCCGTGCCAGTCCAGGGTGGCCGGTTCCTCCCAGGTCGCCGAGAAGGCGGCCAGGTCGGCGCCGGTGACGAGCCCGGCGTGCGGGCTCCCGCTGGAGTCCTGGAACGGCTCCCTGCTGAACCGGTCGATCGCCTCGGCGACGAAACCCGTACTCCAGGCCCGCCGTGCGGCCTCGATCTGCGCCTCCCGGTCCGCGCCGGCGGCCTGCCCGGCCTGAACCAGTTTCTGCAGGGTGCGCGCGTAGGCCGGGTTGGCGAACAGCTCCCCCGCCGCCGGAGGCCGGCCATCGCGCAGCCAGAGCTGGGCGGAGGTGGGCCAGTGCTCCTCGAACAGTGACCGGACGGTGGCCACGGTGTCCCCGACCCGACCCAGCAGTGGGTGGCCCGCCCCGGCGTAGCCGATCGCCGGCTCCAGCACCTCGTCGAGGGAGAGCGTGCCGTGGTCGCGCAGCAGGAGGAGCCAGGCGTCCACGGCGCCGGGCACGGCCGCCGCGAGCGGGCCGGATCCGGGGATGAGGTCCATCCCGAGGTTCCGGAAGTGCGCGATGGTGGCCCCGGCCGGCGCCGGACCCTGCCCGCACAGCACCTTCGGGGTCGGGTCCTGGGCGGTCGCCACGATGGCCGGCACCTCGCCACCCGGCCCGTTGAGGTGTGGTTCGACGACGTGCAGGACGAACCCGGCGGTGACCGCGGCGTCGAAGGCGTTCCCGCCGCGTTCGAGGATCCCCATGGCCGCCTGGCTGGCGAGCCAGTGCGTCGAGGACACCATGCCGAAGGTTCCCTGCAGCGTCGGTCTGGTGGTGAACGTCATGACAACACCTCACTCGTATCTGCGGCCCGGACGTCGGGCCCACTGCCGTCCGGTTGGACCAGGTGGCACGCGGCCATGCCGTCGCCGATCCCCACCTGCGCCGGCACCTCCGTCGCGCACCGGTCGAACGCGAGCGGGCACCGGGTGCGGAACCGGCAGCCGGACGGCGGATCCAGGGCGGACGGAAGGTCGTCGCCGAGCAGCACCGGCTGGCGCTGCCGTTGACGGACCGGGTCGGCCACCGGCGCGGCCGACAGCAGCGCCTGCGTGTAGGGGTGGGCGGGCCGAGCGAAGATCCGCTCGCGCGAACCCTTCTCGACAAGCTGGCCCAGGTACATGACGGCGATGTCGTCCGCCAGGTACTCGACGGCGGACAGGTCGTGGGTGATGAAGAGGCAGGCGAACCCGATGTCGCGTTGCAGGTCGGCGAGGAGGTTGAGCACCGACGCCTGCACGGACACGTCGAGCGCGCTCGTCGGTTCGTCCGCGATGAGCAACCGGGGCTCGGAGATCAGGGCCCGCGCGATGCTGACCCGCTGGCGCTGCCCGCCGGAGAGCTCATGCGGATAGCGGCGCGCGACCTCGGCACGCAGACCCACCCGCTCGAGCTCCGTGGCGACCCGGGCCTCCCGGTCACGCCGCGGGATCCGCTTCCCGGACAGTCGCAACGGCTCCGCCACGACCTCGCCCACCAGCATGCGCGGGTCCAGTGAGGCGGCGGGGTCCTGGAAGACGATCGACACCTCACTGCGGTGCGGGCGTAGCTGTCCCCGGGACAGGTGCGTGACGTCCGTACCGGCGATCCGGACCACACCCGCGGTCGGTTCCACGAGCCGCACCACGCAGCGACCCACCGTCGATTTTCCGGAGCCGCTCTCCCCCACCAGGGCCGTGACCCGGCCCCTCGGAATCGTGAGGGACACGCCGTCCACGGCGCGTACCGGGCCGAAGTGCATCACCAGGTCCTCGATGACCAGGGCGTCCGGCTGGGCCGTCATCGGTTCGCCTCCTCGCGCTCGCGGGGCGTCGGGCAGGGGTGCCAGCAGGCCGCGAGGTGGTCCGTGCCGCCGGCCCCCGCCACCTCCAGGGGCGGCGCGGATTCGCGGCACCGCTCGTCGGCGGCGGGGCACCGGTCCGCGAAGGTACACGCGTCCGGCTGGACCGACAGGACGGGCACCAGACCGGGGATCTCCTGCAACCGGTCGGTGCCCGCGTGCCTCCCCGGCGTCGGTGACGCCGACAGGAGCCCGGCGGTGTACCGGTGGTACGGGTGCGCGAACAGGTCGGTGACCGGTGCCCGCTCCACCACCCGCCCGGCGTACATGACGACGACGCGGTCCGCGATGTCGGCGATCACGCCGAGGTCGTGCGTGATGACCAGGATGCTCGTGCCGAGCCGGTCGCGCAGGTCCCGGAGCACCTGCAGGATGCCGGCCTGGACCGTGACGTCCAGCGCGGTGGTCGGTTCGTCGGCCACCAGCACCTTGGGGCCGCAGGCCACCGCCATCGCGATCATCACGCGCTGGCGCATGCCTCCCGAGAGCTGATGCGGATAGTTGTCGACGCGTTTCGCGGCGGACGGGATCCCGACGAGCGTCAACAGCTCGACCGCGCGAGCCCGGGCGGCTCGTCGGGACATCCGTTCGTGGATCTGGAGCACCTCGCCGATCTGCCGCCCGACGGTGAGCACGGGATTGAGCGACGTCATGGGCTCCTGGAAGATGTAGGCGATCTCCTTGCCGCGTACGCGGCGGAGCGCCGACTCCCGGGTGCCGACGAGCTCGGTGCCGTTCAGCCGCACCGACCCGGAGATCCGGGCGCTGCCGGGGAGCAGTCCCGCGATGCTCATCGCGGTGACGCTCTTTCCGCATCCCGACTCGCCCACCATCCCGACGATCTCTCCGGGTGCGAGATCCAGGCTGACCCCGTCGACCGCCGAGACGGTCCCGGTCTCGGTGGGGAACGAGACCGAGAGGTCGCGTACCGCCAGGACGGGTGTGGCGACCGCGGCGGCGGGTCCCGCCCGTTCGGCTGTGGTCATCCCCGGTCTCCCTTCGGGTCGAGGGCGTCCCGGAGGGCGTCGCCGAAGACGTTGAACGCGAGCGCCAGCCCCATGATGACGACTCCGGGAAGGACCGCCGCCCACGGGGCTCGGGCGGCGAACTGCTGGGCGGTGGCCAGCATCGTGCCCAGGCTGGGGGCCGGGGGTTGGATGCCGAGGCCGAGGAACGAGAGCACCGCCTCGCCGAGGATCGCGGCCGGGATCGCGACCGTCGCCTGCACCAGGATCACCGATGTCGCGTTCGGCAGGATGTGCCGGGCCAGCACCCACAGGTCGCTCGCGCCGTCCACGACGGCGGCGGCGACGAAGTCCAGCGACTTGAGCCGCAACGTGTCCGAGCGCACCACCCGGATCACGCCGGGGATCTGGGCGATGCCGATGGCCACGGCGGCGTTGCCGAGGCTGGCGCCCCGGATGGCCGCCAACCCGACCGCCATGATCAGGAACGGGAACGCGAGCAGCAGGTCGGTGAAGCGCGAGATGACGGCGTCCCAGGCCCGGAAGTAGCCGGCCGCTAGCCCGAGCGGAACACCGATGACCAGGGAGGTGGCCACCGCCAGGAGCCCCACCTGGAGCGACGCCCGCGCCCCGAGCATGATCCGGGACAGCACGTCCCGCCCGAGGTCGTCGGTGCCGAGCAGGTGGCCGGGGCTGCCGGGGGGTGCGAACGTGCGGGCGAAGTCGGTCTGGTCGACGGAGTACGGCGCGATCCAGGGCGAGAGCAGCGCGATGACGGCTGCCAGCGCGAGCACGACGAAACTCACGACGGCGAGCGGGTTGCGTCGCAACCGCCGCAGAACGCGCGTACGTCGGCTGATGCTGACGGAACCGGTCTCCGCCATGGGAACGGTGAGGACGGTCATGCCGGATCTCCCGTCACCCTGATTCGTGGGTCGATGACCGAGTACAGCAGGTCAACGAAGAAGTTGATCACGATGTACGCCGTCGCGGTCAGCAGGACGACGGCCTGGATCACCGGGTAGTCCCGCTGGAACACCGCGTCGATGGTCATCTTGCCGAAGCCCGGCAGCCCGAAGATCTGTTCGGTGACCACCGCGCCCGAGATCAGGCCCCCGAGTTGGAGGCCCACCACGGTCACCACCACGATGAGGCTGTTCCGCAGGGCGTGCTGGGTGATGACGGCTCGCGGCCGCAGGCCCTTCGCCTTCGCTGTCCGTACGTAGTCGGAGGAGAGCGAGTCCAGCATCGCCGACCGGGTCTGCCGCATGATGATGGCGGCGAGGCCGGTCCCGAGGATCACCGCCGGCAGGACGATGTGGTGCAGGTTGTCCAGCGGGTCCTCCAGGATCGGCACGAAGCCGGAGGCGGGGAACAGCCCCGTCGCCACGGAGAGGTACAGGATCGCGAGCAGCCCGAGCCAGAAGTGCGGCACCGACAGGCCGATCAGGGCCATGCCGTTGGCCACCCACTCCGCCGGGCGCCCGCGGCGTACCGCCGCGAGCACCCCGGCGCCGACGCCGAGCGCCGTGGCGAGAAGAATCGCCAGGACGGAGAGTTCAACGGTCACCGGCAGGGCGGTCGTGAGCATCGACGAGACCGGCGTACCGGTCCGGATCGACACCCCGAAGTCGCCCTGCACCATGCGTTCCACGTACTGCGCGAACTGCAGTGGCAGCGGCTGATCGAGCCCGTAGTGCCGACGGATGGCCTCCAGCGCCTCCGGCGAACGGTCCTCCCCGGCCAACGCGAGGGCCGGATCACCGGGGAGCGCCCGTACGCCGAAGAACACCACGATCGTCGACAACAGCAGGGTCAGCGCCGACTGCCAGGCGCGGGTGAGGAGATACCGGGCCACGGAGACCTACTTGGCGAAACCGGCGAAGGCCGCGCGGATCACGCCGTCCGGGAAGACCTGCAGGCCCTGGATCTGCTTGCTGACGGCGGTGAGGTTCCGCTGCCGGTAGAGGTAGATCAGCGCGTCGTCCTGCTGGAGCAGCGTGACCACCTGCCCGTACAGCTTCTTGCGCTCCTCGATGTCACCGGACTGGCGGGCCTGGGTCAGCAGGGCGTCGAGCTGGGGGTTGCTGTAGCCGGCGACGTTCTGGCTCGCGCCGGTGCCGACGAAGTTCGTGATGTTGGCGTCCGGGTCGATCCGCCCGCTCCAGCCGAGCTGCAGCAGCTCGAAGTTGCCGCGGTCCTGCTCGTCGAGGAGCGAGGAGTACTCCACCGGGTTGATCTTCAGATCGAACCCGCCGTCCTTGAGCATGGACTGGAGCGCCTGCGCGAGCCGCAGCGTGTCGGGCGTGTTCGACGCGAGGAGCGTGACGGTGTACGGGGTCTGCACGCCCGCCTCGGCGAGGAGCTGCTTGGCCTTGGCGGGGTCGTGCGCCGGGCAGGTCTGCGCCTCGGGCGACGAGAACGGGCTGGCGGGAGAGATGGGTGAGCAGGCGGCGGTGTGGATGCCGTTGAAGACCGCGTCGACCAGGGCCTTGCGGTCGATCGCGTGCTCGAAGGCCTGCCGGACCTTGGCGTTCTGGGCGATAGGACGGTTGATCGGCTTGGGCGGGGTGCGGACCCCGTCGACGTTGCCGATGTTGATGGTGAGGCCCTGGTAGCCGAGGGACTGCGACTGCAGGACGGAGACCGCCGAGTCCTGCCGCAGGGAGGCGACGTCCTGGGTGGAGACGCTGTCGGCGACCTGGGCGTCGCCGGAGCGCAGGTTGGCCGCGCGGATGCTGGCGTCGCTGAGGATGCGCCACGAGATGGCGTCGAGGTGGACCTTGTCGGCCTCGTAGTAGTTCGGGTCCTTCACGACGTCGATGGAGTTCTGCGGCACCCGCTTGGCGAACTTGAACGGGCCGACGCAGACCGGCGCCGAGGCGAAGTCGTCTCCGAGGCCCTGCAACGCCTTGGCGCTCATGATCATGCCGGCGCGGTCGGCGAGGGCGCCGAGCAGGGGCGCGAACGGCTGCTTGAGCCGGAGGACGACGGTCTGCGCGTCGGGGGTGTCGACGCCGTCGATGGGACCGAGTTCGCTCTTGCGCGCCGACCGGTCGTGGGTCAGGTGTCGCTGGATGGTGGCCTTGACCGCGGCGGAGTCGAACGGCGTCCCGTCCGCGAAGCGGGCGCCCTGGCGCAGCGGGATGGTGACCGTCTTGCCGTCGCTGCTCGTGGTGGGCAGGGCGGTCGCGAGCTGCGGTACGACCTGCGCCTGTTCGTTCACGTCGTAGAGCTTCTGGCACATCGCCTGGAAGACGTAGCGGGAGTAGAGGCTGCGCGACAGTGTCGGGTCCAGCGCGTCGGGTTCTGCCGAGAGGGCGATGACCAGCTTGCCGCCCTGCTTCACGGCAGCGGGGTCTGCCGGCGTACCGAAGGAATCCTGGCCTGCCGACTGGTTGTCGCCGGACTGGTTGTCATCCCCGCCGTTCGACACCGGTGAGCAGGCAACGACCGCGCAGGCAACAGCGACCGCCGCCACCGCGGCGCGGAGTGAACGGCGCCGGGGCAGGCTTGTTTCGCTGAGGGAGAGGTTCGTCATGGGGAGCTCCTCGAGTGGACGATTCGGGGAGCGTATGTTGTATACGATGTTCCACGCAAGACCTCCGGGGATGCCTCTCGCCGGGGTTCACGGCTGGCGGGGTCGGCCATGCAGGGCGGCCCGCAGCGCCGGCCCGAAGACGCGCCGGACGTCGGCCGGGGACAGCACACCGATCGAACGGATCGGGTTCAGGTACCGCGTGAAGATCAGCCCACCCAGCACGCCGACCGCCGCGGTGGCGCGTCGCGTCGCGTCGGGCCCGCCGAGAAATTCAGCGACGCGGAGGCGCAGCTCACCGTCCAGGTAGTCGCGCAGGGCGCGCATCGTGTCGTCGTCCTGCACCGCCATCCGGTTCTCGTCGGGCGATGCGGCGTCCCACAGGCCGGTGACCGAGTCGAGCAGGCGGTCGGCCAGGCCGGCCCGGTCACCCCGCAGAGCCTGGTCGAGCGCGGTGGGATCGACGCACAGCAGGGTCAGCGACTGGCTGAAGAGGCCCTGCTTGGAGCCGAAGTGGTAGCTGATGAGCGCCGAGTCGACGCCCGCCGCGGCGGCGACCGCCCGGACCGTCGTACCCGGATAGCCGTGCTTCAGGAACAGCTCGCGGGCGACCTCGGCGATGCGGGCCTTGGTATCCGGGTTGCCGCGGGGTCGACCCCGGGTTTTATTCAACACAGTTGAATAATGCTCCTCCCCGCTGGCACGGTCAACGCCATCAACCCCGCAACGAGGAGCGAGCACATGCGCACCGTCGTCTTCGGCGCCACCGGACCCACCGGCCGCCACATCACCGAGCAGGCCCTGGCCGCGGGCCACGAGGTCGTCGCCGTCACCCGCCGCCCACACACCGTCCAGCCGCGCACCGGCCTCACCGTGGTCGGCGCCGACGTCGCGGACCCGGACGCCGTCCACCGGGCCGTCGCCGGCAGCGACGCGGTCCTGTCCAGCCTGGGTGTCCCGCTCACCCCGAAGCCGATCACCGTGTACTCGCGGGGCAACGCGAACATCCTGGCCGCGATGCACCGACACGGTGTGAAGCGCCTTGTCACGGTCAGCTCCAGCGTCATGGATCCAACCTGGCGGCCGACCGGCGAGTTCTTCTTCAACAACGTGCTGGATCCGCTGTTCAACCGCAGGGTGGGCCGCACCGCGCACGACGACATGCGCCGCATGGAGTCCCTCGTACGCGACAGCGACCTGGACTGGACCATCGCCCGGCCTTCCGGGCTGTTCGACCACCCGGCCGTCACGCGTTACCAGGTGGCGGAGAACGTCGCGGACGGCCTGTTCACGGCACGCGCCGATCTGGCGGCGAGCATGGTGGCGCAGTTGACCGACGACCGGTTCGTCCGCCGGGCGATGGCGGTGATCACCACCGAGACCCGGCCGAGTATCGCCGGTCTGATCTGGCGCGAGGCCGTGCTGAGGAAGAAGTGACGCGCCGGTCCGTTCGTCCGTGCGGTGGACGCGCGACGATCTCGCCAACGTGCGCTATACCGCACAGGTAGATCTATGCCTGTGCGGTATAGCGCCCACAACACCGACCGGGCTGGCCGCGGCCCGCTTTCAATGCGGCACGAGTCGGCCAAGTCGCGGTGGGAAGCGGGCCCCCGGGCCGCCTCCCACCGCGTACTCCTAGTGGCCGGCCGAGTTGTACGCCTGAGCCGTCACCTTGACCTGACGGGCGAGACCGGACCGCGCGGGCCAGGAGATCTGCACCTGACGGGTCTCTCCCGGCAGGAGCCAGAAGTAGTTGTCGTCGTAGCGGGCCGGAAGAACCCGCTTGCCGTGCTGGTCACGCACGGCGAGCCGGACCAGGGCGGCGACCGTGCGGCCCTGGTTGCGGACCGTCGTGGTGACGGTGGACCGGCCGTCGACGACGCGTACGACGCCGGTCGACGTCGACAGTCGGGCCGTGGGCAGATCGTTGAGCGCCCGCATCTGCTCGGCCTCGTCGTACCGCCAGTAGGTGTTCTCCGCGAGCAGCCGGTCGCGGCCGTCCCGCAGCTCCAGCCGGACCAGGTGCAGCCCGCCACCGTCCGGCGTGGCGAGCGGGAAGACCGCCGACGTGGACGACCGGGCGACGTCCACCCGTTGACGCTGGGGCGTGCCCAGTGACCGGCCGTTCAGGTCGTAGCGCCGGGCGGTGACGGTGGCATCGTTGACCGCGGTGGTGGTGTGGTTGACCACCCGCACCTGCCAGGTGCCGGGGTCGGCCTGGACGTGCAGCGGCTCGCAGCCCTTGCGGGCTCCGTAGTAGGCGCCGTTCACGTCGAGGTCGTAGTCGTAGGTCTGCCAGACCGTGCTGTGCCACGCCGGGTGCGACATCCACAGCAGCAGGCCGGTGGCGTCCTGCCAGAGGTTGGCGTTCCACGTCCGCGGCGTCCGGCGTGAGTGGGAGCGATCCCAACTCAGGGGCAGATGCCACGCCGGGAGGCTCGGTCCGCATGCCCAAGATCGTAGAGCGCGTGGGGGCGGCGGTCCACAAGGCCGAACGGGACGAGCCGCCGTGCGCAGGTGTCGGTCAGCTCGCTGATCCGCCCTCGCTGCGGCGCCGGCGATCCCGCCGGCGGTACTCGGGGCGAAGCTTGGCGCTCGCGAACGCCGCCTCCACCGCCGCGGAGAGCGCGGTGATGTCGTACGCGCCGTGGTGGCGCCGGCCGTTGATGAAGAAGGTCGGGGTGCCGGTGACGCCGCTGATGTCGGCGGACTCGATGTCGGCGGCAATTCGGTCGACGCTCTTCAACTTGACCATGTGCTCCCGGAACTGGTCGAGGTCCAGGCCGATCTGTTCGGCATAGCCGAGCACATCGGTGGGATTGAGGGCGTCCTGGTGCGCGAGAAGCAGGTCGTGCATCTCCCAGAACGCGCCCTGCTCACTCGCCGCCTCGGCGGTCTCGGCGGCGAGTTGGGCATGCGGGTGGACGTCGGTCAGCGGCAGGTGCCGCCAGACGTACCGGATGTTGGCGAAGTCGGCCAGCAGTTCCCGGACCACCGGCTCGGCCTGCCCGCAGTAGGGGCATTCAAAGTCGCCGTACTCCACGACCGTCACCGGTGCTTCGCGCGGCCCGCGCACGTGGTCGCGCTCCAGATCGACCGGAGGCATCAGGTCGACGATGGCCTCGGCGACGCCCAGCAGCGCGCGGGCACGCCGCGCCGGCGGGAGCCGGGCAGCAGAGCGGAACACCAGCCAGGTGATGACGGACGAGCCAACCGTCGCGACGAGGATGCCGAGCTTCGCCTCCTCCAGAGCCGGGCCGTGCAGCGCGTGGGTGGCAATCAGGAGAGCGACGGTGAACCCGATGCCGGACACCGTGCCGACCCCGGCGACGGCGACCCAGCCGACCGGTGGCCGGAACCGGTTGCCGCTCAGCCGCGCCACCAACCACGAGGTGACCACGATCCCGGCCGGCTTGCCGACGACGTACGCCGCCACGACGCCGAGCGTGACCGGGGAGGCCACGGCCCTGCCCAGCAGTTCGCCGTCGATCATGATCCCGACGTTCGCCAGCGCGAAGAGCGGCACGACCACGTAGCTCGCCCACGGGTGGTAGAGGATCTGCAGCCGCTCGTTCGGCGACAACGCAGAGGTGAGCCCGGCCCGGGCCGAACGGGCGAGCTGCGGGGTGGGCTGTTCCCGGAAGAGGCGGAACTGGTCGCTCGCCCGCTGCAGTTCGCTGCGACCGGGGGCGTAGGCGTAGGACAGCAGCCCCATCACCAGGCCCACCACGACCGGATCGACACCGGACTCCGAGACCGCGAGCCAGGCCGCCACCCCCAGCAGCGCGTAGACCGGCCCGAACCGCACGCCCGAGGCCTGGACGACCAGGACGAGGCCGAAGATCCCCGCCGCGGCGAGCAGCGCCGTCGCCGAAGGATGTTTCGGGTAGGCGACCGCCAGCACCGCGATCGCTACCAGGTCGTCGATGACGGAGACCGTCAGCAGGAAACCCCGCAACCGATCCGAGAAGCGCGGCCCGAAGACGGCCAGCGCGCCGAGTGCGAGCGCCGTGTCCGTGGCCATCACCGCGCCCCAGCCCGCGGCGGTGGTGCGCCCGGCATTGATCACGAGATAGATCACGATCGGCACGAGCATGCCGCCGAGCCCGGCCAGCAGCGGCAACGCCAGCCGGCGCCGCTCCCGCAGCTCGCCGATGTCGAACTCGCGGCGCAGCTCCAGCCCGGCGACCAGGAAGAAGAACGTCATGAGTCCGCTGTTGACCCAGGTACGCAGGTCGTGGGACACGTGCCAGTCGCCGAGCTGGACGGAGAGGGACGTGCTCCAGAGCGACTCGTAGGACGACATGTGGATGTTGGCCCACAGGAGCGCCACCACCGCAGCGACCAGCACCACTCGTGCGCCGCCGGTCTCGGTGTGCAGGAACGCGCGCAGTGGCGAGTTGAACCGGCCGACCCAGGCGGTCCGGGTGGACCATCGTCGGTGCCGGTCGTCGCTCGTCACGGGACAATCCTCGTCGACCTGATCGCCCCGTGGTTCGGATTCGGACACGCGGCGACCGCCGGTCAGGGTGACGTGACCGCCGCAGTAGCCTGCCGATCATGGCGGACTGGAAGATCCGGCCGGCTTCGGCGGCGGACGTCGACGCGGTGGCTGAGTTGCGGGCCGTGGTGCTGCGGGCGGATCTGGAGCGGCTCGGGCGGTACGACGAACAGCGGGTGCGGCAGCGACTGCGGGACGGGTTCACGCCGGCGCACACCTGGGTGATCGAGGTGGGCGGCGCGTTCGGCGGCTGCGTGTCGCTGCGACCGGCCGAGGACGCCCACTGGCTGGAGCACTTCTACCTGGCCCCGCACCTGCAGGGCAGCGGCATCGGTTCGGCGGTGCTGCGCGGGCTGCTGGAGCGGTGCGACCGCGATGGAACCCTGGTCCGGCTCAACGTGCTGCAGGGCAGTCCGGCGCGGCGGCTGTACGAGCGGCACGGATTCAGACTCGAGACCGAGGATCCGGTGGACGTGTTCATGGTGCGCGAGGTCGGTGGATAGGGAAACGCCCGATTCCCCACCCGGGAATCTGGCATAGCGTCGATCCGGTCCGCCACGAATGAACACTTGTTGCAGCAGCGGCATGATCGGAGAAGTCACGAATGAACAGGGTGCGGCTCCTCGCGTTGGCCTGCCTGTCGGCCATGACGCTCACCGCCTGCGGAGGCGGCACCGCCAGTACCACCGGCTCGTCGCCGTCCGGCCCGAGCGCCGAGCCGAGCGCCGCAGCGGCCGCGTCCGCCACCACCGGCACGGGCTCCGGGTCGGGTGGGGTCACGGCGAGCGCCCTCTGTGACTACCTGCGGGTTGAGCTGCCGGCGTTGCGCAAGGCACCCGGCGAGATCGAGGTGATGGGGCGGCTCGCCACGGGACTCAGCGGATGGTACGACGAGCGGGGCGGAGTACCCGACGGCAGCGAGATCGACAAGCTCAGCCGGGAGCAGTGCGCGGACGTCCGCACCGAGGTGCTCAAGCTGGCCGGGGTGCAGAGCTTCCTCCAGATCTAGCGACGTGGGCACCGACGTGAGAGCGGCGTTACAGCGGATCTGCCGGCACACCGGGAGCGCCCCGACGTAGCGTGAGATCGTGCCGACGAAAGACGTACTCACCAAGGCTGACCTCGCCGAACTTCGCCGCTCGGCGCTCGGGATGGCCGACCCGCTCGGTGTCGCCGCCGACCTGTCCGACGCGGTGCGACAGGACCGGCTGGAGGACCCGGACGACGCCGGCGACGCGCTGACCCTGGCCGCCGAGATCGCCGAGATCCGGGGGAAGTCAGATGCCGCGCTCCGGTACGCGGAGCGGGCCCTAAAGGTGTACCCGTCCGGGGACGACCCCCGGGCCGGGTTCGCCCGGGCGTTGCGGGCCCGGACCCTGTTCCAGGCCGCCGGCCGGGAGGACGAGGCGATGGCGGAGCTGACCGCCCTTCGCCCGCTCCTGCTCGTCCAGCCCGACGCCCCCGCCTACGTGAGCGCGGCGCTGGACTCCGGTGGTCGTTCGGCGATCGCCGAGACGTGGCTGAGCGAGGCGGTGGACACGCTGCTCGGCGAGCGCGCCACCGCCGCCGGAGGGGCGGCGCAGGCCATCACCGCCGTCGAGCCCCCGGTCGAGGTCGGCCCCCCGGAAGCGCCCGGTGTCCTCTTCTTCCTGCTGCAACAGCGACACCGGGTACGCCGGAATCTCAACCTGCCGCACGACCGGCACGACGATCTGGCGGACCGGCTGGAGACCCAGCTCGTCCGTCGGGCGGCGCAGCGCGAGGGCGGCCAGCAGGACCTGATCTTCTGGCCCCGCCCCGAGTTCGACCGCCTGCTGGCCGAACACCCCGACCTGACCGAGGCGTACGGGCCGGACTGGGACGCGCACCGGGCCCGACTGGAGAAGGAGCTGGTCCGGCTGGCGAACGCGGGCGGGACCGGTCTGGGCGTGCTCAGCGCGACGGTGGCCGGCCTGGACGCCCATGCCAGCCGACGGAACGGCGATCCGGCCGACCCGCAGATCCGGGCCGGCTACGCGGGCGAGCTCGCGGCTCGACCGAGTGTGCGGATTCCCTGGCCACCGGAGCGCAACGACGCGTGTTGGTGCGGCTCGGGTCTGAAGTACAAGAAGGACTGCCTGCCACGCTCCCGGAGCTGAACGGGGCAGCTATCGAGCCGGGGTGTGCCGCTGGTAGTGGCGGGCGACGCGGGCACGGTTGCCGCAGGAGGGCTTGCACCATTCCTGACGCGGGTGGTCCTTGACGAAGTAGCGTACGCAGCGTGGCGCGGGGCAGGCGCGCAACAGGTCGCGGGTCGGACCGGCGATGAACTCGATGGCGGCACGTGCCAGCCCCGCGGTGATCGCCAGCCGCGTGTCAGCCGCCTCGCCGTGCCAGGCGAGGGACGGCGTGTCCTCCTCCGCCCAGGTCAGCACCGGCCGGACCGGCAACGCCCCAGCGGCCTGGTTGAGCCGGGCGACCGCCTCCTGTGGAGAGAGCAGCGAGGCGGAGTCGGCCCGGCTCGGCGGGCCTGGGCGGACCGCCACCGCGAAGAGGGTTCGCGCGGCGCGGCGCACCGCGACCACGTCGAGCCGGGTCCGCTCGTCGACCACGCCGCCAGGAATCTCGAACCCGCCTACGTACTCCCGCAGTGGCTCGGCCTGCTCTCGGAGCCAGGCGGTCAAGCCGGCGAGGTCGGCGAGGTCATCGGCGACGCCGCCGTTGCCGTCATGTCGAATCGTGCTGACCAGGGCGAGCGCGAGCTGGGCTGACATCGGACCCCTCCTGTTCCGGCTTGTGTGGCCGACGCCGGCCAGTGTAGCTTCCCTAATGCCTTTTCCGTAGATAACCATTAGGGGCCGTCGTGTTGGTCATCGCGCACCTCAGTGACACTCACATCGACAGCCACCCCCGATCGGCCGAGCGGACCGCCCGGGTGATGGACCACCTGCACGCCCTGCCACGACCGGTCGACGCGATCCTGATCACCGGGGACATCGCCGACCATGGCGAGGTGGCCGAATACGAGACCGCCGCCAAGCTCTTCGACTCCCCGCTGCCGGTCATGATCTGTCCCGGCAACCACGATGTGCGCGACGCGTACCGCAAGGGTCTACTCGGCGACGACCGTGGCGGCACCGGCCCGATCAACACCCGGTACGACGTGGCCGGTGCGGTCTTCCTCCTTGCCGACTCCTCCGTGCCCGGCGAGGACGACGGCCACCTGGACGAGGAGACCGTGACGTGGCTCGCCGACGAACTGGGTTCGGTGCCGGCCGAGACGCCGACGTTCATCGCCCTCCATCACCCGCCGGTCGTGCTGCACCACCCGGTCATCGACCCCATGCGACTGCTGCCCGCCGACCCCCTGGCCGACCTGGTCACCGCCCACCCGCAGGTCGTCGCCGTGCTGACCGGGCATTTCCACACCGCCGCCGCGAGCACCTTCGCCGGCCGCCCACTGCGAATCGCGCCGGGGGTGGTCTCCACCCTTCGGATGCCCTGGGAGGGCGAGGGACGGTTGACCACCCAGGCCCAGCCACCCGGCGTCGCATTCCACGTGTACGACGACACCGGCCTGCTCACGACCCACTACCGGGTCGTGGTATGAGCACGCATGGGGTCGCCGTGCTCGGCTTTCTGGTCGCCGTCGCGCCGATCACCACCACGCCGGGAGCGAGCCTGACGCTGGTCGTCTCGCGCGTGGCCACCGGCGGGCGGTGGCAGGGGTGGTGGGTGATCCTCGGTACGGTCACCGGGCTGTACGTGCACGCCACCCTGGCCGCCGTCGGCCTGGCCGCGCTGGTGCTTCGCTCGTCGCAGGCGTTCTGGGTCGTCAAGCTGGTGGGTGCCGCCTACCTGGTCGGGCTCGGGCTCTGGCTTCTCTGGTCCGCGACCTACCGCCGCACAGCGGCCAGGTCAGGGGCGTCGGGCGTGGCCGCGGCGGAGGAGACGCCGACGACCACGGGCCGGCCCGCTCCGGTCCGCATCCGGAGGCTTCCGTGGCGCGTCCACCACCCCTACCTCCAGGGGCTGCTGAGCAACGTCCTGAATCCCAAGGCGGCCGCCATCTACCTCACCCTCGCGCCGCAGTTCCTCGAACCGGGCCGACCGGTGCTGGTGCCGATGTTGCTTCTCGCCACGGCGCACGCCGCGCTGCACAGCTGCTGGCTCGCGGGATGGACCGCCGTCTCCGGTGCCGCCGCCCGGCTGCTCCGCACGGCCAGCGTTCGACGCATGCTCGATCGGCTGACCGGCGTGATCCTGCTCGGCCTCGGTGTGCGGTCCGTGGTGGCCTGAGCCCGAGTGCCCGCCCGGGTGCGCGCCGCCCGCGGCGGCCACGACGGTGGCTGGCCGGCCGGGCCGTTATCGGAGGATCTCGGCCAGCTCGGACAGGTCGGCAATCTCGTACGCGACCGGGGCATCGCGCGGCGCGGTCTGCCCCCGGTGGTTGACCCAGACGGCCCGGATGCCCGCCGCGTGCGCCCCGCCCACGTCGGCGGTGAGCGAGTCACCGACATGCAGCACCTCGTGCGCCTCCAACCCGAGGGCGGCGAGCGCCCAATCGAACATGGCCCGGTCCGGCTTGTACGCGCCGGTGGCCTCGCTGGTCACCACGGCCGTGGAGGCCAGGCCGTGGTGAGCCATCGCGGCACGCACGTCGTCCGTGTCCACATCGGACACCAGGCAGATCGGCACGGTGACGCGGGACAGGAACTCACGGGTGCCGGGCCGCAGCGGTGGCGAGCGCCAGTACCTGAACTGCGCCGCGCACAGGGCGGCCGGGTCAGCCGCGCGGCCGGCGTCGGCCATCACCGAAGCCAGACTCGTCATCGCGCTGTCCCGCAACGAGCGGAACCGCGCTCGCACATTGGGGGCTGACACACCCCGCGCGTACCGATAGCGTCCTTCCCTGGACGATCACGGTCCGCCCGCCACCGCCGGAGGAGACGCCGATGTTCGAGGAGTTCATGGGCATCCCCGCCCACCCTCTCGTGTTGCACGCCGCGGTCGTGTTCGTGCCGCTGCTGGCCCTCCTGACCGTGGCGTATGCGCTCGTCGCGCCTGTCCGGCCACACACCCGCTGGGTGCTGGGGCTGCTCGCGCTGGGCGCGCCGCTCGCCGCGCTGCTCGCGAAGCTCTCCGGTGACGCCTTCTTCGCCCGCATGCGGTCCGCCAACCGGGTCACCCCCGAGTTCGTGCCGAAGATCGAGGCCCACCAGCAGTTCGGCGACATCACGCTCTGGGCCACCATCGGGCTGGCGATCATTGCGCTGGCACTGGTTCGGTTCGTCCCGCCCCGAGCCGAGGCGAGCGAGACCGGAGGCGGTGGCACGGGTCGGGCGCTGACCCTGGCGTTGCAGGTGCTGTCGCTGGTGGCCGCGGGCGTCGCCCTGTACTACGTGATCCGCACCGGCGACTCCGGCGCGAAGGTGGTATGGACGGGTCAATGACCTGACCAGGCGGTGCGGGGTCAGCGTCGGCTGGCCCGGTCGATGCCCTGGTGCACCCGCGCGGTGCGGTCGATCAGCTCGCGCAGCGCGCTCTCGTCGACGGTGTCGAGCCGTTTCAGGTAGAGGCAGCCCTTTCCGGTGCGGTGGGGGCCGAGGCGTTCGAGGATCGGGCCGTACCGATCCTCGAAACCGCCCACGAGGTAGACGACGAGGTGCTGCTTGCGCGGTGAGAAACCCACCAGCGGCGCGTCGCCCGTACGCCCGCTGTCGTAGGTGTAGTGGTAGCTGCCGAAGCCGACGATGCTCGGACCCCACAGCACCGCCGGCTCGCCGGTCACCTCGCCCATGAGCGCGCGGAGCCGCCCCGCGTCGGCCCGCCTACGCTCGTCGGGAACCGCCGCCAGGAAATCATCGACGCTGACCTCGGTCGGAGCTGTCACCGGCTCTTTCGATGCCGCCATGACGGGATGCTCTCACGCCCGTACGACGAGGCGCCGACGCACAGGTCAGGCCACATCCTGGCGCGCTCGCCAGGAGAGAGCGACGAGCCACCCCGAAATGATCACCGCTCCAACGGCGAAGCGGATGCTCGCGCTCTCCTCGCTCCACGGCAGGGCGGTGAGCACGAACGCGACGACCCCGCTGGCGGCGCTGTGGACCGCCCAACCCCGCCGCCCCTGGCCGGCGAACCGCCGGGCGAACAGCAGACCCGCCGCGATCAGCGACAGGAACGCCGCGGCGCCACAGACCGTGTGCAGGACGCTGCCCGTGCTGGCGTGGGCGGCAAGCCCCGCCGGGGCGCCCGGCGGCCAGCCGAGCGCTGGGTCGGGCACGAAGATGCCGCCACCGACCATCGCCGCCCCGTAGACGCCGACCAGCACCGGCCCCACCGTGCCGGCCCGGCCCGGACGCAGCACCCACCACAGGCCCACCGCGAAGGCGAGAGCCAGCAGGCCGGTGCCCACGAACGCGACGAACTGCAACCAACCGAGGTCACCGAGGGTGAGCGAGCTCAACGCGTGGCGGCGCAGGTCGAACCCGGATCTGGTGAAGGCCTGCCCGAACGACAGGGCCGGGAAGAGGACACCGGCGACCGTGCCGCAGCTCAGGAGGAGTCGGGTGCGGCGTTGGACGGACACGACCCGCTCGGGGGCAGGGGTCAAGGACGTCATGTGGATACCTCTCGTGTCGGCGTCACGTGTTCTACCGTCACGACGAACGAGACCCGGCCGGATCGACACCACCGGCGAAGGAAGTCGGCATGCTGGTGCGGCCCGGCTCAGGGCCGGGCCGCACCAGCTCCGCGGACGATCAGCCGGCGATGTACGCCCGGATGATGGTCTGGTCGATACCGCTACCGCCGTTGGCGTCGGCCTTCACCCGCAGCGAGACGGGCTTCCCGGCGGCCGCCTTCGGCAGCTCGACCCGATAGCTGTCCCCGTCGCGGGCGACCCGGGCCGTCTTCCAGGTGGCACCGTCATCGGTCGAGGTCCACACCTGGAACGCGGTCACCTTCTGCGCCTTGACGCCGCGCGCCTGCCGGACGGCCAGTTCGGCCGTTCCGCCGGTGGCGTGGTTGTTGGTGTCCATCGGCAGGGCGTAGTCGACCGCGAGCAGCGGCAGCGGCACGCTTCCGGTGCCGTCCGGCCCGGCGGACCGGAACGTCCACGAGGTGGTGACCTTGGTCGAGATCGGCAGGATCAGACTCGTGTCGACGTCGAGGGTCAGCCGGTAGTCCGCCGTCTGTTGCGGCACGGTGAAGTCAGCGAGTGGGCGGTCCCGCTCCTCGACGAGCTTGCCGTTGCGGTACAGCGACAGCTTGCGGTTCACCCCGATCGAGTTGCCCTGCAGGCAGTCGGCCCGCTGGTGCTGGTCCACCAGCGACGCCAGGTCGATGTGCAGGTTGCCCCGGGTCCGCGACGGCGGGGTCGCGCAGCTCCAGCCGGCACCGGCCGGGTCGTCGTACCAGCCGGAGTGCAGCGGCTGCCGCGCCCAGACCTTGCTCTGCCGACTGCCCGGCTGGTAACTGCGGGGTGCCTCCTGGGCCGACAGTCCGCCGTAGACGCCCTCGTCGGCCCAGAGGATGCCGGGCGAGAGGTAGTCGGTGCGGTACGGCGGCAGGTTCCCCTCGTGGGTCTGGGTCACACCCAGCCCGTCCGGGGTGAGGCCGGTGCGGACCAACTGGGTGACCATCCCCGGCGAGTCCATCTGGTGGAACCGCTCGTCGATCCGGGCCAGCTTCGCCTGTTCCGCAGCGGTCACCCGGTACGCGGGATCGGCCGGCACGCCGCTCGCGTACTCGTGAACAAGGTTGTAGCGGTACGGCTTGGCCGTGCCGGCCGGCGAGTCCAGGTTGACGGCCGCCCAGGTGCGCCGTGATCCGATGCCGGGCTTCGGCAGTGGGGAGGTGCGGATGGTCGTCGCGCTCCCGTACCCATTGATCTGGTTCCACCAGGACTGGCCGTTCGGCGCGGTCTGGAGGCTGGTGAGGTCGACCCGGGTGGGCGTGGTGGCGACGCCGTCGACCATCGCCGTCACCGGCCTGGCCAGCGCCGGGTCGAGCGTCAGGCTCCGGTTGCCGGTGACGTTCAGGTCGGTCTCACCGTTGAGCGTCGTCTCCAGCACGTCACTGTCGACGTAGTAGGCGACCGAGGAGCCGAGGATCGCGTACCGGCCGGCCGGCACCCGCGTGGTGAAGGTTTCTCCGGGCGTACCGCTGGGCCCGCCGTAGTAGATGACGGGGTCGGCGAGGTTGGTGACCAGGATGTTGATCCAGCTCTCCGCGCCCTCCTTGAGGCCGGGCATCGGCTTCGTGTGGATCGTCAGGTCGTAGCTGGGCTGCTCGACGTGGAAGCTCACCGGGGTGGTCGCGACCAGCTTCCGTCCGGCGGTGCGGGCGGTGACGGTGGCCAGGTAGAAGCCCGGCCGGGCTGCCAGCGCCGCACGGTTGATCCGGACGGTAACGCCGGCGGTGGCGCCGCGCTTGAGCGTCAACCGGCTCGTCGACAGTGACGCCGTGCCGCGCGGCACCGGCTGGCCGTCGTGGTTGACGACCGCCACGTCCAGGTCGAGGACCGCCGTCGCCGAGGTCGGCGCACCGGTCCAGCTCAGCTTCGCCTCGCTGGTCCCGGACTGCGGGTACGCGAAGGTGCCGAGGTTGACCACCGGCTGGTTGCTGACCGGGCCGCCGAGCGCCCTGGCCGCGTTGAGCCGACCGGCCCCGACGGCGTAAGGGTCGACGCCGGCCAGCGGATCGGCGGCACCGACGAGCGCGGACTTGATCTGCTCCCCCGTCCAGTCCGGGTGCCGCTGGGCGAGCAGCGCGGCCGCGCCCGCCACGTGCGGGCTGGCCATCGAGGTGCCGGAGATGCCCTCGTAGTACCTGTCGATCGGGTCCTGCAGGTTGGTGCCGTCGGCCCGGGCGGCGACGATGTCGACGCCGGGCGCGACCAGTTCCGGCTTGGCCACGTTGCTGCTGACCAGCGGTCCGCGGCTGGAGAAGTCGGCGAGCTTGTCGTTGCGGTCGACAGCGCCGACAGTCAGCGCGCTGGCGGCGGAGCCGGGCGAGGAGATGGCACCGCCGCTGTTGCCGGCGGCGATGACGAAGAGCGCCCCGGTCTGCCTGCTCAGGCCGTCGACGGCGAGCGAGAGCGGGTCGTTGCCGTCGTCCGGGTCGCTGCCGCCGAGGCTCATGTTGATGACATCGGCCCGGCTGGCGGCCCACTCCATGCCGGCGATGATCCCGGAGTCCGCACCGGAGCCGTGGTCGTCGAGGACCTTGCCGATCACCAGTTTGGCGTCCGGCGCCACGCCGCGACGCTGGCCGTGGGCGGCCGCGCCGGTGCCGGCGATGGTCGACGCGACATGCGTACCGTGGCCATTGTGGTCGACGGCGTCGCCACCCTCGACGGTGAAGTCAGCGCGGTCGGCGACGCGGCCGACCAGGTCCGGGTGGGTGAAGTCAGCACCGGTGTCGAGCACCGCGACCCGGACCCCCTTGCCGGTGTACCCGGCCTTCCAGGCATCGGGCGCGGAGACCTGGCCCAGGTTGCGGTCGAGGTCACCATGCTGGCTCCCGCCGGTCAGCGCGGTGGCGCGGACCTTACGGTCGAGCCAGACCTTCTTGGCCCCGGCGAGCAGCGAGTTCGTCGCCAGCTTCGCGGTGGCCGGGCTCTTCTTGGGTACGTGGCCGGCCACCGCGCCGATGCTGGGCAGCGACAGCACGTCACCGAGCGCGGCCACCCGGGCGGACGCGGTGGAGGGCTGCACGATGACCGGCAGCTGCGAGGTGCTCTCATCGTCGTAGCCGTCCGCGATCAGCGCGGTGACGTCGAAGAGGTCGGGGTCGAGGGTCGAGCCGATCTGGGACGCGACGCGCGCGGGGATGACGTGCAGGTGGCCGTCCGGCCCGCAGGTCTGTCGGAGCACCGCGTTCGGGTCGGCCGGTCGCACCGTGGCCCGCGGGCATCCCGCTCCGGTGCTCCGTACGGTCACCACGTCCCCGGTGAGCAGGGTGACGGTGTGCGTCTTCCCGTCGCCAGCGGCATCGGGTGTGCCCGTCAGACCAATGCCGCTGGGCCCGGCTGTGGCAGCGCCGCCCGGTACGGCGCTCAGCGCCGTGGCCGTGACGGCGACGGCCAGCAGCCATCGCGTTTTCCTGAGCATCTTACTCCCTGTCTTATGTAGACAAACGCACCCTCTCGGGCGACTTCTCGCAAGATCATAGGATCGACGGAACGTCGACGCGGTCCTAGCATGGGCTGAATGGATCTTTCGGATCCAACTCGGCCGATCCCCGGCGACCAGCCCGACCGAAGGGAAACGCGCGTGCGTCGAACCCCCTTGGCACTACTCGGCGTCGGTGTCTCCGGCGCACTGCTGTTGAGCGCAGCCCCGGCAGCGGCGGCGACCCCGCCCGCGGCGCCCGCACCGACCGGCATCGTCGTCAGTGACGGCATGACGCAGCCGGTGTTCTCGCTCGCCGACGCGATCGAGGAGCGGGTGTTCGTCCAGACCCCGGTCGACACCGACCACGACGGCCGCCTCGACCGGGTGGCGATCGACATCTCCCGGCCCCGGGAGACCGCCACCCAGGGCTTCAAGGTGCCGGTCATCTTCGAGCACAGCCCGTACCGCAAGGGCACCTGGGGCGACGTGCCCTACCCGAGCGTGCTGGTGGACGACCTGCCGCAGAACGGCTTGACCGACCGTTCCGGGCGCCGGGCTCTCGACGCGGGAGCCCAGCGGGCGCAGGCGAAGGCCAACCTGCCCGGTTCGCTCGACGACTACTACGTGCCGCGGGGGTACGCGGTGGTGCTCGGTCAGAGCGTCGGCACCGGCGACTCCGACGGCTGCCCGACCAGCGGCGACCAGGCCGAGACGCTCGGCACCAAGGCGGTCATCGACTGGCTGAACGGCCGGGCGAAGGGGTACGACGCGAACGGCGCCCCGATCACCGCCGGCTGGACCACCGGCGCGGTCGGCATGACCGGCGTCTCCTACAACGGGACGCTCCCCAACCAGGTGGCCACCACCGGCGTCCGGGGCCTCAAGACCATCGTCCCGGTCTCCGCGATCAGCAGCTGGTACGACTACTACCGCGCCAACGGTCTGGTCGTCGCCCCCGGGACGTTCCAGGGCGAGGACACCGACATCCTGGCCCAGTACACCGCCGGGCAGGCACGGGCCGAGGGGCCCTGCGCCGACGAGATCGCGAAGATCACCGAGGAGCAGGACCGGGTCACCGGCGACTACTCGAAGTTCTGGAAGGACCGTGACTACCTTGACGCCCGGGACGTGGAGGCGAGCGTCTTCGTCGTGCACGGCCTCAACGACTGGAACGTGAAGACCGAGCACTTCGCCGGCTGGTGGGACGAGCTCGCCAAGCGCCACGTACCGCGCAAGATCTGGCTGCACCAGGGCGGGCACGGCGGCCCGGGCAGCAACGCGTCGGTGACCCTGCCGGACGGGCGGACGTGGACGTACAAGCAGACCGAGAACCGCTGGTTCGACTTCTGGCTGTGGAACGTGCGCAACGGGATCATGGACGAGCCGACCGCGGTGCTGCAGCGGGAGGACCGGGCCTACACCACGTACGCCAACTGGCCCGACCCGGCAGCGCGTGAGGTCGGGTTGCGGTTCGCCGCCACCGACGCCACCGCCCCGGGCACGCTCACCACGGGCAAGCCGCCGAAGGCCAGGGTCGAGCAGAGCTTCGTCGACGAGGGTCGGACCATCCACCCGGACACCCTGGTGTCCAACCCGGACACGGCGAGTGAGAACCGGCTCGCGTACCGCTCCCCCGCGCTGACGCAGAACGTGCGCATCTCCGGACGCCCGGAGATGCGGCTGCGGATGGCGATCGACAACAAGCCGGACGCGAACCTCACCGCGTACCTGGTCGACTACGGCCCGGCCGGCTCGACCGCCGCGCCGACCGTGGTGACCCGGGGTTGGATGGACCCGCAGAACCGCAAGGGCCCGGCCCGCACCGAGCCGGTGAAGCAGGGCAAGCTGTACGACTACCGGTGGACCATGGAGCCGAAGGACTACATCTTCCCGGCGGGGCACCGGATCGGCGTGGTCGTCTTCTCCAGCGACCAGGAGTACACCCTGCTGCCGCTGGGTGGCACCGAGCTGCGGGTCGCGCCGAACGACAGCGAACTGCGGCTGCCGGTGGTCGGCGGGCGGGCCGTACTCGGGTTCTGAGCCAGTTTTTCCGAACGGGTGGGGCAGTCCGACACGTCGGGCTGCCCCACCCGTGTTTGGCGTGCGGACGCACGGGAAGACCTCGCCGATCGGGCCCGGCCGTTGTCCGGCGGTGCCGGCGAGATCAGAGGAGGAGTGAGGATGGCCGCAGGCAGCACCCGCAAGGCAACCGGTGCGAAGACGAAGACGATGCCGCCGAGCCGGAAGGTGGCGGCGAAGAAGGTCGCCGCCGCGACGAAGCGGGCCACCGGCGCGAGCGCGGCCAAGACGCCCGGCGAGAAGCCCACGCCGACCACGACCCGGGTGGCGCGAAAGAAGGACACCTCCGCCACCACGGCCACGCCCACCCGCAGGCCGACAGCGAAGGCGGCCGCCGCCAAGAACGCCCCACCGAAGAAGGCACCCGCGACGAAGGCCGCGGCGAAGAAGTCGCCCGCGAAGAAGGCCGCGGCGGCCCGGGCCCGCACCACGTCAGCGACCAGGGCGCCGGCCAAGAAGGCGACCACCATGGAGTCGTTCGGCAACCGGCGTACGCCCCGGAAGGCTTGATTCCCAACGGCGCGGGGCATTGGGAGCCGGCCCCGGTTGGTCAGGCGTGCGGGTCGGGGCAGCAGACCGTGAGCGCACCGGGCACCGAGCGCACCTTGAGCTTCGCGACCGCGGTACGCGCGCCGCCATCGAGCTCGTACGTCCGCGGCGCGGCGAAGCGGACCCGAACGCGGCGGCCGCGGGTGATCCGGACGAAGGGCGAGTCGGTCGAGCGCCCTGCGGCCATCCGGCCGAGGGTGCGGGCCCAGTCGATCGCCCCGTTCGCGGTTGACACGCCCACCTCCAGGCACCCGTCGTCCGGCTGGGCGTCGTCGAAGGCGGGGATGCCACCGGTGATCGTGCCGACGTTGCCGAAGAGCACGCAGCTCGCCTCGCCGTCGAACCAGGTCACCCCGTCCACCTGGATCCGCGTGTGCACCAGCTCGCCCCGAACGTGCCGCAGCCCCGTCCAGACGTACGCCAGCCGACCGAGCCGGCTCTTGAGGTGCCGGTCCGCCTCCCGAATCAGGTCGCCGTCGAACCCGGCACCGGCCATCACCGCGAAATGCTCGCCGTTGAGGCGGCCCAGGTCCAGCCGGCGCCGCCGGCCGTGCAGGCCGATGCGTACCGCCTCCGCCAGGTCCTCCGGGATGCCGAGGTTGGCGGCGAAGAGGTTCGCGGTGCCGGCGGGCAGGATGGCCATCGGGGTCCGCGAGCGGGCCAGCGTGTCCGCGCAGCGTTGCACCATGCCGTCCCCACCCCACACGAAGACCAGACCGGCGCCCTTCTTCAGCGCCTTGCGGACCTTCTTCGGCGCCTTGCGGCTCTTCGGCACCTCGTACCAGAGCAGGTCGTCGACGCCGGCGCCGACGAGGGTCGCCCGCAGCTCGTCAAGCCCGCCACCGAGGGTCTTGCGACGGTGCGCGACCACCGCGACCGCGCCCAGCCGGCCGGCGGTCACACACGTGGCGGGGGCTGCGGCGCTCGTGCTCATGGCCGCCGGTGTTACCCAGCCGGCTGACTGACTACGCCTCGGCACCGCACGGGTGTCGGCCTTGGTCGCGGCACTGTCGCGCGGGCCGTAGCCGGATGGGCCCGATGTCCGGTCCGGGAATCACGCGGATGCTGCCGCACCTGCCATTGCTGGCCGCCGCCTGAAAGGTCTGTGATGGGCCGGTCACGGCGGCATCCGCACCAAGGCGCGTTATACCTCAGAGTCATATTTATGCCTCACAGGTATAGCGCTCCATGCCGACTGTCCCGCCCGTTCGGAACGCGGTCCTGCAATCCGCGCGACTTGGGGAGGTCGTGGCCTCGGCGCATTGGCAGGCAGCAGTGTCCCGGAGATTGCGCGGATCGTGGATCCGGCGGGTTGAGGACCTTGACGGCGCCAATGTCCGGTTCGTGATCGGCGCGGCTGGGGGTGGGTGTCCGGTTTCGCCGTGGGCGTCCCGTGGTCGGGGGCACCCGCAGGGTGGAATCGGGGGCCGGCCGGGGTGGTTATACCTGGCAGATCACCGCGGCCCCCGGGCCCGGTAGCCGCAGGCCGCCGGGAACACCCGCCAGGCCGCCACGGTTACATCCCCCGTAGCCGCCGACCGCCGGGAACACCCGCCAGGCCGCCACGGTTACATCCCCCGTAGCCGCCGGACGCCGGGAACACCCGCCAGGCCGCCACGGTTACATCCCCCGTAGCCGCCGACCGCCGGGAACACCCGCCGGGCCGCCACGGTTACATCCCCCGGACACCCGAGCAGGTCCCCCCCGATCGCCGGGCCGTCCCCCCGTGAACTTTCTCGTGCGGCGCACGCCCCCCGTTGTGTGTCGCATGCACCCCCCGATGCAGAGGAGCACGCCATCATGCGTACCGATCTGATTCGTAAGACCGCTCTGACCGCTGCTGGACTCGCGTTCACCGGCGGCGCCATCGCCGGACCGGTGACCGCCGCGTACGCCGCGTCGGACGCCAAGCCCACCACCCAGACGCAGACCGACCGTAAGCCCGCCGGTGAGCGTCAGCTCGGCGTGCGGTACGAGGCGCAGCCGAACTTCTACTACTGCGGCCCCGCCGCCACGCGTAACGCCCTGTCCGTGCAGGGCAAGGACATCAGCGTGGACGCCATGGCCAAGGAGATGGGCACCACCGAGGCCGGCACCAACTCGATCAACGACATCACCCCGGTACTGAACAAGGAAACCGGCAAGACCGACGCCTACCACTCGGTCGAGATCAGCAACCCGAACGCTGACGGCAAGCAGACCGACAAGCTGCGCGCCGACGTCGTGCGCACCGTCGACGACGGCCGGGCCGTGGTCGCGAACATCGCCGGCACCAGCGTCGACACCGACGGTGCGGTGCACTCCTTCGAGGGCGGGCACTACATCAGCGTGGTCGGCTACCGCGACGGCGGGAACGTGGTCAAGATCGCCGACTCCGCCGATGCGAACACCGCCTCCTACGAGGTCACCGTCGAGCACCTCGCCGACTGGATCGCCACCCGCGGCTACGCCACCAGCTGACCCAAGCAACACCACGACAAGGGCCGGACCCCAACCAGGGGTCCGGCCCTTTCGCGTCGTCATTGCCGCCAACTGCGGAACGTATTGACAAGCGTCGACTCCAGGGTGAGGCTGGATCTGTGAGAGCGCTCTCTCGCGTCCCGGCTCAACAGACCACCACCAGTCTGGCCCGGGAAACTCCGATGTCTTCGGCGGCGGCGCCGGAGCTGTCCCTGACCCGTCCCCGACAGGAGTCACGAGATGGACAGGGCCGCACCCCCTCTCCGGCATCCACCGCCGGCTGCGCCTCGCCACGGCGATCGGTGCCCTGCTGGCGCTACTCGGCACGTACATGGTCTCCACCACGGTCCGGGCCGACGCCGCCCCGGGCGTCAACGTCATCCGGGTCGCGGAGTTCCCGGCCGACTGCACGTACAGCCACCGGCTGCCGGACGACCCGATCATCTTCCCCGGGCTGCCCGGGGCGTCGCACATGCACAGCTTCTTCGGCAGCACGGTGACGAACGCCCACACCACGCTCCCCGACCTGGTCAACTCTCCGACCACCTGCAATCCGCGGACGGACGTCTCGTCGTACTGGGTGCCCACCCTGTACAACAACAACGTTCCGGTCGAGCCGGCCATCTCCACGTTCTACTACCTGGGTGAGGGCGTCCGCGCCGACGTCGTCGCGGCCACCCAGCCCATCCCGCAGGGGCTGCGGATCGTGGCGGGCAACGCCAAGGCGGCCGGGCCGAACGAGAGCATCGCCCGCTGGTCCTGTCTGCACGCGGGGCAGGTGCCGCCGTCGAAGAACTTCGTCACCTGCCCGGCTGGGACGATGATGGAGTCGTACCTGGACTTCCCGCAGTGCTGGAACGGCCGCGACCTGGACTCGCCCGACCACAAGAGCCACATGGCGTACCCGGTGAATCAGGCCTGCCCGGCGACGCACCCGGTGCACGTGCCGAAGCTGCGCCAGGTGCTGCGATACCCGGTCAACGGCAACCCCGCGCAGTTCCGGTTGGCCTCCGGGCCGGGCTACACCATGCACGGCGACTTCTTCAACGCCTGGCCGGTGACGGAGATGGCACGCCGCGTCCAGGACTGCATCCGTCCGGTGATCAAATGCGGGCACGACGGTCGACCGATCTGAGTCGAGACGGTCAACCAGAGGGCGGGCCTGGTCGTGCCGGGCCCGCCCACCCGCGCGGAAAGGAGGTCGGATGCGGGCCGTCGTCGCCGCGCCGCCCACGCTGCTCATCGCCGTCCTGCTCGTCGCCGGCTGCGCTGCCGGGTCATCGGACCCGCCCGGTACCACCGCGCCGGCCGCGGATGCGCCGACGGCAGTCGCACCGCCGAGCGTCGCGGCACCCACGGGTACGGCCGGACCGTTCAGCCCGACCGACACCGCCTGGCTCCAGCTCACGGTGGCGATGGCCGAACGGGTGCTGCCGGTGCTCGAACTGGTGCCGGCCCGGACCACCGACCCGGCCTGGCGGCGCCTGGCCGCCCAGATCGAGGCGACCCACCGCGCCGACCTGGTCGTGTCGTGCCGGCTGCTGGGCGACTCCGGTGCGCCGGCGACCAACCCGCACGAGGGCCACGACATGCCGGGCATGATCAGCCCCGACGAGCTGGCCGCGCTGCGGTCGGCCACCGGGAAGGCGTTCCACCGGCTGCTCGCCGGGCACCTGCGTGCGCACCTGACGCAGGCGGTCCGGATCGCCGCCGCGGAGCAGCGGGGCGGCGTCCACCCGGCGACCATCGCGTTGGCCGCGGCCGTGGTCCGGGGCGGCACCGCCGACCTCGCGCGGCTCGACCGGCTCGACCCCGCGGGGCCAGATGGGCGGCGTGCGGGTCAGGCGGCGTAGCGGGCAGCCAGGTCCACGGTGCGCCGGGCGGCGGCGACCATCGCCCGGTCGGCGAAGCGGCCGTCGGGCAGCACCGCCGTTCCCGAATCCCGTCGCTGCGCCTCGGCCACAGCGGCCAACAGCTCCGCGGCGCGGGCCACCTCCCGGTCGGCGGGCCGGAACGCCTCGACGATCACCGGCAGCTGGCGCGGGTGGATCGCCGCACGGCCGAGGAAGCCGAGCCGCCGCCCGACGGCGCAGGAGGCGGCCAGACCGGCGACGTCGGTGACGTCGGCGAACACCGACATCGCCGGCGGGGCCAGGCCGGCGGCCCTGGCCGCCACCACCACCCGGCCGCGCGCCCAGAGCAGCCCCTCGTCGTCGCTCACCCCGAGGTCGGAACGCAGGTCGGCCTCGCCGAGACCGATCGAGGCCACCGCGGGGTGGGCGGACGCGATCGGGTACGCGGCCTCCAGCCCGAGCGCCGACTCGACCAGCGGGTGCAGCGGCACGTCGACCCGGTCGGCGAGCGCCGCCACCGTCTCGGCCGACTCCACCTTGGGCAGCCGCAGCCCGGCCAGCCCCGGCCGACCGGAGACCGCGGCCAGGTCGGCGTCGACGTCCGGCCCGGTCAGCTCGTTGACCCGGACCTGCACCGGCACCGGGTGCGTCTCGGCGAGGAACTCCGCGACCGCGTCCCGGGCGTACGCCTTGCGCCCGGCCACCACGGCGTCCTCAAGGTCGAGGATGACCGCGTCGGCGCCCGAGGCGACCGCCTTGGCGAACCGGTCCGGGCGGTCGCCGGGCACGTAGAGCCAGCTGAGCAGCATCAGAGCACTCCCCGCTCGCGCAGCGCTGCCAGCTCGTCGGCGCTCAGGCCGAGCGCGCCGAAGACCGCGTCGGTGTCCTGGCCGTGCCGCCGGCCGGCGTGCCGGATCTCCCCCGGGGTGTCGACGAGCCGGAACGGCACGTTCTGCATCCGTACCTCGCCCAACTCCTCGTCCGGGACGCTGCGCACGGTGCCCAGCGCCGCGTACTGCGGGTCGGCGAGGATGTCCCGGACGTCGTAGACCGGCGCGACCGCCGCCTGCGCCGCCTCGAACGCGGCCACCACCT
This sequence comes from Micromonospora sp. NPDC005087, assembly GCF_042872965.1. Classification (NCBI taxonomy): domain Bacteria; kingdom Bacillati; phylum Actinomycetota; class Actinomycetes; order Micromonosporales; family Micromonosporaceae; genus Micromonospora; species Micromonospora sp. NPDC005087. Next base: position 142,646 of record NZ_JBIALB010000001.1, on the reverse strand, counting down.
CGTCGCGGTCCCGCTTCGCCACCCAGGCGCTCACCGCGGCGTCCAGTTCGTCGGCGTGGGCGGCCCGGCCGCTGCCGGTGGCGAACCACGGCTCGTCGATCAGCTCGGGTCGGCCGACCAGCCGCAGCACCCGCTCGGCGATGCTCTGCGCGCTGGTGGAGACGGCCACCCAGCGCCCGTCCGTGCACCGGTACGTGTTGCGCGGGGCGTTGTTGTTGGACCGGTTGCCGAGCCGGGGCTGGATGTAGCCGAGCTGGTCGTACCAGGTGATCTGCGGGCCGAGCATCGCCATGATCGGCTCGATGATGGCGAGGTCCACCACCTGCCCGGTGCCGGTGGCGTCCCGGGCCCGCAGGGCCAGCATCACCGCGTACGCGGCGGCGAGCGCGGTCACCGAGTCGGCCAGGCCGAACGGGGGCAGGGTCGGTGGGCCGTCCGGTTCCCCGGTGGCCGCGGCGAAGCCGCTCATCGCCTCGGCGAGGGTGCCGAAGCCGGGCCGGCGGGCGTACGGGCCGATCTGCCCGAAGCCGCTGATCCGGGTGATGACCAGCCGGGGGTTGACCGCGTGCAGTTCGGCCGGGCCGAGCCCCCACCGCTCCAGCGTGCCGGGGCGGAAGTTCTCCACCAGCACGTCGGCGTCGGCGAGCAGCCGGCGCAGCAGCGCGGCGCCGTCCGGGTCGGACAGGTTGAGGGTGACGGTCCGCTTGTTGCGGCCGAGCACCTTCCACCACAGGCCGACGCCGTCCCTGGCCGGGCCGTGCCCCCGCGACGGGTCTGGCTTGGCGGGATGCTCCACCTTGACGACGTCGGCGCCGAAGTCACCGAGGAACGCGGCGGCGAGCGGTCCGGCGAAGAGGGTGGCCAGGTCGACGACCTTGATCCCGTCCAGGGGCGCGGTCACCGGGTCACCTCCGCCGCGTCGGGCGCCACAGCAGGGTCGGGCACCAGGTCCGCGGCGCAGCGGAAGCCCACCTGGTCGGAGCGGGTGAGCCCGGCGCCGGTCAGCAGCAGTTTCACCGAGACGTCCGCCGGCTGGGGGCCGCCGTCGAGGTACCAGTCGGAGCCGTCCGCCCGGTGGTCCGCGCCGCCCTTGAGGATGGCGAACCGGGTGCGCCCGTCGGAGTGCTCGCTCTCGGTCAGGTTCCACACCAGCGGTTCCCGGCGTACGAGCAGTCCCGCCTCGGCGGCCACCTGCCACTCGTCCTCGGTGGGCAGCCGCAGCCCGGCCCACGTCGCGTACGCCCGGGCGTCGGCCAACTCCACCCCGGTGACCGGGGCGTCGACCGGGCCCTGCCCCGCGGTGAACCGCTCGGGGCGCACCGGTCGGTAGCCGGTGGCCCGCAGGAACTCGGCGTACTCACCGTGGGTGACCTCGTGGGTGGCGATGGCGTACCGGCCGAGCCGGACACTGCGCCGCAGCGTGCCGGTGTGGTGCAGCCGGGGCGGCAGTGGCTTCCACTCGTCGACGTAGGGCGCCTCGCCGTACAGTCCGGTCTCCCGTACCCGGTGCCGGACGACGAGGTCCCGCCGGCCGGCCTCGACGGCCGCCATGCCTTGCGGCAGGTGCTGCCGGGGCGCCCACGGGGTCCGCACGCGCACCGCGGCGCGGGCGGGGAAGGACGGGTCGCCGGTGGGTGGCTCGTGCCGCCGCACGGCGGCGTCGGTCACCGCCACGGCGGCGATGGCGCCGGCGGGCAGCGGGCCGCCCACCGCCAGCCGCCCGTCACCGGTCTCGGTGACGCTCAGCTCGGCGCCGGTGATCAGGTCCACGAAGCGCCGGCCGGTCCGGGCCTCGGTGATCAGCCACGGTCCGTCGTGGTCCGCGCCCCGGTTCACCACTGTCCACAGTGGCTTGTCCTCGTGCGTCCAGCGGGACGCGTACACCTGGCCCGTGCCGGGATGGTCGGCGAGCGGGACCCAGTCCTCGGCGCGCAACCACGCGGCGTGGCTGGTCTGCACCCGGCGCATCGCGCGCAGCACCGCCCGGTCCCGGACGTTCCAGCCGACCCAGACACCGAAGACGCTCTCCCACACCAGCAGCCCGACGCCGTTGAGCCACGCGGAGTGCAGCTCGTCGAGGTGGTCGCGGTGCCAGCGCCGGGTGTGGTGCAGCACGTGCCGCCGCTCGAACCACTTCGCCCGCAGCACTCCGGGGACCTCGGAGTCGGCGAACCACTGCGCCCACGACATCGCGTGGTCGGCGATCCGGGCCAGCGGGACCCGGCTCTCGCCTTCGAGGACCATGCCGGGGCGGACGGCGTCCAACGCGGCGCGCAGCTCCCCGGCGCCCTCCTTCAGGGTGTCCAGGAAGACCCCGTCGACGCCGAGCTTGCCGGCCAGGGCCGCGACCTCCTCGGCGTCGCTACCCGGCTCCCGGCGGGTGCCGGTGTCCCACGGGTTGTAGTCGATGAAGACCCGCACCCCCCGCTCCTGGAACGCCCGCACCACCTCGGGCAGCTCCGGCACGTCCCGGTACCAGTCGAACTGGTTGCGGTCGTCCAGGCCGATGACCGGGTACGCGTGCCAGAGCACCACCCCGTCGAAGCCGCCGAAGTCCCGTCCGGCCGCGTCGAGGAACTCGTCGACGGTGAAGACACCGCGCTCGTGGTCGTAGAGCGCCTCGTCCCAGAGCCACGCCAGGCAGACGCTGAAGCAGTCGCCGCCGATCTCGTCGTAGTGCGCGCCGCTGTAGCCGATGCGCTCGCGGGCGTCGGCCCGCCAGCGGGTGAGCTGCTCCCGCCAGGCCGGCCAGTCGGCCGGCTCGGTCGGCGCGGCGAAGATCTTCGCCTCGTCCAGGGTGGTCAGGTCGGCGTGCCCGCCGAGCGGCACCTCGGTCGGCCGGTCGATCGGGAGCGGGACGTTCGGGTTGAAGCTCACGGGGTACCTCGGTAGGTCGCGTCGTAGAGGGCGTCGATGGCGGACCGCTCGGGCAGGGCGGTGGAGGCGCCGTGCCGCTGGGCGCAGGCCGCGCCGGCGGCGCACGCCCAGCGCAGGCTCGCCATGACGGTGTCGTCGGTGGTGGCGCCGCCACGCTCGGCCCAGCCAACGGCGAGCGCCCCGGTGAAGGCGTCGCCCGCGGCGGTGGTGTCCACCGCGTCGATGCTCGGGGCGGGGACCGCCAGGCGCAGACCGCGCCGGTCGGCGTACGCGGCACCGCGCGCGCCGCGGGTCAGCACCACCCGGGGCACCAGCTCCAGCAGGGCGTCGAGCAGCACCGACGGATCACCGGAGAAGACCCCGGCCACGACCGCCGCCTCGTGTTCGTTGACGACCAGCACGTCGACCAGGTCGAGCAGCTCCGTCGGCAGGACCGCGGCCGGTGCGGCGTTCAACACGACGGTGGTGCCCTCCGTCCGGGCCCAGTCGGCCGCCTGGAGCACCGCGGCCAGCGGCACCTCCAGCTGGAGCAGCAGCACGTCCGCCACGGCGATCCTCGCCCGGTCGTCGGCGTCCAGCTCGGTCAACGTGCCGTTGGCGCCGGGCGCGACGACGATGAAGTTCTCCGCGTCCCGGTCGACGGCGATCAGCGCGATGCCGGAGGCACCGGCGACGGTCCGCAGGCCGTCGACGCCCACCCCCGCGCCGACCAGGCTGGCCCGCATCTGCGTACCGAACTCGTCGTCGCCGACCGCGCCCACGAAGTCGCAGGCGGCACCGGCCCGCGCGGCGGCGACCGCCTGGTTGGCGCCCTTGCCGCCCGGCACGGTCCGGAAGTTCTCGCCCAGCACCGTCTCGCCGGGGCGGGGCAGCCGCGACGCGGTCACCACCAGATCCAGGTTGCTGCTGCCCACCACCGCCACGCGCGCGCTCATGCCGTGCTCCTTTCCGTCCACCCGTGCCGCGTCATGACCCGCTCCCCGCCTGGGCCAGGGCCCGGGTCCGCTCGGCCAGCTCGTCGAAGCCGATCCCGTCGAAACCGCCGATGCTGCTGGCCAGCCGGTTGCGCAGCGGGGCGACCCAGCGCGCCGGCAGCCCGGATGCCCCGGCGAGCGCCCCGGTCACCGCACCGACCGTCGCGCCGGTCGAATCGGTGTCCCAGCCGCCGCTGACCACCGCGGTGATGGACCGTTCCAGGTCGCCACGGCCGTACGCCAGCGCGGCGGCCACCAGCGCGGCGTTGTTGCGCACGTGCACCCAGTGCAGGTGACCGTGGCGGGCGTACAGCTCGTCGACCACGCGTTCCCAGTCGTCGGTGCCCACGCCGAGGGCGCGCGCCTCGCGCACCGTGGCCGCGAACCGACTGCGCGGCGGCAGCACCGCCTCGGCCGCGTCCAGCACCTCGTCGACGGTGTCGGCGACCGGCGCGGCGGCGGCCAGGGCGGCGGCCCAGAGCGCGCCGTGCACGCCACCCCGGACGTGGCTGACGGTGGCGTCCCGCAGGGCCAGCTCGGCGGCCCGGTCCGGCCGGCCGGGGTTGACCCAGCCGTACACGTCGGTGCGGATCTGCGCGCCGATCCACTCGCGGAACGGGTTGTGCCGGCGGGCGCTCTGCGGTGGCGCGAGCCCGAGCAGCAGGTTCCGGTACGCCACCCGTTCGGCGGTGAAGACCCGCCCACCGGGCAGCCAGTCCAGCCACGCCTGCGCCACGTCGGCGCTGGTGAAGTCCCGTCCGTGGGTCTCCAGCACCCGCAGGGCCAGCAGCGCGTAGTTCAGATCGTCGTCCTCGGGCATACCGTCGATGTTCTCGGCGAGGCTGGTCGGCGCGCTGCGCCGGTTCCAGGGCCAGCGGGCGGCGACGTCGGCCGGCAGTCCCTTCGCGGTGAACCAGTCGCGCAGCGGCCACCGGCCGGTGGCGGTGAGGATCTCCCGGATCCCCTCCCGGGGGATCTTCTCCACCGGCTTGCCGAGCAGGCAGCCGGCCGCCCGGCCGAGCCACGCGCCGTGCAGCCGGTCGTACGTCACGTCGGTCGGCAGCGACCAGGCGGCCGGCCATTCGGCCCGGAGCGCGGCCAGGTCGTCCGGCTCGTCGGCGGCGGCGACAGCGACGGCGGGCAGCGCGTCGGCGGCGTCCAGCAGTTCGACCGCGAGCGCCCGCAGCGCGGGCGAGGCCGGGGTGGGCGACGCTCCGCTGACAGGCGGAGTCAGGTCGCCGCCGGCCTCCGTCCACCGCCGGGCGAGGGCCGCCACGTCGCGGCCCTCGTCCCGGCTGGCCGCCAACTCGTGGGGCAGCAGGTCCTCCGGCTGGACCCAGGTGATCCTCACCGGGTCGGCTCCCCGTCCGGTGCGTCCGGCACGGCCCGACCGGCGCCACCGGCCAGGCCGGCGAAGCGCTCCGCACGCCGGGTGAACCGGGCCCGGTCCCGCTCGAACACCTCGCCAGCCACCGCCGCGAGGATCCGGGCCGGCTCCACCAGGTCGGTCTGGGAGGCGGTCCCGACCACCTCGGACCACTCCGTGGGCACCGCGGCGGCACCGCCGAGCGCCCCGGCGATGGCAGCGGCCATGGTCGCGGTCGAGTCGGCGTCCCGGCCGTAGTTGACCGCGCCGAGCACCGCCGGGCGGAACTCGCCGCCGGCCACCACGAGCATGCCGATGGCCACCGGTAGCTCCTCGATGGCGTGCAGCCGGCTGGGCCGCCGCGCACCGAGGCCCGGGCTCCGGTACTCCTCCCCCACCGTGTCATAGGGGGCGACCGCGGCGCGCAGCGCCGGGATCGCCTGCTTCCAGTCGTGGTGGCTCCGGGCCTCCTTGACCACCGCGTCGATGGCCGCCCGGGTGCCGTCGCGGGCCAGGTCCAGCGCCGCGGTGACGACATCCTCGACGCCCGCGCCGGGGGTGGCCGCCGCGGCGACCGCCGCCGCGAAGACGGCGGCGGCCTCCCGCCCGTAGCTGTGCTGGTGCGCCCCGGCGATCTCGACCGCCTCGGCGTACGCCCCGGCCGGATCGCCCGCGTTGACGATGCCGACCGGAGCCATGTACATGGCCGCTCCACAGTTGACGATGTTGCCGACCCCTGCCTCGCGCGGGTCCGCGTGGGCGTGGTGCAGGCGGGTGACCAGCCACCGCTCGGCGGCCGCGAGCCGGTGGAAGGTCACCCCCTCCCGCTCCAGGTCGGGTATGTAGACCACCCGCTCGATCAGGTCGGGGACCAGCAGCTCCACCACGTCGTACGCGTCGAGGTGGTCGCGTTTGGCCGCGTAGGCGCGGACCAGGGCGTGGGTCATCAACGTGTCGTCGGTGATGTGCCCGTCGCCCTTGTGGTACGGCGCGAGCGGTCGCGCGGTGGCCCAGTCGGCGTGGTACGGGGGCACGATGCCCTCGACCCAACCGCCGAACCGTGCGCGAATCTGCTCCGGTAGTGCCGTCTCGGTGGCGCCCCCGAGGGCGTCTCCGACCGCGGCGCCGACCAGGCAGCCGACCGATGTGTCGAGCAAGAGTGACATGTCTACCTCAGAACCTGCTTGCCACCGTCGACCAGCTGCGTGCCGAGCTGATCGAGGGTGATCTTGTTGGCGAAGTACTGCTGGAGAGCCGGGGTGGCGTACTTGGTCTTCCACTCCGGGTAGCCGTCGGCCTGCTGGAACGGGGCGACGGTCAGGTCCGCGGCGCTGTCCGCGGCGACGTCCCAGCCCTGCTTGCCGGTGGTGACCTTGACCAGCTCCTCGTTGGCCTGCTTGCCGGTCGGAACCAGCCAGTCACCCTTGGCCAGGGCGGACATGTTGGTCGGGTTCAGGAAGTACTCGAGGAACTGCGCGGCCTGCTTCTTGTGCTTGGAGTCCTCGGAGACCGACAGCGTCTGCGGGTTGGCCGCCTGCTTGGTGGAGAGCCCCTTGACTGGCGGCAGGGTGACCCACTCGAAGCCGGCCGGCGCCTGCTCGACCATCTGCTGCCGCAGCGACACCGAGCCGGGCAGCATGGCGTACTTGCCACCGAAGAAGCCGGGCAGGGTGTCCGCGCCGCTCATGCCGAGCGCCTCCGGGGACGCGGACTTCGTCGCGTAGATCATGTCGTGGATCCGCTTCGGGATCTCCTTCTCCGCGTCACCGACCCGGACCTCGGTGCGCCCGCCGTCGGTGTAGAAGAACTTCCCGTCGTAGTTGAGCGCCAGGTTGAGCACCCGGTTGGTCGGCGACTTCAACGCCCAGGCCACGCCGTACTGGCCCGGCTTGGTGAGCTTCTGCGCGTTGCCCTGGAACTCGTCCCAGGTCCAGCCGCCGTCGGCCGGCGGCACCGCGACGCCGGCGGCGTCGAGCAGCTTCTTGTTGGCGATGACGACCTGCGACTCCAGCAGGAACGGCACACCGGCGACCTTGCCGTCGAACGTCGCGGTGTCCCAGACGCCCTTGTCGATCTGGCCCTTCAGGTCGTCGGAGACGAGCCCGGAGAGATCGGCCAGGTAGCCCTGCTTGCTGAACTCGCCGATCGAGGACGCCTCGTAGTGCACGATGTCCGGTGCGTCGCCGCCCTCGAAGGAGGTCAGCAACTGGTCGTGCACCGAGTTCCAGTCACCCTGGACGTACTCGACCTGGATGTCGGGGTGCTCGGCGTTCCACTTGGCGACGAGGTCCTTGTTGACCTGCAACGACTCCTTCTGCCAGGCGAGGCTCAGGAAACGCAGCTTGACCGGGCCGGACGTGGCCTCGTCGCCGCCGCCGTCACCGCACGCGGCGAGCGCGCCGAGGCCGACGACCGCGACCGCGGTGGCCGCGGCCAGTCGACGGAATCGGGTACGGAGCATGGGGGTACCTCCTTGGTGGTGGGTGGGGGACGGTTCAGCCCTTGACCGCGCCGGCGAGCGACCCGGACGAGAGCCGGCGTTGCATGAACGCGAAAAAGATCAGGCTGGGCAGCGTGGCCAGCAGCGAGCCGGCCGCGAGCGGCCCGAGTCGGGCGGTGCCCTCGATGCCGACGAAACGGGCCAGCGCCACCGGCAGGGTGGCCAGCTCGGGCGTCTTGATCAGCACCAGGGCGAAGAAGAACTCGTTCCAGGCCGAGATGAAGGAGAAGAGCGCGGTCGCGACCAGGCCCGGGGCCAGCAACGGGAAGACCACCCGGCGCAGGACCTGCACCCGGCTCGCCCCGTCCACCGAGGCGGCCTCCTCCAGCTCGCGAGGAATGTTGCGGACGAAGCCCTGGAGCATCCAGAGAGCGAACGGCAGCGCCCAGACCACGTAGATCAGCACCAGCCCGGCGTGTGTGTTGGCCAGTCCGACCTGCCGCAGCACCAGGAAGATCGGGATGATCAGCAGCACGAACGGGAAGAGCTGCGACAGCAACACCCAGCCCAACGCCGCGGTGCCGAGCTTGGAGCGGAACCGGGCCAGCGCGTACGAGGCCGGCATGGCGACCAGCACGGTCAGCACCGCCGAGGCCAGCGAGACCTGGAGGCTGTTCAGTGCCGCCCTGCCCAGCTCCTGCTCGGTGAAGGCCTGGACGAAGTTCTGCACGGTCGGGTCGCTCGGGATCAGCGTGGGGTGCAGCCGCACCAGCTCCCGCGGCGGCTTGAAGGCCGTCGAGAGCAGCCAGATCAGCGGGAACCCGAGGAAGATCAGGTAGCCGAGGAGCGCCAGGTACTGCAGCGCCCGCCCGGTACGGCTCGGCTTTCCGAACATGTCAGTTCGCCTCCCTCAGCCGGCGCCGGAGATAGACCGCGAGCAGCGCGATGATGAGCACGACCATCACGTTGCCGAGCGCGGCGGCGTAGCCGTAGTTGCCGTAACGGAACGCCTCCTCGTAGGCGAAGAGCATCGGCAGCATGGTCTTGCCGCCCGGCCCGCCCGCGGTCAGCACGTACACCAGCCCGAACGAGTTGAAGTTCCAGATGAAGTCCAGCGACGTGATCGCCACGATCACCGGCGCCAGGGCGGGCAGCGTGACGTGCCGGAACCGGTGCCACGTGCTGGCCCCGTCCACCGCGGCCGCCTCGTGCAGCTCGCGGCCCACCCCCTGGAGGCCGGCGAGCAGGACGACGGTGGTCTGTGGCATGCCGGCCCAGACCCCGACGAGGATCACGGCGGGCAGTGCCGTGCTGAAGTCGCCGAGCCAGTTGGTCCGCAGCCCGTCGGCGCCGATCCGGTGGAAGAACTCGTTGAGCAGGCCGGCGTCCGGGTGGTAGACGAGCTTCCAGAGGATGCCGACCACGACCGGCGGCATCGCCCACGGCACCACGGCCAGCACCCGGGCCACGCCCCGGAACCGCAGCTGCTGGTTGAGCAGCAGGGCCAGCCCGAGGGCGAGCAGGAACTGGAGCACCGTCACCCCGACCGCCCAGAGCAGCCCGATCTTGAACGAGTTCCAGAACAGCTCGTCGCCGAGGAGTTCGCGGTAGTTGGCCAGGCCGGTGAAGGACACCTCGACGTTGCGCCCGGCCCGGGCGTCGGTGAAGCCGAGGTAGATGCCGCGCAGCAGCGGAAACACCGACAGCACCAGGATCGGCAGCAGCGACGGCAGGAGCAGCAGGTAGATGGTGGTCCGGTCGGAACGGAACCGGCTCGGCCGGCGGGCCGGTCCGGCCCGTTCGACGTCCGGCCGCTCGGCCAGCGTGGTCATGAGGTCACCCCTTCGCTGGTCGGGTGGGTGGTCGGCGGGGCGGCCAGCCGGGGTGCCGGCAGCGGCGTGCCACTGGACGCCCGGATGGCGAGGCTGGGTGGCACCTGCTCGCGCCGGGGCGGCAGGGTCGGGTCGGCGATGCGTTGCAGGAGCAGCTCGGCGGCCCGGCGACCGCGCTCGGCCGAGCCGAGCGAGACGCTGGAGAGCTGGGGAAACATCATCCGGGCCAGCTCGGTGTCGTCCATGCCGACGACGGCGACGTCCTGCGGCACCTGGCGCCCGGCGGCGAGCAGGGCGTGCAGCGCCCCGACCGCGATGAGGTCGTTGGCGCAGACCAGGGCGTCCGGGTCGGCACGGGCGAGCAGCCGCTCGGTGGCGGCCCGGCCGGCGGCGTACTGGAAGTCGCCGACCTCGATCAGGTCCTCGTCGAGCCGGATGTCGTGTCGCGCCAGCGCTGCCCGGAAGCCGGCGTCGCGCGCGGTGCCCGGGACGGTGTCGAGCGGGCCGTTGACGAAGCCGATCCGGCGCCGGCCGCTGGCGATGAGGTGGTCCACGGCCAGCGCCACACCCTGCCGGGAGTCGGTACGCACGTTGTCGACCGCGGCGTCCGCGCCGAGCTGGCCGACCACCACCACCGGCACCGGGCTGTCCAACAGCGCGGTCAGGTGGTCGTCGGTGACCCGGATCGGCGAGACGATCATCCCGTCCACGTAGCGGTTGGCCAGCCGGCGCAGCAGGGCGGTCTCGTTGTCGATCCGTCCGCCGGTGGCGTGCACCAGCAGCTGCCGCCCGGAGGAGGCGACCACGGACTCGATGGCGCGCATCATCTCGACGTAGACCGGGTTGCCGATGTCCTCGACGGCGAGCGCGACGAGGCCGGTGCGCTGGGACTGCAGCGACCGGGCGATCGCGTTCGGCACGTAGCCCACCTCGGCCGCCGCGGCGCGTACCTTGCGGATCGTCTCCGGGCTGCCGCCGACGCCGTTGAGCACGCGCGAGGCGGACGCGATGGAGACACCGGCGCGGGCGGCGACCGTGTGCACCGTGGGCCGGCCGTCAGCCGGTTCCTGTAAACGTTTACGACCCACGTTCGACACCTCCAGCCGGTTGCTGTAAACGTTTCCGGGAGTCTGCGCCGCCCTTGGCGGAGAGGTCAAGGGCTCGTTACGAAAACGTTTCCAACAGTCGACGGGCGGACCCGCCTCGTTGATCAAGAGATTTGCGTCATCCCGCCCGGCGTGTCCTGACGCAAACCTCTTGGTCAACGGCGGGTGGACGGCCCGACGGTGAGGGTGATCTCGCGGCCCGGCCACCGGGAGCGGAGGCGTCGGTCGTGGCTGGCGACGATGATGGCGCCCGGTCCGGTGCCCAGGGCGTCCTCCAGCTCGTCGCAGAGCCGTGGGGAGAGATGGTTGGTCGGCTCGTCCAGCAGGAGCAGGTCCGGCGGGTTGGCGACGAGCACCGCGAGAGCGAGCCGACGGCGCTGGCCGACCGACAGGTCCGCCGCCGATCGGTCGAGATCCCTGGGCACGAGCAGCCCGAGTGACGACAGCGGCACCGCTTCGGCGCGCTCGGCACCGACGGCACGACCGAAGACGTCCCGGGCGGTCCGCGACGGATCCTCGAAGGTGGTGTCCTGGGTGAGCAGACCGACGCGCAGGTCCGGCCGCCTCCAGACGGCTCCGGTGCCACTGACGCGTCCGGCGAGGACGGCGAGCAGAGTGGACTTGCCCGCACCGTTCGGGCCGCTCACCAACAGCCGGTCGCTGGCGGCGACCTCGAGGTGCGCCATCCACAGCCGATCGGGTATCCGCACCTGGCGCATCGTGGCGACGATGTCATCGCCGGCGCCGGTGGCGAGAACGGGTGCCTGGAAGCGCAGCGGCTCCGGTGGCGCGGCGACCTGGTGACGCTCCAGTGTCTCCAGTCGGCGGGTGGCGTCGCGGACACGGCGGGAGATCTGGTTCTGCACCCGGCCGGCGGTGTGCCCGTACCCCATCTTCTCGCTGTCGCGGGGGCCACGGCCGTGGGCGACCTGGTGCCCGGTCACCGCGGCGGCCTCGCGCAGTTCGGCGAGGAGCGCCTGCTCGTCGTCGTAGCGCCGGCGCCAACGGTCGGCCTCGGCCCGCTTGGCCGCCAGGTATGCGCTGTAGCCACCGCCGTAGCGGACCGGGCCCTCGACCGCCGGGTCCAGATCGATGACGTCGGTACACACCGCGTCCAGAAACGCCCGGTCGTGGCTCGCCAGCACGACCACCCCGGGCATCGCGCGGAGTTGGTCCTCGCAGAACGCCGCCGCCGCGTCGTCGAGGTGGTTGGTGGGCTCGTCGAGCAGCAGCGCATCCGGCCGGCGGACCAGCATCGCGGCCAGCGCGAGGCGGCCCCGCTGCCCGCCGGACAGCTCCGCGAGCCGCCGATCGTGCGCGATCCCGCCGAGGCCGAGGCCGGCGAGCACGGTCTCGGCACGCCGGTCGGCGTCCCAGGCGTCCCGGTCCTGCGCCCGCTGCAGGGCCGCACCGTACGCCGCCAGCAGCTCGGCGTGCCGCTCGGCGCCCTCCGGTGCGTCGGCCAGCGCGGCGCCGAGCCGGTCCAGCTCGGCGAGGTCCGCCCGGGCCTCGCGCAGCGCGTCGTCCAGGACCGTGGCGACCGTCGCGGACGCGGCGTAGGGCATCTCCTGGTGCAGGAAGCCGAGATCCGGTGGGCGCGCGACGGTGCCGGAGTCCGGTTCGTCGACGCCGGCCAGGACCCGCAACAGGGTGGTCTTGCCGGTGCCGTTCTCACCGATCAGGCCGATCCGGTCGCCGGGCGCGGCGGTTAGGGAGACACCGTCGAGCACCCGGCGCGTACCCCGGATACGGAGAAGGTCATGGGCGATGAGGGCGGGTCGAGCAGACATGAAGACCTCGGAGAAGGAAGATCCGGGCGCACACAGGTGGCCCGGCGGGAGCAGGGCATGACGACAGAGGCCGCGGCGACGGCAGCGCGATCACGCGCCCGTCGGCGGCCGGTCCGGGCTCTCACCCGGAGATGTCGTCGTCACCTGCCACGCTTGCTCCGATCTCCAACAACTCGGGCGAAAGGATAGCTCAGCGCGGACGCTCAGCTCTCGGTGTGGCGCGGCACGACCTCACCCTGCGCCGATGCTCGACGAGCTGTTGTCCGACGAGTTGCCCGGCCTCGACGTGTACCGGCCCGCCCGCCGCCCAGACCGCGCACGGCGTCCCAGCACGCTGATGATCGTCAGCAGCAGCGCGGCGAAGAGCAGGATCGAACCGCCCAGCAGCGTTGCGATCATTCCCACCGACATGGTCGACCACCCTTCTCCGGGCCAGCTCCCGTGCGGCCGGAAAGGAGATCCTGACACGGTCAGGCGGTGCGGGAACCCGCCCGCAGGGAGTCGATGGTGAGGTCCAGGGCGGCCTCAAGGTGGTCGATCTTCCCGGTGGCGAGCAGCAGCAGGACGCCGCCCTGGATGCCGGCCAGCAGCGCCGCGGCGGCACGGTCGGCGTCGACCTCGGGGGCGATGTCCCCGGTCGACTGCATGTGCCGGATGCCCTCGGTGATCGCCTTCTGCCAGCGCCGCATGAGCCCGGCCACCACCGCCTGCGCGCCCGGCCCACGCCGGCCCGCCTGGCCGAGCAGACCGTTGAGCGGGCACTTCACGCCCTGCGCGAGGTAGCGCTCGATGAGCCGGTCGCGCCATGCCAGCCACGCCGGCCAGGACGTCAGGTTGCTGAGCATCGGCTCCTGGTCGATGAGCACCTGGTCGGCCTCGTGCTGGGCCACGGCGAGCAGCAGCTCGTCCTTGCCCTCCGGGAAGTAGTGGAAGAGCTGGCCCTTGCTGGTGCCGGTGCGGGCCATCACGTCCTCGAGGCGTGTCTCGTCGACGCCGCGCTCGCGGATCTCGGCGGCGGCGCCGGCGACGATCCGCGCCCGGGTCGCCTCGCCCTTGCGGGTCAACGCGCGCGTCATGAAACCTCCGTCACCGCCTCCTCGTCTGGACCTGGCGGTTCAACCGTAGCTCGCTCTTTGGACTTGCGGGTCCATTTTTGCCGAGCAAAAGTCTGGGCCGCGCGGTCCGCTCCGGGCCGGCGAGCGATCGGGAGGACGCAACGATGAACCAGTACTACCTGCTCGGGCGGTCCGGTCTGCGGGTGAGCCGACTGGCGCTGGGCACGATGAACTTCGGCGTGGATGGGTTCCACGCCGCGTACGGCAGGACCGAGGAGGAGGCGGAACCGATCTTCCGCCGTTACCTGGAGGCGGGCGGGAACCTCATCGACACGGCGGACTTCTACACCGCCGGTGAGAGCGAACGCATCCTCGGCCGCCTGATCGACCGGGCCGGTGTCCGGGATCGGCTCGTGCTCACCAGCAAGGCCACCAACACCATCGACCCGACCGACCCGAACGCCAGCGGCAACGGTCGCAAGCACATCGTGCGGGCCGTGGAGGCCTCGCTGCGCCGGCTCGGCACCGACTACATCGACCTGCACCTGCTGCACACCTGGGACCGGATCACACCGGTCGAGGAGGTCGTGCACACCCTCGACGACCTGGTACGCGCCGGCAAGATCCGGTACGCCGGGCTCTCCGACGTACCGGCCTGGTACGCGGCACGGGCGCAGAGCTACGCCGAGGCGCACGGGCTGGCCCCGATGATCACCGTGCAGCTTCCGTACTCCCTGGTCGCGCGCGACATCGAGGCGGAGTACGTGTCGATGGCCCAGACCCTCGGCATGGGCCTCACGGCGTGGAGCCCGATCGGCGGCGGTCTGCTCAGCGGCAAGTACCGGCGGACCGGCGAGGGCATGAGCGGGACCGGCCGGTTGACCAATCCCGACGCCCCGGGTCGAGAGATCAACCCCAGGGACTGGCAGGTGATCGAGGCGCTCGAGGGCGTGGCGGCGGAGCTGGGCCGCAGCATGGCCCAGGTCGCGATCAACTGGGTGGCGACCCAGCCGGCGGTCGCCTCGGTGGTCATCGGGGCGAGCAGCCCGGAGCAGCTGGACAGCAACCTCGGCGCGCTCGACTTCGAGATCCCGGCGGACGCGCGTCGCCGGCTCGAGGAGGCCAGCGCACCGCAGGTCGGGATGCCCTACGGGATGTTCACCCCGCAGTACCAGTCCTGGGTCGTGAGCCCCGGCCTCGGCATCGGCGACAAGCCAGCGGGATATGCCCCGCCGGTGTTCAACGGCGCCACCCCGCCCGTCAACTGACGGAGCACGACAATGGCGCAGGGCCTTCGCGGCGACAGCATCGCCGCGAAGGCCCTGTTGCGTGCACCCGCCGGCTCGCCGCCGCAGGATCGGGAGCGAAGGGTCAGACGACGGAGACGGCGACCAGGGCGACGGCGGATCCGGCGAACACCACCGTGTTGCGGAGGTAGGTCTGGGCGCGCACCCAGCGCGGGAAGGCGCCCTCGGCGGCCGCGAGGAAGGGCTCGACCTGGATGCGGGTCAGCTCCGGGTCGCCCTTGCGGCGGAAGGCGGCCTGGACGGACTTCACGGCGGTGCGGTTGCTGTAGACGATCACCACGTTCATCAGCACGACCAGCGAGGAGAAGATCCAGGTCAGCAGCTGGGCCGGGTCGGCGCCGGCGAGGTTCAGGGCCGCGGTGGCGGTCATCACCGCGGCGACGGCCACCGGGGCGGCGGTCTCGTGGCCACCGGCGTCGAACCGGAGCCTGTTCTCCTCCAGGATCCCCGGGCGGACGTTCTGGCGGCGGAGCTCGGCCTCCGCGGCGGCCTTCGCGACCGGGCCGAAGCGGTGACGGACCAGCGGGATGCTGACGAAGGCTGCGGCGACGAGCAGTTGCATCACGGCGGCGAGGGTGTTCACGGGGGCCTCCCTTGAGTTGCACATTGTTCAAGTAGCTGGCGGTGATGACGGTAGCGGACGACTTGAACAATGTGCAAGACGGTCGTTGAACTTTGTGCAAGCGAGTGCGTACCGTGAGGGGCATGGCACGCGACACCCTCACCCGAGACCAGATCGTCCGCACCGCCGTCGAACTCCTCGACGACGAGGGCCTCGAAGGCCTGAACATGCGCGCCCTGGGCAAACGCCTCGACTCGGCTGCCACGGCCATGTACTGGCACGTCAAGAACAAGGACAACCTCGTGCTTCTCGCCACCGACCGGGTGTGGGGCGAGCTCACGCTGCCCGACCTGGACGCGGTCGACTGGCGGACCGCGGCCACCGCCATGGCCGTCGACCTGTACGAAATGTTCACCCGGCACCCCTGGCTGGTGCAGGCCTTCGCCGCACACGTCCTCTACGGGGAGGGCAAGGCACGGCACGACGACCACACGCTCGCCGTCTACGAGGCCGCCGGCTTCCGCGGCGCCCAGGCCGACCAGGCCGCCTCCACGGTCTTCACCTACGCCCTCGGCAACGCGGCCGGCGCCGCCGCGACCGCCTCGCTCACCCGGAAACTCGCCCGGGACGACACCACCGCCGAGGAACAGTTCCAGGACGCCATGACCAGGGCCCAGGAGATCGCCATGCGCTATCCCCGCCTGCGCGCGCGCCTGGAGACCCCGGCGGCGGCCACCTATGCCGCCGCTCCCGACCGGGCCTTCGAGTTCGGTCTCCAGGCCCTCCTCGACGGCCTGGAGCGGCAACGGGCTGGGAGTTGAACAAGGCCCAGACGCGACCTCGCCGGCCGGTTTTTCCAGCGTGTCCCCACGACCGTGGGCCAGCAGGCGCCCAGTGCCGCCGTCGTCCGACGGCTACTCGGCCGCGCCGGTCGTCCGGGCGAGTCCGGACGTCGGCACCGGGTCTCCCTCGTACAGCGCGACGTACCGCCGGCGCAGGTCGGATCCGTCGGTGCCGAGCGCGCCGAGGTCCAGCACGTCGTGGCGGACGCCCAACGACTCCGGCAGTTCGCAGACCCGCAGTGGGATCGCGTTCGCCTCGGCGATCCGGGCCGGCACCGTCACCGCCGCACGCCGGTCCACCACCCCGTCGAGGGGACTGATCGCGACCGCCGCGGTCAGCAGACCGGTCCGTCGTGGTGGGCGCGGGAAATCGCGCGCGATCGCCAGGTACTGCGCGACCGCGGACAGGGAGTAGCCGCGCGAGGTGACACGGTCGGGCAGGATGCGGCGCCCGTACAGCAGGATGAGCGGCTTGACGGCGAACGCCGGCGCCTGACGCGGGTCAGGGCCGAAGAACGGCGACAGCAGCAGCAGACGCCGCACGACGTCGCCGCGGACCTGGGCCAACCAGGCGGCCAGAACCCCGCCGCCGGAGATCCCCACGACACCGACCTCGTCCCCGAGACCCGCCGCGACGGTCAGCGCCTCGGCGGCGTACGCGGTCAGGTCACCGGCCTCGACCTGATGATGGGCCCGCCGGTCCACCGTGCCGTGGTGGGGAGCGCGCGGAACCCAGACGTTGTAACCACGGGCGAAGAACTCCTCGGCCATCTCGTCGAACTGGTCCGGCGCGTGGGTGTATCCGTGCAGCAGCAGCACCGCCCGGTCGGTACGGGAGCCGTGGCTCAGCAACCGGCTGCGCGACTCCGGCCGGAGCAGCGGATCCGCGGCCTCGGCCGAGACGATGGTCTCGGCGACGCGGGTGGCGGCGGCGAAGTCGAGCGCGTCCGCGGGCGCGCTACGCGGCTCACGGCGGCGCGACGGCCAGAGAAGGCGCCCGACGACTGCCGCCACGACGAGCGTCAGCCCGTCGCCGATGAGCGCGACCCAGTAGTCGAGGAAGGTGTGGTGCCCACCGAACAGGTCCATCGACGTCAGGCCTGGTGGCAGGGGTTGACAACGATCTTGGACACGGCCAGATCCTCCCACCGGCCGTTCGGTCGATGCGGCGGTGGGTAGGGGTACGCCCTGGTGGCGCCAGGGCGTACCCCCGGTCGGTCAGCCCAGGCGGCCGGCGGCGGCGACCGCCGGATCGGGCGGCGTGCCGGTCGCCGGCGCGAAGAGGACCCGCGAGCGCAGCTGTCGGAACCCGGTCCGTTCCAACTCCGCCAGCACCGCCACCCGGTGGGCGTCCACGTCGGCGATCACCTCCCGCGCGCCACCGGCTGCCAGCACCCGGACCGCCTCGACCAGCAGCTCACTCCGGACGGCCTCGTCGAGCAGACCGAGGTAGGCGATGAGCGGGTAACAGGCGTCGCCCGCTGGTCCGACAAGCCCGACCGGCACGCCGTCGTCCAGCGCGACCCGCCAGTCCCCCGCCGGACCCCGCAGCCAGGCCAGCGGGTCGGTGGCCAGGTCGACGCCGCCGACCGCCCGCGCTATCTCCACACCGGTCAGCACGTCCGGCTCGGCGATCCGGGCGACCAGTGCGTTGATCTCGGTCGGGTCGGCGGCCGGGCGGAAGGCGTACCGCCCGGAGGTGGCCGGCAACGGCGTGCCCGTCCAGGAGCATCTCAGCCGCTCCCCCCGCTCGACCAGCCCGGCGAGCCGAGCCGCCGCCATCGGCGCCTCCACCACGGCCAGCACCTCGGGCCGCCGCCGCCAGTGCGCCGGCATGGCGGCGAAGTACAGGCCGGGACCGCCCAGCGCCTCGTGGGCGGCGCGCAGCAGTGCCGCGCCCACCTCCGGCTCGGCGTCCAGGTCGAACCGCTCCAACCAGGGCGCACCGACGGCACCCGGCGGAAGGAGCCAGGCCGCCCGGGCGACCACCCGGCCGCTTCGGAGGGCGACCCAGGTGGTCTCGGGTCGGTAGCCGCCGCCGGCGATCCCGTCGGCGTAGCCGACCTTGCGCAGTTGGGGCAGCGGATCGGGCATGGAGTCGAACATGTGTTCCTCGCCCGCGACGAGCGGACGGATGACCAGGTCGGTCATAGGTTGATCCTCCGGAAAGCGAGCGCCCCGGGTCAGATCCGCGTGGACGCCGGGGCGCGGAGGGGGCGCAGAACATCGGACATTGTTCTGACCTCCTCCCGGCTCGACGGCGTGCCCCAGAACCTATCCGAGGTTCTCGCCGGCGGCAAGACGCGCTCGGGCTGCCGTGCCCGCGCGGAGAGGTGTACCCCGAGGCCGGCTACAGCTGCGGATTGGTTTCCGGTCCGCGCCGGTGGGCGAACCCGTCGGAGATGGCGATCCCGGCCAGGATCGACCCGGCGGTGACAACCGCCGCGATCGGCGGAAGGAACACCATCGGCGGCGCGGCCACGACCAGCGCCAGCGCCCCGAGCAACAGCACCCGGCAGCGCGCCCCGGTGCGGGACAGTTGCTCCAGGTAGGTCCGCCCGATCAGGAACAGCGCCGGGCCGCCGAAGATGACGACCACCAGGGCCCAGTCGATCGGCGGATCCGGGTCCTCCATGATCTGTCCGAAGCCGACCGCGAGGCAGATGATGCCGCCGACGATGAGCAGCAGGCTGAAGCTCGCCCACCGGGACAGTTGCATCCCCTCCCCGGCCGAGCTGGCGGTCGTGTCCCGACCCGGGCCCGCGTGGTAGAAGTAGATCCGCCAGAACGCCACCACCGCCACGAACGCGGCGACAAGGGTGATGGTCCGCAGGGTCGAGAAGCCCGGGAAACTGATGGTGAGGCCGGCTTCGAGCACCACCTCGGCGAGCGCGATCATGAAGAACTGGTTGTACCGCTCGGCGAGGTGCATGTAGGAGACCCCGGACAGGGCGTTGCGGCGTGCCCCGGCAATCCCGAGGGCGGGCCAGTTGGTGGCCGCCCCGACGACCTCGATGGAGAGGGCGACGGTCCAGAAGACGCCGCGGCCGAGCCCTCCGCTGATGCCGCCGCCGATCCACAGCACGCCGGACACCGCGTGCCAGCTCAGCACCCGGGCCGAGACCTCCCGTATCGGATGGCCTCGCAGGGCCCACGTCAGGTAGAGCGGGCGGCCGACCTGAATGAGGACGTACGCGCACGCGAAGATCACACCGCGCTGCCCGAACGCCTGGGGCAGGGTGACCGACAACACCAGCGTGCCGAACATCGTCGCGAGCAGGAGGATCTGGATGTCGGTTCGGCGCGGGTCGTAGGTGCTCGCCATCAGGGCGTTCAGCGACCAGATCATCCACATCGCCGCGAAGAACAGCAGCGTCTGACCCGCCTCCGACAGCAGCGAGTGCCGGACGATGGTCAGGTCGTCGGCGACCCGTCCGGCGAGACGGGCGAGCGCGAAGACGTAGACGATGTCGAAGAGCAACTCCAGGACGGTTGCCCGTTGCGGGCTCCTGCTGTCCCCGAGCCCTCGGAACGCCGCGCCCGTCAGCACGGAGGGGTTCAGCTACCGGCCAGGGCCGCCGGCACGGGCACCGGGACGTCCAGCTTCCAAGCCTGGTGGCGATGCTCGGTGCTCTGCCCCGCCGCCATCGCCCCCGCGCCTCCTCGCCGACCGGTCCAGCCTCATCTGTGATGAGGCATTTTATCCCGGTATTTACCCCGCCTTGACGGTTATCGCGAATACGCCTTCGGTGACGGTCCAGCCCCCTCACCGCGCTGCGCGAGGGGCCGGGGTCGGTTCGACCCGGTCCGTCGCGCGGCCCTCGGCGGTACGCCGGATCATGCGGGTCGTCACCCTCCGGTAGGAGCGCGGGTCGACGGGCAACAGCCACTGTCGGGCCCGTGCCAACCGGCCGAGGTTGAGCCCCAGCTCATCGAGCACCTCGTCGATGTTGTGCATCGAGAACGGGATGACGTTCGTGCCCCGGGCGTGCCGCCCGCTGGTCCGCGCCGCCATCCAGGCCACCCGCGTGCGAACCTCCTCGCGCATCCGCTCCCGGGGCGGCAGTGCGATCCCGCCCCGCAGGTGGGCGGCGGTCCAGACCGCGGCCATCTCCGCGCTCAGCGGACTGAAGAACGAGGAGTTGTAGCCGGCGAAGGTCAGGCGTGGGACGTCGATCGGCAGGATCTGCCGGTAGAGCATGAAGTTGCCGGCGGCGTCCTGGAGCCGGGCGTGCAGCGCGTCATCGAAGAACGGAACGTGCTGCCGGAAACCGGTGCCACAGATCACCAGGTCCGCGGCGAGCACCGTGCCGTCGTCGAGGCGGGCGGCCGGTCGACCGTCGTCGACCAGGAGTTCTCTGATCGTCCGGTCCCGGTGGACGGTGATGTGGCCGTCCGCGACGCGCTCGAAGAAGCCCTCCGTCGCGAGGCTGACGGTGCTGCGGGCGATGTCCTGGAAGGTGCCGTTCGGCACGAGGCCCAGCTCGCGCAGCTTGAGCTGCCTGGTCGCGACCGACCCGACGCTGTCGAGCATGGTACGGCGCAGACCGTCTCCCGGACCGTGCAGGAACCGCTCGACGCCCTTCAGGCTGAGGTAGCGGAACAGCGCCTCACCCATCCTGGTGAGCAGGAGGTACTTGTAGTTGAGTAAGTTGCCGAGCTTCCTGGGCATCTTCCAGAGCAGCTCGCGGGCGACGAGGTGGGTCTGGGCGGCGACGTCGCTCAGCGGGACCGCCACGTCGCAGGAGGACTTGCCGTAGCCGACGACGAGGACGTTCTTTCCCCGGGCCGCCGCGAGGTCGTGGAAATCGCCCGCGGCCAGGACCCGTCCTCCGGCGGCGGTGAAGTCCTCGCGTCCGTCGAAGGACGGGACGAGAGGATCGGAGAAGATGCCGTTGGCGACGATGAGGTGGTCGTACCGCTCCACGGTCACCGGGTCCTGACCCGTCGGGCGCGACGCGAGCAGCCACCCGGTCTCGTCGTCCAGGAGTGCCGCGGAGACGACCTCCGTGGAGAGACGCAGGACAGCGTCGAGCCCGAACATCTCCACGTAGCTTTCCAGGTACTGCTGGACCTGCTCGCCCGTCGGCCACTGCGGGTAGTGCGCGGGCATGGGGAGGTCGGAGAGGTGGTAGGTGCCCTTGTCGTTCTGGGTACGAAGGCCGGGATACCGACGGGTACGGCTCCACACTCCGCCGACGTCGGGCGCCTTCTCGAACACGGTGACGTCGAAGCCACTCTGCCGCAGCACCTTCGCTGCGCTCAGGCCGGCGAATCCAGCGCCGACGACGGCGATCCTCATGGCAGCCTCCGGAGAGTGTGTGTGACCCGCTGGCGAGGTACCGCGGCAGCAGAGGCGCTGGCGGTGTCAGCACGCTAACGGGCACGGCGGACGGGCCGCTATCCGCCGTGCGCGAGGTGTGTCCGCCGCGCGCAGCCGGCACCCGAGCCGTTCCTTGTCGGGTCGGCGGCTTTCCCGTGCTGCCCGCCCGGGTCGCGTCCTAGGGTCAGCGCAGCGGGACGCCCGGGAGGTGTCGGATGGATGCCGTGACGGTCAGGACCGACGACGTCGAGCACGCTCGTGCCGAGGTGGGTCGCGTCTTCTGCCCGCACCGGCTCACACCACAGGCGGGTGTCCGCGACGTTCGACTGCGGATGGCGGCCCGTCGCGCGGGAGGCGTGGGCGTCATCGACCTCGACTACGGCCAGGCGGTCCGGATCCAACCCGGCCCGCTGGAGACCTTCTACCTCGTGCAGATCCCCCGCAGCGGCAGCACGATGGTGCGGCACGCCGGCCATAGCGTGACCTCGACGCCCGACGTCGCCTCCGTCCTCTCCCCCTACGACGCGTCCGACATGCACTGGTCCGCGGGTTCGCCGCACCGGATCTTCTACGCCGACCGGCGCACCGTCGACCGGGAACTCGCCCGCCTGCTGGGCCGGCCGGTGGACGGCCCGGTCCGCTTCGACATCGGCATGACCATGACCACGGCCGCCGCGATGGCGTGGGCACGCGGTGTGGACTTCCTCGCCGACGAGCTGTCGCAGCCGATGGACGCCTCCCTGCTCGACCACCCTCAGGTCGCCGCTCGGTTCCAGCAGGGACTCATCGGCAAGTTGTTGCTGGCCCACCGGCACACCCATTCCGACCAGCTCGCCGAGCCGGCACACCACACGGCCGCCGGGCGCCTCGTGCGCCGGGCCTGCGCCCTGATCGCGGACCACCACGGCGAGGCGCTGACGGTCGGGGATGTCGCGGAGGCGCTCCGGGTGAGCGTACGAACGCTGCAGGACTGCTTCCGCCGCGAGTTGCAGACGACGCCGACGGCGTACCTGCGCGCATGCCGGCTCGATGCGGTCCACCGTGCGCTGCGCGCGGCCGGCCCCGGCGCGTCCGTGACGACCGTTGCCCTGCACCACGGGTTCGTCCATCTTGGCCGCTTTGCCGGCGACTACCGGGTGCGCTTCGGCGAGTCGCCGTCCACGACCCTGCGCGGCTGAGGTCTCCGGCTGCCGGGTCGCTCGGCCGTCAGCGGTGCATGTGCAGGCGGATCGTGGTGGCACCCGGCACGGTGTGGACGCGCACGAGATCGCAGAGCTGGTTGACCAGGAGGAGCCCGCGGCTGCCGGGCTGCTGCGGCGGCACCGGGATCCGGCCGGCGAGTGGATTCGTGATGTGCCCGGTGTCGGTGAGCTGGCAGACCAGCCGGGTGTCGTCGGTCCAGACCGCGAGGGTGCCGCCGCCGGCGGTGTGCTTGATCGTGTTCGCGGCCAGTTCGCTGACCGCCAGGGTGAGGTCGGAGACCCGGTCGGGGGGCAGGCCGGCCGCGGTGGCCTCGGCGGTCACCACCCGACGGATGGCCGAGAGGGCGTGCAGGTCGATGGTGATGGTGGTCGCCTGGGCGGGCGGGTCCTGCAGCGGCAGATTGAACCCCGCGGCCACCGCGACCGGGTCGGCGTAGTGCGGGCTCTCCCGCACCACGCTGCCCAGCTGGACGACGGGATGGGTGCGGTGGGCGTCGTCGAGCCAGCGTCGGTCCAGGTGACGGGTGTCGTAGGGGCAGAGGATGGTGGCCGGCCGGCCGGCGAACGCGGCGTTGATCAGTGCCTCGTGCTGGGCGCAGGCGGGGTACTCGGTCGCGGTACGGCCGGCCCAGATCGGTTCGCCGATGATGCGCACCCGCTTCCCGGCGTGGGCGGCGGCGAAGGCGAGCAGGACACCCGGAATGATCCGGCCCGGGTTGCGCCCGGCCACGCTCATGTCGTGCAGCTGCACCCTGCCCGCGTCGGTGCCGAGCGCGGCGCGGATGTGGTCGAGGTTGTCCCCCGGGACGGCGACCATGACCGGCTCGTCGGCGGCGAGGCCGGCCTGGATGAACGGCAGCGTGCCGGCCAGGTAGTCATCGCGGTAGGCGTAGAAGAGAGCGGGGTGCGCGAAGCTGTCGGTCCTGGTGGCGACGGAGATACTCAAGCTGCGGCCTCCGAGGTGCGTGATCCGGCCGCCGCGTCGGCTCCGGCAGGATCAGTCCGGGGACCTGCGTGGCACCGGTCAGGTGCACTGTATGGGCGACAGCTCTGGAACAGCCGGTCAGAGTCGTTCACGGGACACGTCTGTTGGCCGAGTGGATGGCGAGCAGGGCGATGTCGTCGGTGGCCTGCTCGCCGGCGAGTGTGGTCATGACACGGGCGCAGACTTCCTCGGCGAGACCTGGTTCAACGGCTGCACAGAGCCGGTCGATGCCGACGTCGATGACCTCGCCGCGGCGTTCGACGAGCCCATCGGTGTAGCAGATCAGCAGGGCGTCGGAGGGGAACGCGACGTCGGTGCACCGGCGGGCCGGCTGACGTGAGCCGACACCCAGGGGAAGATCGACGGGAATCTGCAGCGTCTCGGCGGGGTGTCCTGGCCCGGCCAGGACGGGTTGCAGGTGGCCGGCGAGGGAAACCCGGATGACGGTGCGGTCCGGGGAAATCATGGCGTAGAGGACCGTGGCGAGGTTGCCGGTCTCGAAATGCTGGATCTTGCGGTCGAGCAGGGTCAACGCAGTGGCCGGGTCGTCGCAGACCAGCGCGTAGGCGCGCAGTGCGCTGCGGAGACGCCCCATGACGACCGCCGAGCGCAGGCCGTGCCCGGACACGTCGCCGATGACGACACCCAGCCAACCGGAGGGCAGGGTGAACACGTCGTACCAGTCGCCGCCGACGCCGGCGTCGTGGCCGGGCACGTAGCGGGCTGCCATGTCCACACCTGGCGCGTCGGGCAGGTGGGTGGGTAGCAGGCTTCGTTGCAGTGCGAGGGCGGCGCTGCGGTCGAGGCCACTGGCCCGGGTCCGGCTGGCGAGGCTCGCCCGGTCGGCGGTGAGTTGCAGCAACTGCACGTCGTCACCGGTGAATTGGTGCCGCCGCAGGCAGCCGACATGCAGGACGCCGATCAGCTCGCCGCCGGCGAACATCGGCACACCCAACAACGAGCGGACTCCGCGACCGAACAGAGCCGGGTCGTCCGCGGCGGTGACGTTCTCCACCAGGACGGGCTGCTTCTCCTGGGCGATCCGGCCGGCGAAGCCGCTGCCGACGGGGATCCGCGCACCTTCGCGGACGTCGTCCCCCAGGCCCTTCGTCGCGGTGGTCACCAACTGCTGGGCGTGCAGGTCCAGCAGCAGGATGGCCGCGGTGTCAACGCCCAGCACCTCGCGGATACGATCAACCAGCTCTTCCAGAAGGTCGTTGACGTCGAGCTGGGACAGCGCGGCGTCGGTAACCGCCTCGATGCGACGCAGCCGCTCGTCGCTCCCGCTCCCCTGCACGTCAATCACGGCAGGAAGCCTAACCCTTGCCCGGCCAGGAGCAGGTCATGAGGACGTCCCGTATCGGTCCGGCCCGTCGAGCGCCCATCAGTCACCCTGGGAGACGGAACTGACCCACCGGGTCGATCATCACGACCATTTGACGCTTTTCACCGTTTTTGACCGATGCCTGGTACGCCGAGAGCCGCCCCGGCCCACGTCAGCCGCACCGGCGCACGTCAGATGGCCGCTGCCTTGGCCACCTTCCACTCCCCGTCCACCGGGACCAGGGTGAGCACCACCCGGTTCTGGTCGACCTTCTCCCCGGCCGTGTTCACGTTGCGCCGGTACTGGTTGAGGTAGACGAGCAACTCGACCCGTTCGGCGGTCGCGGTCACCACGCCCGTCGCGGACACCTCCGCCGCCACGATCGCCTGCTGGGTGGCCGCGGTCTGCTTCAACGCCGTCGTGGTCTGCTCGTACTCCGTGCCGAACTGTCCGGTGGCGAAGGCGCGGCCGTTGGTGACGCTGTCGTCGAACGTGCGGTAGTCGTAGGAGAAGATCGCTTTGGCGGCGGCGGGCGCCGTGGCCAGCGCCTGGCGTACGGCGCTGTCCCGCCGCTCGGCGCGGTGGTCGCCCCACCAGCCGGCGCCGGCGACGGCGGCCGCGAGCACGATCGCGACGACCAGCGCCGGGACGAGCCGGATCCGGGTGGGGCGCAGCCGAGGAACGCGCGGCCGTCGCGGGAATCGGACCAGGGTACGCACGTGTCCTCCCTCTCTCATCCGACGAACTGCAGCCGCGACACGAGCCACCGCCCGGAGGCCTTGTCGTGGACGATGTCCAGCTGGATCCGGTAGTGCGACGGCCGTCCCTCGGGTGCCTTGATGTTCTTGACGGTGGCGTCGACGGCGACCAGTACGACCGCTCGACGGCGATCTCCAGAGACCAGCCCGGCCCGCAGCACCGTTCCGCGCGAGTCGACCTTGTTCTCCACGACCGCGGCGCGGACCTGCGACTGACCTCGGGTGAACTCGTCCTTGAAGTCGCCGGTGGCTCCGGCGGTGATCCGCTGGATGTCCCGGTCGACGCTGGCCGCGCTGACCGAGACAAAGTTGACGCTGGCCTGTTTGGCGGCGGCGAGGGCCTGCTGCCGGGCCTGGTCCGTCGCCCGGTCGACGTACCAGCGGTGCCCGGTCACGCCGCCGGCCACGACCGTGGCGGCGAGCACGGCCACGAGCAGGATGATCAGCGACCGTCGCCGGGGCGCCGACGGAGCCCGCTCGCCCGTGCGACGGTCGCCCGAGCTGTCCTCCGGCGAGCTGTCCGCGCTCGCGGGGTCGTCTCCTCTCGCCGGGTCCGCGGCATCCGCCGGGTCCTCGACCGGCTCCTGGTCGAGCCGCTTCAGCAGGTCCTCGATCGGCTCGACCGGTCGGGGGAACTGGCGGGGCACGATCCGGCGCTGCGACGCGCGGCCGGGCACCCCGGGCTTCGCCCCCTTGATGACTTTCAGCGTGTGGTCCCTCCGGGCCCGCATCTGCGCCTCCTTCTTCGCGTCGCTCACGGCGTCACCCCGGCCAGCAGCAACTGCTTCCACGACTGGTCCCCGGCCGTCCGGGACTGGCCCCCGGTGCCGCCGAACTGCAACGGCCGGCCGTCCGAGCCGAGCACCAGGCCGGTCGTCGGGTCGTACCCGGCGGTCGCGGCCCCGGCGGTCGGGGCGCCGCCGGACCGCCCCGGGTCGGGAGCTGGCTCCCGGCCGCCCGGTCGGGGGGCGTTGGCCGCGCCGCGCACGCTGGCGCCGGCCGCCCGCTCCCCCGCGTCGCAGGTGGTTCGCCCCCCGTAAACGCAGCACGGCGGATCGTCGACGTTGAGGACCAGGCCGAGGTGGGCGGTGCCGTCGCCCGGGGTGACGGTGAAACCGCCGGCGACGGCGATCGGGTACACCACCAGCAGTTGCTCGATGCCGGGCAGCCGCCGGGCGGCGATGCCGTTGACGGTCACCAGGTTGCCGAGCAGGGCGCCGACCGTCGGTTCCAGCCCCCGCAGCAACGCGACCAGTTCCCGACCGGCGGGAGGCCCGGCGGCGAGCAGCCGCCGCAGGTCGGGGTCGGCGGCGCGGACGGTGGCCGCCAACTGGGCAAGGCCCGCCGCCCACCGGCGCAGCGCCTGCGCCGACTCGGCCTGGGTGGTGAGCACGGTTCGCCCGTCGTTGATCAGCGCGAGGGTCTCTGGCAGGCGGGTGGTCGCATCGGTCAGCAGCGCGTCCCCGTCGTTCAGGATCCGGGCCAGGGCCAGCTCGTTGCCCTCGAACGCGGCGCCGAGTTCGGTGATCAGGACGGTGAGATCCTCCGGCCCGACGGAGCGCACCAGGGCGTCGAGGTTGCTCAGCAGGACCTCCGGCGCGAGCGGGACACCGGTCCGCTCGACCGGGATCACCGCGCCGTCGGTGAGGTACGGCCCGCTGTCGCGCTCCGGACGCAGGTCCACGTACTGCTCGCCGACGGCGGAGCGGTGCGCCACCACGGCCCGCAGGTCGTCCGGTACCCGGACGTCGCGCTGCAACCGTAGGTCGGCCCGGACCCCGTCACCGCGCAGGGCGACCGCGGCGACCCGGCCGACGGGCACGCCACGGTAGGTGACCGGGGCGTTGGGGAAGATGCCGCCCGCCCGGGCGAGGTCCAGGTGGACGACGTAGCTTCCGCCGAGCAGTCGGTCGCCCAGCCCGACGTAGCCGACGCCGACGTAGCTGACGCCGAGCACGCTCACCAGCAGGAACGCCAGCACCTGCACCTTCGCGGTACGTCCGATCATGGCTTCAACCCTTCGGACAGCAGGTCCGGCAGGGTACCGATCTGTCCGATCACCGCGCCGGTCAGCGGCAGGATGCACTGTGCCGCCAGGACCGTGCCGGCGGGCAGTTCGGTCCCGACGGGAAAGACCGTGCCCGGTGGCACGAGGCCCTTCGGCAGGATCAGCCCGCCGATGGGCACCTTCGAGCCGGGCTTGAGCAGGACGCAGCCCTCCGGCAGCAGACAGTCCTTCGGCGGCGTCCAGGTCGCGGGGAAGTTGAGCGGGTCGGGCAGGCACTTGAGGATCGGCAGGTCGGGCAGCGGGCGGGACCCGCCGCCGGGCCGCGGCACGGTCGGTGCGGCGCCACCGGCAGCCGGTGCCCCGCCGTGGGTGGCCCCCTTTGCCGGTGTGCGCGAACGGGCCGGCGCGGTGGGGGCGGCGGCGACCAGGTTCGCCAGGATCGACGCCGAGTCGAGGTCGGCGGTCATGGAGAGATTGACGAAGTCGCCGACGATCGCGCCGGTGACATTGGGTGGGAACGGGAACGACAGCATGAAGTCCAGCGACTTCGGCAGGTCGTTCCCGGCACGTGTCAGCTGCTCCAGGATCGGTTGCAGCGCCCGTACGTCGGCCAGCGTGTCGTCGCGGCTCCGGTTGACCACCCGGGTGCCGACGTCGCCCAACCGGTCCAGTGCGGTCAGCGCCCGGGTCAGTTGGGCGCGCTGCCCGGCCAGCACGGTCAGGCCCGGGGCGAGGGAGTCCACGGCATCGCCGAGCACCTGCTTCTGACGATCGAGCCGGCCGCTGAGCCGGTCCAGGGCGTCGAGGGCGCGGACCAGGTCGGCCTTCTGCTTGTCCAGCCCGCCAATGAACGTGTCCAGCTCGTCCAGCGCGTCCCGGACGGCGGGCTCCCGTCCGTCGAGTGCGGCGCCGAGCTCCTGGTTGATGGTTCTCAGCTGCGCCAGACCACCTCCGTTGAGCAGCAGCCCGAGGGCGGCGAGGACCTCCTCCACCTCGGCACCGCGAGCGGTCCGCGACAGCGGGATGAGGTCACCGTCGGCGAGTCGACCGGCGGCGGCGCCGGTGGGCGGCGGCGCGACCGTCACGTACTTCTCGCCCAGCAGACTGCTCTGCCGGACGGCGGCTGTCGCGTTGGACGGCAGATGGACGTCTGCGCCGATGCGCAGGGTGACCCGGGCGGTCCAGCCGGCCAGGGAGATCTTCTCCACGCTGCCGACCGTCACGTCGTCGACCTTCACGGCGGCCTGCGGCACCAGGTCGAGCACGTCGCTGAACTCGGCGGTGACGGCGTACCCGTCGCCCCTGGGGGCGCCGCCGGGCAGCGGCAGGTCGGCGAGGTCGGGCAGGCCGCACCCGGCCGGCAGGATCACCACCACGATCGCGCACGCCAGGGTCCGCAGGATGCGTGCGCTCATGACACACCCCGCAGGATGCCGCCGAGGGTGGGGTCGCTGGTGATGCCGGGGCCGCCCGGCGCCTGGTCGGGGATCGGCGCACCGGGGGAACTGAGGGGAGGTTTCCCCGGTGAGGACCCGCCGGTCGCCGGGGCGCCGGGCGGCAGCTTGAGGAGCTTGCGGAGTTGGTCGGTCATGGGCAGCCCGCGGGAGTGCAGGGTCTGCGCGAGTGCCCGGCACTTGGCGGGCACCTGCGCCCCGGGGAGCTGGTCCACTATCAGCGAGCAGGCGAAACCGGCGGGGTCGTAGGGACCCATCACGTTGTCGCGGGTGTCCAGGGTGCCGGAACGCGGGTTGTAGGCCAGGTTGAGGTTGTTCAGGGCCAGCGGGGCGACGTCGAGGATGTCGATGACGGCCTGTTGCTGGCGGACCAGGATGCCGGTGATGTCCGCCAGCGCGGCGACGTTGGACGTCAACGCGTCGCGGTTCTGCCGCACGAACGTGGTCACGTCGGCCAGCGCGGTGGAGAGGTTGCGCAGCGCGGCGGCCAGTTCGTCACGCTCCCCGGCCAGTTGTTGGGCGACGTCGGCCAACTGCTGGTTGAAGGTGCGCACCTCCCGGTCGCTGCGGACCAGCGCGGTGGTGAAGCGCTGCAGGTTGGCGACCGAACCGAAGAGGTCCTGCCGCCCGTCAGAGAGGGTGGCCAGTGCCCGGGACAGGCCGTCGAGGGTGTCGTGCAGGTTCTGGCCGTTGCCCTCAAGGTTGGCGCGGCCGGTGGCGACCAGGTCGGACAGAGCGCCGTCGCGGTTGGCGCCCTCCGGGCCGAGGGTGCGGTTGAAGTCGTCGAGCGCCTGGTAGATGTCGTCGATCTCCATCGGAGCGGCGGTCCGCTCCAGCGGGATCTCGGCCCTGTCGGCCAGGGCTGCGCCGCCAGCGTAGGCGGGAGTGAGCTGGACGTAGCGGTCGCTGACCACGCTGGGCGGCACGATGAGCGCCTGCGCGTCGGCGGGAACCGTGATCCCCGGGTCGTAGGACATGGTCACCTGGACGGTGCGGCCCTGCGGGGTCACCGCGACCACTTCCCCGACGCGGACGCCCAGCACCCGGACGTCCGATCCGGGGTACACGCCGACGGCGCGGGTGAAGTGGGCGACGACCCGCCGTGTGGGTGTGCCGTCGCGGAGAACGACCACGCCGCCGGCGACGGCTACCAGGAGGGCGGTGGTGACGGCGATCGGCCGTCGCCGCCGCTGGATGGGACCGGGCATCAGCGGCCTCCCGTGGGCTGGTACGGCTGGAGCAGACCGGAAACGTACGAGTCGAACCAGCGGCCGTTGCCCACCACGTTGGCGAACGCGGTCACGAACGGCCCCATCCGCTGGATGGTCTTCTCCAGGTCGTCCCGGTTGCGTTGCAGGATGGCGACGACCTCCCGCAGCTTGTGCAGCGCGGGGGCGAGCTGGGCGCGGTTGTCGCTGACCAGGCCGGACAGTTGGGTGGCCAGTTCGTCGGTGCCGACGAGCAGCTTGTGGATGGCGTCCCGACGCCGACTCACCTCGCTCAGCAGCGCCTCGCCGTCGGTGACCAGTTCGCGGAACTCCTCGTCCCGGGTGGCGAGCACGGCGGTCACCTGGCGGGCACGGTCGAGCAGCGCCCGCAGTTCGGCGTCGCGCCCGGCGACGGTCCGGGAGAGCCGGGAAAGGCCGACCAGGGAGGCGTTGACGCTCCCGGGGGTGTCGGCGAAGGTCTCGGACAGGGTGGTGAAGGCGGCGGCGAGCTGGTCGGTGTCGACCCGGTCGAGCGTGTCGGCCAGCCCGGTGACCGCCTGCACCACGTCGAACGGCGCCGCGGTGCGGGCGAGGGGGATCTGCCCGCCCTCGCGCAGCCGACCCGGTCCGGCGGGCGAGAGGGCCAGATACTTCTGGCCGAGCACCGTCTTGATCCTGATCGTGGCGCCGGTGTCGGTGCCGAGCCGCACGCTGTCGTCGTCCACCCGGAACCCGACCCGTACGTACGCCGCGCTGTCGCGGGCGAGTTCCACGGCGGTCACCTTGCCGACCCGCACCCCGGCGACCCGCACCTCGTTGCCGGTGACGAGGCCGCTGGCGTCGTGGAAGGCCGCCTGGTAGCCGCGTCCGGTGAGGTCGGCCAGCCGGTCGAGCTGGAAGGCGCCCAGCAGCACGGCGACGATCAGCGCCAGCCCGAGCGTGCCGACGATCACCGGGTTGCGTTCCCGAAACGGTGTCACTGGCTGCCTCCGGCGCATCGGGCGGCCGGGGCGCTGAAGGTGGGCAGGTCGAGCGGTGCCCGGCCCGACACCGCCACGTTGCCGTCGAAGTCGCAGAGGTAGAAGTTGAACCACGAGCCGGAGGACGCGACGCGGGTCAGGGACTCGTACCGCTCCGGCAGCCGCCCGAGGGTGCCGTCGATGACGGCCGCGTTGCGGTTGAGGGTGCCGGAGAGCTCGTCCAGGGCGCGCACGTCCGCGGCGAGCGGTGGTCGTACGTCGCGCAGCAGCGACGACGTCGCGGTGGTGAGCTCACCGATGCTGACCAGGGACTCGCCGATGGCCGTGCGGTCGGCGGACAGCCCGGAGACGAACTGCTGGAGCTGGCTGATGCTCTGGTCCAGGTTCTGGTCCCGGTCGGCCAGCGTGCCCAGGACGCCGTTGAGGTTGGTGATGACCCGCCCGATGACGGCGTCCCGGTCGGCGAGGGTGTTGGTCAGCGACGCGGTGCGTTGCAGCAGGCTGCTGACCGTGCCGCCCTCGCCCTGCAGCACCTGGATGATCTCGTAGGCGAGTTTGTTGACGTCCTCGGGACTGAGCGCCGTGAACAGGGGCCGGAACCCGTTGAACAGCACCGTGAGGTCCAGGGCCGGTGTCGTCTGGCCGAGGGGGATGAGGCCGTCAGGCCGCAGTGGACGCCCCTCCCCCGGCCCCTCGCTCAGCGCCACGTACCGCTGGCCCACCAGGTTGCGGTAGCGGATCTTGGCGCGGACGCTGGTGGCCACCGGAACGTCGGAGGTGACCGTGAAGGCCACCTCGGCGAGCGTGTCGTCGACCACCGTGATGCCGCGGACCCGACCGACCTGCACACCGGCGACGCGGACGTCGTCGCCGGGGAGCAGGCCGGTGACGTCGGTGAACCGGGCCCGGTAGGTGACCCCGCCCGGTGGGAAGGCACCGAGGGTCTGCGCGAGCAGCGCCGTCAGCAGCAGGGTCACCGCGGCGAAGACCACCAGCTTCAGCAGGGGTGCCATGGCCTTGTTACTCATCGCGCGTTCACCACCCCTCCTCTCAGCAACGGCCCCCAGAGCAGGACCGCGATGTCGGGGACCTCCGCGGGCAGGATGCCGGTGACGGCACCGACCAGCGGCTTGACCAGCGCGCGCTCCTCGCCGGTGGCGGCCCGGCCCATCGCCGGGGAACCGGCGGCGGGCACGGCCGCCGCCAGGCCGACCGGCAAGGGGTCATGCGGGCGGGCGCCGCCGTGGTCGTAACCGTCGGCGACCGGCACGCTGGGCGCCGGCCGCCCCGGTTGGGGCAGGCCACGGCACTGCGGCCCGTCGTGCGCGCCGTAGACGGGCTCGTCGCGGCCCTTCTCGTACCTGCCGCCGTCGCGGGTGACCTCCAGGGTGACGTGCATCCGCCCGCCGGCGAAGACCTCCTCGACCTGGGGTTGCAGGGCGACCAGCCCGCTCATCAGGCACGGGTACTCGGGGGCGTACGTGGCGAGCAGTTCCAGCACCGGGCGGCTCACCTGGCCGAGCTCGATGATCTGATCGCCGTGTCGGTCGAGGAAGCCGCGGGTGGCGTCGGCGGTGTCGGTGGTGTCGGCGAGGAACGCCGCCAGCTGTGCACGTTGGTCGGTGACGGTGCGGGCGGTGACGGTGACGTCCCGCAGCAGGGCGAGCAGGTCGGGCAGGGCGGCGTCGTAGCTGTCCAGCACGACGGCGAGCTTGCGGACGTCCTCGGCGATGGCCGGCATCGCCGAGTTCAGCTGCCGCAGGTACGCACCGAGCCGCTCGATGTTCGCGCCGAGCTGCTCGCCGCGTCCGTCGAGGGCGGTGGCGATCGCGCCCAGCGTCGCGGCGAGCTGTTCGGGCCGCACCGCCTGGAGCAGCGGCAGCGCCTCGTCGAGGACGCGTTCCAGCTCGACGGCGGTGCGGCTGCGGTCCTGGGTGATGACCGCGCCGTCACGGATCGGTACGCCGTTGCCGCCGGCCGGCGGCACGAGTTCGACGTACCGCTCGCCGAAGAGCGTCTTGGGCAGCAGCCGCGCACTGACATCGGCGGGGATCCGCGGCGTGGTGGCCGGGTCCAGGGCCAGCCGGATGCTCGCGCCCGCGCCCTCGCTGCCGACCGAGCGCACCTCGCCGACGACGACCCCGCGGACCTTGACGTCGGCGCCCGGGCTGAGCTGCAGGCCGGACCGGCCGGCCTGCAGGGTGACCCAGGTGACCGGCGTGAACGCCTTGCGGTACTGCAGCACGGAGGCGGTCAACGCCGCGGTCAGCACGGCGATGAAGACGATGCCGAGAATGCGATGTCTCATGGTCACCCCGCGATCCGGACGGTGGTGGTGGCGCCCCAGATGGCCAGCGACAGGAAGAAGTCGACGATGTTGACCGCGACGATGGCGAGCCGCACGGCCCGTCCGACCGCGACGCCGACGCCGGCGGGCCCACCACTGGCGGTGTAGCCGTAGTAGCAGTGCACCAGCACCACGATCACGCTGAACACCAGCACCTTGCCGAAGGACCACAGCACGTCCTCCGGCGGCAGGAACAGGTGAAAGTAGTAGTCGTACGTGCCGGCAGACTGTCCGAAGTAGAAGACCGCGATAGTGCGGGTGGCCAGGTAGCTGGCGAGCAGCCCCACCACGTACAGCGGGATGACCGCGACGAACCCGGCGATCATGCGGGTGGTGACCAGGAACGGCAGCGAGGGGATCCCCATCACCTCAAGGGCGTCCACCTCCTCGGAGATCCGCATCGCCCCGAGCTGGGCGGTGAACCCGCAGCCGACGGTGGCCGACAGGGCCAGAGCCGCGACCAGCGGAGAGATCTCCCGGGTGTTGAAGTACGCCGAGACGAAACCGGTGAACGCGCTGCTGCCGAGCTGGTTGAGCGCCTGGTAGCCCTGGAGGCCGACCTCGGTGCCGGTGAAGAAGGTCAGGAAGCAGATGACACCGACGGTGCCGCCGAGCACGGCGAGCGCGCCGGAGCCGAAGCTCACCTCCGCCAGGAGGCGGATCACCTCGCGCTTGTAGCGGCTTACGGTGCGCGGCGCCCAGGCGAACGCCCGCAGGTAGAAGGCGAGCTGTCCGCCCAGGTTGTCGAGGTGGCGCAGCGCCGGCACGTCAGCTTCCCTTCTGCGGTACGACCTGGAAGTACACGGCCGTGACGATGAAGTTCAGCGCGAACAGCAGCATGAAGGTGATCACCACGCTCTGGTTGACCGCGTCGCCGACCCCCTTCGGCCCGCCCTTGGCGGTCATCCCCTTGTACGACGCGACCAGCGCGGCGGCGGCGCCGAAGAGCAGCGCCTTGACCTCGCCGACCAGCAGGTCGGGCAGTTGTCCCAGGGCCTGAAAGCTGGCCAGGTACGCGCCGGGTGTGCCGCCCTGCAGGACCACGTTGAACAGGTAGCCACCGGTCACCCCGACCACACTGACCAGGCCGTTGAGCAGCACGGCGACCAGCATCGAGGCGAGTACGCGGGGCACCACGAGGCGGTGGATGGGGTCGATGCCCAGCACCTGCATGGCGTCGAGCTCCTCGCGGATCTTCCGGGCGCCGAGATCGGCGCAGATCGCCGAGCCACCCGCGCCGGCGATGATCAGCGCGGTGACGATCGGCCCCGCCTCGCGGACCACCGCGAGCACCGACGCCGCGCCGGTGAACGACTGCGCGCCGAGCTGGCGCACCAGCGAGCCGAGCTGCAACGCGATGACCGCGCCGAAGGGGATGGAGACGAGCGCGGCGGGCAGGATCGACACCGAGCTGATGAACCAGGCCTGCTGGACGAACTCGCGGACCTGCACCGGTCGCCGGCCGAGGCCGCGCAGGGTGTCCAGGCAGAACGCGAAGAACTCGCCGGTGTGGCGTACGGCGGTGACGGGTCCGCTCATCGGGGTCACCGCCGCCCGTTTCCGGCCGGCGTGACGGTGGGCGCCCCGGTGTCGGCCAGCCGAGCGAACGAGCCGGGGGGCGGCGTGACGCCGTGCTCCCGGCACCACTGCCCCGGGGGCCGCTCGGCGGCGCGGGGCAACCCGTCCGACGGCGGCAGTTGCAGCGGGATGGGCGGCAGCGGTGGCAGCTCCACGCCGGCGTCCGCCTCGGCCTGCAATTCCTCGGCGTCCTTCTCCTCGGCCATGCCGATCGGTCCGAAGCGCTGGGCGTTGAGGAACTGCCGCACCACCGGCTCCGTGCTGGACAGCAGCAACTCCCGCGACCCGAACATGGCCAGGTGCCCGTGGTAGATCAGGCCGATGTTGTCCGGCACCGTGCGCGCGGTGTTGATGTCGTGCGTGACGATCAGGAAGGTCGCCCCGGTCCGCTGGTTGAGGTCGATGATCAGCTGATTCAGGTACGCGGTGCGCACCGGGTCCAGCCCGGAATCGGGCTCGTCGAAGAGCACGATGCGGGGGTCGAGCACGAGCGCGCGGGCCAGGCCGGCTCGTTTGCGCATCCCACCGGAGATCTCCCCCGGCAGTTTCCGCTCGGCGCCGACCATGCCGACCATGTCGAGCTTCTCGGTGACGACCTCGCGAATCTGGGACTCGGACTTGCGGGTGTGCTCCCGCAGCGGGAAGGCGACGTTGTCGTAGATCGTCATCGAGCCGAACAGCGCGCCGTCCTGGAACAGCACCCCGAACAGCTTGCGCACCTCGTACAACTCCCGCTCGGAGAGCCGGGGCAGATCCTTGTCCTCGATCCAGATCGACCCGGCATCCGGGCGGAGCAGGCCCACCAGTGTCTTGAGGAACACCGACTTGCCGGTGCCGGACGGACCCAGCAGCACGGATATCTCGCCGGCCGGCAGGGTCAGGTTGACGTCCGACCAGACCGGCTGGCCACCGAAGGACTTGGTCAGACCCTGCACCGCCACCTCGACGCCCATCCACCCCCCTCTCGCCTCGCTACCTGTGACATCGCGGCGATCCGGCCGGGCGTAACAACTTCTTTGGGCTACCTCTTCGGCACACAAGGTGAACTAGGCAAAGTGGCGTACGTCTCGATAGCGTGCGGTTAACCGGCCGGTAACGAAGGTGCCTGCATCCCCCATGACCACAGCGATCGAGCCAGAGCTCGTCCACCTGGCCGCCAACGGCGACCGGGCGGCGGTCGCTGCCCTGCTCACCAGTGTGCGGCCGGGGCTGGTCCGGTACTGCCGGGCGCGGCTGGGCCGCGTCGGTGGGGCGTACACCACCGCCGACGACGTAGCCCAGGAGGTCTGCCTGGCGGTGTTGAAGGCGCTTCCCCGCTATCGCGACCAGGGCCGGCCGTTCTCCGCGTTCGTCTACGCAATTGCGGCGAACAAGGTGGCCGACGCCCAGCGCGCGGCGGTCCGCGGCGCGGCCGTCACCGACGCCGACCTGGAGCAGGTGGACACCACACCCGGGCCGGAGCAGCAGGCCGTCGCCACCGATCTGGCCCGACGTCTCTCGGTGCTGCTGCACCGCCTCCCCGACGTCCAGCGGGAGATAATCACCCTCCGCGTGGCGGTTGGTCTCACCGCCGAGGAGGTCGGCTCGATCCTCGGAATGTCGGCGCCGGCCGTACGGGTGGCCCAGTCCCGCGCCCTGGCCCGGCTCCGTACCCTTGCCGGCGACGGACTTGACGAGGTGGCGGCATGAGCGAGCCCCGACCGGACGGTGGCGAGGACCTGGACCTCGCCGCGATCGACCGCGACGACCTGCTCCTCGACGCGCTCGGCCGCGGCGAGCAGGAGGCCGACGCCGACGGCCTCACGGCGATGCTGGCCGCCTGGCGTGCCGACGTCACCCCGGACCAGCCGGACACCGTGGTCGACGGCGAACTCCACGTCGTCCCGCCACGTCCCGAAGGTTGGGCCCGCACGCTCCGGACCGGCGCCCCCACCGCCCCCGTTCCCGGCCCACCCCGGTGGGAAGCGTCCGGACGGCGAGCCCTCG
Source organism: Micromonospora sp. NPDC005087 (assembly GCF_042872965.1). NCBI lineage: Bacteria > Bacillati > Actinomycetota > Actinomycetes > Micromonosporales > Micromonosporaceae > Micromonospora > Micromonospora sp. NPDC005087. The sequence goes on along the minus strand of NZ_JBIALB010000001.1, from coordinate 105,342 downwards.
GGTTGGCCGCCGCCGTGCTCGCCGTGCTCATGCTGGCGACGGGGCTGGGGGTGGCCAGCCACGACGCCGGGCCGACCAGTCCTCTGTGGTCGCTGACCAAGGTGCTCCATCCTGAGCGGGCCGAGGTGCTCGGCGTCGAACACAGCACCGCCCGTGCCCGCGCGGCCGTCGCGGCGGGACGGTACGACGAGGCCCGGGAGCTGATCGACCAGGCCCAGCGGGACCTGGGCCGAGTCACCGATCCAGCCGACGCCACTCGCCTGCGCGCCGACATCGATGCCGTCCTGCGAGACCTGGCCGCGCACCTGTGCCCCGGCTGGCCTCGCTGTGCGACGTCCCCGGTGGCTCCGGCGCCGTCGCCCGCGATGTCGACGGCCGCCGCCACCGAGCCCTCCGGCGCCGCGCCACCGGGCGGGACGGCACCAGCGCCACAGCGTCCCGCGCCGACGGACTCGCCGACATCCGGCGCCAACCCGACGCTGCCCCGACTTCCGCTGCCGTCGGTGCCGCTCCCGTCGGTGCTGCCGTCGCTACCCGGACTGCCACTGCCGCTGCCACTGCCGACCGGCGATCTGCTCGGTTGACCGAACCACGAGTCCGGTCAGCCCTGCTGCTCGTCCAGCTAGCCGCCGCGCTGGGCATCCAGGTCGAGCAGCGTCGCGACGACCTTGGCCACCCGCCGTTGCCCCCAGTTGTTGGCGCCGTCGACCAACGGCGGCACTCTCTCCCATTCCAAGCAGCGATGGCACTTTTGTGAACAACCGATACCGTCTCGCGAAAAGACACGTAGACGAGTCACCGAGGACGCTAACGGCGAAGACAGCCTGCCCGAACGCGAGGACCCGACGTGCTTTCGCCAATCTGACCGGCGCCAGCCCTGCTGACGATTACGTTCGTTGACGTGACCGACTTTCGGTTTGCCGCCGTGACGCTCAGCGCCATGCTGGTCATGCCCGCTGTGGCGATACCACTACCAGTGCGGGCCTCAGCCGCGCCGTACGTGCCGTGCCCGGCCGTGAAGCCGCCGACTCCACCGCCCGCCATGCCGTCCCCGCCACCGGTCGACCCCGCTGACCGGGCGATCGGCGGGGCGGCGCTGGCGACGACAGGTCTGGCCATTCCGGCGCGCGCGCCGACGGCGCCGGCAGTGACCGCCACCTCCTGGCTCGTGGCGGACCTCAACAGTGGCGAGGTCTTGGGCGGGTGCGGCCCCCACGAGCGCCGAACGCCGGCGAGCGTCCAGAAGCTGCTGCTGGCGGCGTCCCTGATGCCCCGCCTGGACCCGACCCAGATGGTTGAGGTGACCAGGGCCGATCTGCGCGATCTCGACCCGGCCAGTTCGCTGATGGGCGCGGTCGCGGGTGGCCGTTACTCCGTCGAGAGCCTGTGGCTGGGGCTGCTGCTCAAGTCCGGAAACGACGCGGCCAACGTGCTGGCTCGGGTCGGCGGCGGCAGTGCGGGCAGGCCGGGCGGAGTCGAGGCGATGAACGACGAGGCACGCCGGATGCGCGCCAACCAGACCCACGCCGCGACGCCCTCGGGCCTGGACGGCCCCGGTCAGTACACCAGCGCGTACGACCTCGCGCTGATCGCACGGGCCACCTTCGCCAGGGAGGACTTCCGGCGGTACATCGCCACCACGGTGGCCCAGATACCGGCGCAGCCGGGAAACCCGGCATTCGCCATCACTCACGACAACACGCTGCTGGGCCACTATCCTGGGACGCTCGGGGGGAAGACGGGCTTCACCGACCTGGCCCGCCAGACGTACGTCGGTGTGGCCGAACGCGACGGTCGACGGCTCGCAGTGACCCTGCTCGGCGCGGAGACCGCGCCGCTGGGGAGCTTGGGAGAGGCCGCGGCGCTGCTCAACTGGGGCTTCGCCCTGCCTCGTGACGCCTCCGTCGGCCGCCTGGTCACGCCCGAGGAGAAGAAGCACGACAGCCCCGTCGTTCCCGTCAAGGGCGAGCGCCCCGCCTCGACCGGCGGATCCTCAATCCCGCTGCACACCGGGCTCGGTGTCGGCGCTGCCGTCGTGCTGGCCGTCCTGTTCCTGGCGGCCCCGTGGCGGCGCAGGGGTGTGCGGCAGGAAGCCGGCCGACGGTAGGGAGCGGGCACCGCCGACCGTCGACCAAACGGCGGTCACACGTTGTGACGGTCGTCAGCCGGCAGGTGTGGCGGCTCCGGGGGCTCCGGGGCCTGGTCGGGCTGACCAAGCTGCGCGACGTGGGTCGGATCGAGGACCCGGGAGAGGAACGAGCGGGTGCGTTCGTGCTGCGGCGCGCCGAGCACCTCCCGCGGCGGCCCCTGCTCGACCACCACGCCGCCGTCCATGAACACGACCCGGTCGGCGACGTCCCGGGCGAACGCCATCTCGTGGGTGACCACCAACATCGTCATGCCGTCCTCGGCCAGCTTGCGCATGACGGTGAGCACGTCGCCGACCAGTTCCGGGTCGAGGGCGGAGGTCGGCTCGTCGAAGAGCATCAGCTTGGGCTCCATCGACAGCGACCGGGCGATCGCCGCGCGCTGCTGCTGCCCGCCGGAGAGCTGGGCGGGGAACGCGGCGGCCTTGTCGGTCAGGCCGACCCGCTCGAGGTTGTCCCGCGCGATCCGCTCGGCCTCGCCACGGCCGCGGCGCAGGACCCGGCGTTGGGCGATGGTGAGGTTGTCCAGCACGGTCAGGTGCGGGAAGAGGTTGAACGACTGGAAGACCATGCCGATGCCGCGGCGTACGGTGTCGATCTCGACATCCGGGTCGGTCATCTCGACACCGTTCACCCAGATCTTGCCGGCGGTCGGCTCCTCCAGCAGGTTGACGCAGCGCAGCAGCGTCGACTTGCCGGACCCGGACGGCCCGATGACGCAGACCACCTCGCCGTGGCCGACCTCGAAGTCGATGCCCTTGAGCACTTCGAGCGGCCCGAACGACTTGTGCAGGTCGCGGATCTCGACGGCGGGCCGGGGTTGAGTGGTCGTCATGCGGGTCACCGGGCCTTGGCGTAGCGGAGTTCGAGGCGTCGTACCACCTGGGACAGGGGCAGGGTGATGGCCAGGTAGGCGAGGCCGGCCACCAGCAGCGGGGTGGCGTTGACCCGGTCGTTCAGCATGTCCCGGCCGAACTTGGTGACCTCGATGGTCTGCGCCGTCACGCCGAGCACGTAGGCGAGCGACGAGTCCTTGGTCAGCAGGATGAGCTCGTTCGTCAGCGGCGGGATGACGATCCGGAACGCCTGCGGAATGACGATGGTGCGCATCGCGGTGAAGTGCGACATGCCGAGGGTGCGCGCCGCCTCCATCTGTCCCTTCGGCACCGCCTGGATGCCCGCCCGGATGGTCTCGGCCATGTACGCCGCGGCGGTCAACCCGAGACCGATCGCGATCGAACCGAACACGCCACCGGGAATCTCCCGCTCGGGGAAGGCGATGGGGATGCCGTACCCGACGAGGAAGAGCACCAGCAGGGCGGGCAGACCCCGGAACAGCTCGATGTACGCCGTCGCCACCCACCGGTACGGAGCCACCCGGGACAGCCGCATCAACGCGAGGATCGTGCCGAACACGAGGCCGAAGGCGAAGGCGCCCAGCGTGTAGAGGATCGTGTTGCGCAGCGCGACGGTGATGATCGTCGGGAACATCGACTCGATGATGTCGACGCGGAAGAACGCCGCTCTGAGCCTGCCCCAGTCCGCGGCGTAGATCGCCACGGCGATGACGGCGATGAAGGCCAGGTACTGGAGCCAGAGGGACAGCCGCTCTCGCTGGCGGCGTCGCAGCTTCACGTTCGCTCCTTGCGTTCCCGGGGGGTGCCTACACGGAGGGCGCGCGAGTCGCGCGCCCTCCTGCCATCAGCTTCGATCACGCGCTCGGCCGCTTGCCGATCCACTTCTCGTAGATCGTGTCGTACGTGCCGTCCTGCTTGGCCTTGCTCAGCGCCTCGTTGATCTTCTTGAGCAGTTCCGGGTTCTCGTCCTTCTTCACCGAGAACCCGTACTGCTCGCCGGTGTCGAACTCGGCCGCGACCGCGAAGCCGCCCGGGTTCTCCTTGAGGTACTCGGTCCAGACCGGCAGGTCGTTGATGGCGGCCTCGACCTGACCGTTGGAGACGGCCTGCTGCAGGGCGGCGAGGTCCTCGAACTCGACGAGTTGGAGGCCCTTCTCCTTCTCGAACTTGCGGGCGTAGTCACGGCCGGTGGTCGCCGCCTGGACGCCGAGCTTCTTACCCCTGAGGTCGTCGAGCGACTTGTAGGGCTTGCCGGTCTTGACCAGCATCGCCTGCGTGGCGTCGAAGTAGGGATCGGAGAAGTTCATGACCTTCTGCCGTTCCTCGGTGATCGTCATGCCGGCGGCGGCAGCGTCGCACTTGCCCGTGTTGAGGTCCTGGCCGGACTTGATCCCCTCGAACGGGGTGTCGACGATCGTCTGCTCGACGCCCAGTTCCTTGGCGACCAGGTCCATCAGGTCGACGTCGAACCCGACGACCTTGCTGCTGGCGTCCTTCGACTGGAACGGCGGGTACGGCAGGTGGGTGCAGACGGTCAGCTTGCCGGCCTGGACGAGCTTGACCCCGTTCGCCTGGACCTGGCCCTCGTCCTTCTTGGCGCATCCAGCGCTCAGCGACAGGGCGGCAATCGCCGCGACGAGGCCGGCCTTGCGGGCTGCGCTGTGAAACCTCACGGCTGTGTCCCTCCGGTTCGGCTCCCCGTGCGGGCGGGCAGCCAGGGTTGGTGCGAAGACGGTGTGACAGGCGACGCTACCTGATCGGCCAAGCCGTACCTAGATCACGTCGAGCCGTTGTGAGCAGTGCGGCACCCGTCACGGTCAGTACACCCGACAGTCGGTCCGTAACGGGACGGCGGTGCCGGATCCGCCACCCACGGTGACTGGTCAGCCGGGAACGATGACCACGTGCAGGCGCCGGGGGCCGTGGACGCCCTCGACCCGGTTGAGTTCGATGTCGCTGGTGGCGGACGGGCCGCTGACCCAGGTGAGCGGGCGGTCCGGGTCCAGACGCGCGAGGGCGTCCGGCACCCCGCCGACGACCTGATCGGTACGGAGCACGCAGATGTGCACGTCGGGCAGGAGCGTGATGACCCGCCTCCCCTGGGCCGGACCTGCGTCGAGGATGACGGTCCCGGTCTCGGCGACGGCCACCGCCGCCGCGGTGACCACCCCGTCGGCCGCGTCGACCTGGTCCCTCGGAAGATCGTCGTCGGTCAGCACCTCGACGGTGTCGGGCAGCCAGTGCCGGGGCAGCCCCGGCGGAACCACGACACGTCGGCCGCCGAGGACCGCGTCGACGACCTGAGCCACCTCGTCGTCGGAACACCGGTGCACGGTGGCCCGGTAGTCGGTGAGCCGGTGCACCAGGACGTCGAGGTCGACCGCGCCGCCGGCCGGCCGGTAGTCCCGCGCCACCTCGGCAGGGGTGGTCGGGGAAGGGCCGAGAGTGGCGCGGAGGCGGCCGAGGATCAACTCGCGGGAGGTCATCGTTGGGCCCACCATTCCCGGAAGGTCTGCGGCGGCGGCTGCGGTAGGTCCCGGCCGATGGTCCAGCCGGACAGCGGCGGGGGAAGGCCGCCACCTCGCCGGCCGGCGAAGCGGCTGACCCGCGCGGCGCGCTGGGCAGCCTCGTACAACGGCAGGTGGTCCATGGTGTACGCGGCCGCGGCCATGGTGACCGCCTCGGCGCTCGGCAGGCGGTGCTCGCTCCGGTAGGCCGCCGTGTGCTGGGCACGAAGGTGCACCAGGATCGACGGGATGTCGATCATCACGGGGCAGGCGTCGAAGCACGCGCCGCAGAGCGAGGAGGCGAAGGGCAGGGAGGCGTTGTCCTCCACGCCGGTCAGCTGCGGTGAGAGCACGGCGCCGATCGGCCCGGGATAGACCGAACCGTACGCGTGCCCGCCGGTGCGCTCGTAGACGGGACAGACGTTCAGGCAGGCGGAGCAGCGGATGCAGTGCAGCGCCTGACGGCCGACCTCGTCGGCGAGGACCGCGCTGCGGCCGTTGTCCAGCAGCACGAGGTGGAACGCCTGCGGCCCGTCGCCGGGCGTGACACCGGTCCACATGGAGGTGTACGGGTTCATCCGCTCCCCGGTGGAGGCCCGGGGCAGCAGTTGCAGGAACACTTCAAGGTCCGCCCAGGTGGGGATGACCTTCTCGATGCCCATCACCGTGATCAGGGTGTCCGGCAGGGTGAGGCACATCCGGCCGTTGCCCTCCGATTCGACCACCGCGAGGGTGCCGGTCTCGGCTACCGCGAAGTTCGCACCGGAGACGGCGACCCGGGTGCTGAGGAACGTGCGGCGCAGGTGACGCCGGGCGGCCGCCGCCAGGATCGCCGGCTCGTCGGTCAGCGCCGGGTCGACGCCGGGCATCTCGCGCAGGAAGATCTCCCGGATCTCCGCCCGGTTGCGGTGGATCGCCGGTACCAGAATGTGGCTGGGCTTGTCCCGCCCGAGCTGGACGATCAGCTCGGCGAGGTCGGTCTCCACCGGTTCGATGCCGGCGGCCTCCAGCGCCTCGTTGAGGCCGATCTCCTGGGTGGCCATCGACTTGACCTTCATGACCCGGTCGCTGCCGGTGGCCCGGACCAGGTCGGTGACGATCCGGTTGGCCTCGACGGCGTCGGCGGCCCAGTGCACGGTGCCACCGGCGGCGGTGACCGCCGCCTCCAGTTGTTCGAGCAGCTCGGGCAGGCGGGCCATCACGTCGGTCTTGATGGCCCGGCCGGCCTCGCGCAGCTCCTGCCAGTCGGGGACCTCGTCGATCACCGCCGCCGACTTCGCGCGGATCGTGGCGGTGGCGTGGCCGAGGTTGCGGCGCAGTTGGGCGTCGGCGAGGCTGCGCCGGGCCGCGACGGGGAAGGGCTCGTCTCCGCGCAGATGCCCGACGCCGCGCGGCGCGGTGGCCGGCATGCCGAGGAAGATCTCGCTCACGCCGTCACCCCGTCCCGCTGCGCCTGCTCGGCCGCGTTGCCGGCGGGCTCGGTGCTGGCCAGGATCTCCGCGAGGTGCACGGTCCGTACGCCGGCCCGGAGCCGGGACAGTCCACCGCCGATGTGCATCAGGCAGGAGGCGTCCCCGGCGGTGCAGACGTCGGCCCGGGTGGACAGCACGTGGCGCATCTTGTCGGCCAGCATCGCCGTCGACGTGTCCGCGTTCTTCACGGCGAACGTGCCGCCGAAGCCGCAGCACTGCTCGGCCTGCGGCAGCTCCACCAGGTCCAGGCCGCGCACCTGGCGCAGCAGCCGCAGCGGCCTGTCCCCCACCCGGATCATCCGCAGTGAGTGGCAGGTCGGGTGGTACGTCACGCGGTGCGGATAGAAGGCGCCCACGTCGGTCACCCCGAGCACGTCGACGAGCAGCTCCGACAGCTCGTACGTGCGTCGGGCGACCTCCTCGGCGCGGCTGGCCAGGCGCTCGTCGCCGGCCCCCCGGGCCACCATGGCGTGCTGGTGCCGCACGGAACCTACGCACGAGCCGGACGGGGCCACCACCACGTCGTACGGCGCGAAGGTCCGTACGTGCCGGCGAACCAGGCGCACCGCGTCATCCGGATAGCCGGTGTTGATGTGCATCTGCCCGCAGCAGGTCTGATCCTGCGGAAAGACGACCTCGTGACCGAGCCGTTCCAGCAGCCGCACCGTCGCCTTGGCCGCCTCGGGGAACAGGGTGTCGGCCAGACAGGTGACGAACAGGGCTATTCGCATACTCAGTCCTCCCATCCGAGGCGCCGGGCAGCGGCCCGCCAGGCCGCCTGGGTGGCGCGTGGCTCGTACCGGACGATCTGTTGGGTGTCGCGAAGCACGGCCCGCAACGCCGCCAGGTCGCCGCCGACCACGCCGAGGGCGCGGGCCTGCACCAGAACGTTACCCAGCGCGGTGGCCTCGACGGGCCCCGCGAGCACGGGCAGTCCGCAGGCATCGGCGGTGAGCTGGCACAGCAGGTCGTTGCGCGCGCCGCCGCCGACGACGTGCACGGCGTCGACGTGCCGACCGGCGAGCAGTTGCGCCTGGTTGACGGCGCGCCGGTGCGCCAGCGCGAGGCTGTCGAGGATGCACCGCACGGTGGCCTCCGGGGTGGCCGGCACCGGCTCTGCGGTGCGGCGGCAGGCGTCGGCGATGTGCGCGGGCATGTCGCGTCGGCCGCGGCAATCAAGCATGTGATGACCTCGGTGGCTGAGGAGATGCAAGAGGTGGGTCCCTCCCCGAGGACGGGCCCACCTCTTACATGGACGAGGATGTTCCTACTCCTTGGCCACCTTGCCCGTCGTGTCGGTCTGGACCGTCAGCGGCGGACGGGTCCCGAAGGAACCGGTGACTTCGACGTAGATCCGGCGGTTCTTGTCCCGGTCGGTGAGCACGTAGCTGTCCGACGTACCCGACTGGATCGGAGTCGGCGCGCCGATCCGGTACCAGTCGTAGGTGAGCTGGGTGCTGTTCGGCGACCAGTCACCTGTCACGGTCAAGGTGCCTCCGACCTTGAGGTCACCCTCGATCACGGGCGTGTCGGCCTTGATCGTGACCGCCGACGTGAACGAGTAGTCTCCGCCGTGCGCGACCTCGTAGACGTCATATCCGCCCTCACGGCCCTTGAAGGTCGCGCCTTCGGAACCCACGCTGACGCTGTTCTCGGCCGCCAACGGCACCCAGATCTCTCCGCTCGTCCCGTCGGGAACGGTGACGTCGAGCTCGACTACTTCGTCGTCGTCCTGAGACCACTTGACCTTGATGTCGCCACTCGGCGTGGGCACCTGGCCTTCGCTCCACTCGAGGTCCGAGAGATGCGGCTTGACCGTCCAAGTCGCGAACCCGGGCTCGACCGGCTTCACGCCGAGAAGGTACGCCGACATGTTCCAGGTCGGGCCGCTCGCCCAGCTGTGCGCGAGGCTCTTGTTCGCATCGGTCAGGTCGCCGTTCTGCTGGTGGTTCTCCCAGAAGGCGCCGGTGTAGAACGGGTCGCTCGGATTCGCCATCCGCGCCCAGAGCGTCTTGGTCAGCGCCAGGGCGTCCTCAGTGTTCCCGGCCTCGTAGCGCGCGGCGAGCTCGAACCCGGAGATGTGGGTGCTGATTAAGGTCGAGTTGTTCGCATCCGGTGAGAACGGTTGCGGACCCTGCTCACCCCACAGGTTGTTCTTGAGGTAGTCGAGGATGCCCGAGACCTTCTCCTCGGGCGCGACGCCCCAGAGCACGGCCATAGAGTTCGCGTCCTGCGGCACTGCGTTCCCCGACCTGTTACCCGTATTGACGTTGGACATCCTGTAAACGCCGCGTTCGGCATCGAAGAGGGTCGCATTGATCGAGGCCTTCACCTGATTCGCACGCGCTTCCCAGGCGGCCTTGTCAGCTGCCCAAGTGGCTGCTTCGGCGTTCGTCGGAACGTCCTCGATCATGTGACCGGCAAGCCATGCCGCCTCCGAGAGCGCGCGGTAGTACAGCACGTTCGTCGCGGTCACCGTTCCCGCACGACCGCCGTCGTAGAAGTCCCAATCGCGACCGTCGCTGCCCGAGGTTGTGACGATGAGACCATCCGCGTTCGTCAGGCTCAGGTTGTAATCCATCTGCGCCCTGAGCCTGCCGTACTGGGAGATCGCGAAGTCGAGATCTCCCGTGTAGCGGTAGTTGTCGACGAGTCCGACCGGGAAGTAGATCGAGTAGGCCGTCGAGTAGAACTGTGCGACCGCCGGGACCGAGGTCCAGTTGGCCGACTCACCCGGCACCGATCCGTTCGCCGCCTGGCGCGATCCGAGGACCCCGATCGAGTTGCTGATGTACTCCGATCCCTGAGGACCGTACCCGAATGCCGTGTAGGTCGACCGCCCTGCGTTGAAAAGGTCGCCGGCCCAGATGCGCCGGTCCCGCTTCGCGCCATCAAGGATCACGGGGAGGGTGCTGTTGTTCTGCGCGCCCGCCGGCACCATGTTGGTGTCGACCGTGTACGCGCCCGTGTACCAGATGTCGTTCAGGACCTCGTCGCTGGAGAGGAACCATCCCTTGTAGTCGTCCGGTCCGTAATTCGGGAACTTCGAGACCACGCCGACGTCAGAGATCGACACCGTGCCGGGCGTCGTCAGCGTCACGGCGTGGAAGCGGATGCCGCCCTGAAGCGCGTTCGCCGGTGTCGTGTAGGTCCCTGCACCCGACACCTGCGTGACGCGGTTGCGCGGCGACCCCACTCCGGCGCCGAGATAGCCGGCGTTGTCGCCGACGACGTTCCCGGGCGAACTGGTCACCGCGCTGTCCGTGGCGTGGTCTTTGGTGAGCGGGCTGACCGTGACGCCGGTCCGCGGGTTCCGGAGCGTGGTGCCGGCGTCGAACGCCGCAGTGACGGCAGGGGTGAACGAGAGGCCCGAGCCGTGGAAGATGACCGGTGACGTGGCGACGTGGTTCGCGGTCAGCGCGGTCACCCCGAGCCCGGTGCCTGCGGCACCGGCGGTCCCCACACTGGTGACCGTCACGTTCTCTCCGCCCACATCCAGGACGTCGCCGACCTGACGGCCGACAACCGATGCAACCTTGATGTTGGTCGCGCCAGCCGAGGCATCCGCGACCAGCGTGGTCTGGCTCGAAGTCCGGCCCACTGCCGTGATGGTGACCGACTGCTGGGCAGCGCCGGTGCCGATGAGCAGCTCGGCCCCCACCGGGAGGTTGGCCGTTGTGGTCACCTCGACGTTGGTCGCACCTGCAGCGATCGGCGCGAATGCCGTCGTCGTGACGGCGGCCTGTCCGACGGCGAGAACCGTCGCAGACTCTTGGTTCTCGCCAGTGCCGATCAGGAGCGACTGGCCGACGGTCATCTGGGTGGTGTTGGTCACGTAGACCGTCTCCGCTCCTGCGGAGGCGGCCTTCACCAACTGTGATTCGTTCTTGCGAATCACGTATTTGAGGCTCTCGCTGTACGCGGTGCGAACGCCGACGTCGCCCGACGTCGATTCGACCGTGAAGTACGGCAACCCGCCGACGACCGGCCCGTAGTCGAGGATGACGTACGGGGCGACGCCGGTGCCATCCCAGGTCAGGGTCGCGGAGCCGCTTCCTCCGGCGGTGAGCGCCTCAGCGTTGGCCACATCTCCGAACGCGCCGGCGACGACTTCGGGTCGGAGATCGGTCTCCCCGGTACCGAGGACCTCGCCTTGCCATTCTGGCTCCTCGGCTGCGTGTGCCGGCAGAGCGTCGGCTGCGTGTGCCGGCAGAGCGGCGAGCGTCGTGAACGCCATGGCCGCGGCAACGGTTCCCGCGGTGCACAGACGCCCGAAGCGAATACCTGTCGAGGGTGGCCGCTCGACCGTTGGTCGAGTCGACTTGCTGTTCGATCGCATGTTTTCTCTCCCTTGAGACGGCTGGAAGTTCGCCGCACGGAGCTGCAGGGTCGATCTCCCACCGGCTCGGATTGTGGTTGAACTGAGTTGAATGGATTCATTCTTGGGTCCTGTTAGGAGCCGGTCAGTGGGTGGGCGTTGCTCGGCTGCCCCCACCGTTGGTGTAGCGGTGCAGGGTCGGGTTGAAGAACCGTGCGTTCAACGCATCCCTGCTGGCATCAGCGAACTCTCGCAACTCGGCCGCATCCTCATGCTTGCCCAACGCCTCCGCGAGCCCGGCCAGCTTGTCGGCCATGGTGTAGTAGCCGGCCATTCCGTGAGAAGTCCGCTGGTACGCAAGTCGACGGCGGCCCAGTCGGCGAGCCCGCCGTTCACCCGATGGGCGGCCGTGACAACCGCGATCGCTGTGGGCAGGTGGTACGGATGGCTACCCCGTGGCGCGGCGCCTCCTCCGGTGACCTCTTGCATCGGCCTGAATCGTTTCATGCATGTTACGTGCCGGGATCATGCCGGTGAAGACGTGGCGAGTGGCCGGATCCGGTCACACGCGCCGAGTCGCCAGGCGTGAAGGGCTCGAATACTCGGTTAAGCATTGAGCCTTTTCCAACTTCATGATCCAGTGCCCCGTTCGAGGACGAGCCTGTGTTCAACCTCGACGTGTGGGGCTCGTAAATCTGGTCCGTAGGCTGTGACGTGCGGTTTTGTACGAGGTCCACCAAACGACGTCGACGAAAGTCCGGACCATGAGTGCGTCGCTGGTGTACCTGCTCCTGCGTCAGATTCTGCCGATGTTGACACAGCTCGCCGGGACGGTGGCGCAAAGGACGTCGAGCTGCTGGTGCTACGGCATCAGGTGGCCGTGCTGCGCCGGCAGGTGCACCGCCCCGACCTGCAGCCCGCTGACCAGGTGGTGTTGGCGGCGCTGTCGCGGCTGCTGCCCCGGCAACGCTGGACGGCGTTCTTCGTCACCCCCGCGACCCTGCTGCGCTGGCACCGGCAGTTGATCGCCCGACATTGGACCTATCCGAACACGCGACCCGGCCGGCCACCGGTCGGTAAGGGTCTTCGTGAGTTGGTGCTGCGCCCGGCAGCTGAGAATCCGACCTTGGGCCACCGCCGCGTGCAGGGCGAGCTGGCTCGTCTGGGCTACCAGATCGCGGCCAGCACCGTATGGAAGATCCTGCACCACGCTGGTGCCGCACCGACCCGACGCATGAGCCGGACGGGGCCACCACGTCGTACGGGGCGAAGACGCGCACGTGCCGGCGTACCAGCCGCACCGCCTCGTCCGGGTAGCCGGTGTTCACGTGCATCTGCCCGCAGCAGGTCTGGTCGGCGGGGAACACCACCTCGTGGCCGAGGCGCTCCAACAGCCGTACGATCGCCTTCGCCGCCTCGGGAAAGAGCGTGTCGGCAAGGCAGGTGACGAACAGCGCGACGCGCATCTTCAACCACCCATCCGGTCCTCGGCGGCCCGCCAGGCCACCTCGTCACCGCACGGCTCGTACCTCACGATCTGCTCAGTTTCGCGCAGAACGGTCCGCAGGGCAGCCAGGTCACCGTTGATCACACCGGCGGCGCGGGCCTGTACCAGGATGTTGCCCAGCGCGGTGGCCTCGACGGGACCGGCGAGCACCGGCAGTCCGCAGGCGTCGGCGGTGAGCTGGCACAGCAGTTCGTTGCGGGCGCCGCCGCCGACGATGTGCACGGCGTCGACGTGCCGGCCGGAGAGCTGCTGGGCCTGTCGGACGGCCCGCCGGTGCGCCAGCGCGAGGCTGTCCATGATGCAGCGGACGGTAGCCGCTGGGCCTGCGGGCACCGGCTCGCCGGCGCGCCGGCAGGCGTCGGCGATACGCGTGGGCATGTCGCCGGGCGGCAGGAACGCCGGGTCGTCCGGGTCCACGACGGAGCGGAAGGCCGGTTCACGGGCCGCCCGGCGCAGCAGGTCGGTCAGGTCACCGCCGCCCCAGGCGCGCAGCGCTTCCTGCAGCAGCCACAGGCCCATCACGTTGCGCAGGTATCGGAACGTGCCGTCGACGCCAGACTCGTTGGTGAAGTTGGCCCGGCGGCTCGCCTCGCTGAGTACCGGGGCGTCGAGTTCGACGCCCACGAGAGACCAGGTTCCGCACGAGATGTAGGCGAAGTGGTGCCCCGCCGCCGGCACGCCCACCACCGCCGATGCCGTGTCGTGCGAGCCGACGGCCACCACCTGCGGTGAGCCCGGCAGGGCCAGGTCGGGCCGGACCGGGCCGATCCGGGTGCCCGGCTCGCGCAGCGGCGGGAACAGCTCGCTGCGGATGCCCGCGTCGGCCATCAGGCCGGTGGCCCAGGCCCGCCGCCGTAGGTCGTACAGCTGGGTCGTGGAGGCGTTGGTGAGCTCGGCGCCGAGCTGGCCGGTGAGCCAGTACGCGATGAGGTCCGGGATCAGCAGCAGCCGGTGGGCGACGTCCAGCTGCGGCGTGCCGGCGGCCGCGGCGAGCTGGTAGAGCGTGTTGAACGGCAGCTGCTGCAGGCCCGTGGTCGTGTAGAGCCGCTCCTCGCCCAGCTGTTTGGCGACCCGCTCGGCGACCCCGTCGGTGCGGCCGTCCCGGTAGTGCACCGGGTTGCCGAGCAGCGTCCCGGAGGCGTCGACCAGCCCGTAGTCGACCGCCCATGAGTCGACGCCGATGCTGGTCACCGGCCCGGCGGCCCGCAGGCCGTCGAGGACGCCCCGCCAGAGGGCGAGGATGTCCCAGTGCAGGGTGTTCCCGACGCGCACGGGTTCGTTGGCGAACCGGTGCACCTCGGTCAGGTCCAGGCGGCCCGGTCCGACCTGTCCGAGCATGACCCGGCCGCTGGACGCGCCCAGGTCCACGGCGGCGAGCTGGACGCGGCTCACAGCATCCCCCGCCGGACTGCCCACACGACCGCCTGGATCGGGGCGGTCACGCCGAGGCGGTCGCAGATGGCGCGGATCCGCCGCCGCACGGTCCGCTCGGACAGGCCCGACCGGCGGGCCACCGTCTCGAGCGGCAGGCCCGTGGCGAGCAGCCGCAGCAGCCGCAGGTCCGCCTCGTCGAGCACGGGATTCTCCACGGGAATCGTCGTCCTCACCCGGCACCGCCGCGGATCACCGGAGAAAGGCCGCGGCGACGCCGGCGTCCACGGGCACGTGCAGACCCGTCGTGTGGGACAGGTCTCCGCCGGTGAGCACGAAGACGGCGTTGGCGACGTGCTCGGGCAGCACCTCACGCTTGAGCAGCGTGCGCTGGGCGTAGAACTCGCCGAGCTTCTCCTCCGGCACGCCGTAGACGGCGGCCCGCTTGGCGCCCCAGCCGCCGGCGAAGATGCCGGAACCGCGGACCACGCCGTCCGGGTTGACGCCGTTGACCCGGATGCCGTGGCCGCCCAGCTCCGCGGCGAGCAGCCGGACCTGGTGCGCCTGGTCGGCCTTGGCCGCGCCGTAGGCCACGTTGTTCGGGCCGGCGAACAGGGAGTTCTTGCTGGAGATGTAGACGATGTCCCCGCCCATCCCCTGTGCCAGCAGCACCCGCGCGGCCTCGCGGGAGACGAGGAAGGAGCCCTTGGCCATCACGTCGTGCTGGATGTCCCAGTCCGCCTCGGTCGTCTCCAGCAGCGACTTGGACAGCGACAGCCCGGCGTTGTTCACCACCAGGTCCACCCCGCCGAAGGCGAGCACCGCGTCGCGCAGGGCGCCGGCGACCGCGTCGCCGTCACTGACGTCGGCGGCGACGGCGACCGCCACGTCGGTGGTGCCGATCTCCGCGGCGACGGCGGCGGCCGCCTCCGCGTCACGGTCGGCGACGACGACGCAGGCGCCCTCCACGGCGAGCCGGTGGGCGATCGCCCGGCCGATGCCGGAGCCACCGCCGGTGACGAACGCGATCCGAGTGGCGAGAGCCTTCGGCTTCGGCATGCGCTGGAGCTTCGCCTCCTCCAGGGCCCAGTACTCGATCCGGAACTTCTCGGCCTCGTTGATCGGCGCGTACCGCGAGACGGACTCCGCGCCGCGCATCACGTTGATGGCGTTGACGTAGAACTCCCCGGCGACACGGGCGGTCTGCTTGTTGGCCCCGAAGCTGAACATGCCCACACCCGGCACCAGGACGACGGCCGGGTCGGCGCCGCGCATCGGAGGGCTGTCCGGGCCGAAGTGCCGCTCGTAGTAGGCGCGGTAGTCGTCGCGGTAGGAGGCGTGCAGTTCCTTGAGGCGGGCGATCACGGCCTCGATCGGGGCGGTGGGTGGCAGGTCGAGCACCATCGGGCGGACCTTGGTACGCAGGAAGTGGTCCGGGCACGAGGTGCCGAGGGCCGCGAGCGCGGGGTGCTTCTCCCGGGCGACGAAGTCGAGCACCACGTCGCTGTCGGTGAAGTGGCCGACCTGCGGCCGGTCGGTGGACGCGAGGCCCCGCAGCACCGGGAACAGCGCCGCCGCCCGACGTCGACGGTCGTCGGCCGGCAGCGGCTCGTAGCCGTCGATGACCGGGCCGAGCGGCTCGGCCCGACCCCGCTCGTCGAGGAAGGCCTGCGCACTGCGGATGATCTCCAACGAGTTGCGCTCGCACTCGTCGCTCGTCGCGCCCCACGCGGTGATGCCGTGCCCACCGAGGATCACGCCGATCGCCTGCGGGTTGGCCCGCGCCACGGCGGCGATGTCCAGACCGAGCTGGAAGCCGGGCCGCCGCCAGGGGACCCACAGCACCCGCTCGCCGAAGATCTCCTTGGTCAGTTCGGGCCCGTCGGCGGCGGCGGCGATCGCGATGCCCGCGTCGGGGTGCAGGTGGTCGACGTGCGCCGCGTCGACCAGGCCGTGCATCGCCGTGTCGATGGACGGTGCGGCGCCGCCGCGGCCGTGCAGGCAGTAGTCGAACGCGCCGACCATCTCGTCCTCGCGCTCGATCCCGGGGTACACGTCGACGAGAGCGCGGAGCCGGTCCAGCCGCAGCGCGGCCAGACCGGACCGGGTCAGGGTGCCGAGATCGCCGCCCGAACCCTTGACCCACAGCAGTTCGACGGGCCCACCGGTGACCGGATCGGTGTCCGCGCCCTTGGCGGAGGTGTTGCCCCCGGCGTAGTTCGTGGTGGTCGGGTCGGCGCCGAGCCGGTTGCTGCGCGCGATCAGCGCCTGAACCTCGGGTTGCATCGTCCTCACGTCCCCAGTCTGCGTTCTTCGGTGGTGGTCAGGCGCCCCAGCCGGCCTGCTGGCCGTCGGCACGTTCGGCGCGGATCTTGTCGAAGTAGCCGGAGCGGGCGTACGCGGCCATCGG
This sequence comes from Micromonospora sp. NPDC005087, assembly GCF_042872965.1. Classification (NCBI taxonomy): domain Bacteria; kingdom Bacillati; phylum Actinomycetota; class Actinomycetes; order Micromonosporales; family Micromonosporaceae; genus Micromonospora; species Micromonospora sp. NPDC005087. Next base: position 88,753 of record NZ_JBIALB010000001.1, on the reverse strand, counting down.
GTCCGGGTCCAGGCCCAGGTCCGTACGCAGCTCGGCGAGCAGCGGCCGGACGTCGGTGTTGTACGCGTCCATCAGCACCGCGTTGGCGGCGAGCACGTCGCCGGTCCGCTGCGCGGCGGCCAGCGCGTCCGGGTCGACGAGCAGCGCCTTCGCCGTCGCCTCCTGCACGTTGAGCACCGAACGGATGATGGCCGGGATCTTCGGCTCGATGTTGTGGCACTGGTCGAGCATGAAGGCGATGCCGGCCTCCGGCGCCAACGCGTCGCCCCGGACGATCTCATGCATGATCCGGAACAGCTGGAACGGGTCCGCGGAGCCGACCATCAGGTCGTCGTCGGCGTAGAAGCGGGAGTTGAAGTCGAAGGCGCCGAGCTTCCCGACGCGCAGCAGGAACGCCACGATGAACTCGATGTTCGTGCCCGGCGCGTGGTGCCCGGTGTCGATGACCACCTGCGCCTTCGGGCCCAACTCCAGGCAGTGCGCGTACGCGGTGCCCCAGTCCGGCACGTCCGTGGCGTAGAAGGCCGGCTCGAACAGCTTGTACTCCAGCAGCAGCCGTTGGCCGTCACCGAGCCGGTCGTAGGTCTCCCGCAGCGCCGTCGCCAGCCGGTCCTGCCGGGCGCGAAGGTCGTCCTGGCCGGGATAGTTCGTCCCGTCGGAGAACCAGAGCTTCAGGTCCCGGGAGCCGGTGCGGTCCATGATGTCCACGCACTCGAGCAGGTGGTCGATCGCCTTGCGTCGTACACCCGGATCCGGGTTGGTGACGCTGCCCAGCTTGTAGTCGTTGTCCTGGAAGACGTTGGCGTTGATCGCGCCCAGGCTGACTCCCTGGTCGGTCGCGTACGCGGCCAGGTCGGCGTAGTCGTCGACGCGGTCCCACGGAATGTGCAGGGCGACCGTCGGCGCGACGCCGGTGAGCCGGTGCACCACCGCCGCGTCGGCGATCTTCTCGTACGGGTCGCGCGGCACGCCCTCCTGGGGGAACACCTTGAACCGGGTGCCGGAGTTGGCGTACGCCCAGGACGGGGTCTCGATGCGCTGCGCGCGCAGGGCTGACCGGACCCGCTCAAGGGTCTGCGCGTCGAACTGCGTCATGGGGTTTCTCCCGTCTGTGCGGCGAGCCGCGTCTCACGCTCTGCGCTGAGCTGCGCCTCAAGGTTGAAGACCTCGTCCAGCGGCCGGATGGCCCGGTCGGCGGCGCCGTGGTCGAGGCCGACGAAGTAGGGCGCCATCTCCGCCTGCCAGCGGGTGTTGACGTCGCTGGTCTGCATGGCGGCCTGGGCCGCCGCGAAGTCGTCGGTGACCAGGTAGCCCACGAGCAGGCCGTCGTCGCGGAGGAAGAGCGAGTAGTCGTGCCAACCGCTCTCGGCCAGGGCGGCGAGCATCTCCGGCCAGACCCGTGCATGGCGGGCGCGGTACTCGTCCAGTCGGTCGGGGTCTACCTGGAGGGTGAAGCAGACGCGGGGCATGGTTCTCCCGTCGGCTCCCCCGGTCGGTGCGGCGCGGTGTACGCCGCACCGACCGGGAGGGCGATCAGAACTGGAACTGGTCGATGTTGCTCTTGTCGAAGACGGTGGGCGGGCCGAGGATGACCACCCCCTCCTTGCCGACGGTGAACTCGCCGAGCTTGCCGGCCTTGAACTTGTCGCCCTCGGCGCCGGTGATCTGGCCGGAGGCCAGCGCCGCGCCGGCGTACGCCGCGAGGTAGCCGAGGTCGGCCGGGCTCCACAGGGCGAACGCGTCGACGGTGCCGTCCTTGACGTACTGGCGCATCTGGTTGGGGGTGCCCAGACCGGTCAGCTTGACCTTGCCCTTGTACTGCGATCCGCTGAGGTAGCGCCCGGCAGCCGCGACGCCGACGGTGGTCGGGGAGATGATGCCCTTGAGGTTCGGGTACGACTGGAGCAGACCCTGGGTCTCCTGGAAGGACTTCTGGTCGTCGTCGTTGCCGTACGCCACGGTGACCAGCTTGATCTTGCTGTACTCGGGCTTCTTCAGCTCCTCCTTCATCAGCGCGATCCAGGCGTTCTGGTTGGTCGCGTTGGCGGTCGCGGAGAGGATCGCGATCTCGCCCTCGCCGCCGATCTGCTGCGAGATCAGCTTGACCTGGTTCTCCGCGATGCCTTCGGCGGTGACCTGGTTGACGAAGATCTGCCGGCACTCCGGCTTGGTGTCGGAGTCGAAGGTGACGATCTTCGCGCCGGCCGCCTTCGCCTGGTTGAGCGCGCCGCAGATGGCGTTCGGGTCGTTGGCCGAGGTGACGATCACGTCCATGCCCTGCTGGGACAGGGTGTTGATGTAGCTGACCTGCGACGAGGCGCTCGCCTCGGACGGGCCGACCTCCTTGAACTCACCCTTGAACTCGGTGACCGCGTCCTTGCCGCCGTTGTCCGAGACGGTGAAGTAGGGGTTGTTCAGCTGCTTCGGCAGGAAGGCGATCTTGAGACCTTCCTTGATGGCGGCGTCGGGGTTGGCGGCGCCGCTCGCCTGGTTGCCGGCGCCGGCGTCGTTACCGGAGTTGTCACGGGTGGTGCCGCCGCACGCTGCGGCGCTGAGCAGCAGTGCGGCCAGGGCGAGGCTGGTGGCCCCGACACGGAGGCCTCTGCGGTATGCGGACATCGTCATCCTTCCGGGGGTGGTTGGTGAGCGGGGGACCTCACGAAGCGACGGAGTGCCGCTGTCGTCGACGGTGCAGCCGGGCGCGGATGTCCGCGACGGCGTTGGGCAGCACCACGGATGCGATGAGCAGGGTGCCGGTGACGATCGTCAGGGCGTTGGCGTCGACGTCGGCGAGCTGCAACGCGTTGCGCAGGACGCCGAGGAGCAGGACGCCGGCCAGCACACCGAGCAGGGCGCCCCGGCCGCCGAAGATCGAGACCCCGCCGAGCAGCACAGCGGTGACGACGGTCAGCTCCAGGCCGGTGGCGTTGTCGCCGCGGGCGCTGGCGTACCGCAGGGTCCAGAAGATGCCGACCAGCCCGCACACGGCGCCGGAGACCACGAAGAGCCAGAACTTCGTCCGGGCCACCGAGACGCCGGTGAACGTGGCGGCCTGGTCGTTGTTGCCCATGGCGTAGAGCGCCCGGCCGGCTGGGGTGGCGTGCAGCACGACCCCGAAGACCAGGGCGAGCAGCAGCAGCGGCACCAGCACGACCGGGATCGACGTGCCGGGGATGTTCCGCACCACGGCGGCCGTCCAGTCGGCCGGGAAGTCCGCGACCGCCTGGTCGCCGAGCACGACGAAGGACAGCCCCCGGTAGAGGGCGAGCGTGCCGATGGTGACCGCCAGGGACGGCAGGCCGAAACCGGTGACGAAGAGACCGTTCACCGCGCCGAGCGCCGCCCCGAGCAGCACCACGAGGACGCAGATCAGCTCCAGCGACAGTCCACTGGAGAGCCAGAGCTGTCCCATCAACGTGCTGCACAGGCCCACCATGCTGGCCACGGACAGGTCGATCTCGCCGGTGATCACGATCAGCGTCATCGGCAGCGCGATGAACGCCAGCGGCACCAGGTCGAGCAGCAGGAACTGGGCGTTGCGGCCGGTGGCGAAGTTCTCCACGGTCAACCCGGCGACCAGCACTGCCACCACGAGGGCGCCGACGATCACCGCGTCCCAGGAGCCGAACAGCCCGCGCAGGGTGGCGAGTCGGCCCGCGCCGGGCTCGGCCTCGACGGTGGGTGGTGCGGCGTACAGGCTGTCATGCGCCATGGGCGCTTCTCCCTCGGAGGCGGGCCGCCACCCGCAGGGCCAGGAGCCGGTCCAGCCCGATGGCGGCGAGGATGAGCGCGCCGACCACGGCCTGCTGCCAGAACGGGTCGATGCGCAGGACGGCGAGCGAGCTGCCGATCGTGGTCAGCAGCACGGCGCCGAGCGCCGCGCCGTAGGCGCTGCCGCTGCCGCCGAAGATCGCCACCCCGCCGACCACGGCGGCGGCGACGACCTGGAGTTCCAGGCCGGTGCCGGCGGCCGCGTCGAGGGTGCCGAACCGGGCCGCGTACAGCACGCCGGCGAGGCCGGCGAGCGCGCCGTTGGCGACGAAGACGGCGAACACCCGGCGGCCCACCGGGATGCCGGAGAGCCGCGCGGCGGCCGGTTCCGAGCCGATCGCGTAGAGCTCGCGGCCGCTGCGGTAGGAGCGCAGGTAGAACCCGACGACGGCGACGACGACCAACGCGATGAGGAACAGCACGGGTACGCCGAGCACGGTCTGGTTGCCCAGCTGCAGGAACGACGAGGGCATGTCGGCGGCGTTGATCTGCCGCCCGGACGCCCAGTAGTAGTCGACGCCGCGGAAGGCGTAGAGGGTGCCCAGGGTGATGACCAGGGCGGGCACCCGGGCCACCGCGATCAGGCCGCCGTTGACCACGCCGCAGAACGCGCCCAGCGCGATACCCAGGACGAGCGCCACCGGCCACGGGGTGCCGGGCGCGGAGAGGAACAGCGAGCCGGTGGCGAAGGCGACCAGACCGAGGATCGAGCTGACGGAGAGGTCGACGTTGCGGGTGACGATGACCAGGGTCTGCCCGACCGCCAGGATCACCAGGATCGCGCAGCCCAGCAGCAGGTCCTTGACGCTCTGGCCGCTCAGGAACCGGTCGTTGCGCACGGTGGTCACCAGGATCAGCAGCCCGAGCGCGATCAGGAGGCTCAGCTCGCGTACGGCGAGCAGCCGCTCGGCGAGGCCGCGGCGCTGCCGACCGCGGTCGGTCGGGGCGTTCCCGGCGACCTGCTCGGGCGCGGCGGCGTCGGTGCGGCTCATGCGGGCACTCCTTGACCGGTGGCGGCGAACATGATGGAGGTCTCGTCCGCCTCGGCCCGGGACAGCTCACGGACCAGTCGCCCCTCGTGCATGACCAGGACCCGGTCGGCCATGCCGAGCACCTCGGGCAGTTCGCTGCTGATCATGAGGATGGCCAGGCCCTCGCCGGCCAGCTCCGAGAGCAGCCGGTGCACCTCGGCCTTGGTGCCGACGTCGATGCCACGGGTGGGCTCGTCGACGATCAGGATCCGTGGTTCGGTGGCCAGCCACTTGGCGAGCACGACCTTCTGCTGGTTGCCGCCGGAGAGGGTCGCCACCGGGGCGCCGAGCCGGGCGGCCTTCACCTGCAGCCGCCGCGTCCAGCTGCGGGCCTCGGCGCGCTCCGCGCCGCCGAGCAGGAGGCCGAGGCGGCTCAGCGCCCGGCGGCGGGCCAGCGTCGCGTTGCGCTCCACCGACAGCTCCATGACCAGGCCCTGCTGCCGCCGGTCCTCGGGGACCAGCGCCATGCCGGCGGCGATCGCCCGGCCCGGCCTGCCCGCCGGGACACCTCGCCCGGCCACCAGCACCTCGCCCGCGTCGTAGCGGTCGACGCCGAAGACGGCGCGGGCGACCTCGCTGCGGCCGGCGCCGACCAGGCCGGCGAGCGCGACGATCTCCCCACCCCGGACGGAGAACGACACGTCGGTGAAGACGCCGGCCCGGGTCAGCCCACGGACCTCGAGAAGCGTGTCGCGCGGCTCGGCGGCCTGCTTGGGGTAGAGCGAGGAGACGTCCCGGCCCACCATGCGCCGCACCACCTCGTCGACGGTGAGGTCGGCGGCCCGGTCGCTGGAGACCCAGGCGCCGTCGCGCAGCACGGTGACGCGGTGGCAGAGGTCGAACACCTCGTCGAAGCGGTGCGAGATGAACAGCACCGCCGCGCCGCGTTCGCAGAGCGACCGGGCGACCGCGAAGAGCCGCTCGACCTCCACACCGGAGAGCGCGGCGGTGGGTTCGTCCATGACCAGGACGCGGGCGTCGAAGGAGATCGCCTTGGCGATCTCGACGAGCTGCTGGTCGGCGATGGAGAGCCCTCGGGCGGGGCGGGTCGGGTCGATCCGGACCCCGAGCCGCTGGAACAGCCGCTCGGCGTCGCGGTGCATCGCCGCGCTGTCGATGCGGCGCAGGCCGCGAAGCGGTTGCCGGCCCATGAAGATGTTCTCCGCCACGGACAGATCCGGAAAGAGCGTCGGCTCCTGGTAGATGACGGCGATGCCGGCGGCCCGGGCGTCGGCGGGACCGCGCAGCCGCAGTGGTTGCCCGTCCAGGGTCATCTCGCCGGCGTCCGGCGGGTGCGCACCGGCCAGGATCTTCACCAGGGTGGACTTGCCCGCCCCGTTCTCGCCGACCAGGGCGTGGGCCTCGCCGGCGTGCAGCGCCAGGTGCACCCCACGCAGCGCGGCGACGGCCCCGAAGGACTTCGTCACGCCGTCGAGTACCAGCAGCGGAACGCCGTCCGTGCCCGGTGCGTCGGCGGTCATTCGATCCCTCCTGAATCGTTTCATGAGTCGTGCATGGACCGTAGGGGGAGGCATTCGCGAGCGTCAAGGGTTTCGCCATGATTTCCTCCCTGTTGCTGATGCGGGCTCCAGGCCCCATCCGACCCGTGCCGTCGCTTGGCGACGCGACGCGCGGGGCCGCCGGGCGGCTGGATGAAACGTTTTAGCCGCTATACACTGCCGGAACTACCCGGTCCAGCCGTCCCCGCGACGGGCTTTCCGGGGATCACCGCGACCGCGACCCGCGCCGGGCTCGGGGCCGCGACCACCGCACGGAACGTCGAGGGAGTCATGGCAACGGCGAACATCAAGGAGGTCGCCCGGCACGCCGGCGTCTCCCTCGGCACGGTGAGCAACGTGCTCAACCGGCCCGACACGGTCGCCCCCGCCACCCGACAGCGGGTGCTCGACGCCATCAGCACGCTCGGCTACGTCCGCAACGACTCCGCGCGCCAACTACGCGCCGGGCACAGCCGCACCGTCGCCATCGTCGTCCTGGACGTGGCCAACCCGTTCTTCACCGACGTCGTGCGCGGCGCCGAACAGGTGGTCGAGGAGGCCGGCGCCATGCTCGTCGTCTGCAACAGCGGCGAGGACAGCGCCCGCGAGCGCCGCCACCTGGAGCTGCTGGAGGAACAGCGGGTCCGCGGCGTCCTCATCACCCCGGTCGGCCACGGCCCCCAGCCCAACCTGGACAAGCTCATCGACCGGGGCATCCCGGTGGTGCTGGTGGACCGGGGCACGGGCCGGGCGAACCGTTGCTCGGTGGCGGTCGACGACGTCCTCGGCGGCCGGCTCGCCATGGACCACCTGCTGGACCAGGGCCACCACCGCATCGCCTACCTCGGCGGCCCGCTCTCCCTCGCCCAGGTCGCCGACCGGCACGCCGGTGCCGCAGCGGCCCTGGAGGAACGCGGCAACGGCGCCGAACTCCGGGTGGCGGTGACCACCAGCCTGACCGTCGCCGCCGGCCGGCGCGCCGCCGAGGAGTTGCTGACGCTGCCGGCCCGGCAGCGCCCCACCGCCGTCTTCTGCGCCAACGATCTGATCGCACTCGGCGTACTCCAGGAGCTGACCGCGCGCGGCCTGCGGGTGCCGGCCGACGTGGCCATCGTCGGCTACGACGACATCGAGTTCGCCGACGCGGCGGCGGTGCCGCTGTCATCGGTACGCCAGCCCCGCGACCAGCTCGGCCGCACCGCGGCTCAGCTGCTGCTGGAGGAGGCCGAGCCCGGCGACACGCACCGGCACCGGCACGTGGTCTTCCAGCCGGAGTTGGTCGTCCGCCGCTCCAGCGACCACCCCCGGCGGGCCCGGCGCTGACCGCCCGAACCGCACCAGTTGGCTGGCGCGGCGGCCTCCGGTAGCCGGGCTGGCCGGGTGGCCGAGCTGGCCGGGTGGCCGAGCTGGCCGGGTGGCCGAGCTGGCCGCCCCTTGCTCTGCTTCAACGGGCGCAACGACAAGGCACCGCCGGTGTTGCGCCGATTGAAGCAGAGCAAAGGGCGTCTGGGCCAACCCGGGCATGGGGACGGCGAGAGGCAACGGGTCTGGCGTCGGGAGGACGACAGCGGCGCGGGTGCGTCAGGCCGCCGGGACCGGCGTAGCCCAGACGTCGGCGACCGACGGGTCGTAGCCGTCACCCGTGTCCCGGAAGCGCACCCGCACCGCCCCGTCGCGGGTCGCGTCCGGCAGGTCGACCACGAACTGGTAGCTGACCGTGCCGGCTCCACCCACCGTCCGTCGCCACGAGCGGCTGTACGCCACCACCCCGTCCACGACCACCTCGTAGTCCTTCAGCTGCGGCCCGTCGTAGGTCTCGATCGAGCGCAACACGAACGGCTCGCCGGGCTCGACGGCGAGGTCGAACTCGAACCAGCCACCGGGGCGGGTCGTGTCGGTGTACCGGCGGGTCAGGCCGGCCTCGGTGCTGGTGGCCGAGTAGGTCGAGGCGGTGAGGCCGTGGGCCTGCTCGGAGGCCGGATCGCCGAGGTCGACGTGGTCGTACGCGCCCGGCGGCGGATTGTCGAACCGGACCGGGATCGCGAGCGTACGCCGTTCGGCCGCCGTGTCGCCGGTGGCCACCGTGATTTCCACCGGCCCCTGCGTCACGGACACCGGCGCGGTGAGGACGGTCGACACGGTGGTCTGCGCGCCGGGGGCGAGGTCGTACCCGGCGGTGGCCGGCGCCACCCGCCAGCCGTCCGGCGCGATGACGGTCAGCTGCCCCGTCACCCGCACGGCGGCCCGGTTGCGCAGCACCGTGCCGACCGTCGTCGCGGCGCCCGGCGCGACGTCGGCCGGGACCGGGACCGCCGACACGACCTGCACCGCCGGCGCGACGGTGACCGTTCCCGCGACGGGCAGTGTGGCGGCGCCACCCCGGTGGCGGTAGCTGGCGGAGCCGTCGATGGCCCCGCTCACCGGCGCCTGACCGGCGGGGATCCGCAGGTCGTAGCCGTGGCTGACGGTGCCGCCCGGTGCGACCGTGGTGGCCCGCCTGCCGACCGGCGTGACCGTCCAGCCGTCGGGTGCCCGCAGATCGGAGGTCACGCCGGTCAGCGGGTCCCGCCCGCCGTTGGTCACCGTGACGGTGGCGCGTACGACCGCGCCGGGCAGCCGCTCCCCCACCGGCAGGTCGAGTCTGACCACGGCGCCGACCAGGGTCGACGACGCCGCGGAGAGCCGCTGATCGACCCGGGTGAGCAGCACGGTGAACCGGTCCGCGTGGGCCTGGTCGAGGCGACCCGCGGCGACCTGGGTGCGCAGCCACCGGGCCGTGTCGGCGGCGCTCGCCAGGGCTCGGTGCACGTCACCGGCGGCGGAACGGGAATTGCCCGCCAGGTACGCCGTGCGCGCCGCCGTCGTCTCCGCGGCGAGTCGGCTGAACCGGCCGCGCAGGTACTCGGCCACCGGTCGGCCCAGCTCAGCGGCGAGCTGGTCGGTGAGCGTCACCAGCTCCCGCACCGTGTCGCCGGCGTCGCCCAGGTCGCCGAGCACCCGGTCGATCGCGAAGGAGTACGAACCGGAGCCGATCTCGTAGACGGCGACCGTGCCGTCCATCCGGACGAACCGCACGCCGTCGGCCTGATCCGCCGGCCGGCCGCCCTCGGTGACCGCGTTCCGCCCCGGTGCCGGCAGGCGTACGGTCGCGGTGGTGTTCGCCGGCACGGTGAGCCGCAGCCGCATGTCCCCGCGCGCGTCGAGATCCCAGTCGCTGCCGATCGTCCCGTACGCCGAGCGGTACGACGCCCTGGCCGAGGTGAGGTCTCCACCCGGCTGCGGGGCGAACGTGAGGTGCGCGTACCCGGGATTGCCGGCGTCGGGTTGGATGCCGGCCACGGTCCGGTACATCCAGTCGCCCACCGCGCCGTACGCGTAGTGGTTGAAGGAGTTCATCCCCACGTCGCCGAAGCTGCCGTCGGGTTTGATCGAGTCCCAACGCTCCCAGATCGTGGTCGCGCCCTTGGCGATCTCGTAACCCCACGACGGATATGTGTCGTTGAGCAGCAGCCGGTACGCGACGTCCAGATGCCCGGTCTCACTGAGCGCCGGCAGCAGGTCCGGGGTGCCGAGGAAGCCGGTGGAGAGGTGCCAGTCGTGCCGTTGCACGTTGGCGACCAGCCGGTCGGCGGCCTTGGCCCGCAGCGTGTCGGGCAGCAGGCCCATGCCGATGGCCAGCACGTACCCGGTCTGGCTGTCGCCCTGCACCGTGCCGTCGGTGGAGACGTACGCGTCGACGAACGCCTGCGCGATGTCCTTGGACAGCGCCGCGTAGCGGGCCGCGTCGGCGTCCTTGCCGATGGCGCCGGCCAGCTGGCCCAGCAGCCGGATGCTGTAGGCGTAGTAGGCCGTTCCGACGACGCCGGCGGGCGTCGGATCGTCGAGGTTGAGCCAGTCGAGGTACGGGCCGGCGTTGGTACGCAGGTGACCCGAGCTGGTGCTCTCCAGCCAGGACGCGTACCGCACCATCGACGCGTAGTGCTCCTCGACGACCCGGGTGTCGCCGTAGCGCTGCCAGAGGGCGTACGGCACGGTGATCCCGGCGTCGGCCCATCCGGTCGCGCCGTCCCCGCAGCAGGCCCGGGGCGCGACGTCGGGGTAGGCGCCGTTGGCCGACTGCGCGTCCCGCAGGTCCTGCAACCACTTGGTGAGGAACGTCAGGCTGTCCATGTTGAACGTGGCGGTGTTGGCGAAGACGTTGATGTCGCCGGTCCAGCCGAGCCGCTCGTCCCGGGCCGGGGTGTCGGTCGGGATGGACAGGAAGTTGCCGCGCTGCCCCCAGGTGATGTTGCTGTGCAGCTTGTTGACCATCGCGTTGGAGGTCTCGAACTCGCTGGTGAGCTCCCCGTCGGTGTGCATGACCAGGCCGGTGATGGTGGACAGGTCGGGTGTGCCCGGATAGCCGGTCAGCTCGACGTAGCGGAAGCCGTGGAAGGTGAACGTGGGCTGGTAGACCTCGGCCCCGCCGCCGCGCAGCGTGTAGTGGTCGGTGGCCCGGGCCGTGCGCAGGTTGGCGGTGTACGCGGTGCCGTCCGGGTTGAGCACCTCGGCGTGCCGGACGCGGACCGTCGCGCCGGCCGGGCCGTCGACCTTCAGCCGGACCTTGCCCACCATGTTCTGGCCGAGGTCGACGATCCAGGTGCCGGGGGTGGGCTGGGTCAGCGCCTTGGCCGGCAGCTCCTGCGTGACCCGCACCGGCGGGTCGACCTGGGCGACGATCCGGTCGGTGGCGTCGACGTCGTCGACGGTGGCGGGCGACCAGGCGGAGTCGTCGAACCCGGGCCGGTCCCAGCCGGCCGGCAGTCGCCGCGCGTCGTAGGTCTCACCATGGATGAGGTCGCTCTGCAGGAAGGGCCCGGCGGTGGCGCGCCACGAGCCGTCGGTGCCGATCGTCTCGCTGCGCCCGTCGGTGTAGTCGATGACCAGCTGCGCGCTGAGGTGCGGCCGGGAGCCGTAGTTGTCGGTGCCGAACCAGGCGATGCTGCCGGCGTACCAGCCGTCGCCGAGCAGGGCGCCGAGGGCGTTGTCGCCCGCGCGGAGCTGGCGGGTGACGTCGTACGTCTGGTACTGCACCCGCTTGTCGTAGTCCGTCCAGCCGGGTGCCAACTCGTGGTCGCCGACCCGCTGGCCGTTGAGTGACAGCTGGTAGACCCCGAGTGCGGTGGCGTAGACCCGGGCCCGGGAGACCGTACCGTCGACCCGGAAGCCCCGGCGCAGCAGCGGGTTCGCGTCCAGCGCGGTGAGCATGGCCTCGGCGTCGCCGCTGACCCGCAGGCCGCCCGGGGTGGCCGTGCCCGCCCCGAACGGGTTCGCGCCGTCGGTGAGCGGGGCCGCGTAGAGGGTGTCGCTGCCGCTGGTCACCGAGAAGTCGGAGAAGACCCCGCTTTCCACCCCGTTGGTGCGCAGGCCCACCGACCCGGCCCGGTGCGCGGTGCTGCGGGTGACGTCGACCTGGGTGCCGTCGACCCAGGTGGTGATGGTGTCGCCGGCCGCGGTGATGCGCAGGATGTGCGGCGCGGTCAGCTTGTCGGCCGGTACGACCGCACCGAGCGGCACCTCCTTGAGCAGGGTCCAGGCGCCGTCGACCCGTACGTGCGGGCGCAGTTTCGCGCTGCCGCCGGTGCTGGAGAACTGCCACATGTACGCGTTGCCCGCGCCACGGGCCCGCAGGAAGATCCCGGCCGCGTCGCGTTCGAGCCGGACCGTCGTCTGCACCGTGTAGTCGGCCCAGGACTCGGTGGGCGACGGCATGCCGACCCAGTCGGCCCCCCAGCCGTCGCCGCCCCGTACGCCGGTCTCCCAGGACGCCGGCGCGCTCCACCCGGAGTCACGCCCCGCGGTGTCCCAGACCCGGACCTGCCAGGCGTACCGGGTGCGCGGCTGCAGTTGCGGGCCGGCGTACGGGACGAGGGTGCTCTGTCGCGATCGGACCCGGCCGCTGTCCCAGACGTCCGCGTCGTCCAGCCGGTCCGCGCTGGTGGCGACGCGCACCTGGTACGACTCCTGGAGCACGCCCCGGGTGGTGGCCTCGATGCGCCAGCCGAGGCGGGGCTTGTCCACGTCCAGCCCGATCGGCTCGGCGGCCCGTTCGGTGGTCAGTCCGGTCACCGTCAGCGCGGGGGCCGCCGGCGCGGCGGCCGCGGCCGGGCCCGGCACCACCGTCGGCGTCAGGCCGAGCAGCAGCACGAGAAGCGCGGAGGGTGCGGCGCGGCGCCGCGTCATGCGCATCATTCCTGGTCCTCATCCTTCCGGTGGTGGCGGACCGGTGACCGGCCCCGAACGGGACGTCAGCGGGGCTGGGCCGCCGGACCGGCGACCGGGTGGAAGCTGGACCGGCCGGAGCCGACCTGGAAGACGGCGCGACCGTCCTCGATGCCGACGAAGGTCGCCTTGCTCGGACCGGCCGCCCGGTAGGACTTTCCGGGCACGACCGGCAGGGCAACCCGGGCGGTGACGTTGACCGGCACGTCGAGGTCGACGCGCAGGCCGCCCTCGGTACGCCGCCAGTCGAGGCGGACCGGTCCACGCTGGGTGGGCACCGTGCCGCTCGCCCGGTCGAGCCCGGCGGCGGGCGGCACGACGTCGACCACGGCGGCACCCGGGCTGGCGGTGCGGACGCCGAGCAGGGTCTCCTGCACGTCGACCACCGCCTGCGCTCCCCAGCCGTGCGACTGGCTGAAGTTGCTGCCGGGATCGAGGGTCCAGGCCTCCCAGGTGAAGGTGCCGCCCTGAGCGAGGATGTTCGCCCAACCCAGGTCGTCCGGGTTGGTCAGCAGCCGCAGCACCGCCTCGGGCCGGCCGGCGTCGGCGAGCGCCCGCAGCAGCCAGTGCGCGGTCATCGGCCCCTGCTTCATGCCCATCGACGCGACGTGGTCGGCCAGCGCGGGCAGGTCGGCCCGCGGGGCCAGCCCGTGCGCGATGGCGTACGACGTGGCGTGCTGCCCGGCGTGGCCGCTGCGCGCACCGGTGGCCGACAACCCGTCGACGTAGCTGCCGTCGGCGGCGCGCAGCGTGGCGTTGACCGCGCCGGTGAGGCCGTCGGCCCGCCCGTCATACGCGGTCACCTCGGCGGCGGGTCGACCGAGCGCCTCGGCCATCCGGGCGGTGGTCCGCAGCACGTCGACGCTCTGGGCGTTGATGGTGGTCCGCGCGGCGGCGGTCATGTCGTAGCCGAAGCGGCCGGGCTCGGGCCAGTCGATGATGCCGAAGCGGTAGGCGCCGCTGCCGCCGGACAGGTCCGTGACCAGGCCGGCGGTGGGGCCGGTGGCCGGAATGTGGCGCAGCACGTACTCGGCGGTGTCCCGGATGGCCGGGTACGCCTCGGCCAGCAACTCCCGGTCACCGGTCTCGGTCCAGTACCGCCACACCCAGTCGACGAACATCAGCGAGTAGTCGGGGATGTCCCGCTTGCCGTCGCCGTTGGGGTAGACGGCGTTGTAGCGGCCACGGTCGCCCTCGGCGGTCCAGTAGCGGGCGGCCGAGCGGAGGAACTCGCGGATGGCCTGCTGGGTGGCGTCGCGCTCGCCGAAGGCGGACATCGTGGCGTACGAGATGTTCGCGGCGTCGCCGAGGAACTGGCCCTTCTCCCGGGTGGGAGTGTCGACGAACGCCTCTTGGACGGAGTAGATCGCGGACCGTTTCATCATCGTCCACACCGCGTCGAGGGTGGCGTTCGAGCTGGTGAAGCTCGCCTCCCGGCCGGACGGGACGTCGGTGTGCACCACGACGGCGGAGACGTCGTGCGCCGAGATCTGCTCGCCGGCGCCGGGGATCTCCAGGTAGCGGAAGCCGAGGTGGGTGAAGGCGTGGAACTCCTGCGGCCCGTCCTTCTGAAGGTACGGGAAGCTCATGGTGGTGCCCTGCGACTGGAGGGTGGACGTGTCGACCCGGCCGGTGTCGGTGAGGGTGTATCCGGCCCGCAGGTCGACCGTGCGCCCGGCGACACCGGCGTCGAACCGGACGACCGGGCGCGCGGGGATGACCACGCCGAAGTCGGCGACGACCGTGCCGTCGGCGGCGGTACGCAGCGCGACCGGCTCGACGGAGGTCTCGACCAGCCGGGTCTCCTGCCCGATCAGATGCGGAGACGACGCGGTCGGATGCGCGCCGAGCACCTCGGCGGCGGCGAACCCGGCGGCGCTGTCGTCGTAGCCGGGCCGCATCCAGCCGGCGACCTCGGCGCGGGCGTCCTGCCGCTCGACCCGGTCGCCCTCGCCGTTGCGGCGCTCGGCGTTCGCGACGAACTGGGTGTCCCGGGCGACCCGCCAGGAGCCGTCCGTGCCGTACACCTCCCGGGAGCCGTCGGCGTGCTCGACGACCAGCTTCACCAGCAGGCCACGGGCACCGGCGGGGCGGCCCTGACCGCTGCCGTACCAGTGGTAACGCACCCCGATGACCAGCGGCGCACCGGCTTTCACCAGCCTGGTGACGTCGGCAGCCTGGTAGTAGTCCTCCCCCGGGTAGCCGAAGGACGTGCCCCGGTCGGCGCGGGTGCCGTTGAGGTAGAGCTCGTAGGTGTGGTCGGCGGCGGTGTAGGCGCGGGCCCGGACCACGCGGCTGGCGTTGGGGCGTACCTCGGTGCGGGCCAGGGTGTAGTCGTCGGCCTCGGTGGTGGCGCGCCGGATCCAGCTGGCGCCCTCCCACTGGCTGTCGTCGATGCCGGTCTCGAACGCGCCAGCGGCGGGCGGGGACTGCCGGCCGGTGCGGTCCCAGGTGCGGACCGTCCACTCGTACGCCGTGCCCGCACGCAGGGCCGGTCCGACGTACGGCACGTAGGACTGCTGGCCGGAGGCGACCTTGCCGGAGTCCCAGACCCGGTCGCCGCCGGTCGCGGTGACGGTGATCCGGTAGGCGGTCTGCGCCTCACCGGGGTCGGCGTCGCGGGGCAGCCAACCGAACCGCGGGACGCCCTCGACGTTGAGCGGGCGACTCCGGTCGCCGACCGTCAGCGAGGCCGGTGCGCCCGGCGCGTGCCCCCGTGCGGCCAGCGCCGGCGGCGCCCCGCCGAGGACCACCGCGACGACGGTCGTCGCCGCCAGGAGCACCGCTGTCCGGCGCCGCCGGGCAGCCGGCCAGAATCCGAGAGTACGACGAGTCACGCGGGCCTCCGCTCTATGAATCGTTTCAGGCAGGCTACGCGCTCGTTGTGGCCAAGTGAAGACGTTCACTGTGATGGATCCGAAATCGACGGACGGGCGGGAGAGCGACCGCCGCGCCTGGTTCCGTCCGGCCCGGCCGTGGAAACTGTTATCCCGCTGCGGCCCGCCGGTCTCCTGAGGGGAGGCATTGGTGGTGAACCACCACGGTCTTCCACTGGGTAGCGATGCGACCACACGAAGGAGTGGAAACGATGCGCGGAACCGGTCGAGGTGAAGCCGACACCGACCTGGTGGTGGCCGCCCGCAACGGCGATCCGCAGGCGCTCGACGCCCTGGTGGCAGCGTCGCTCCCCCTCGTCTACAACGTGGTCGGCCGGGCGCTGCGGGGGCACGCCGACGTCGACGACGTGGTCCAGGAGACCCTGCTACGCGTCGTCCGGCACCTGCCCGACCTGCGAGATCCGACCGCGTACCGGTCCTGGCTGATCGCCATCACCGTGCGGCAGGTGCGCGACCGCGAGCAGCAGCGCCGCGACGCGCTGACCCACACCGCCGACCTCGACACCGCGTACGGGGTGCCCGACCCGGCCGCGGACTTCGCCGGGATCACGATCCTCCGGCTCGGCCTGACCGACCAGCGCCGCGAGGTGGCCGAGGCGACCCGCTGGCTCGACGACGACGACCAGACGCTGCTCGCCCTCTGGTGGCTGGAGGCCACCGGCAACCTCGACCGAGCCGACCTCGCCTCGGCACTCGGCCTGACCGAGGGCCACGCGGCGGTACGGATCCAGCGAATGAAAGAACAGCTGGAGGTGTCCCGGAGCGTGGTCCGCGCGCTGCGCGCCACCGCCGCCTGCCCCGCCCTGCGCGACGTGACCCAGACGTGGGACGGCCGACCGAGCCCGCTGTGGCGCAAGCGCCTTGCCCGCCACGTACGGGAATGCGGTGCCTGCGGCTCCTGGGCCCGCGATCTGCTCCCGGTCGAACGCCCGCTCGCCGGGCTTCCGCTACTGCCGATCCCACCCGGAATGGCCGAGAACCTCGCGGCCGGCATCCCGGCGGCGACCGCCCTGCCCACGCCCGCCGAGCCCCTTGCCGGCGGTGCGCTCCGGGGCACCGGCGGGCTGCGCAACCGCTTCTCGTTCGGGTCGAAGGGCGTACTGGGGCCGATCTCCGCAGCCGCCGCGGTCGCCGCACTGGTGATCGGGGCGATCGTCGTGGCACAACCGACCGGATCAACCCCCGCCCCCGCGGCGGCCCCGGCGGTCGAGGCGCTGCCGGCCACCACCCCACCGGCCAGCGCGCCCGCCGCGACCACGCCAGCCACCACCACGCCCTCAGCGGCGACCCCGAAGCCGAAGCCGACGACGGCCCGCCCGGCCGCGCCGGCGCCCGCGGTGACCTCGAAGAAGAAGGGCGTCGGCGTCTGGACCTTCAACGGCGTCAGCGAGGCGCTGGCCAACTCCACGGCTCGTTGGTACTACACCTGGAACGTGGGCCACCCGGGCGTCACCAGCCCGAAGGGCAGCGAGTTCGTCCCCATGATCTGGGGCGCGAAAAGCGTCACCGCCAATAGCCTGCAACAGGCCAAGAAGAACGGGCGACAGCTGCTCGGCTTCAACGAGCCGGACATGGGCGGTCAGGCGAACATGAGCGTGGAACAGGCGCTGGACCTGTGGCCGCAACTGGAGTCAACCGGCCTCCCACTGGGCAGCCCTGCCGTAGCCTGGGGCGGGGACCGACCGGGCGAATGGCTCGACCGCTTCATGACCGGCGCGAAGGAGCGCGGCTACCGGGTCGACTTCATCGCCCTGCACTGGTACGGCGGCGACTTCACCACCGCCAACGCGGTCAACCAGCTCAAGTCGTACCTCCAGGCGGTCCACGACCGCTACAAGCTGCCGATCTGGCTCACCGAGTTCGCCCTGATCGACTTCTCCAACGGCGTCCGCTTCCCCAGCCAGGCCCAGCAGGCCGCGTTCCTCACCGCGGCGACCCGGATGCTCAGCTGGCTGAGCTGGCTGCACCGGTACGCCTGGTTCGGCCTGCCCGCTACCGACAAGGACCAGACCGGGCTCTTCCGTACCGGCAGCACGGCGACCGCCGTCGGCCGCGCCTACCAGGCCGCACGCTGAAACCTTCCAGGGTGTGCCACCCACCAAAAGGTAAGTACCTGAGGAAATAGTGCGTACTTGATGCCCCGAACCTGACGGACGCAGGATGGGACCGGCCCTGCCGAACGGTCCACACACGTTGCGGCGCCATCCCGTCTCTTTGAGGAGCACCTCCATGTCCGAGCACGTCCGTCCCCCCGTCACGATCTCGGACTCGGGCCGATGGGTCAGGCGCTGGCCGGCGCCATGCTGGCCGCCGGGCACCCCACCACCGTCTGGAACCGGACCGCCGCCCGGGCCGACCCACTCGTCGCCCGAGGCGCGCGACGAGCGACCACCGTGGACGAGGCGGTACGCGCCAGCCC
This sequence comes from Micromonospora sp. NPDC005087, assembly GCF_042872965.1. Taxonomy (NCBI): domain Bacteria; kingdom Bacillati; phylum Actinomycetota; class Actinomycetes; order Micromonosporales; family Micromonosporaceae; genus Micromonospora; species Micromonospora sp. NPDC005087. The sequence goes on along the minus strand of NZ_JBIALB010000001.1, from coordinate 70,875 downwards.
ACTGACGCTCGCCTGCGTCATCGACAATGCGGCGGTTCGCGCGATCGTCGAACCGGCCGCTGCCGCGTTGAAGGGCCACACCCTGGTGAACCTCACCGCCGACACGCCACGTAGCACTCGCGACATGAGCGAGTGGGCGGGCTCGCGCGGCGTGGACTATACCTCGACGGCGCGATCATGACCCCGGCCCTCACCATCGGCGGACCTGCCGCGCTCGTGCTGTACAGCGGCCCGGAGGACATCTGGCAGACCCACCGGGCGACCCTGGCCAGCATCGGCGGAGCCGCCGACTGGCTCGGACCGGAGCCCGGCCGCGCCGCCGCCCACGACATCGCACTGCTCGACATGTTCTGGACCGCGTTGACATCCTCCACCGCCCTGAAGGGCGGGGATTCCCTCGGTCACCCGAGGGGGTTCCTGTTTCACCGGGCCGCGCCTTCACCGCTTTCGCGGGTCGGGTCTCACCGGCCCTCCACAGGCGTTTCACCTCTCCGCCAGCCCGGCGGCGAGAAGGTTCCTGGCGGCGTTGACGTCCCGGTCGTGCACGGCATCGCAGCCGGGGCACGTCCAGACGCGAACGCCGAGGGTCATGGCGGTGTTGATCCGACCGCACGCCGAGCAGGTCTTCGTGCTCGGATGCCAGCGGTCGACGGCGATCACCTGCCGCCCGTACCAGGCGGCCTTGTACTCGATCATGCTGCGCAGTTGTGTCCACGCCGCGTCGGAGATGGCGCGGGCCAGCGAGTGGTTGCGCAGCATGTTGCGCACGCTGAGGTCTTCGATCACGACCGTTTGGTTCTCACGGACGAGTCGAGTCGACAGCTTGTGCAGGTGATCCCGCCGCCGGTCGGCGATGCGGGCATGGATGCGGGCCACCGCAAGCCGGGCTTTCGCCCGGTTCTTGGTGTCCTTGCCCTTACGGGACAGGTTGCGTTGCGCCTTGGCCAGCTTGCGCCGGTCGGCGCGCTCGTGGCGCGGGTTGGTGATCTTCTCCCCGGTGGACAAGGTGAGCAGACTGGTGATGCCCGCGTCCACCCCGACCGCCGTGGACAGCGGCGGCAGTGCCTTGACGGTGGGGTCATCGACCAGCAGGGACACGAACCACCGACCGGCCGCGTCGCGGGACACCGTGACCGTCGACGGTTCGGCCCCTTCGGGCAGGGGCCGCGACCACACGATGCCCAGCGGGGCGTCCATCTTGGCCAGGGTGAGTTGCCCGTGACGCCAGCGAAACGCCGAGCGGGTGTATTCCGCCGACGCCCGGGACTTGCGCTTGGCCTTGAAACGCGGGTAGCGCGACCGCTTGCCCCAAAACGCGGCGAACCCGGCTTGCAGGTGCCGCAGCGTCTGCTGCAACGGCACCGAGCTGACCTCGTTAAGGAACGCCAGCTCCTCGGTGCGCTTCCACTCGGTCAGCCACGCCGAGGACTGCACATAGGTGCTGCGCTGCCGGTCAACGGCCCACGCACGGGTGCGCGCCTCCAAGGCGAGGTTGTAAACCTTGCGCACGCACCCGAAGGTGCGGTTGAGCTGATCGGCCTGCTCGGGGGTCGGATAGAAGCGGTACTTGTATGCCCGCTTCACCACCTCACCCACGCCTCACATTCTATCCACCCATCATGCAAGACGAGCATCGAGGGGAGGGAGCGGCGTTACCTCCCGGCCCTAAACGGCCGGGTTTCCACGCCGCGATCCTGATGAGCGGCGTCGCCCACGCCTTCGCACTGGCCCGGGCCGAACAGATCAGCCCGACCGCGCTCGCCCCGTACGCCAAGGGCATCGGGGGCCTGCTGCCGGACCTCATCGACGACATGGCCCGCCGGCTGGGCGCCGACGACCATGCCGCCGACGTCTCCGCCATCGCCTCCACCGCCGCCAGCATGGCCCACATCATCGACGCCGCCGAGGAGCACCGAATCGACGCGGACGTGCTACGGGCGGCCCGCGCGGCGGCCCTGCGGGCGATCAGCGCCGGGCACGGCGCCGACGACTTCTCCCGGATGACCCAGGCCTACGCCGAGGTAGAGGCGTCAGCGGCCCGCGGTGTCCACGTGGTCTCGCCATGAGTGCCGCGGCTCGTAGCCCAGCACCCGTCGCGCCTTGTCGATGCTGAGCAGCGTCTCGTGCTCGCCGAGCTCCTTGCGGATCTCGACACCCGGGTAGACCTCGGCCATCAGGCTGGCGCTGGACCTGCTCATGACCGTGTCGGCGTTGGCGATGATGAAGACCTCGGCGCCCGGCTGGTCGTGGGCGAGGGCCCGCTCGACCGCCTGGGCGCCGTCGCGGGCGTCGATGTAGCCCCACAGGTTCCACCGGCGCAGCGCCGGGTCCGCGTCGAACGAGGGGAACGGCGCGTAGTCCTCGACGTCCATGACGTTGGAGAACCGCAGGCCCACCATAACCAGCTCGGGGTCCCACCGGCAGAAGTGCCGGGCCATCTCCTCCTCGAGCGCCTTGTTCAGCGAGTACGTGGACTCCGGTCGCGGCGCGTACTCCTCGTCGACCGGCGCGTACGGCGGCGGGGTGTCGAACGGCAGCCCCAGCACCGTCTCGCTCGACGCCCACACCACCCGCTTGATCCCTGCAGCCCTGGCTGCGGCGAACACGTTGTACGTCGCCGCCGAGTTGTTCGCGAAGGTGGTCGCGTTCGACATCAGGCCGGGGGCCGGGACCGCTGCCAGGTGCACGATGGCGTCGACGCCGCCGGCGTGCTCGTCGGCGCCGCCGGTGAACGCCTCCACCACCTGCCCGTAGTCGGTGAGGTCGACGAGGAGGAACTCGCCGTTGACGTCGCGGGGGTCGCGTCCGCCCGCGCGGTCGACGGCGAGCACGTCGACGCCTATGGCGCGCAGGTGCGCGACCACGGCGCGACCGAGTTTGCCGGTGGCCCCGGTGACGACGACGCGCCTGGGAAGTGTGGGATCGCTCATGCTGACATCTTCTCCGGCGGCGCGACGCGCCCCACCGGCGGGTGCGACCCTGGGTGTCAGCGGCCACGCACTCACCTGACCGCAGTCACACGGCCCGTTCGACACCAGCCCGTGCGGCCATGTCGACGAGCAGGGACTCGAGCACGACCTCCTCGAGCAGTGCGACATCGTGTCCGCGGACGACCTCAGCCAGCCGTGGGTCCCACGGCGTGTCGTCGATCCGGCCAGCGACCGGGCCGACACCCGGTGCGGCATCGAGATAGTCCTCAGCCTGTAACAGCCACGGCCGCGCGCCCGTCTTGGTCATCACGTGCGCGGCGATCCGCAGACCCTCACCGTCGATGTCTCCGTGATAGTGCAGCTCCGCCCCGGTCGCGGCGATACCGCGCAACAGCACCACGGCCGCCGTGCTCGGCCACCCGGCGACGCAGACCAGCGGCGGACACGCAGCACCGAAGTGCCGCAGAGCGACCGTCAACACTGCCGGGTTCTCGACGACGAACACCGGCCCGTCCAGCCGACTGACGGGGTAATGCTTCAGCTGCGCCAGGGTGACCACTGTGGCCTGACCGGCGTCAGCCCATGCCCGCAGTCCGCTGGCGAGCGGATCGTCGCCGGGTGGTCGCAGCCCGGCGACCAAGACGGTGGTGGAAAGCTCGTCGCAGGCGACGCCCGCGTGTTCCCAGAGCCGTCGGCGGTGCTCGGCGTCGGCTGGCGGTTCTTCGTCGTGCAGGGCTGCCAGGGCACGGAGCACCAGCTTGCCGAGTCGACCATCGTCGTCGAGGGCATGCGAGTCGCCGATGAGCCGTGCGGCCAGCACCGGCAGCGGTTCCCCCAACACCGGCAATGCCGCGAGGACATGAAACACCTGATCCAGCAGGGCGCGGGTGACGAGCGCGTCGCCGGAAACGAGGCCGCCGGCGCGTACGCCGTCGAGCCAGGGCTGCAGTGCCGGTTCGGCGGCGACGACGGGGTGCTCACGCGCCCAGCGCCACAACTCGGCCCGGTCGGCTGCCTGCCGGCGCCGGTCACCCGCCCGGTCGGCGATCGGCCCACCGATCGCCTCCACCACACCTCGGGTGTCCAGCCCGCCGGTGGCGGCACGCAGGATCGCGTCCAGTCCCCGCAGCGCGACCGTGACCTCCGGATCGGGGGTGTACGCGAGGCCGAGCAGATCTGCCAGGGCGGCTCGCTCGGCCGGACGCAGCCCGCGCAGGTGCACGCGACTCACCGTTCCGTCGGTGGCCGCCAGTCGACGGCGTGCCTCCGCCCACAGCGGCGCGAGTTCCGGGCGGTCGAATCGAGCAGCCGTCATGTCACGTCTGCCGCCACGACGTCGCGGCCGGTCCAGACGAAACGGGCGGTGGTGACGGCGTCATCGCCGTCCTCCGCGCCGGCGATCAGTTGGTGGATGGCGATGCCGTCCACCTCGGCGTAGGTGCACCACTCCTGATCGGAGGTCAGCAGCAGGTCGAGGTCGAGGGCGCTCAACACGGCCATCAACTGTCCACGGTTGGTCTGGTCGACGCCGACGAAGACCTCGTCGAGCAGGATGAGCCGGGGCGCCGAGGGTGCGGCCCGGTAGTGCGCGCCGGCCGCGGCGAACAGCGGCAGGTGCAGCACGATGGCCTTCTCGCCACCCGATTTGGCGCCGTGCTGGCGTCGAGTAACCGCAGACCAGTCGCCAGCGGCGGAACGGACCTGCACCACGAACCGGTGCCACCGTCGGTAGTCGAGAACCTCGCCGAGCTGCTGTTCCCACCCGTCGGTCGAACCGGCGCCGCGGACGTCATCGATGCGGGCGCGGAAGAAGTCGTGCAGCGCGGTGCGCTGGGCCTCGGTCAGCCGCGCCGGATCCTGCAACAACAGCTCCCGGGCCTGCCTCAACCGCGGATCGAGCTCGCTGTTGACCTCCCAGAGCAGCCGGACGCCGAGGCCGGAGACGGTACGTACCTGCTCCAGCTGGGCACTGACCTGCCGAACCAGGTCAGCGGCCTGCCGGGTGCGGTGGGCCACGTGGCGACGGGTGTCGCCGGTGAGGGTGCGGTCGAACAACTGCCGCTCCTCCTCGGTCAGGTGGGCCCGCATCTCGTCGCGCTCCGTCGTCAGCCGGTGCACCAGAGCCGTTGGGGTGGTCCGCAGTCCGTCTACCGTGGCGGTGACGACCTGTACGTCGCACTCCTCATCGGCGTTCATCGCCAGATCGGCGTACCCGGCCAGCGAGGCGCTGATGACGTGCAGCACGTTGCTCAGCTCGCCCTCGTCCTGACGGAGGTGCCGGGGGCCGTGCGGAAGGCTGCCGAGCTCCTCCGCGAGCTGACGCGCGGCCTGCAGGGTCGCGGTGAGGGGACCGACGCCGGACAGGTCGGTGGCGAGCGCCGCGTCCGGGCCGAGGAGGTCGACGAGCCGGGCCAGCCGGGCCACCGCCGCGTCGCGGGTGCCGGCGGCGGCGTCCCGGTCCTGTTCCGCCCGCTCGGCGCGGGCGTTGAGCTCGTGCAGGCGCCCGATGAGCGTGTCGTGGCGGGGCCGCAGCCGGCGCAGTTCCTGTTTCAGGGCTTCCGCATGGGTACGCAGCCGTTGCACCTCGTCGAGGACCGCGCGGTACTCGACGCCCACGGTGCGCTCGACGGCGTCGAGGCGGGCTTCGAGGCCGGCTGCGGCCTCCTCGGCGGTCTCTGCCCGCAGCGCCTCCTCCTCGGCCAGTGTCACGGCATGACCGGCGGTCTCGCGGGCGTCGTCGAGCCGGGCGGCGGCGTGGGCCTGCCGGCCCCGGTCGGTCAGCCATCCGTCCGCCGCCTGGCCGAGGGTGCGCAGCGCGGCGGTCAGCAGATCGAGGTCCGCCGCGGTGGTTGGCAGGCCGTACCGGGAGCCGACGAGGGTCAACTCGCGCAGCGCGGCTCGGGCGTCCTCGTCGCCGGCGAGCGCCTCGCGGGCTGCCTCATCGAGCAGGTCCTGGAGCCCGGCGAGCTTCAGCTCGGCCCGCCCGACCCATTCTGCGGCGCGCACCACCTCGCGATGATCCGGCCGGGCGGCCAACTCGGCGCGCAGCAGGGACCGCCGCTCAGCCAACTGCCGCAGCCGGTCGGCCACCACGCTGCGCTCCGCGTCGATTTCCGCGAGCTGTGCCGCAAGTTCGGCCAACCGGCGCTGCCGAGCCCGGTCCCGGGCCGCAGCGCCCAGGAACTCCACGTCCGGCTTGCTCCAGCTGCCGTACAACGGACCGAGCCGCCACGTGCCGTCCGCGCCGATCGCCGCGCTGTGGTGGGGTGCGGCGGGCCCGAAGGCCACCCCGGCGAGGACGGCGGTCACCAGCGGTGCCGGCACCGTCGCCCGGTTGTCGACGTCGAGTACGTCGAGCAGGGACCGGTGCGGCGCGGGCAGCGCGGCAGTCGCCGCCAGGTAGGTGTCATGGCCACGCCGGTCCGACGTCACCGAACCGTCGGGCCAGATCCAGGCGTCGAGCAGGCCGGAGACCTCGAGCGCGGCCTCCACGGCGGCCTGGACATGCGGGGGTACGTCGGCCCGCCAGTCGACCAGCCGCCACAGTGGGCCGCCCGGCCGGTCCGCCCGGGGCGCCGTGCGATGCCGTGGTGCGGCTGGCTCCCGGGTCACGGCCGCCGCCAGCGCCTCGCGTTCCGCCGCCGGCGCGATCCGACGCCGCTGCAGGTCGGCGCCGCGGGCCTGCTCGCGGGCCTCGGTGGTGGCGAGTTGTTCGCGTACCGCGGCGTCGAGGTCACTGACCACGGCGCCGAGGGAGACCTCGTCGCCGGCCAGGTCGGCCAGGTCCGTGCCACGGTCGCCGACGGGCAGGACGCGGCAGCCTGATGCCCATCCCACGATGTCGTCGCGCAGTCTGGCCAGCTCGTCCTCGTACCCCCGGGTGGTCTGTCGCAGTGCGGCGTCGGCTGCGTCGCGCTCTGCCGCACGCCGCTCCCGGCGGCCCTGCGCCCGCTCTCGCTCGGCCACCGCCCGCTCGTGGCCGGTCATTGCGGCCCGGACCGTGGTGACCTCGTCTTCCCGGCCGCGCACGAGGCCGCGTAGCAACTGCCGGGCCCGCTCCACGGATTCGGCGGCGAGCGGCTCGACGAGCGTCGCCAGACCGGCCTCCAGCGCCGCGGCCGTCGTGTCCCGCCAGGATCGGGCGGTTTGTGCGACGGTCGCCGCCTCGTCAGCGGCGAGACGTTCCGCTCGCTCAGCGGTGCCCGCTGCCTCCGCGCGTCGACTCTCCGCCGTGGCGGCCACGTCCTGGGCGCTGCGCCGGGCCGCGCGCGTCTGCGAGCGCAGCTGGTCGAGCTGCTGCCCCTCGCGGTAGGCGTCACTGTCGCGCAGGCCGCCGATCGCCTCTTCGGTGACGCCCTGGTCGCGCTCGTTGCCGGTGATGGCCGTCCGCACCTGCGTCAGCTCGTCGGCGGCCGTGGCGTGCTCCTGCCGGCGCTGCCGCGCGTCCCGGGTGACGTTGTCCAGCCCGGTGGTGGCGGCGATGATCTCACCGGCGCCCCGGCGCAGGGCCCGCCGGGCGTAGCGCCGCTGCCGCTCGGTTAGCCGCTGCGCGGCGAGCACCTCCTCATCGAGTCGGGCGAGCCGCTCGCGGCGCCGGTCCAGCTGCTCGAAACCCTCGGCAATCTCGGCCAGGTCGGCCGCGTCCAGCGGGGGGAGCGCTTTGGACAGCACCTCCGAGAGCGCGTCGGGATTCAGGTGCTCGGACAGCTTCGGGGTACGCAGTTGCAGCAGCGTCGCGATCAACGCCTCGTACTGCGTCTCGCTCAACCCCCGGAACAGCGTCTCGCGCACCGTGCGCCGGTAGGACTCGGCTGCCGGATGCACGACGCCCCGGTCGCCGAGCGCCTGGACCAGATCCTGACGGGTCAAGGGCACATTGCCGTCCTTGACCAGCGACAGGCCATCGGCGCCGCCGACGCGCAGCTCGGTGGTGAAGTAGGTGGCGTCGACGGTGCGGGTGTTGGTGGACGCGGCGAGTCGGGCACCGCAGGTGAACCAGCGCGGCGCATCGTCGCCGCCGTGGCCGAACTCCAGCCACACATAGCCCACCCGGGTGGTGTGTGGGTAGCCGTCGCCCATCAAATTCCAGTGCATGGTGCGCTCGGAGCCGCCGAAGGTCGACAGTCGCGACGGGCGCAGGTTGGCGTCGAGCAGGTACGGCAGCAGCAGCTCCAGGGCCTTGGACTTGCCGGTGCCGTTGGGCCCGCGCAGCAGCAGCCGACCTCGGTGGAAGCCGAACTCCTCGTCGTAGTAGCGCCAGACGTTGAGCACGCCGGCTCGGGTGGGCTGCCACCGGTCGACGCGCAGCGCGGCGGCGACGGTGGCCGCGCCGGGTAGGGACAGGACGGTCACCGGTTGCTCCTGGCTGCTCGTGGGGTGGTGACGGTGGCCGCGCCGACGGTGTACCGGGCCGCGGCGGGCAGCGCGCGCACGCTGCCGCCCGCGCGCTCGATCAGACCGAAGCGGCCGAGCAGCGCCAGCGCCTCGCCGGTGAGCCGCTCCGGCCCGCCGTCGGAGCGGTAGGTACGCGCCCACGCTGGCACCGCCGCGAACCGGTCGGCGAGCTGCCGGATGAGCTGCTCCTCGGCGACCGGGGCGGGATGGGCCGCGAGGAGGGTGTCGAGCAGCAGCAGCGCCGCCTGCCCGGCGACGCTGCCACCGGCCGGGAACTTCTCGTCCGTTGCTGCAGCATCCGGGTCGACCGCGAGCAGGCCCTCGGCCCGCTCCTCCAGCAGCATCCCAGCCTCGGCCACCGCGGTGCGCAGCATCCGCCGGCCGGTGATACTGGCGGCGTAGCCCCGCTGCGCGTCCGACAGGTCGGCGAGGTAGACGACCGGATCGTCCAGGAGCCGACGCACGATGGAGTGCCGCAGCCAGCGGTTGCGTTGCTCGTCGGAGACGTCGGCGCCCGGGTCGTCGGCGCCGCCGTAGCGCGGCTCGTACACCAGGGCACCCAGGTCGAAGGCCGGCAGCCGCGACGGCGCCTGCCGCGCGGCGAGCAACCGGACCAAACGACCGCTGTCGACCCGGTAGAGCACCTTGGCATCGGTCTGCTGCAGGAAGGCGTCGGTGCTGCCGTCCACGGCGGTGAGCACGCCCAACTCCTCGAGAACGAGCAGGGCGTCGACGTAGGCGCGGCGGTCGTCGTGCCGGGTGCTGTCGAACCCGAGGATGTCGGGTTCGACCGCGGACGCCTGCGCCAGCCGCTCGGCGATGATGCCGATGGTGGTCACCGGCCCGGCGAGCAGCTCGGCGGCGACCAGGCAGAACAGGGCGTAACGGCGGCGGTCGAACGGGACCCGCGCCCCGCGCGGGCGGCGGGCGGGGCGGTCGGCTGGCGGCTGCGGCGAGGACTTCAGCAGCCGGGCGTACCCGGCGCGGGGTTCGATGACCAACCGCCAGCCGGTGTGCGTGTCGAACCAGGTGATCAGCTCACCGCGGTGTCGCACCACGAGGGCGAAGTCGTCCGGCCCGGCGTCCCGGGTGAGCAGAGGACGCACGAGCAGCGCCCGGATCGCCTGGGCACGCTCGGTGGCCCGCTGACGGTCGAGTTCGCTACGCAGGTCACTCATGCGCTGGCCTCCCGGGCATCGGCCGCTCGGGCCTCGAGGTCGTGCGGTCGGGCCTCGGTGATCGACACCAGGAAGTCCGGTGCCGAGAGAACGCCGTGCGGTGTCCGCAACCAGGCCCGGCCGGCACCCTGCGGGCCGGTGAGCGCCACGATCAGGCGGCCGTCAGCCGTCGCCGCCCGCCGTACTCCATCCTGCGGCACGGCGGACAGTGCCCGCGACAGCAGCTCCAGCAGCCGACCGAAGCTGCCCGGGTCCAGGGTGCCGAAGGCCGACAGCCGCACCGGGCCGGGGGTGGCCAGACGGCGCCACGCCCGCTCCAGCTCGGCCCGCTCGGCGAGCACCCGTTCGCGCCGCAGCCGCCGCACCTCTCCGGTGTCCCGCACCCGGGCGGTGCGGGCGACCTTGTCCACCTGGCCACTGGTCCGCAGCAGCGGTGACACGGGCACCGCCGGTGCCTGCCACCAGGATGTGGTGGCCGGCACCGCGGTCGGGTCGTCCGGCGCGAGGTGGGTGTGCCGGGCCGGCCACAGCCCGAACGCCGCCGACCACAACTCGTGCGCCGCGTCGTCCGATTCGCAGGCGGAGAACCAACGGGCGAGGACGCGGAAGTCGGCCGCCGTGCTGGTGCCCCGGCGCCGGCTGTCGCTGAGCCGCTCCAGCGCCCGCATCAGGGCGATGATGGCCCGCCGCGCCACGTCGGCGAGCTGGTCGATGCGCGGACGGCCGCCATCGGCGGGCCGGAACCAGGCGCACAGACCGTCCCACCGGGCGGCACGCTGCTGCAGCCAGCGCGGGGCCGGGTCAGCCTCACCTGGCAGCGCCGGCAGGTCGGCGCCACGCAGCGCCCGATGGTGCAGGACGGTGACCCCCCGCGCCTCCACCCGGGCCACGCCCTGCGCGATCCTCTGCCGGCGGGCGTCGAGGTTCGTCACGAACTCCGACAAATAGGCGATCGTCGCCTGCTTGACCTCGGCGAACGTCGCGGGATCGGCGCCCTCCGCGCGCAACAGCCGCTGCAACTGGCCGTTGAACTGCTTGGTGCTGGCGCGCAGCCCGGCGAGGTGGCCCTCCAGCTCCATCAGGGCTGCGTAGACCCGCCGGTCGGCGCTGTCGTCGGCGACGAGCAGATCGTGCAGCTCGCCGAGGCGGTCGAGGATCGCGTCGAGCACCGCGGTCTGCAGCGCCCCGGTCGACGACAACAGCTGAACGGCGTGCAGCACACCCTCGTAGGCCGCCTCACCCTTGCGGCTCAACGAGTAGTGCAGGTTGCGTCGCTCGTACTCCTCCGCCGAGGCGTAGTGGGCGGTGTGGTTCTGGGTGCGCTCGACCAGCCCGTACTTGTGCAGCGCACCGAGCGTGTAGTCCAGCGAGCTGTCAGTGACCGGCTCGTACCAACCGACGCCGGGCAGCGCGGCGAGGACCTCGTCGAACGTCAGCGCGGCGACCAGCCGCTCGTGGGCGTCGCCGAAGACCTGCATGACCGCGGTGTGCAGCTCGGCCCGGTCGGTGGTGGTGAAGGCGAACATGTCCGCCGGCACTTGGCGGAAGACCGGCCGTGGGCGCGGATCGTCGACCACTTACCCCTCCCGTGCTCACGCTTGCGGACGCCCCTCGCAGGCTACCCGGCGCCGCCGACAAACCACCGCACGTCACCGGCCGCTCCAAGGGAGACCTACAGCGGCCAGCGGAGGTGATTGTCGCCCCCCAGGTCGCCACCGAGCTGCTGCCGGCGGTTGCCATCGAAGCGATGCGAGGCAACTGGGTCAGGTTCCCTCGGAGCGCTGCCGCTTCTGGTTCTTCGTCGCCCGGTACGCCTCGACCGCCTTGCGGGAACTTCGCCAGATGCCGTCCGATCCCTGTACTGCGTCCAGACGCCCGCGCTGCGCAGCCTGTCGCAACGCCGGAAGGCTGAACTCCTTTGTGACCAGGGCCGCGAGCGGCACGAGGCGGGCAGGGCCGGCGACGTTCGGCACGATGAAGCGGTTCAGGTTGTCATACATGGCACGAGCGATGAGTTCTCCCAGCGCACCGTAGTCTCCGACGTCTGCCCTCTGCATCGCGGCGAGGTAGGCGTCACGCTGGCGCTTGAAGATGATCACGGGCGGGTAGCCGAGGCGTACGAGGATCAGGTTGAGCAGCAGCCGCCCCGCACGCCCGTTTCCGTCGATGAAGGGGTGCGCCCGCTCGAAGTCGTTGTGCAGCCGGGCGAGTTCCTCCGGCAACGGCCGATGCAGCGGACCGCCGGCCGCGAGACGCTCCCCGGTCGTGCAGGCGTCCTCGACCCATTGGTCGACCTGCGCCGGCACCAGGGGCCATGCTGGCGGGGCCATCCCGGCGGAGAACGGATGGATATCGTGCTGCCTGAAGCTTCCCGGCCCTTCGCTGCCGGTAGCCTCGGGGTGAGGTTCAACGTCCCAGACGGGAGTCATGGCGGTGTGATGGACCTGGCGGACCTCTGTGACGCTGACCAGGCGACCATCGTGCCATCCGTCGGGTTCGAGCGCCTGGCTGTAGACCCAACGGGCGGCGTCCGCATAGCCGCGGACCTCGTTGTACTCCCTCAGCGGCTTCGACCCGACGGCCCGGCCCCGTTCGAGCAGCGCCTGCACCTCACGCAACACGAGCGTGTTGCCCTCCAGTGCGGTGGAGTGGTGGGCCTCCTGGTGCCAGATGTCTTCCCAGATCGTCTGGGCCTCCTTCGGGCTCGGGAGGCCACCGAGACGCTGGTTCAGTTCGCCCAACGCCTGATCGAGACGCAGGTAGACGGTGGACCGGCTTGGACGCCCTCTACCGACCACGCACACCTCTTCTCAGCTATCCGCCGTTCCGATATCGATGAACGAAACTTGTCATAGGATTTCGGCGGCTAATTAAACTTATCAAGTTCTGCGAGTCGGTGAGCGAAGGCGCGCAGCAGGAGTGGACCTTTCCCCCACCCACTTCGCCAAGGTCATCGATTCAAGTTCTCGCAGACTGACCCAGCTCTGCCTTGCAGACAGCAATCTGCCGGCGGCAGTGTCGTGCCAGCTCGCGGTCGCCGCCCGGTTGCTCAAGGTCTCGGGTCAACGCGATGAACTCGGCCAGGGCCTCGCGGTAGGCGCCGGCCATCTCGTGGAGGTTGGCCAGGTCCAGCCGGAGCCCGATGATCTGAGGATCCAGTGGGCTCGCTCCACGACTGAGACTTTAGACGGGGTGACGGGACCACCTGGATCCGCTTCGGAGGGGAACGGGCACCGGTCAAGCGGCGGAATCGTCACCGCCGCAGGCGCCGACGCTCTACCCATTCGATCTTCAGGCTGGGCCCTGACCCCCTTGATCTTGAATGTCGTACCCCTGCGGCACGATGTGCGCCATGACGACGCACCACCCGAACCCCCGGCGCCTGGTGTACGGCCACGCACAGATGCACGACTGCCTCGCCTTCGCCGACGCCGACACTGCCCCCGCGGAGGCCGAGGAGATCAAGGCGCTGGCCTCCGCCCGCACCTGGGGCGAAGCCCGGCAGGTTCAGACCACCCACCTGTGGAACCCCGCGGGCCCGGAGTACCACGACCCCGAGGACGGGTTCGCCGACGACAAGCCCTTCAGCATCAACGAAGTTGGTGCGGTTGCGGAGGGAGACTGGCCCCCGATGGTCACGGAGCGGGCGTTCGAGCTGCTACCGCAGGACCTGCAGGCCCGGTTCGGAGGACGCGAGTTCACGGCCCTCAACGGCGACATCCTCGAGATCCCGCTCGACCACGAAGCCGAGCTGGTGGCCGACTTGCGCCAGCGCGGCTACGAGGTGACCCGCGACGACGATCTCATCAACGTCCTCGACGGCCGCAGCTTCAGCCCCCTCGGCTGAAGCGGCCCAGGCAGGGACACCGCAGCGGCCAGGCACCCTGCGCCCGGTCGAGGCAGTTTCGACCTCGGCCGGGCTGCGGCGCCTCAGGGCCACGGAGCTGATGATCGAATGTAGACGAGTCGGCGCTTTGTGGGCATTGCCCTGGGGGAATTGGCAGGATGGCGCCATGGCCACGGTCGCTGTGATCGGTCTGGGTGAGATGGGTACCCGGATGGCGGGCCGGCTGCTCGATGCCGGCCATGACCTCGTTGTCTGGAACCGCACGCCGCAGAGGACCAGCGATCTTGTGGCGCGTGGCGCGGTCGCTGCCGACAGTCCGGAACAAGCTGCCCGCCGGGCCGATTTGGTCATCACCATGCTGTCCGACCCGGCCGCGCTGCAAGAGGTGGCCGAGGGCCCGCAGGGCATCCTCGCCGGTGCTACCGCGTGGACGACGCTCGCTGAGATGTCCACGGTCGGGCCGTCCGCGGTGCGACGGTTGGCCGCGATGCTGCCGGATGGCGTTGGCCTGCTCGATGCGCCGGTGCTGGGCAGCGTCTCGGAGGCCGAGTCGGGTTCACTGCGGATCTTCGTCGGTGGGCCGGAGCCGCTCGCCCAACGGTGGATGCCCGTGTTGGGCGCGCTTGGCTCGCCGATACATGTCGGGCCGCTCGGTGCCGGCGCTGCGGCCAAACTGGTCGCCAATTCGACGCTCTTCGGAGTGCTCGCTGTTCTCGGTGAGGCGCTCGCCCTCGCCGATGGGCTTGGACTGCCGCGTGACACGGCGTTCGAGGTCTTGTCCGCGACCCCCGTCGGCTCGCAAGCGGATCGGCGACGACCGGCAATCGAGTCCGACCAGTTTCCACTCCGGTTCGCGCTGTCACTCGCCCGTAAGGACGCCAACCTGGTCGTGTCGGCCGCCGAGTCGGCAGGAGTCGAAATGCCGGTCGCGGCGGCCGCGCGGCAGTGGGTCGCGTCAGCCCAGGAGGCCGGCCTTGGCGACCGGGACTACTCGGCCGTGATCGCGCACATCACCGACGCTGCCCGATCAGCCTGAGACCTGGCCGTGCGGCAGGCCCGTCCGGTGACCGTTGAACTCGCGGGGCAGCAGGCAATGCCAGATCGAGCCGCCAGGTTCAGCGTGGTCGACTCAGCCACTCCCAGGCGCGGCGGAGGCCCACCTGCACCGGGTCGTCACCCGCGCCCTCGACCTCTCTGGCCGGCGTGTCCTCGCCCGGCTCGTGCATCTCGCCACCGGGCACCGACAGCACGACCCCCCGCTCGTACAGGTCAGCGATCTGCTCCCGCTCGGCGAAGCGGTGGGAACCGGACGGCTGTGGCGGCGCCACGATCACGCCGTGGAAGATGTCGGAGCGTTCGTCGGCGAGCACGTGCTCGACCACGCCAACGGGTGCCGAGTCGACGTCGTAGACCCGGGTGCCGACGGCGAGCGCAAGGTACGAGACCTTCGCGCCGAGATCCTCCACGGCGTTCACGGTACCCGCCGCCTGATCACCACGGGCCTGATCACTCGTAGTCGAGCGGACGCCAGGGCAATGCGCGGCCGGCCCACACCACCGTCCCGTTCACGTCGTACGCAGCCAGTCGAGGGTCTTCATGGTGGAGAGGCTGGTCGCCTTGAGGCCAGCGTCGGAGACGGTCCAGAGCACTCCGTCGACCACCAGTGACCGGCGGATGGGCGTCCGGTCCTCGGGACGCCCCGTGCCCAGCGTGTGGTCGACCGTGCCGACCTCGGTGAACCCGCCGTCGCCGGCTCGCAGGGCCAGCGCCACATTGCTCGGTAGGCCCGTGCCGTAGACGGTCAGTGGGACCACGACCAGGCGTTCGGCCGGCCAGTAGAGGAACGCATGCGGGTCGAACTCCACCTCGGAGTGTCCCTGCTTGACGTGATACTGGGCGATCCGGGTCGGCCTGGCCGGATCGGCGACGTCGAAGAGTGAGAGCTGGGTCCCCTGGACACGGCCCTGGTCGGACGCCTCCTGACCGACGCCGAGCAGCCGTCCTTCACCGGCCGGGTGCAGGTACGCCGAATACCCGTTGATCTTCAGTTCGCCGGTCACCTTCGGCGCCCTCGGATTACGCAGATCGACGGTGTAGAGCGGGTCGGTCCGCCGGAAGGTGACGACGTACCCGGTGCCGCCGACGAACCGTACCGCGTATATCCGCTCCCCCTTGCCCAGCCCGGTGACCTTGCCGACCTGGGTCAGGGCCGTGCCGTCGGCGCGCAAGACGTACACGCTGGACGTCGACTTCGGCTTGTTGCCCCAGGTACGGCCACTGGTGGTGGCCACTCTCAGGTGACCGTCCCACTCGGACATGGCGTAGTGGTTGATGAGCCAGCCCGGTACGGACGCGGCGGCGACGTACCGCGGGGCACCCGCGCCCGAGATGTCGAACTGGTAGATCTCGGTGGTCTCGTCTTCGGGATCGGGGGCGATGTTCCGCGCGGTCAGCATCGGCAGCACCCGCCAGCGCTGGTCGTTGGCGACGTACAGCCGGGGTCCGTTGCTGTAGACGGTGTCGCCGTCGGCGATCATGGTGACCGGGTCGCCGGCACCGAGCGCTGCCGCACCGATGTCAAAGCTGAGCACGGTCACCAGCGACGCGCCGGAGTAGGCGGTCGGCCGGCTCACCCGTTCGCAGCCGACCCTTCCGGCGCTGGTTCGCCCGTCGGAGGTGACCTCGTACCGGGGCAGCCAGTCGTCGACGGTGGCATTGTCGATGATCTCGCGGTTGGCGGCGGTGCGCTGCTCATCGGTGGCCCGTTGCCGGTACGGGAAGTTCAGCCGGGGCGCGGATCGGACCACGACCCGGACCGTCGTGCCCACCTGGCGGGCATCCACCAGATTGCCGTCGATCCGGTACTCGCCGAGGATCTTCGGCTCGCCGGACAGATCGACCATGATCAGCCGGGGGCCGACGATGCCGTCCGGCGTCGGGGCGTCCGCGACGCGCCCGTCTCCCCCGCTGACGGCCGGTTTCGCGATCCCGGCCCACCCGTCGCGGAGCAGCACCAGCGCCCGGTCGCCGTGCAGCAGCAGGCCGTCTTCGGCCCCGCGGAACCCGTCGGCACCCGGTGCCAGTTCCAGCTCTCCGGTCAGCCGGCGGGTGGCCGGGTCGACCACGTACAGCTTGCCGTGCTGCACGGTGACGATCCGCTTGCCGTCGGTCTTGACCAGGTCCGGTTCATCGGCCCCGGCCTCGTGCGTGTTGGTGCCTGAGTAGCCGGGGGCAGCAGCTTTGGACGTCGCATCCGCCCGCCCCGCCGCGGCGGGCCCAGCAGCCTGTTCGGCGCCGCCGAGGGTACGGATGTGCCCGTTCGGCCCGAACCCCCAGGGCCCGACGGACGCCCTGGCAGCCGTCTTCAGCTGCCGCAGCGCCTCCGGGCAGGAGTCGAACGCGACGAGCCGGAACCCGCCGGCCGGCGCCGGCCGGTCACGTGGCGGCACGGGGACCGGCTCCGCCGTACAGCCGGTGACCAGCGCCAGGCCGGCGACCAGGGCCAGTCCCATGACACGAGCTGGGGTCATGACTCGGGGGACGCCGGTGACGGCCGTTGGCTGGGGTACGTGGGCGCTGCTACGCGTCATGCCCCCTACGACGTGGTCGCCCCGGCCTGGGTTCCCGGCATGCAGACCTCACGCCGAGCAATTGACCCGGGGGTGCGAGTGTCGGTCGCACCACCGCGTGGGCCCGGCGAGGCCGGCCCGGCCGGCACGGCACCTTGTCGCGAAGGATTGAATGATGGTTCAATCCTTGCGTGGCGTACCGAAGCACCGAGCGGGTGAAGGCTCGGCTGAGCGCCTCCCGGGAACGGATCATCGCCGCGGCATTGGGAATCATGGCCGAGCACGGGTACGCCGGCTGCTCGGTCGCCGCCGTCGCCGAGCGGGCCGGCGTGGCGACCGGCAGCGTCTACCGCCACTTCCCGACCAAGGCCGACCTGTTCGCCGAGGTGTTCCGCACGGCCTCCCAGCGCGAGGTGGACGCGGTCGCGCGCGCCGCAGCGCTGGAGACCTCCGCCGCCGAGCAGATGGCCGCCGTCGTCGAGACGTTCTCCGGCCGCGCCCTGCAGTCCCCACGGTTGGCGTATGCCCTGCTCGCCGAGCCGGTCGACCCGGCGGTCGACGCCGAGCGGCTCGTCTTCCGCCGCGCGTACGCCGAACTGATCGCCGGGTACGTCGCGGCCGGTGTGGCGAGCGGCGAACTACCTCCACAAGATCCAGAGCTGACCGCGACCGCGCTGGTCGGCGCCCTGGCCGAGGCCATGGTCGGTCCGCTGGCCGCCGGGGTCGCCGGCCCGGAGACCATCCCCGCCCTGATCGCCTTCATCCACCGCGCGCTGGGAGTATCGCCGTGACGACACACGAGGTCTTCAACCAGGTTCCCCCGCTCGCCGGCTACGACGCGGCGGACGACCCGGCACTGCTCGACGGGCTCGAGCGGGAGGGCGCCGGCTGGGCCACCGCCGAGCTGCACGAGCTCGGCCGCCTGGGCGGCGCCGAGCAGGCCAGCGAGTACGGGCGGCTGGCCAACGAGCATCCGCCGGTCCTACGCACCCACGACCGCTACGGCCATCGCATCGACGAGGTGGAGTTCCATCCCGCCTGGCACGAGCTGATGCGCACCGCGGTCACGCACGGCCTGCACGCCGCACCGTGGGCGGATGCCCGACCGGGCGCACACGTGGCCCGGGCCGCCAAGTTCTACACATGGCGGCCCGACGCCGGCCACGGCTGCCCGATCTCGATGACCTACGCGGCAGTGCCGGCGCTGCGGCACAACCCGGAGCTGGCCGCGCGGTACGAGCCGCTGCTCACCGCCACGACGTACGACTTCGGGCTGCGTCCGCCGCTGGCCAAGCAGGGGCTGCTGGCGGGCATGTCGATGACGGAGAAGCAGGGCGGCTCGGACGTGCGCGCCAACACCACCACCGCCCGCCCTGAGCCGGACGGAACCTACCGGCTCGTCGGGCACAAGTGGTTCACGTCGGCGCCGATGTGCGACATCTTCCTCACCCTCGCCCAGGCACCGGACGGAATCACCTGCTTCCTCGTCCCGCGTGTCCTTCCCGACGGCACCCGCAACCCGATGCGGCTGATGCGCCTGAAGGACAAGCTCGGCAACCGGTCCAACGCCTCGGCGGAGGTCGAATACGAGCAGGCGGTCGCCTGGCGCGTCGGAGACGAGGGCCGTGGCGTGCGCACGATCATCGACATGGTCAACCTGACCCGCCTCGACTGCGTGATCGGCGCGGCGGCCGGGATGCGCCAAGGCGTGATCACCGCCGTCCACCACGCCACCCACCGGCAGACCTTCGGCCGGTACCTCATCGACCAGCCACTGATGCGCAACGTGCTCGCCGACCTCGCGGTCGAGTCCGAGGCCGCCACCGTCCTCATGATGCGCCTCGCCGGAGCGACCGACCGATCCGCGCGCGGCGACGCCAGCGAGACCGCGTTCAAACGGCTCGCCCTCGCCGTCGGCAAGTACTGGGTCTGCAAGCGCTGGCCGGCACACGCCGCAGAGGCCCTCGAATGCCTGGGCGGCAACGGCTACATCGAGGAGTCGGGCATGCCGCGGCTGTTCCGCGAGTCGCCGCTGAACTCGATCTGGGAGGGCTCCGGCAACGTCGCCGCACTGGACGTCCTGCGCGTTCTCGTCAAGGAACCCCAGGTCATGGAGGCGTTCCAGGCCGAGCTGAGCGCCGCTGCCGGCACCGACGCACGGCTCGACGCCGCGGTCCGCCAGGTGCGGGCCGACCTGTCCGACCTCGACGACCTCGAACTGCGGGCGCGGCGCGTCGTCGAACGGCTCGCCCTGGTGCTGCAGGGCTCCCTGCTGGTGCGGCACGGCCACCCCGCCGTCGCCGACGCCTTCTGCGCGTCCCGGCTCGGCGGCGACCACGGCCAGGCGTACGGCACCCTGCCGAGCGGCGTCGACTTCGCCGCGATCATCTCCCGCGCCACCCCGAAGGTGAGCTGACAGAAACCTCCCCGGTGGCCACCACCGTCCGGACCGGTGTCGGCCACACCAGACGCGGCGGGGTGCCGGCTGGTCAGCCGGACGTCCGCCGCCGGCTCTCGGTACCCAACGTCAGGTCGCCGGTCGAACGATGGCAAGGAACAGGGCCAGGGCGACGGCCTGGATGCCGGCCACGGTGATGATCAACGCGGTGATCGAGTAGTCGTAGAGGGCGCCGGTGAGCAGCCCACCGACCAGGGTCGCCCCGCCCAACCCGGCGGCGAAGATGCCGTAGGCGGTGCCCCGCCGAGCGGCGGGGACGATGTCGGCGATGGTCGCACGCATGGTCGATTCCTGAATGCCGAGCACGGCGCCCCAGGCCAGGACCCCGGCGACCGCGGTCGCCGGGGTGGTCGTGAAGGCAGCCAGCGGGATCAGGGCGGTCAGCACAGGTACGGCGGCCAGTACCCGGACGCCGGCCCGGTCGTACAGCCACCCGGAGGCCAGCGCGGCGAGCGCGTCGACGCCCATCGCGGCGGCGTACACGACCGGGACCACCGCCACGGGTACGACGTGCCGGGTGGCGAGGTGGAAGCTGAGCACCCCGAAGGTGGCGTAGCCGGCCGTGGTCACCGCCGTGAACGCCAGATAGGTCCAGAACACGCGGGGTAGCCGGCCGCCCGGCGGGGCGGGCGGCGCGCCGGGTCGAGGTTCCGGTTCGAAGCGACGCGGATCGGGCACGCCGGCGCGTAGCCACAGCAGCACGAGCATCGCCGCCACAGCGGGTACGGCCAAGGCGAGGAACGCGGGCCGGTAGTTGTGAGCGGTCGCGGCCAGTACGGCGGCGACCAGCAGCGGCCCCGCCACGCCGCCGGCCTGGTCGAGCGCCTCATGGACGGCGAAGCCCTTGCCGCGGCCGACTGCCGCAGCGGCGTGCGAGAGCATGACATCTCTCGCCGGGCCGCGGATCGCCTTGCCGGCGCGCTCCGCGACGAACAGCGCCGCAGCCAGCCACAGTGCGGTGGTCAGCCCGAGAGCGGGCACGGCGACCATGGTCACGGCATAGCCGACCAGGACGAGCGGCCAGTAGGCGCGGGTCCGGTCCGCGAGGGGTCCGGTGGCCAGCCGCCCGGTCAGGGCGGTCGCCTCGCCAGCGCCGGTGACCAGCCCGACGACGGTCGCGGATGCGCCGACGGTGGCCAGGTAGGGGCCGATGACCGACCGGGCGCCCTCGTACACCACGTCCGACAGCAGGCTGACAACACCGAAGGCGGTCACGAACCGCCACGGCGTCCACCTGATGGTGAGCGCGGTGACTCTCACCCGTGCAGTCTGGCCTACCGGCAAGCTGGCCGGGCGTGGATCTGCAACGCCGACCCGCGCCATAGTCAACTACCCGCCCATGAATGGGCGGGCTTGTAGATCAAGCCTCTCGCTGGCTGCGAGGTGATGCCACGTGCGGGCGGTTGACTGCGCCCCAGCCCTCGACACCGCGCTCGGCGATGTTGAGAGCCGCATTGTGATCGGCGTGGGCAACGACCCCGCACGACCGACAGGTGAAGGTTTCCTGGTTAGGCCGGTTCCGCTTGTCGCGGTGCTTGCAGCCGTGGCAGGTCTGGGAGGTATACCGCGGGTCGACCTGGACCAGCGGTACACCAGCTCGGCGGGCCTTGTAGGTAAGGAACCCGCCGAGCTGGTGAAACGACCACGAGTGGAGCGTGACCCGTTGGGGCTTTCTCAGCCGGACCCGCTCACGGATCCCCGTCAGTTCTTCGACGGCGATACCGCGACCGGTGCGTGCAGCCTCGGTCACAATGGTCTTGGCGATGCGATGGTTGACGTTCGCGGCGTGCCGCGCTTCCTTCTTGTTACGTCGGGCCAGAAGCCGCTTGGCCGAAGTGCTGCCCTTCTGTTGCAGCCGAGCCCGCAGCCGCATCTGGCGGCGGCGGTAGCCGTTGAGCCGGGTGCCGGCGTAGCGGGTGCCGTCGGAGTTGTAGGCGATGTTGACGATGCCCATGTCCACGCCGAGGAAGCCGTCCGGTTCGTACGGCGGCGCCTCGGGCACCTCGATCGAGGCGTACAGGAACCACATCCCGTCGCGGTGCACCAGGTCGGACTCGCCGATCACGCTGGTGGCGACAGCCTTGAGCTGGGCCGGCGAGCCGGTGTATGCCATGCCTCTGAGCCGGCCGGTGGTGGTCCAGATGGACACCGTCCGAGCGTCGTGCTGCCAGGACAGCATCCGGGCGTCGTAAGGCTGGGCGGCGTCCCACCGAAACCGGATCGGGTTGGCCTCGACCCGCCTGCGCCGATTCGAGCCGGGCTTGCCGTACCGCCCGGCCTTGAGGTTCGCCGTCAGGGTGGTGTAGGCGTCGGCGACCTTCTTGATGACGTGCTGTGCCGCCTGGGCACCCAACCCGTAGTCGGCCTTGATCCCGGCGTAGACGTGCTTGCGCAGGTCGTAGTTGCGGTACACGGCCGACTCGCGGGCCACGATCGCCACGTCGCTGGCCGCCTGGTTACACGCGCGCAGGGTCGCCCCCAGCGCTGCCGCATGCCCGGGCGTCGGCAGGAGTTTCACCTGCACAACCAGCTTCATGCGATCACAGTAGCAACTGGTCCATGTCACCTCGATGGACCATGTGGTTCTTCGCGCCGCCGAGCGCCTGCACCCGCTTGCCGTTGTGCGTTCCGGTTTCGTAGATGTACCGGGCGATCGGCGTCGACCCGACGAACGAGACCGCCTTGACCTCCGGATGCTCGAGGATCCGGTCAACCGCCTCCTTGTCGCCGTGCACGACGTTGAACACGCCATCCGGTAGCCCGGCCTCGGCGAAGAGCTCCGCCAGGAAGTTCGCCGCGGAGGGGTCCTTCTCGCTCGGCTTCAGCACCACGGTGTTGCCGCAGGCGATGGCGTTGGGCACGAACCACAGCGGCACCATCGCCGGGAAATTGAATGGGGAGATCACCCCGACCACGCCGAGCGGCTGCTGGATCGAGTGCACGTCCACCTTGGTCGAGGCGTTCTCGCTGAACCCGCCCTTGAGCAACTGCGGGCTGCCGCAGGCGAACTCCACCGCCTCCAGCGCACGCTGTATCTCGCCCGCCGCGTCGGAGAGCACCTTGCCGTGCTCGGCGGTGATGATCTCGGCGAGGTCGGACTTCCGGGCGTTGAGCAGTTCGCGGAACGCGAACATCACGTTCGCGCGTTGGGCGAGGGAGGCGTTGCGTCACCGGGAGAAGGCTTCGCGGGCGGCGGTGACCGCCTCGTCGACGTCCGAGGCGCTGGCGAAATCGACCTTCCCGCCGACCTGACCCGTCGCGGGGTCGTACACGTCACCCGTGCGCTGGGCGATGCCGGTCCATGCCTTGCCGCCGATCCAGTGCGTGATCCTCATGCCGACACCGCCTCAATTGCCTCAGCGAGGATGCCCAGCGCCTCGTCGGCCTCGTCCTCGGTGAGCGTCATCGGCGGCGCCAGCCGGATCACGTTGCCGTGCGGGCCGCCCTTGCCGACCAGCAGTCCGCGACTGCGCGCTTCCTCCAGCAGGGCGGCTGCGGCCGCGGGATTGGGTTCGCCGCCCGCGTGAACGCCCCGACCACCGGTTCGGATACTTCCCGCGTGACATCATCGAAGCCGCGCCGGGCCTGGTCGGAGGTCTTTCGCCGCAGCCGCATCTCGCCCTACGTGTTCGTCGTCGCCGAGGACGCCGCGAAGGAGGTCGACCGGGTCGTCGCCGGGCTCGGGCTGCCTGAGGCGTCCTCGAACAGCCTGTTCGACAACGCCCACTGGGCCACGCCGCTGCTCGACGGCGCCGTGGCGCGGCTGCTCACCTACGGTTGGTCCACCCTGCCGAGCGGCACCCGGGTATACGGTCACCGGCCGTTGCGGCTGCTCTGCCACTTCATGGACCTCCAGCCGCCCACCCGCGCGCTGTCCGGAGAGCGGTCGGTGCCGGAGGTGGACCAGTTGCTGGCCGACCTCGACCGGCAGCGGCAGGCCGATACCGCGGCGCTGCTCGCCCAGGCGGGTATGGCGATGGCCAACGATCCGCAGGAGGTCCTGGCGGCGGTTCGGGCGCTCCTCGGCGACGAGGCGATCGGCACCGTCGCCGAGGCTAGCGTCTAGCTCCATCGGTGATACATCACCGGTCGCGCCACCCTCGGCGACGGCGGAGCCTTCATCGGCCCTTTCCCTCCACGCGCCCCACCAGGTGTGTCATGTCCGCCCATCCCCGGTCGGCGCCTCTTCCGCCGGCTCCGGCGGCGTCGGGCCGTCCACCCGTTCCCGCTCCCGGCGGTCCCGCCGTTTCTCGACGAGGGCTGCGAGCAGCAGCGACCCGACGGCCGCCGCCCGGCCCCAACGGCGCAGGGCGGCGCGGATCGGCCCGGGCGGTGGCGCCGGCGGCGGTCCGGGCACCACCACCCGGTCGACCCCCGGGTACGCGAGCCGGGAGGCCGAGATCGCTTCCTCCTCCGAGCGCAGGGCCCGGTTCCCGCCGATGACGAGGTGCCGGGCCTCGTCGCGGTAACGCCAATGCCACAGATCGCCCTCCGGCCACAGCTCGATTCGCTCCCCCGGCCTGTCCAGGGCGGGTGTTTCCGGTTCACCCTCGCCTTCGGGCGGGTGAGGCGAGCGGTGGGCGGCCCGCCGCAGGTCCGCGCGGGTGAGTTCGCCGACGCCGGCTGCTCCGCCGCGGTGCAGCGCCCGCGCGGTCAGGAAGGCGAGCGCCCCGGCCAGGATCGGTAGGACGAGCACCAGCACCTGGAACACCGACAGCAGGTCGTAGATCGGCACCCGCAGCAGGCGGGCGATGATGTCGTCGCCGGCCGCCACCGTGAGTACCGCGTAGAAGGTCAGCGCGGCCACGCCGATGCCCATCCGGAAGGGATGGTCGCGGGGCCGGTCGAGCAGGTGGTGCTGCCGGCGATCGCCGGTACGCAGCCGTTCGACGAACGGCCACGCGTAGAGGACGAGGAAGGTCAACCCGCCGAGCACCACGCCGGGGAAGAACGGCGCGGGCACCAGATGCCCGGCGACGCGGAACTCGAGCGGCGGGAACAGCCGCAGGGCCCCATCACCCCAGGCGACGTACCAGTCGGGCTGGGCCGGCGCGGTGGACTGGGCCGGTTCGAAGGGCCCGTAGAGCCAGACCGGGTTGATCTGGATCAGGCCGCCGAGGGCGAACAGTACCGCCAGCACCCAGGCGAACAGGGCGAGCGTGCGCAGGGTGTAGCTCGGCCACAGCCGGGAGCCGACGACGTTGTGCTCGGTCCGCCCCGGACCGGGGAACTGGGTGTGCTTCTGCCGCACCAGGATGCCCATGTGCAGCGACACGAGGGCGACGAGGACGGCCGGCACCAGCAGCACGTGGGCGACGAACATCCGGGGGATCATCTCGTCGGAGGGGAACTCCCCGCCCAGGGCCAGGGAAACCAGCCACGCCCCGACCAGGGGGATCGACTCCACCACCGAGGTGATGATCCGCAGGCCCAGCCCGGAGAGCAGGTCGTCTGGCAGGGAGTAGCCGGTGAAGCCGTTGGCGAGGGCGAGGGTCAGCATGGTCACGCCGATCAGCCAGTTGACCTCACGGGGTTTGCGGAACGCTCCGGTGAAGAAGATCCGCGCCAGGTGCAGCACGATGGCCGCGACGAAGACCAGCGCGGCCCAGTGGTGGGTCTGCCGGATCAGCAGGCCGGCCCGGACGTCCCAGCTGAGCCGCACGGTCGAGGCGTACGCCGCGGAGGTGGTGGCGCCGTCCAGCGGGGCGTACGCACCGCGGTAGACCCGGTCGGCGGAGCTGGCGTCGAAGAAGAAGGTCAGGTAGACGCCGGTGAGGATCAGCGCGATGAACGAGTAGAGCGCGATCTCGCCGAGCATGAACGACCAGTGGTCGGGAAAGACCTTCACCAGCGCCCGGCGGGTGATCGGCGAGAGCCGTAGCCGGTCGTCCAGGGCCCGGGCCAGCCGGTCGGTGATCATGGTGAGCTCCAGAAGCCCGCGCCGGGCGGCACGGTGAAGTCACCGGTCGCGCGGAGGAAGCCGTCCGGTCCGACCTCGATCGGCAGCCCTGGTAGCGCCCGGGCCGCCGGACCGGCCACCGGCCGGGCATCTGCCAGCAGGTCGAAGGAGGACTGATGGCAGGGACAGAGCACCTGCCCGGTGCCCTTGAGGTAGATCCGGACCGGGCACCCTGCGTGCGTGCAGAGCAGCGAGTGGACGACCAGCCCGTTCAGGTGACCGGCGGAGGGCGGGCGGGAGAAGCGTTCCGGATCAAGGCGGACCGCGAAAGCGGGGCCGTCCCCGGTGTCGAGGTGGCCCTCGGGAAAGATCCCGACCGCGGTGCCGGCGGGCACGTCCTGCAGCCGCAGTGGCCGTCCGTCCGCGGTGACCAGCCGCACGCCGGGTCCCCACGGGGTGTCTCTACGTGCCTGGAGCGGGTGGGCCCGTCCGGAGGGCAGCAGGGAGCGCAGCGGGAACAGCGCGGCGGCGCCGAGCGCGCTCAGCGCGAGCCCGAGCGCGGCGAGCAGGCCCCGCCGCCGCACCGGGCTGTCCGGCGCGGCGAGCACCGCGGCGGTCATCGCCTGCTCGGTCGGAGGCGGCGCGAAGCCCTCGTGCTCCTCGACGTACCCGTCGACCGGCACGAGCCGCCGGCCCCAGATGGCGAGGCCCACGGCCAGCCCGGCGAAGGCCACCGCGAGACAGACCCCCTCCCAGCGGGTGTCGCCGCCCACCGCGTACGTCACCGCGAAGCCCACCGCCCCGGCGGCGCTAACCAGAAACGCGACGACGGTCCGGCGACTGGCCGCCCGCTCGCTCGCCGAGGGACGCCGCGCGCTCACTCCCCCGCCCTCCTGCCCAGCCACCGCGCGGCTGCCACCAGCAGACCCAGGACGGCCACCCAGGCGACCAGTCCCTCGGCCAGCGGGCCGAGCCGACCGAGGGGGTTGCCGCCCCGGTCCAGCCGCTCGCCGCGGAGCCGCTGCACGTACGCGGTGAGGTCGTTGACCTGCTGGTCGTCGAGCACCTGGCTGGGAAAGACCGGCATCAGCCCGGGGCCGACCCGGACCGCCTCGGCGACCTCCGTCGCTGTGGCGTCGTACAGCGGCGGGGCGGTCAAGCCGTCGGTCAGCGCGGTGCCCGCGCCGGTGGCCCCATGGCAGGGTGCGCAGTTGGCGGCGAAGATCTCCTGACCGGAGGCCAGGTTGCCCGGGGCGACCCGGGGTATCTGCGGACCACCCCCGCCGAAGCTGCCGACGTGGCCCACCAGTGCGCGGATGTCGTCGGCCGAGAACACCGGTTCCGCGCGCCGGGCCTGCTGCTGCTCCCGCGACAGCGGCATCCGTCCGGTGGAGACCTGGAAGTCGACCGAGGCGGGGCCGACGCCGATCAGCGACGGGCCCCGCTGCGTGCCCCGCCCCTGCTCACCGTGGCAACTCGCGCACTGCTGCAGGTAGAGCTCGGTGCCCCGGTCCGCCGGGTTGGACGACGGCGCGGACACGGCCGGGGTCGTCGCCCCGGGGGTCGGCTCGGGGGCGAGCGCCACCGGACCGGCGGCGAGCACCAGCACGGCTCCGACCGCGAGCATCCGGCGGGGATGCAGGGTGAGCCGCCGGGCCGCGGCTCGTGAGTGCCGCATCGGTCAGTCCAGCGTGTAGAGGTAGGCGGCGATGTCCTGGGCGTCAATGGCACTGATACCGAGGTTCGGCATGGCGGTCCCGGGCTCCACGGCCTGGGGATCGGCGATCCAGCGCCGGAGGTTGTCGGCGTTGTTGGGCAGTTGACCGGCGATGTAGGAGCGGGCGCCGAACCGGGTCAGGGGCGGGCCGACCAGGCCTTCGGCGCGGTTGATGCCGGGGATGGTGTGGCACGACCCGCAGCCGTACTGGGCGATCAGCTCCGCGCCGCGGTCGGGCCGTCCGTTGAGCGACTCCGGTGGTGGCGGTGGGGCCGTCGAGGCGCAAGCGGTGACCGCGACCATCGGCAGGATCATGAGGGCCGCACCGAGTGCCCCGAGCCGGCGAGGCAGCATCATGGCACCATCCCTTCCGCTTCAGCTGTGGTCACCATCGGGCGGGTCCCTCCGGCTGGCGGCCCCCCGCGCAGGCCGTCGGGCCGGTCGCGGTCCATCCGCAGCAGCCAGCCCAGGAACACGGTCAGCGTCACGACCAGCACGGCCAGGTCCATCGGCGCCCACATCAACAGGCCGGCGAGTTGCTGGTCGGCCAGCGGGTCGGCGCCGAACACCCGCCGCGGATAGATCGGTTGCGGGGCGAAGGTGAGCACGGCGCCGAGGGCCGAGGCGGGCAGCATGGTGCCGGCCAGCAGCAGCACCGTCACCGGGGCGGGGGCGCGGTGCCGTGGCGAGCCGAGCACCGGGGCCCAGAACAGCCAGGCCGTGGCCAGGAAGCACAGATGCTCGGTGGCGTGCACGACGGGACGGTCGACCGCGGCCGCGTACGGCCCGGGCAGGTGCCAGAACCAGAGCACGACGGTCTGCCCGCCACCGGCCAGCAGGGCGTACGTGCCCGGGTGGCGCAGCCGGCGCATCGGCGGCGCCACCCGGCAGCGGGCGAGCAGCCGGCGCAGCGGGAGCGGCACGGCCATGTTCAGCGGCAGCCCCGCCGCGCCGGCCGCGAGCAACGGCCCGGCCACCAGCAGGAGCAGCATGTGCTGAGCCATGTGCCCGGCCAACGAGGACTCCGCCATCTCGTGCGCCGGCCCGTGCTCAGTGCCGAGCACCACCAGCAGTCCGGCGCCGAACGCGGCCACCCGCCAGCGGGGGACCACGTGCCCCGCGCCGCGGCGCGACCACAGCTCCTGGACGCCCCGCCCGTAGCCGGCTGCCAGCAGGCAGACCGTGACGACGACGAGCATCGCCAGCAGGCTCTCGGCCAGCGGGCTCTGGCCGGGCCCGTGTGCCTGGTGGATGCTCAGAGCTGACATGGCGGCAGCACCAGCACGGCGACCCCGCCGAGCACGATGATCGTCAGGAACAGCAGGTTGACCCAGACGCCCACCACGGCGAGCATCCGGGACCGGCCGTACGCCCGGTCCTGGGTGCCCGTGGCCTGCGCGCGGGCGGTGCGTCGCCACGCCAGGGCGGCGACCGCCAGCGAGCCCGCGGTGACCAGGGCCGGGACGATCACCGCGAGCCCGACGACCCGCCCGAGCGGCATGGCGAGGACGCGGTCGGAGCCGGCGGCGCAGGCGAGTTCGTCGAGGCCCCAGGCGGCGAGCACGTGTACGGCCCAAGCGACGCCGCCGCCGAGGACGCCGTACCAGAGCAGCACCCCGCCGGTCAGACGGGCCCGTGGCCCGGGTGGTGTGGTGGTCATAGTCGTGGGGAGAGGTAGATGGTGAACAGGATGGCGGCCCACACCGCGTCGACGAAGTGCCAGTAGATGGCGGTGTTGCGGACCCGCTCGCGCCGGTGGGCGTCGATGGTGCCGCCGCTCAGGGCGGCGGCGAGCAGCCAGCCGATCATGGTCAGGCCGACCAGGACGTGCAGCCCGTGGAAACCGGTGATCAGGTAGAACAGCGACCCGTACACGTCGGTGGTCAGGGTGAAGTGCCGGAGCTTCTCGGCGTACTCGGTGGCCTGCAGGGCCAGGAAGGTCAGCCCGAGCACCATGGTGGCGCCCAGGCCGCACCGCAGCTGCCACCGCCGGCCGTGCCGGCTGCCGCGTTCGGCCCACACCATGGGCAGACTGCTGGGCAGCAGCACGGCGGTCATGATCAACGGCTTGAGCAGCTCCGGGGCCCCGATGGCGCCCGGCGGCCACTGGGGGCCGTACTGGAAGCGGAGGTAGAAGTAGCTGCCGAGCAGGCAGGCGAAGAGGGTGGCCTCGGTGGCCACGAACATCACCATGCCCCACCAGCCGGTCGATCGACCGGCTGGCAGCTCGGTGCTCAGCGCCTCAGCGCCGGTGGCCGCCATGATCCCGCCCCGATCCGTCATGGTGTCGCCACCCCGCTCGTCCGGCTCGGTCCAGCTGGCCAGAGCCAGACCGCGATCGTCGCGGCCACCACCACCGCGGCGACGGCCGCCACCGGGTACCAGGCGACGAGCAGAGCGGCGAAGAAGACCAGCAACGCGGCGGCGAGCACGAGGGGCTTGAGCGTTGACTCCGGCATCGGCACCGGGCGTTCGACGCGGGCGTCCAGTTCGCTGGTGAGCAGTGTGTCGCGTCCCTCGCTGAGGATGCGGTCCGCGGTCGCCCCCTCGCCAATCGAGTCGGCGGTCCGTTCGTCCCACACCGGGTGCAGGCTGTGCACGCGAGGCAGGACGGGGAAGTTGTACGGCTCGGGCGGTGACGTGGTGGCCCATTCCAGGGTGTCGGCGCCCCAGGGGTCCGGCGGGGCGGGCCGACCCCGTCGGACGGCGTGCACCACGCCGACGAGCACGAGCAGCAGTCCGAGAGCGAGCACGTAGGAGCCGATGGTGCTGACCAGGTTCCATCCGCCCCAGCCCGGCTCGCTGGCGTAGGTGTAGACCCGGCGGGGCATCCCGAACAGCCCGTAGAGGTGCATGGGGAAGAAGGTGACGTGCATGCCCGCGAAGATCAGCCAGAACGCCCAGCGCCCCAGCCCTTCGTGGTACATCCGCCCGGTGATCTTGGGCAGCCAGTAGTAGATGCCGGCGAGCATCGGGAAGACCGCGCCGCCGATCAGCACGTAGTGGAAGTGCGCCACCACGAAGTAGGTGTCGGTGACCTGCTGGTCGAACGCGGTCAGGGCGAACATCGTGCCAGTGACGCCGCCGAGCACGAAGGTCACGATGAAACCGACGACGAACAGTAGCGGCACCCGGATGACCAGCCGGCCGAGCAGCATGGTGGCCAGCCAGGCGAAGATCTGCAGCCCGGACGGAATGGTGATGATCGTGCTGGCCGCGCTGAAGAAGCTGTACGACAGTTGCGGCAGCCCGGTGGCGAACATGTGGTGCACCCAGACCCCGAACGAGATGATCGCGATCGCCACGATGGACAGCACGATCAGCGGGTAGCCGACCACGCCCCGCCGGGTGAATGCGGGTAGCACCGCCGAAACGATGCCCAGCCCCGGCATGACGATGATGTACACGTCGGGGTGTCCGAAGATCCAGAACAGGTGCTGCCAGAGCAGGACGTTTCCGCCGGCCGACGGGTCGAAGAAGTGGGTGTCGAACCGGCGGTCGAAAAACAGCATCGCGTTGTCGAGGTTCAGCGCCGGCAGCGCGAAGATCACCATGAACGCGGTAGCGACGATCGCCCAGACGAACAGCGGTACCCGGTTGAGCGACATTCCCGGTGCGCGCAGCTTGAGCGCGGTGACGATGAAGTTGATCGAGGCGGCGGTCGTGGATATGCCGAGGAAGAGCAGACCGAGGGCGTAGACGTCCATGTGCAGGCCGGGGTTGTGCTGCTCGGAGCTCAGCGGCGCGTACGCGAACCAGCCGTTGTTGGGGGCGGCGCCGAAGGGCAGGCTCGCCCACATGAACAGGCCGGCGAACAGGAAGACCCAGTAGCCGAAGGCGTTCAGTCTCGGGAACGCCATGTCCCGGGCGCCGATCATCAGGGGTACGAGGTAGTTCCCGAAGCCGAAGAGCATCGGTGTGGCGAACAGGAAGATCATCGCCGTGCCGTGCATGGTGAAGAGCTGGTTGTACTCCTCGGGCGACAGCAGTCCCGCCTCGGGTCGGGCGAGCTGGGTGCGCATGGCCAGGGCGCTGAGTCCGGCGAGGACGAAGAAGACCCCGGCGGTGACCAGGTAGCGCCGGCCGATCCTCTTGTGGTCGACCGTGCTGAACCAGCCGCGTAGCGAGCGCGACTCCGCCCAGTGTTCCGTCAGCCGGGCCAGGTCCACCCGGCTGACTCCGGGCGGCGTGCTGGTCGTGGACATAGTTCCCCCTCCCCGACCTACTCGAGCGACCGCAGGTACGTGATCAGGTCGGGCAGCGCGGCCGCGCCGACCGGCTGTGGGGGCATCGCGTTGCCGGGCTTGACCGTCTGGGAGTTGACGATCCAGCCGCCGAGGTGTCCGGCGTCATTCGGTACCGCCCCGGCGCCGAGGCTCCATCGGGAGCCCACGTTCGACAGGTCGGGCCCCACCTGGCCCTGGGCGCCGGTGCCCCGCACCGCGTGGCAGGCGGCGCAGGTGCCCTGCACGAACGCCTGCTGGCCGCGGCGCTCGGCCTCCGTGCGCGGCTGACGGGCCGGGGCGTTCAGGCGGGTCAGCCACGTGTCGAAGTCGGCGCGGGGTTCCGCCACGACCAGGAAGGCCATGTGAGCGTGCTGGGTGCCGCAGTACTCGGCGCACTGGCCGCGGTAGCGGCCGGCCCGCTCCGCCCGCAACCAGGTCTCACGGGTCTCACCGGCGATCAGGTCCGTCTTCGGCATGAGCTGCGGCACCCAGAAGCTGTGCAGCACGTCGTCCGTGCGCAGCCGGACCTTCACCCGCTCGCCCACCGGAATGTGGATCTCGTTCGCGGTCGCCCCGGACGCCCCCGGATAGCGCACCTCCCACCACCACTTGTGGCCGGTCACCTCCACCGTCGGGGCGTCGGGGTCGGGATCGGCGGCGAGCGCGGCGAGGTCCCGCAGCCCCACCCCGTAGACGGCGACGAGAATGACGAACGGCAGCCCGGCTCCGGCGATCGCGACGAAGCGGAGCGGCTGCCCGTGGCGCACCCGGACGTTGCCCCGCCGGAACACCAGCGCCCAGATCAGCAGCGCCATGACCTCGGCGACCACCGCCAGCGAGATCCAGAAGAGCAGCCACCACAGGTTGGCGACCCGGGCGGCGCCCGTGCCGGCGGGGTTGAGGGTGGACGGCGGGTCACCACCGCATCCGGCGAGCAGGGCCAGGCCGCACAGGGCCGTCAGCACCGGGAGCGGGCGCGGTTGCCGGCGCCGCCCGGCCGGTCCGGCGGCGCTCATGGTCATCCCTGCTGTCGTGTCCACCGAGAGCGACACTAGGCCCTTCCGGACCCCGTTCGTCCCCGTTTGCGGCTGATAACCCGACGAGTACGACCGGACCGATTTATGGTGATGTCGCAACTCGATCCGCAAGCGCCCCGGGGGCGCGGACAGGGAGATCATGCGAGCCTCCACCGTGGACCTTGTCGCGGACACCGGCAGAGCGGCCGCCGGCCGCCGGACCATGGCCTGGCTCGCCGGCGGGCTCACCGCGGCGGCGACGGTGGCCGGCGGATGGCTGGCACCCCCCGACGAGGTGCAGGGCCAGGCGCAGCGACTGATGTACCTCCACGTCCCCGCGGCCTGGGTTGCCTACGCTGCGTTCGCCGTCGTGCTGACCGCCAGCGGGGCGTACCTGATCGGGGGCGACCTTCGCTGGGACCGGTTCGCGCGGGCGGGCGCCGAGATCGGCGCGGCCCTGACCGCCGTCGCGATCGCCACCGGGTCACTGTGGGGGAAGCTGGCCTGGGGTGCCTGGTGGGCGTGGGACCCCCGGCTGGTCAGCACCGTCCTGCTGCTGCTGGCGTACACCGGCTACCTGGCCCTGCGCCGCTCGCTGGCAGAGCGGACCGGCGCCCGAGACGGAGGCGACCACCGGGTGGCGCGGCCCGCCGCGGTCGTCGGGATGGCCAGCTTCCTGCTCGTCCCGGTGGTGCACTTCTCCGTCGTCTGGTGGCGGTCGCTGCACCAGCAGGCGACCGTGCTCGCCCCGCAGCGCCCGCCCATCGACCCCAGGATGGGCGCCGCCCTGCTGCTCGCCGTCGCCGCCGCGACGCTCGCCGCGCTCTGCGTCCTGCTGCACCGGGTGGTCCGGCTGGAACGCCGACTGACCCCCGACACGGCCCCCGACCGCGTCCCGGTCCGGGTCGGATGATCCGTCGCCGGGCGGGCCGGACCGCCGTCGTCGCCGTGCTCCTCGCCGCCGGCGCGCTGCTGGTCACCAGCGCGCTCCGGGAGACCCTGACCTATTACCGCACTCCGGGCGAGGTGCTCGGCGATCCGGACGCGACCTGGGAACGGGTACGCCTTGGCGGCGACGTGGTGCCCGGGTCGCTGCGGCGCACCGGCGACCTCGTGGTGTTCCGCCTCACCGAAGACGGTCGCGAGATCACCGTCGAGCAGCGGGGCGTGCCGCCGGAGACCTTCCGGGAGGGCGAGGGAGCGGTCGTCGAGGGCACGCTCTCGGCGGACGGGGTGTTCCGCTCCGACCACGTCGTGGTCCGGCACGGCAACGAATACCGCCCGTCCACCGCCCCGCCGGGGTCGGTCGATGCTCGCTGACCTCGGCACCGCCAACCTCACGGTCGGTCTGCTCTGCGCCACCCTGACCGCCCTGCTCTGGCTGCGGGTGGCCCTGTTCGCCACGCCCACCCGAGCGGCCCGCCTCGGGACCGCCGCGACCCTGACGACCGCCGCCCTCGCCTGCGCGCTGCTGGAGGCGGCCCTGCTCCGGCACGACTTCAGCGTCCGATTCGTGGCGGAAAACGGCGGACGCCAGGTGCCGTTGTACTACACGCTGACGAGCCTCTGGTCCGCCCTGGACGGGTCGCTGCTGCTCTGGCTGCTGATCCTCGCCGGGTACGCGGCACTGCTGGCCCACCGCAGGCACCCGCCTCGGCTGCACGCCTACGCGATGGTGGTCGTCAGCACGGTAACCATGTTCTTCTTCGCGCTGTCCGCCTTCGCCGCGAACCCGTTCCGCGAGGTGAACCCGGTACCCGCCGACGGCCCGGGGCCGAACCCGCTGCTGCAGCAGCACCCGGCGATGGGCGTGCACCCTCCCCTGCTCTACGCCGGCTACATCGGCCTGGTCGTGCCGTTCGCCTTCGCGATCGCCGCACCACTGGCCGGCCAGCAGGGGCGGGGCTGGCTACGGTCCGCCCGACCCTGGGCCCTGGCGGCGTGGGCGGCGCTGACCGCCGGCATCGGGCTCGGGGCCTGGTGGTCGTACGCGGTGCTGGGCTGGGGCGGCTACTGGGCGTGGGACCCGGTGGAGAACGCGTCGCTGCTGCCCTGGCTGACCGCCACCGCCTTCCTGCACGCCACCCTGGGCCGCGCCGCCGGCCGGGCCGGCTGGAACCTGGCCCTGGCATGCGCGAGCTTCGTGCTGGTGCTGCTCGGCACGTTCCTTACCCGGTCCGGCGCGGTGGCCAGCGTGCACGCCTTCACCGACTCACCGTTGGGGCCGATGCTGCTCGGCTTCGTGCTGCTGACGGTCGTCGTGTCGACGGTCCTGACCGGATGGCGCGATCCCGAACCCGCCCACGGCAGGAGCACACCGCTGCTGTCCCGGATGACGGCCGTGCTGGTCAACGGCGTGCTTCTGGTGACGATCGCGGCGGTGGTGCTGATCGGCACGATCTTCCCGCTGCTCTCCGAACCGCTCGGCGGGGTGCGCACCTCGGTCGGACCCGGCTACTACCAGCGGACGGCGGTACCGCTGGCGATCGCGGTGCTGCTGATGATGGGCGTGACGCCGGCCCTGCGGGTCCGCGACCGGGCGCAGGCGCTGCGGCGACTCGCCCTACCCGGCGCCGTGGCGCTCGCCACCGTCGCCGTGGTGGGGCTGCTCAGCCGGCCCGGCCTGCCCGCGCTCACCGCGTTCGGAGCGGCGGCGTTCGTGCTCACCGGCGTGGCCGGAGAGCTGGCCGACCGGCGGCCGCGCTCCGGCCGGAACCGGAGACCGGGCAGGGCTGCCGGACTGGTCGCGCACGCCGGGATCGCCCTGGTTGCGGTGGGTGTCGCGGGATCCTCCGCGTACGGCCGCGACGCGGAGCGAACCATCCACACCGGGGAGGCGCTGCGGGTGGGCGACGTGTCCGTGCGCCTGGTCGGCGTGGACCGCAGCGGCGCCAGCGGGGGTATGACCGTACGGGCGCGGCTCCGGCTCACCGAGGCGGGCGGCGGGGAACGAACGGTCCGGCCCGCCCTACGCTACAACCCCGCCCGGGACACCGCTGTCACGGTGCCGGCGATCCAGACCGGACTGCTGCGGGACACGTACGTCACCCTGATCGCGGTCGCCCCGGACAGCGGCAGCGCGACCGTACGGCTCGCGGTGAACCCGCTCGTCGGGCTGCTCTGGGCCGGCGGCACGCTGACGGCCGCGGGGGGACTCCTGGCGGCGATCCGCACCGCCCGTCCGCGACGCCCGGACGTCGTCGCGGCGTCGCCTGACCCGGTCGCCGCCGGGGCCCGGTGATGACCGCCCGCCGCCTGCTGCGACCTGGCCCGGCGCTGGTGCTGGTGCTCATCGTCGCCGTTGGCACCGTGGTCGCCCTCGGCCTGCGGTCACCGTTGACGCCGCTCGACGCCGGCGCCGCCAACGGCGTCACCCCCGCGCCGGCCCCGGCGCTCACGGGCGCCACCCTGGATGGTGGCCGGTTCGACCTGACCGAAGCCCGTGGTCACGTGCTGCTGGTCAACGTGTTCGCCTCCTGGTGCGGCCCGTGCCGGGACGAGCTGCCGCTACTGGTCGAGACGGAACGGCAGTGGTCGCCCCGTGGGCTGCGGCTGGTGGGGTTGAACGTCCGGGACGGCGCCGAGGCGGTCCGGGCGCTACTTGACGAGACCGGCGCACGGGAGTTGACCGTGCTGCCAGACCCGGAGGGCACCCGGGCGGTCGACTGGGGCGTCCGGGCAGTGCCGGAGACGTTCGTGGTGGACCGGGACGGCCGGATCGTCGACCGGCAGCCGGGTGTGGTCACCCGGCAGTGGCTTGAGCAGCGGGTGGCGCCGTTGCTGGCCCGATGAGGTGGCGCGCGGCCGTTGGGGCACTCGTCCTCACGGCGCTGATCGCCGCAGCGGGCGCGGGGTTGGTCCGGTCGACCGGCGGCATCGGTCGGGAGGACCCCGTACGCGCCGTGGCAGTGGGTCTACGCTGCCCGGCCTGCCAGGGTGAGTCGGTGGCGGACTCCCGGTCGCCGATCGCGGCGGCCATGCGGCAGGTGGTGGCGGACCAGCTGGCCCAGGGGCGGGACCGCGACGAGATCCGCCGCTGGTTCGTCCAGCGCTACGGCCCGGAGGTGCTGACCGACCCGCCGACCCGCCGGGCGGAGCTGCTGCTCTGGGCCGTACCCGCGCTGACCTTGCTGGCCGGCGGCTACGCGGCCCTGCGCACGCTGCGTCCCCGCCCGACCCCGTCCGCGCGGGCCACGGCGGTGCGGGCGGCGCCCACCGGTCGGGCCGCGCGCCGGGCGTGGCGCGCGGTGTCGGTGGGAATGGTGAGCCTCGTCGCGTCGGTCACGGTGGCCGCCAGCCGTCTGGACCGGCCGGGCCAGGATCCGGAACCGGCCGATCCCGTGACGGTCGCCGTGCAGCTGGCCCGCGACCTCGAGGGGCAGGCCCGCTACGACGCCGCAGCGGGGATGTACCGGGAGGCCCTGCGGGACCGCCCCGACGATGCGATCCAGCTGCGGCTCGCCTTCGCGCTGCTGCGGGCCGGCGACAACGCCGGCGCGGAGCAGTCGGCGCGGGAGGTGCTGACCCGCTCCCCAGACTCCCCGGACGGCCTGCTCGTGCTCGGGCTGGCGCAGCGCGACAGCCGGTCCGCCGAGGCGGCGCGCACCCTGCGACGCTTCCTGACCATCGCTCCGGAGCATCCGGCCGCCGGAGAGATCAGCCGGCTGTTGGCCACCGGCCCGTGACACCCACCCGAACCCCATGGATCCACGTTGAGCCGGGTCGCGCACGCCAGGGTGCTGGCCCGCACCGATCGCGGCCGATCCTTCGAGATGCTGCTGACCGCACTCGGCACCGACCTCGCGAATCCGGAGCACAGCTCGACGCGGAACGGCATACACCTCGGCGCCACTGCCGGAACGCTGGACATCCTGCAACGCTGCTACACCGGCCTGGAGGTCAGCAGGCCGCCCCGATGCCGGCGAGATGGCCGTCCCCTGGCGCAGTTGATTCAGGCCGGCGCTCAGCTGTTCTGTGGGAAGCCGAGGTTCACGCCACCGTGGGACGGGTCGAGCCACCGGCTGGTGACGACCTTGGATCTGACGAAGAAGTTCACTCCCTCTGGCCCGTACGCGTGAGTGTCACCGAACAGTGAGTCCTTCCAACCCCCGAAGGAGTAGTACGAGACCGGGACCGGGATCGGGACGTTCACCCCGATCATGCCGATTTCGACCTCATTCTGGAACCGGCGAGCTGCGCCACCGTCGTTGGTGAAGATCGCCGTACCGTTGCCGTACCGGTTGGCGTTGACGAGTTCGACGGCGGCGTCGTAGCTGGGCAGCCGGAGCACCGAGAGGACCGGTCCGAAGATCTCGTCGGTGTATATGGACATGTCGCTGTCGACATGGTCGAAGAGAGTCGGTCCGAGCCAGAAGCCGGCTTGCTCACCGTCGATCGGGTGGCTCCGCCCGTCGACCACCAGCTGCGCCCCCGCGGACCGACCAGCGTCCAGGTATGACATCACCCGGTCGCGGTGAGCGCCGGTGACCAGCGGCCCCATCTCGCAGCCCGGGCGACGGCCGTCGCCGACGTGGAGTGCCGCGATCCGTTCGCTGATCTTGCCGACGAGCTCGTCACCGACCGGGTCGACGGCCACGACGACGGAGATGGCCATGCAGCGCTCGCCGGCCGAGCCGAAGCCGGCCGAGACGGCGGCGTCGGCGGCGAGGTCGAGGTCGGCGTCGGGCAGTACGACCATGTGGTTCTTCGCGCCGCCGAGCGCCTGCACCCGCTTGCCGTTACGGGTGCCCGTTTCATAGACGTAGCGGGCGACCGG
The DNA here is from genome assembly GCF_042872965.1 of Micromonospora sp. NPDC005087. Classification (NCBI taxonomy): domain Bacteria; kingdom Bacillati; phylum Actinomycetota; class Actinomycetes; order Micromonosporales; family Micromonosporaceae; genus Micromonospora; species Micromonospora sp. NPDC005087. The sequence goes on along the minus strand of NZ_JBIALB010000001.1, from coordinate 32,865 downwards.
AGTGGAGCCGACAAACGAGATGGCCTTGACCGTCGGGTGTTCGAGAATCCGGTCGACCGCCTCCTTGTCGCCGTGCACGACGTTGAGAACGCCGTCCGGCAGCCCGGCCTCCGCGAACAGCTCCGCCAGGAAGTTCGACGCGGAGGGGTCCTTCTCGCTCGGCTTGAGCACCACCGTGTTGCCGCACGCGATGGCGTTCGGCACGAACCACAGCGGGACCATGGCCGGGAAGTTGAAGGGGGTGATCACCCCGACCACGCCGAGCGGCTGCCGGATGGAGTACACGTCCACCTGGGCCGAGGCGTTCTCGCTGAACCCGCCCTTCAGCAGTTGCGGGATCCCGCAGGCGAACTCGACCGCCTCCAGCGCACGCTGGATCTCCCCCGCGGCGTCGGAGAGCACCTTGCCATGCTCGGCGGTGATGATCTGGGCGAGGTCGGACTTTCGGGCGTTGAGCAGTTCCCGGAGGGAGAACATGACGCTCATCCGCCGAGCGAGGGATGCGCTACGCCATCGGGTGAACGCCTCGTCGGCGGCGGCGACCGCCTCATCGACGACCGAGGCGGTTGCGAAGTCGACCTGTCCGGAGACCTGGCCGGTGGCGGGGTCGTAGATGTCACCGGTGCGCTCGGCGACACCGTTCCATGGCTTGCCGCCGATCCAGTGCGTGGTCGTCATCGCTGCTGCACCTCTTTGGCCACGGCCTCGATCGACGAGGTGAGGATCTCGAGGGCTTCCTCGGCCTCGGCCTGGGTCAGGGTCATCGGCGGTGCCAGGCGGATGACGTTGCCGTACAGGCCGCCCTTGCCGACGAGCAACCCACGTTCCCGCGTTTCCTCGAGCAGGGCGGCAGCGGCCGCCGGGTCGGCTGCGCCGTCGGGTCCGACGAGCTCCAGCGCGATCATCAGGCCCTTGCCGCGGACGTCGCCGACCACGGGGTGCGCCGCGGCGACGGCGCGCAGGCCGTCGAGCAGGCGGCTGCCCAGCTTCGCGGCGTTGGCCTGGAGGTCGTGCTCCAGCAGATAGTTCAGCGAGGCGAGAGCGCCGGCGGTGGCGAGCGGGTTGCCACCGAAAGTGGAGATCGAGTTGGCCCGCAGGCAGTCCATGAGGTCAGGACGGGCGACCACGCCCCCGATCGCCAGGCCGTTGCCCAGACCCTTGGCGAAGGTGATCGCATCGGGCACGACGTCGTGCGCCTGGATGCCCCAGAAGTGCTCGCCGGTGCGGCCCCAGCCGGTCTGCACCTCGTCGGAGACGAGGAGGATGCCGTACTCGTCGAGCACCTTCTTGAACTCGCCGAACAGCCCGTCGGGTGGGGTGGTGAAGCCACCGACGCCTTGGATCGGCTCAACGATCATGCATGCGACGTCTCCCGCCGTCGTCGTTTCAATGATCTCGCGCAGGTCGGCGACGCAGGCCTTGATGTAGTCCGGGTCGGACAGATCCCGGAACGGGCTGCGGTAGCGGTAGCCGCCGTGCACCCAGCTCACCTTGATCGGGCTGAGGGCGCTGGCCGACCAGCCGCGGATGCCGGTGATCGCGACCGTGGCGAATGCGCGGCCGTGGTAGGAGTTGCGCAGGGCGAGCACCTGCTCGCTGCGGCGGTACTGGGTGGCGAGCATCAGGGCGGTCTCGTTCGCCTCGGTGCCCGAGTTGGTGAAGAACACCCGGGCGTCCGGGATGCCGGACAGTTGCGCGATCTTCTCGGCGAGCTCGACCTGCGACTTGATCAGGTACAGCGTGGAGGAGTGCAGCACGCCGGTGTCGAGCTGCGAGCGGATGGCGTCGCTGATCTCGGCCACGTCGTAGCCGATCGCGTTCGTGAGGATGCCGGCGAAGAAGTCGAGGTAGGTCCGTCCCTCGCGATCGGTCACCCGGCGGCCCTGCGCGGTGGCGATCTCGATCGGCTGCTCGTAGTACAGCGCCAGCCATCTCGGCATCACGGACCGGTGCCTGGCCAGCAGCTCGCGGTGCGCCATCTCGTCCCCCTATCTCGTCCCTACGGCGAGTGTGGACGCATTCGTTGTCCAACCGCTATGCACAACCTGTACCGCCCTGGTCGCTAGGGCACTACGTTGTGTGCATTCCCGCCCGAGGAGAGGCTGCGATGTATCCCTCCGTCGCAGAAGCCATCGCGCTACCGGTGATCCGGCGCGCGAAGCCGCACGTCGTGGCCGGATCGGCCGGCATGCAGGACCGAGTCCGCTGGGTCCACGTGGCGGAGGTCGCCGACATCGCGCACCTGCTGCGCGGCGGAGAACTGGTGCTGACCACCGGAATCGCGCTGCCGGACGACGCGGCGGCGCTCACCCGGTACGTCGACGACCTGGCGGCGGTCCGCGCGGCGGGACTAGTGATCGAGTTGGTCCGGCGCTGGAGTGACGGGATACCAGAGGCGCTCGTGACAGCGGCCGACCGGCACCGACTCCCCCTGATCACGCTGGCGGAGGAGACGCGGTTCGTGTCCGTCACCGAGGCGGTGGTGGCGTTGATCGTCGACGCGCAGCTCGCCGAGCTGCGGGCTGCCGAGCAGGTGCACGAGACGTTCACCTCGCTCACCGTGGCCGGAGCGGAGCCGGCGGAAGTGCTGCGCGAGGTGGCCAGGATCTCCGGACTGCCGGTCGTGCTGGAGACGCTGGGGCACGAGGTGCTCGCCTACGACGCGGCCGGGCAGGATCCCGCCGAGCTGCTGGCCGACTGGGGTCAGCGGTCCCGGTCCGTGGCGGCGCCCGAGCGGACCGCCCACGACGAGGAGGCCGGCTGGCTGGTCACGATGGTCGGCGCGCAGGGCGCCGACTGGGGGCGCCTGGTCCTGCTCTCGCCGGATCCTCCACCGCATCGGCACGTCGTGGTTGCCGAGCGGGCCGCGTCGGCGCTGGCGGTGCATCGGCTCGTGGCGCGCGATCGGGAGAGTCTGGAGCGGCAGACGCACCGCATGTTGCTCGCGCAACTGCTCGGTCAGGCAGTACCGCCCCCGGATCTCGCCGCCCGGGCGGCCGCGCTGGGCGTCGGCCTCGATCGGCGGCAGCTGATCGGGGTCGCGATCCGGCCCGCGACCGTGACGCCACGCGCCCCTGCACTGGCCACGCAGGAGGTGTTGCGCGACCTCGCGGAGGCGACCGCGTTGGCCGCGCGGCGGCTGGCCGTGCCCGCCCTGGTGGGCATCGTGGACGACACGAGCGTTCGCGCGTTGTTGTCACTGCCCGCGCAGACTGGAGTGGAAGGGGTACTGCGCCGGTTGGCAAGAGAGGTGCACCGCTCCGCGTCCGGTCCGGTGCTTGTGGCGGTCGGCACCACAGTTTCACACGTCGCCGAGGTGCGCCGCAGCCTGAGCGAGGCCGCCCACGTCGCGGGGGCGGCCCTACGCTCCCCCGGCACGCAGCTCTACCACAAGCTCGACAACGTGCGCCTGCGCGGCCTCCTACATCTGTTGCGGGAGGACGAGCGGGTCCGGGCATTCGCGGACCGCGAGTTGGGTCCGCTGTTGGCGCGGGACGCCAACCAGCGCACCCGGCTCGTGGAGCTGCTGCGCTGCTTCTGCGAGCAGGGCGGGAACAAGTCGGCGGCGGCCGCCGCCGCGCATCTGTCGCGTACGGCCTACTACCAACAGCTGTCGCGGATCGCGCAGGTGCTCGGGGTGTCGCTGGAAGACCCGGAATCGATGCTGTCGCTGTACGTCGCGCTGCTGGTGCACGAACTCGACGACGCCTGACGGGTCAAGGGGCCAGCAGGAGGCCCCAATCCATCCGCCGCGCCGATTGACAGCCCGGCGTGGGCATGCCGTGGACAGAGTGTGCCCCGATCATGCCAAGCGTGGACACTTTGCCGCTGCCCGTGGCGGGTCCGGGACACCCACCATTCCGAGATAAAGATCGAGCTGATCCGCCCCCACCCGCAGCACCCGCGCCGGTTGGCCGGCCACTGTTGCGGCAGCGTAACAGCGAGGTGAGCGATGGCCGTTGAACCCCTGCCCCCCGCCGAAACCACCGCGGTCGAGCCGGGCACACAGATCACGCATCCGGATGGCCGAGTCGAGCTGCGTGACTTCTCCACGATCGCCGACAGCCCGTACTTCAACGAAGAGCTCGCCCCGGTGCCCATCGAGAAGCGCACCTGGACCACGTACAACTTCGCGGCGCTGTGGATCGGCATGGCGCACAACATCCCCACCTACCTGCTCGCCGCCGGGCTCATCCAGCTCGGCATGAACTGGGTGCAGGCGTTCCTCACGATCACGCTGGGCAATCTGCTCGTCCTGATCCCGATGCTGTTGAACAGCCACGCGGGCACGAAGTACGGGATCCCGTTCCCGGTCTTCGCCCGCGCGTTCTACGGAGTCCGCGGCGCGAACCTCCCGGCCCTGCTCCGCGCCTTCATCGCGTGCGGCTGGTTCGGCATCCAGACCTGGATCGGCGGCGAGGCGATCTACGCGATCGCCGGCAAGCTGCTCGGCTCCTGGTGGGTCGACGCGGCGACGGTGATGGACTACCCGTGGACGCTGTGGGCCTCGTTCTTCCTGTTCTGGGCGATCGAGATGGCGATCATCTGGCGGGGCATGGACACCCTGCGGCGCTTCGAGAACTGGGCCGCGCCGTTCGTCATCGTGGTCGCCGTCGCCCTGCTGATCTGGGTGCTGGTCGAGGCGGGCGGCCTCGGCCCGATCCTGTCCCAGCCGTCGAAGCTGGGCTGGGGCGCCGACTTCTGGAAGCTGTTCGCGCCGTCACTGATGGGGATGATCGCCTTCTGGGCGACGCTGTCGCTGAACATCCCCGACTTCACCCGGTTCGGCGGCAGCCAGCGTCAGCAGGCGACCGGCCAGGTCCTCGGCCTGCCGACCACGATGTCGTTCTTCGCCATCCTGTCCATCCTGATCACCTCGGGCACGGCCGTGATCTACGGCGAGGCCATCTGGGACCCCATCCAGCTCGCGGCCAAGTTCGAGAACCCGCTGGTCGTCGCGCTCGGCCTGTTCACCGTCGTGGTCGCCACGCTGTCGGTGAACGTCGCGGCGAACACGGTCAGCCCGGCGTACGACTTCTCCAACGCCGCGCCCCGACTGGTGAGCTTCCGGACCGGAGGGCTGATCACCGGCGTGCTCGGCATCCTGATCCAGCCGTGGCGCCTGGTGCAGGACCCCAACATCTACATCTTCGTCTGGCTCGGGTTCTACGGCGGCCTGCTCGGCGCGGTCGCCGGCGTACTCGTCGCCGGGTACTGGGTCCGCAACCGCACCAGGCTCCAACTGCCGGCCCTCTACCGCCCCGAGGGCAGGTACTGGTTCTCCGGCGGGTGGAACTGGCCCGCCATCGTCGCCACCGTCGTCGGCGCGGTCCTCGCGGTGGGTGGCGCCTACTCCGCACCCGGCAAGGGGCCGTTCCCGTCCGACGGGCTCATCCCGTTCCTCAAGCCGCTCTACGACTACAGCTGGGTGGTCGGGCTGGTCGCCGGGTTCCTCGTCTACCTGGCGCTGTCGATGCCGCGCACCGCGCACGCGAAGGGGAAGAAATGAGCACCATCATCCGAGCCGGGCTGGTGCAGCAGAAGTGGACCGGCGACAAGGAGTCGATGATCGCCAACGCGGTCGAGGCCATCCGCAGCGCCGCCTCGCAGGGCGCACAGGTGGTCTGCCTGCAGGAGTTGTTCTACGGCCCGTACTTCTGCCAGATCCAGGACGCGGACTACTACTCGTACACCGAGGCCATCCCGGACGGGCCGACGACCGCGCTGATGCGCGAGGTCGCCGAGCAGCACGGCGTGGTGCTGATCGTGCCGATGTACGAGCAGGAGCAGCCCGGTGTCTACTACAACACCGCCGCGGTGATCGACGCCGACGGCACCTACCTCGGTAAGCACCGGAAGAACCACATTCCGCAGGTGAAGGGGTTCTGGGAAAAGTTTTACTTCCGGCCGGGGAACCTCGGCTATCCGGTGTTCGACACCGCCGTGGGGCGCATCGGCGTCTACATCTGCTACGAGCGGCACTTCCCCGAGGGCTGGCGGGCGCTCGGCCTGGCCGGCGCGAAGATCGTTTTCAACCCGTCGGCGACGAGCCGCGGCCTGTCGGAGTACCTGTGGCGCCTCGAGCAGCCCGCAGCCGCGGTCGCCAACGAGTACTACGTCGGCGCGATCAACCGGGTCGGCGTGGAACCCTTGGGCGACAACGACTTCTACGGCCAGTCGTACTTCGTGGACCCGCGCGGGCAGCTCGTCGGCGACGCGGCGTCGGACACCGAGGAGGAGGTCGTCGTCCGCGACCTGGACATGGACAAGCTGGCCGAGGTCCGTGACCTGTGGGCCTTCTACCGCGACCGGCGTCCCGAGACGTACGAATCGCTGGTGCAGCCGTGAGCATCGTCATCCGCAACGGAACCATCGTCAACGCCACCGGGGCGTCCCCGGCGGACGTGCTGGTAGAGGGTGAACGGATAGCGGCGCTCGCCGCGCCCGACTCGGGTCTGGCCGAGCAGTGGGCGTCCGGTGCCGAGCGCGTGATCGACGCCACCGGGAAGTACGTGGTGCCGGGCGGCATCGACGGCCACACCCACATGGAGATGCCGTTCGGTGGCACGTTCTCGGCGGACAATTTCGAGACCGGGACAATCGCGGCAGCCTGGGGCGGCACGACGACCATCGTCGACTTCGCCGTACAGGGCAAGGGCACGTCCGTGCTGTCCGCGCTGGACAAGTGGCACGGCAAGGCCGACGGCAACTGCGCGATCGACTACGGGTTCCACATGATCGTCTCAGACGTCAACGACACGTCTCTGAAGGAGATGGAGGCCTGCATCGACGCGGGCGTCAACACGTTCAAGATGTTCATGGCCTATCCGGGGGTCTTCTACGCCACCGACGGGGAGATCCTGCGGGCGATGCAGAAGGCCCGGGACACTGGGTCGATGATCATGATGCACGCGGAGAACGGCATCGCCATCGACCAGCTCGTCCTCCAGGCGCTGGCTAACGGTCAGACGGACCCGGTGCAGCACGGCCTGACCCGGCCGCCCGAGCTGGAGGGCGAGGCAACCTCGCGGGCGATCGCGCTGGCCAAGGTCACCGGCTCGCCGCTGTACATCGTGCACCTCTCCGCCGCGCACGCCCTGGACGCGGTCACCCAGGCGCGTGACACCGGGCAGAACGTGTTCGCCGAGACCTGCCCGCAGTACCTGTTCCTGTCGCTGGAGGATCTGGCCAAGCCCGACTTCGAGGGCGCGAAGTACGTCGCCTCTCCCCCGCTGCGCCCCAAGGAGCACCAGGCGGAACTGTGGCGGGGCCTGCGCACCAACGACCTGTCGCTGGTGTCCACCGACCACTGCCCCTTCTGCTTCAAGGACCAGAAGGAGCTGGGCCGGGGAGACTTCTCCAAGATCCCGAACGGGATGCCCGGCGTCGAGCACCGGATGGACCTGCTCTATCAGGGCGTCGTGAAAGGCGAGATCACCCTGGCGCGCTGGGTGGAGATCAGCTCGACCACGCCCGCCAGGATGTTCGGGCTCTACCCGCGTAAGGGCGTCATCGCACCGGGCGCCGACGCGGACATCACGGTGTACGACCCGACGGCCCAGCAGACCATCTCGGCCAGCACGCACCACATGAACGTGGACTATTCCGCGTACGAGGGCATGGAGCTGACCGGGAAGGTCTCCACCGTGCTGTCCCGTGGTCGAGTCGTGGTCGACGACAACGCCTTCCACGGCGCGGCCGGGCACGGCAGGTTCCTGAAGCGCGATCTCAGTCAATACCTGGTCTGAAAAGGAGAAGCCGTGGACTTCGGTGTCGTACTCCAGACCGACCCGCCGGCGCGCGACGTCGTGGCCGGCCTCACCGCCGCCGAGGACAACGGGTTCCGCTACGGGTGGACGTTCGACTCCTGCGTGCTGTGGCAGGAGCCCTTCGTCATCTACTCGCAGGTCCTCGCCGCAACCAAACACCTGATCGTCGGGCCGATGGTGACAAACCCGAGCACCCGCGACTGGTCGGTCACCGCGTCGCTCTTCGCCACGCTCAACGACATGTTCGGCAACCGCACCGTCTGCGGGATCGGCCGCGGCGATTCGGCCCGCCGAGTCATCGGCCAACCGCCGGCGAGCCTGGCCACCCTCGCAAGCGCCATGCGCGTGATCAAGGAACTGGCCGAGGGACGCGACGTCGAACACCACGGCACGCCGGTACGCATCCCATGGGTGCGTAACGGCAGGCTGGAGATCTGGATGGCCGCCTACGGCCCGAAAGCGCTGCGGCTGGTCGGCGAACAGGCCGACGGCTTCATCCTGCAGACGGCCGACCCCGACATCGCCCGCTGGACGATCGGCTCGGTACGCGACGCGGCCACCGCAGCAGGTCGAGATCCCGACTCGATCACGATGTGCGTGGCCGCGCCGGCTTACGTGGGCACCAACCTCGCGCACCAGCGGGATCAGCTGCGCTGGTTCGGCGGCATGGTCGGCAACCACGTGGCCGACTTGGTCGCCCGCTACGGTGACTCCGGGGTCGTGCCGAAGGCGCTCACCGACTACATCAGGGGGCGCGAGGGCTACGACTACGCGCACCACGGCCGCGCCGGCAATCCGTCCACCGACTTCGTGCCCGACGAGATCGTCGACCGGTTCTGCCTCGTCGGCCCCGAGTCAGCCCATGTCGACCGGCTGCAGGAGCTCAAGGAGATCGGGGTGCACAACTTCGCCCTCTACCTCATGCATGACGACAAGGAGAAGACCCTCTCCTCGTACGGCAAGAACGTCATCACGCAGGTCTGATCCGGGCCAGTCGACGTACGCCTCGCACGTTCCCTGAGCGTGATCGGTGGAGGGGGCCGTGCCATGATCCCGACCCTGGTCCTCGTTGGCCTGCTCCTCGGGCGCTGGTGGTGGCTGCCGCTCCTGATCGCCGCCGTTGGTTGGCCGATACTGCTCGTCGTCACGGGCACGATGACCATCGAGCCGGGCTCGATCGCTGCCGCGTCCGGGCTGGCCGTGCTGAACGCCGGCTCCGGTGTCGTGGCCTGCCAAGGCATCCTCTGGGCGGTTCGACGGGCGCGTCGCGCGGATCCCTCGTCGCGCAGGTGACGCGAGGCCAGCGGCGACGCAGGGCCATCAGGAGCAATAGACCGATTAATGCCATTGGCAGCATATGCGGCGTTGCATACATAGCAGAACCCGTATGGCCAGCCAGACAAATGTGACGCAGCATGTAGGCAACGTTTTAGTGGGGTGGTTCACGTGGTCAGTACCTATAAAATAGTTCGCAATTTTCGCCAGTTTCCCGTGGAAGCCCAGCGATCGGCGGACGGGGCAACGCAGGAGCGTGAGCAGCGCCTCCAGACGATCACCAAAAAGCGCAGTAGCAAGGCCGCGAAACTGTCGGCTCAGGCAAGCCAGCGGCTGCAGCGCCTGCTCGGAGACGACAACTGGGCGGACTTGAGGCAACTGATGCGGCAGGAACGGTTGACTTTTCGTGACCTGCTTCAGCCGCCCCAAGGGTTGAGGTCGCCCTACGCGAAACTCAACAAAGCCAGGAAACACAAGGCCGACGCATTCCTGCGAAGTCGAGACGTCAGGCGCGAGGCCATTGCCGCAATAGCGACGGAATACCACGATTCACTAACCGACGCCTTCACGGTCGACGACAACATCAGCAACGGATTCCACCTCTCGAACAACCTCGACAAATGGTTGAGCCTGTCTCCGTTCCACGATCGCGCGCTCCCCTGGGGAGTCTTCGAACCCGACGACAGCCAGGACCCGCACCGGTGGGAAGTGTTCCGGCCGCCGTTCTTCGGGTTCAACTTCGGCTTCATCCCGGTGCACAACGACAACTTCGTCGTTGATCGGATTCACACGCTGAACCCGTCGGTCGGAGACGTGGGCATCTCGATCACGATGGACAACAGCGACGCCGGCGACTTCGACTACGCGTCCGGTGACGCATTCAGCGCCATCGCGTTCGCCTTCGTGCCGCCCACCACCGGCCTGGTCGAGGTCCTCATCGACGCGCAGTGCGTCGAGGCAACGCACCGCTTGGAAACAGAAGACGAATGGGGATGGTCGAACTCCAGCACAGGCCAGCGGAACTTCCTGATGCTCGACGTCCTGCATCCCAACGTGTCCGAGCCCTCATATGCCCAGATGTCGGTCCTCGACGAGGAGACCGACGATGACGAGAGCTTCCTGCAGGTGAAGTTGACCCGTGGCGCCCACTACTTCGCGCAGCTGTTCAGCGCGGGACCGGTGCCCGCGGGTCAGTCCGTCATCGTGTGCGCCGGGACGCGTTCGTTCGACATCAGCGGCACAAACGACGTGTCCATTGACAGCACGTCCGACTTCCGGTGGTTCATCAGCTCGGTAGAGGTACGAGTCTCGCCCTGATCACCGGGGGCCCGATCACGATGGTTGGTCTGGCCGTGACCAGGGGTGCCGGCGGCGCCTGTCGTCAGGCTCAGGCAGTGGCTGCGCGACCCATCTCGGCGAGGATCCCGGTGCCCTGGCCGAGCTCGATCAGGTAGCCGTCCGGATCACGCAGGTAGCACCGGATCTCGACGCCATGGTCCTTCGGCTCGGTCAGGAACTCCCCACCCCGTGACCGCCACTGCTCATAGACCGCCCGGACGTCGGTGACCCGGATGTTCATCGCGCTGCTGAGCGTCCGCGAATCCGGCGGCGCCTGCGCCTGCACACCCGGCTTGTCGTCGGTCGGACCACCCTCGTCGTTGATCACGATGTAGCTGTTGTGGAACCGCAGGATCGCCGGCTGGCGTTCCCGCACCACCGTCGCTCCCAGCACCCGCTGGTAGAACTCCCGTGACCGGTCCACATCCCGCACGATCAGGAGATGCGTTAGCACCAGCCCAGCCTCAGGCTGGAAGTAGTCGGGCGCCTCGCTCGCCATCACGCCTCCTCCGGGTCCGATCGGCAGGGCGTACCCACGTGCGGCGCCGGCACACCCACCGGCTCGACGACGCCCGGTGACCACAACGAGTCATCACGACCGGTGTCGGCTGTTACCGTCGGGCCTGTGCCTGCCGACGAGATCCGGCATCGGGTCCGGTCGGCCAGGGTGGCCCGGCTGGCCACCGTCGCAGCGGATGGGCGTCCCCATCTGGTGCCCGTGTGCTTCGTGCTGCTCGACGAGGTCGTCTACCACGCGGTGGATGAGAAGCCCAAGCGCCACCGGCGGCTACGCCGGCTGGAGAACATCCGGGCGACGGGGCACGCCTGCCTGCTGGTCGACGAGTACGACGAGGACTGGTCGCGGCTGTGGTGGGTCCGGCTGGACGGGCACGGCCGTCTGGTGCAGGACCGCGCGGAGGAGGCCGCGGCCCGCGCGGCGCTGGCCGACAAGTACCCGCAGTACGTCCAGCAGCCACCAGCCGGACCGATGATCGCGATCCAGGTGACCGGCTGGTCGGCGTGGTCCGCGGCGGACGCGGCAGCCAACCCGGCCGGGTGAGCGCCCGATCAGCGGGTCGGAGCGAGGGCGTCGAGCACCTCGTCGGCCCGACGAAGCGACGCCTGCGCGTCAGCGCGAGGTGAGCCGATCTCCGGATCGAAGTTGAGATCGACGAACACTTCCGTGATGCCGGCTTCGGCAAGCCTGCCCAAATCCGACCGGATCTGCTCGAGCGTGCCGGTGAGCGGCTCACGATCGGGCAGGCCAGTCGGGCGTACGCGGACCGCGCCGCGGCAGACGAATCGCAGTGAGCCGGGATCGCGGCCGGCCTCCGCGGCGGCGGCCTTGACGGTCGCGACCGCCTCGCCGATGCCCGTCAGGTCCGCCTGGCTGCCACTGACCCAGCCGTCAGCGAGCCGGCCGGCCCGGCGCAGCGCGGCGGGCGCCTGGCCGCCGAGCAGAATCGGCGGGTGTGGCCGCTGCACCGGTTTCGGCTCCAGGCGCGTCGGCGGGACCTGGTAGAACTCGCCGCGATGCTCGGCGACGTCGTCCTGCCAGAGGGTACGAAGAACGGCGAGGAACTCCTCGGCCCGCTGGCCCCGCCGATGCTTGCTCACCCCCGTCGCCTGATACTCCTCATCCGCCCAGCCGAGGCCCAGTCCCACGTCGAGCCGTCCGCCGGCGAGGATGTCGAGGGTCGCGGTCTGCTTGGCCAGCAGCACCGGAGAGATGAACGGCATGTTGAGCACCGCGACGCCGAGCCTCACCCGCGTGGTGTGGGCCGCCAGGAACGCCAGCGTGGTCAGCGGATCCTGGACGCTGTGGTAGGTCTCGCTCCAGCCGAGGTCGGCGGGGACCAGGAGGCGCTGGAACGTCCAGAGCGAGTGGTATCCGAGCTGCTCGGCGCGGCGGGCGACGTGGATCATGCACTCTGGTGTGGCCCACGAGCCGGAGACGGGCGGGGCGAATCCAACCTCCACCCGCGCACCGTACCCGGATCGGGCCAGGAAGTGGCTCGGTTCAGGCCCCGACGCTGCGATCCACCGGACGCAGCAGCCGCCGGAAGTCCATTGGCAGCTCGGATTCCAGGTTCCCAAGGTCTTCCGCACTCACCACCTCGCGCAGGGTCGTCAACACGGCGCGGGCAACCTCAGCGGTCCGGTCGCCATCCGTTCCCGCGCGCGCCCCCACCTCATTGAGGAACTCCACGAGGTCGATCCGTTCGGCGAAGTCCACGTCCTTGTGCAGGTACCCCCGCAACTCCTCGGGGAGCTGCGTGGCCAGGTGCCGCGCCTCGCCGCCACTGACCCCTTCCGCCAAGGTCGTCAGGGTGGCTCCGACGACGTTCGCCGCCTCCGTCGCCGGCATTCGCGCCCGCTTCCCCACCGCTTCGAGAAACTCGGCGTAGTTCACCAGTTCTCCTTCCGGACCAGTCGGGGTGCGTCGCGGCGTCCGTCCGTGCTACCCGGGGCGCTGCCCGCCACCGGCTCCCACCGGTTCGATCACCTGCTGGAACTCCTTCGGAAGTTGGGCCACCGCGTCCTCGAACTGGTCACGGGAAACAGCCTCACGGAGCGTGGTGAGCACCGCGCCGACGCCGGCAGCGGCGAGCGCACGGTCGACGGACGGGCGGTCCGCCACCCGCCGCACGAACTCGTCGAGCCCGAACGGCTTGGCATGTTCCGCTCTACGTGGTGGCGGATTACGCAGGGAATCGTCAAGCCCTCCGGGAAGCTGATAGGCAAGGTTCTCAGCCTGGCCGGCGCTGATCCGGTCTGCCAACGTCTCCAACGTCGCGCGGCTGAGTGTCGCCGCCTGATCGGTCGACACCTTCGCCCGCGTGGCCACTGCGTTGATGAAATCCTCGTATTCCACCTGAATTCTCCTCTCCGGCCCGATCGCCGTCGAACTGCCGGTTACGAGCCCCTGACCTCAAGGCGCCGCGATCGCACACATCGCGTCTCGAGTGCCGAGCGAACTGGTACCTCGACAGCCTCCCGGGACAGGGGGTGAGGCTGCCTCATCCCCATCGGGCGAATCACCAAGGGCGTTCCGGCGACATCCTCGACATTCCGATGGACGGCACCAGCGGGCGCGGCAGCGTTGGCCCCGCCTGTCGGGCTTGGGCGGGCGAGCAACAGCAGGCCTTTACCGGCCTCGCCCAGGGCGCGGGCACGCTGGCCGCGATCACCGAGGGATCGGCGGGTCTGGTGGCCGCCGTCAGGCTGCTGGTCCGCGACGCCATCGCCTGGTGATGCTCATCAGCCGAGGGTCAGGCGCCCCTCCTGGTCGAAGCGAAGGCGACCGCTGGTCACGGCGACGTGCAGCCCGTACCGGAGCAGCTTGTCGATCTTGTCGGTGCGCCGACGGTAGCCGAGCCGCTCCAGGTCGGCGCGCAGCAGCCGCTCCTCGTCCATGCTCGACATGCTCTCCAGCACGTGTACGAAGGCGTTGGCCACCTCCTCGGGTGGCACCTCCTCGAACGCCCGGTCGTTGCTTGCCTGAGTGACCCGGTACGCCCGGTACGTCTGCGGGTCGACGCCATCGGGCCAGGCGTACCGGCCCAGGGTCGTGTGTGTGTACAGGCGGCGGGAGACCACGAGCGCGAGCACGGCGGTACGTCGGTCCTCGCGTGTTCGGAGGAAGCCGAACCGCGCGAGGGCGAGGCGTGCGAACCTGTGCTGTTCCACTGGTCCCTCAACGTCGATGATCTCGCGGAGCGCGTTTCGCATCAGGCAACGCGACGGCGAGTTGGTCGTCGGCGGCGGTGAACTGCGCGAAGACGCTGTCGGACATGGGCGTTTCTCCAGGTGGGGAGACCAGGGAGGGCCAGCCTAGCGGTCACCCGACCGGCGGAGAGGGCCCCGGCCGTAAGACGATCTTGGTTGTCGTACGCCTGAGGCAGGATGTGCGCCATGACAACGCACCACCAGCACCTGGTCTACGGCCACGCCACCAATCACGACTGCCTCGCCTTCATCGACGCCCCTACCGCCGCCGGGGAGGCCGCGGAGATCAGGGCGCTTGCCTCAGCGCGGACCTGGGGCGAGGCCCGGCAGGTTCAGATGACCCACCTGTGGAACCCGGCCGGCCCTGACTACTACGAGCCTAAGGACGACCACGCCGACGACAAGCCCTTCGACATCACCGAGCTGGGTGCGATCGTTGACGGGGACTGGCCCAAGATGGTCACGGTGCGGGCGCTCGACGTACTGCCGCAGGACCTGCAGGACAGGTACGGCGAAGTCGTGCTCACGGTTCACGACGGTGAGTACCTGAAGGTTCCGCTCGACGGCGAGGCTGAACTGGTCGCGGAGCTGCGCGAGCGTGGTTACGAGGTGACCCGCGACGACGAACTCGTCAACCTCCTCGACGGCATCGGCGTCGGCTGGTGACCGCCTGAGGAACGACGGAGACGCCGGCATCGCTTCCGAGGACCGGCTCCGCTATCCATGTGCGACCGGCGTCTCATTGGCTCAGGCTCATCGGCGGCGCTTGTTCAGACTCGGAAGGCCGCCGGACACGGTCCGCACGCTGCCGTCCGGGTTGCTCCGGCCCGGCTTTTGCAGCGCCTCCGTGACCCGCCGCCCCGCGACGTCGGACGCACTCAGGTCAACCACGACCCGGTCTGACCGCTGCCAGCTCCTTAGGTGAGCCAGAGCTTGCTGGCTGTCGGCCGCGCCGGTCAACGCACGGATGGCCGGCATAGCCCTGAATGGGTCAGCAAGCAGGAGATGGGCGACATCGGCGGGGCCCAGCCGGTGTTGCGAGGCGTTGGCTACCGGCACGAGGGAGGCGTGGATCTTCCCGTTCTGGGACCACAGCCACACCGGCCGCTTGCCATCGCCGGCTCGCATCACTGGAGTTGTCGACGGGGTAGCTGGTCTAGACGACGGCGTGAACGACGCCGGCTTGGCAGAGAGATGGGCTTGCAGAGCGGCCGGCGGCTGCACTCGTCGCCGCGACTGTGCCGGCACGTCGACAGTCGGGCTGGGCGAGGTCGCCCCTCGCGACGACATCCCCGCGCCGGGTTGCGGCGGCTCGGTCGGGACCGCTTGCCGTTCCCCCACGAACCAGCCGGCGAATGCCCACTGCTCCGACGTGAACCGGACCGGGATGGCCTCGGTCAGGTGTGGTGCCGACGTGTCCTGAACGGTGAGTTGCGCGCGTCGCTTCGCATGGTCGGCCGCGGTGAGTGACCCGATATCGAGGATCGCGGCCAGCGGTATCCGCCTGACGTAGGTCCTCGGCCACGGCAGCAACCGCCATCGCCGGAGGACAAGGTGCTCCTCCTCGAACCAGGCGTCCCAACGCTGAACGACCATCCCCGTCACCTCCCGTGCTGCGCACGTTAGCGGCCTGATGATCACGACCGCACGCGGCTCAACGGGCAGTTGAGATGACGGATCATCTGGCTCTGTCAGCGGTGCAGGCGGCGGGCGCAGGGGCCGTCGTGGCCGTCGCGGAGGACGCAGCGCCGGCCAGCAGGCAGCGGCAGGTCGCAGAAGACCCGGTGCCGGAGGAACTGCTGGTCCTCTTCGGAGACGGTGGTCTCCCCTGTGTCAACCATCGGCAGCACCAGCATCCAACGGCCGATGACCCGGGCCAGGCGTTGTGCGGCAGACAGGTCACTGGCAACGACGGGCAGGTGGATGACGTACCGCTGGCTCATCGGGTGTTGTCCCGTTCGTTGCGGGCACGGGCCTGGTCGGTCTGCCAATGGCGCAGCGCGTTCTTGATCCGGGCAGTCTCGAGGCGACTCTCGGCGAGAGCGGCGTAGACGGCGGCCATGTCGACGGCGACCCGGTCGAGGAAGGCGTACACGTCGTCGGGGTTCAGACCGCGGCGCCCGAGCCCGGTCGGTGAGAAGCGGCGCTCGCGGACCTGCCACGGCAGCAGGCTGGTGTACGCGGCGGAGCGGTAGGTCACGCCACCGCCAACTGGGGTTGGTCGCTGGTTGCGAGCGTTCATGTCCGTCGGCCTTCCTGATCGTGGAGGCGGGCTTGCCCACCCATCCCGTGGCGCCTTGGCACCGCAGCTCCAATCAGCGGTACGGCATCGGGGCTGTTGTGTTCGGGAGAGCACGGCGGCCGCTCGGGGGGACCGGCCGGCCGCCGCGTTGTGATTAGCCTGCGACAGTCCGCAGTGGAAGCGCAACGTTCCAGACCGCAATTTCGCCGTTGTGCATTGACTTTCTTTTTTGAAACCCGTAGGAGTTGCAGGAGCGGGTCGCGCAGTGTTGCGTGATGGAACCAGGGAGTGTGCGGATGCCCGAAGACATCGGATCGACCGTGCCGCGCCGGCAACTCGGCCGGCTGCTGCGACAGTTCCGCAACGAGGCCGGGGTGACGCTCGACGCCGCCGCCGAGGCCCTCGAATACAGCCGGCAGAAGATCTGGCGCCTCGAATGCGGCCAAGGCTCGGTCCGGGTGCTCGACGTCAAGGCGATGTGCGAGCTGTACGGGGTGTCGCCCGAGATGACCGAGGCGATGCGCGGGCTGGCCGCGGAGACGAAGTCGAAGGGCTGGTGGCACGCGTACGGGGACGCGGTGCCGAGCTGGTTTGAGCTGTACGTGGGGCTGGAGTCTGCCGCCGCCCACCTCCGGGAGTACGAGGAAACGCTGATCCCCGGCCTGCTGCAGACACGGGAGTATGCGCTCAGCCTCGCTCGACTGGATCAACCGTCTGTTGGTGAAGAGGATCGCGAGAGGTCGGTGGAGGTGCGGCTGCAACGACAGGGCTTGCTGAGTCGGCGGCTGCCGCAGCCACCCCGGTTGGATGCCGTGCTCTCAGAGGCGGTGCTGCGTCGGGCCGTCGGCAGCCGGAACGTCATGGTCGAGCAGCTCACTCGGCTCCTGGACGCCGGAGAGATGCCGAACATGTCCGTGCGGGTGCTGCCCTTCGCCGCCGGACCACACTCCGGCGCGGTCGCGGGCTCGTTCGTGATCCTCGACTTCCCGGCGACCAACGGCGGACGAACTGCGCCAGAGCCGTCGGTGGCGTACAGCGAATCGTTGACTGGCGGGCTCTACCTCGACAAGCCTGACGAACTGGCTGCTTACCGGGACGTATGGCGTGGTCTGGAGCGGCTGGCTCTCGATGAGGCACAATCGACGGACATGATCAAAAGCGTCATAGCGGAGATGCGGCATGACTGACCTGACCGGCGCCGTCTGGCGCAAGAGCACCCGCAGCGGCGGCAACGGCGGCAACTGTGTCGAGGTTGCCACCAACATCCCCGGCGTCGTTGCCGTCCGCGATTCCAAGGACGTCACGGGACCGCTACTTACCTTCACCGCTCAGGAATGGACCGACTTTATCGGGGCTGCCAAGCGCGAGGGACGTTGAGGCTGCCCCCGGTTTGGTTTGGGTTGGGCGTGCATCCGGTCAACACCGACACCACCGATGCGGGCGAGCTGGTAAGCAGCAGGTGGCGGAGGATTTCAGGCTAGGGGCATAGCCTGTCTCGGATGAATTAGCGGATCGAGAGCGGATCGATGGCGTCGGTGGCCTCGCCCATCTCAAGCTGGCAGGCGATCGCCTGATGTCGGCACTCCTCGACAAGATCCTGCTCCCCGCCGGGCTGGTCCAGGTCTCGGGCCAATGCCTCGAAGGCGTGACGGGCCTGCCGGAAGTCACCTGCGAGCATCAAGAGGTTCGCGAGATCCACTCGTAGCGCCACAATCTCGGTGGTGAGCCGCTCACCGCCTTGCGGCACCACGTGGAGAGCCCGCTCCAACATCTCGGCAGCCTGCACGAAACGCTCGCTCTCGGCGAGTTCCCTTGCCTGCGCCCGCACCTCCACCAGGTTCTGCGGGGATCTCTGCGGCGGCACCGAGACGGGAGCGGTGAGCGGTGCAACGCTGGAGAACCTGATGTCCGTTCGGGCGGCCACCAGCCCTGGAGATTCGCCGCTATCGAGGAAGGGCGTGACGAGCTGGCGAACCTCGTCAGCCGACGCTGGCCGTTCCGCTGGGTCCTTGGCTAGCAGGCAGTAGATGAGGTGGGCCAGGTCGTCGGGCACGTCCGATCGATACTCAGTGATGATGGGGATTGGCGAATCGATATGACGGCGCATCAGGTCTGGGGCGTTCGCCGCTTCATAGGGAGGGTTACCGCCGAGCATCTCGAAAAAGATGCAGCCCAGGGCGTAGAGATCGGCCGCAGGCCCTACCGGGCCACCCTGGGCTTGTTCGGGTGCGATGTAGGCGGGGGTGCCGAGCGTTCGGCCGGTCGCGGTGAGGCGTGACGCTTCGGCCGGCCCGAGCAGCGCGGCAACGCCGAAGTCGAGCACCTTGACTACCCCGGATGGGGTGATCATGAGGTTCTGGGGCTTGAGGTCACGGTGCACGAGGGAGGCTGCGTGGGCGGCCATGAGCACCGAACAGACCTGCACGGCGATGGAAGCCGCCTCGCCGACAGGCAGTTGTTCCTGCTCGGCGATGTGATCGGCGAGGACGATCCCCGGCACGAGCTGCATGACAAGGTAAAGATCCTCACCGTGTACGCCCAGGTCGTGTACGGCCGGCACGCCGGGATGGTCGAGCCTGGCGGTCGCTCTCGCCTCCCGCCGGAAACGCTTGCCCGCCGTCTCGCGCTCCTCCTCCGGCACGTCCAACTGCCGGAGAAACTTGATCGCCACCGGCCGGTCGAGTCGCTCGTCGAAGCCGGCCCAGACCTGACCCATTCCTCCGCGACCGACCGGATACGTCAACTCGTACCGGTCACCGATACGCTCCCCCGCCTGCACCCACAGCCTCCACGAATCGCGCGTCGACCCCGCCTGAGCACGGGCCGGCCATCAGGTTAGCTGTCGCTGTACGAGTCGCCCGGTCAGGAACGGGCTGGGTGTGCCGTGCCAGAACACCGCAAGCTCGTCGCGCGAACGGGTGGCGGCGACGAAGAGCAGCGAACGGTCGCGCTGACGTTCACGCTGGTAGCGTTTCGGGTCAGTGTCCCGGTACCTGTTGATCATCTGTCGAGGCATCAAGCCGTCGCTGACCCCAGCGATAATCATGCGCTGGTACTCGAGCCCCTTGAACCGGTGCATCGTGCCGATGTGCACGCCGTCAGGCCGCTTCGGGCCGTCAGGGCCAATCTCGACCACCGACAACCCGTCAGCCTCCAACCGGCTGATGACGTCCGCCGCCAGGTCCTTGGTCGGTACGCAGATGGCCACCGAGCCGTCGGTCGGGTTGCCCCAACTGCGGAGCTGCTCGACGATCAGGTCCCGTTCCTGCGCCCAGGTCGGGGCACCATGGAAGATCGGGCGGCCGCCACGTAGCAGCGACCGGTAGCCCGCCAGGTCCTCCTCACCGCCGTCGAGGTCGTCGTACACCTCGCCGGTCATGATCTGCAGAGCATCGGCGAGGATCTGCCGGGTGGTGCGATAGCTCAGGGTGAGCCGGGACGATCGACCGCGGATGTTGACGCCGAGGCTGCTCAACGTGACGTGGTTGTCGTAGATGCGCTGGTGGGTGTCGCCGGTGAGGAACATGTCGTCCGAGCCTGGCGCGACCATGGCGCGCAGCATCTTCCAGTGCGCGGCGCTGAGGTCCTGCGCCTCGTCGACCACGACGTGGCGGTAGCGCGGGCGGTAGAACCCGCCGGACGATTCGGCGGCGACGCCGGTGTTCTGGGCTGTGCGGTCCATCTCGAGGCGGGCAGCCCGTTGCGCCACCTGGCGCCAGGTCCAGACGCCGCGGTTTTCCAGCCAGGTGGTGAAGCGCTCGGTCAGCTGCCAGATCTGGTCCCGCTCGATCCGGGAGAGAGTGCGGCCACGGTTGGGGCGGCGGGCCTTGAAGTAGTCGGTCCGCGAGTTGAGTACCTGACCGAGGATCACCTGGGTCCACTCAGCGGCAAGGAACTCAGCCTCCCAGGCGGTCTCCCCGGTCTCGATGAGGAACTCGTCCCAGAGCTCAAGGACGCGATTGTCGTCCACGACGCGACGGCTGCCGCCTGCCTTGGCTTCGGCCACGACCCGGCTGGCCAACCGGTCGATGTTGACGATGTCGACGCGCGACACCAACTCCTGCCCGCCCAACGCCATCAGTCGGGTACGCAGGTCGGCTGCCAGGTTCCGGTTGAATGTGGTGAGCAGGATCGGCTTGTCGACCCCCGGTGGTAGCTGCCGGGCGAGGTGCGCCACCCGATGCAGGGCGACGATCGTCTTACCGGTACCCGGACCGCCTCCGACCCGCGCAGGGCCGTTGTAACGGCGTTCGACCAGCTTCCGCTGGGTGGGGTGCAGGAAGATCTGCCACCGCTCGAAAGCCTCGCCGAGCATCGCCTGCAACGCCTCGTCGTCAGAGGTCACCTGCGTGGCGGGGCGTTCCACCGCCGCCTCGAAGTCCTCGGGATCGACCGGCTCATCGGCGCGGACCGGGTCGGTGACCTGTTGGAGTACTTCGTCGTAGGGAGTGCCGTCGAAGAGCGCGAAGAGCACATCGGTGGTGAGCTGCGGCGCCCGGTCGAGCAGTTCCAGAAGTTGCGCCTCGGTCGTCAACTCCCGGATCTGCGGCAGCAACGGCTCGGAGACGCCGAGTTCCAGCAACTGGGCGTCGGTGTACGCGTCGAAAAGCGGCTTCTGCGCAGGCTCGGGCTCAGGCTCGGGCGGCACGACCCGGCCGATGATGCTGTCACCGACGGGTGCCATGTCGATGACCTCGATGCCGCCGGTGACCCGGTTGATGCGGTACGCGTATCGGGTCAGGTCGTCGTACACCTCGCCGCGGTGCTTGACCGCGACGAGCAGGTAGTCGCGCTCGGCGATGTGCAGCAGCAGGGCGCGGTAGTCCTTGTTGACCCGAGCGGACATCAGCCGGGATTCCCTGTTGAGCGCCTTGAGATTGAGCCCGGGATTCTCCGGATTGTGCCGGAACTTGTGCATGAACTCGTAGACCGCTCCGATGTCGGCGCGGGTGAGCTTCATGACCTCCTTGTCGGCGCGGTCCAGCATCCGCAGGGTTGTTGCTCCGGTGCTCATCGACGTTCTCCCCCGCTCGTCGCCCTGATCTCTGCCACCAACTTGTCAACCGACCATTCCCGAGCGGTACGGGCGTGCCAGCCCGCCTCCGCGTAAGCCCGATCGCGGTCTTCCGTCTCCGGGTCGTCGGACCGGCCGGTGAGCACAATGGCGATTCGTCGATCGGGCCAGGCGAGTTCGGCCTGCCAGCCCTGATCACCCAGCTCGTAGCCGACGACCGGTGCGGGCAGATCCTGCCGGGCAAGTTGCTGGACGAGCTGGTCCAGGGTGTTCTCGTCCGGGTCCAGGTAGCGCAGAATGTCCCGCCACGGGGATTCCTTGTCGAGCGTTTCGGGCTCGGCGGCTGCCGGCTGCGCCACGACGCCGAGCCACGTTGCCGTCTCCTCATCGAGCGGCAGCGCGCGTTGAGCCAGCACGAGTCCGGTGCCCTCGGTGACCGCCATCGAGGCCGGCTCGAATTCGTCGAGGGCGGACACGGCGAGCTGACCGGCGTCACCGCCGCCGTTGGTGAGGAACTGGATGACATTGCCCCAGGTAAGCCATGCGGCCCAGCGGTCCTTGTGCCCCTCCTCGGCGATCGCGGCCGGCAGATCGTTGACGACGGCGACGGCCGACATGACCGGCAACGGCTTAGGGCGCGCATCGAGGACGATTGTCACCGGACAGTCCGCGTTGTCCTGAGCTCGGGCGACCATGATGTGCCGCGCGGTCGGCGGGGGCAGAGATCCTCCACGCAGAGCGGCGGTCAACCTTTCCGCGACGCCAGCGGAATCGGTGGTGCTGTTGTCCCGCGCCTGCTTGAGCATGCCCCACAGAGCCGCTTCCGCCCGCCGCTGCCAGCGGGTGAGATCCGGATCGGCGAGGAAGCGCATGAGCTGTTCGATGGGGTTGACCCAGATGGTCTCCTTGAGCTCATCCGGGTCGACGCCGGGCAGAGACTGCCGGTATTTGTCTCGGGCGAACTGCGTGCTCACCCCGCCGTACGGGGTCCACCGCCCCTGCCCGTCGGTGCTGCCCCAGGTCTTGACGTCATCCCAGGTGGCGGCGAAGACCAGGTAGCCGTGGGCGCGCAGTCGGGCACGCTTCTCGGCGTCGTCGGCGAGCCGGTTGTACTGGGACGAGGCGTGGTACTTGAAACCGTCGAGATAGACCGCTACCTCGGGGGACGGCGCGTCGAGGCGTTTGAAGTGCACGTCGGGCCGGGTGCCTCGCACCGTGTTCTGCAGCTTCATCTGCCAGTGGGTGACGCTCTGACCGTTGTCGCGGACGAACCGCAGGTCGGCGATGCGTGCACCGTCATGGTCGGTGCGCCGGTCGATTCGCAGACCTGAGTTGGGTGCCTCGCCAAGCGCCAGCAGCTTGGTGAGGAAACGCATCTCCAGCTCGCTCTCCACCTGGTGGATCAGCGAGATCTCGTCCGTGCGGGTGCCCTCCTGGACGTCCCAGCTGTCGAGGAGCTTGTCCAGCATGCCCAACGCCTCGTCACGGCTCATCAGGGCGAAGTGTTCGTTGCGCGCGTGACGCAGGAGGCAGCGGTGACACACCGCCTTGCCTTCGTGTCGACAGACGCAGTCGGCGATCCGCTGGCGCGCCAGCTCCAGGATCGCGCGGAACTCCTCCGGCTTGGCCAGGCGGTGCAGATAGCCGGTGCCTTGCGGCTGGGTGTCGTAGACGACCACGAAGTTGCGCGTCCCGTCGCTCTGCCCGTCCGGCATGGTCGCCGACACAGCCTGAAGGTGCGCGGGGTCGCCGCCGTACTGTGCGGCGATACCGAGGCGGATCGCGGCGGCGAACGACGCGACGCGCTCCTGCACCACGGCGGTCGCCGCGGGGATCAGGATGCGCAAGGCCTCGGTCTCCAACTCGTGGGCCAGGATCAGATCCACGTGGGTGTCCGGGACAGCCGGCGATCGTCGGTACGGGCACCAGGGGCGGTGGTGTTCGGCGCCCTGCACGACGGTCGAACCGGAGGCCTGCGCGGCGAGTTGTTGGCTCACCGCGGGGGCACCATCAACAGTGGTCCCGCCGCAGGAGGTACAGGCGTGGAACCGGTTGATCCGCACCTCTTCGCCCGCGAAGAGTTCAGCTGCCCGGTCGTAGCGCTGCGCACCCAGGTTGAAGTGACGGACCATTGCGTGCCGGCTGTAGTCGACACCGAAGGTGTCATGGGCGTGTCGCCAGGACGAATCGACCTTCGCCGGGTCGACGTCGACGGCGACTGTGGTGGCGTAGAAGCGCCGGTCCCGGTCGTCGCTGTCGTCACGGATGCGGGCGTCGTCGCGCTTGTCCCGGCTGAGCACCCGGGTCGGTTGGAGGACCTGGAACAGTCGCCCGTGATCGGCGATGCCCGGGTCCGCGCAACGCGGGCAGGCGCTGGTGTCCTCCTTGGCCAGGTGGGTGCGGACGTAGCCGCACTGGGCGCAGACGCGCCACTGTTCGTACGCCGGCCGGTCCGCCGGGCCGACGTCGAGCCCTGAGATCTCATGCTTGTAGCCCCGCACGTAGTAGCTGTTGCCAGGGGCGATCTCGACCAGCGCCTGGCGGGCGGGGCGCGCGTACTCGCGGAGTTCGCTGTGGAACCGGCGGTCGCCGTCGGTCTTGTCCTCCCAGGTCAGGGTGGCTTCCAGGTCGGTCCGGGTGTCGATGAGCGCGTAGTTCGGCAGCAGACCGAACTCGACCAGGGTGCCGTGCGCGGCGGCCGCGCTGACCTCCCGGAGACGGCGACGGACCGCACTCTCCTCCGCCTTCAACATCTTGATCTCGCGGGCGTGGTCCGGGTCGCTGGGCACCAGCGTGCCCCGGGCCGTGGCGAGTTCCTGCATCCGGCGACGCAGGTCGGCCAGCCGAGACTCCCAGACCTCGTCGGCTTCCTTGACCCGGTGGACGATGCCGTCCACCGCGAACTCACGCAGCTGGTCGGCGGCAGCCCGCAGGACCTTGTCCCCGAAGAGGGTCAGGAACTCCTCCACCAGCCGGCCACCGTCGCGTCGGCCAGCCTCAGCGAGGCCGGTCAGCCACCCGGTCGGGCCGAACAGCACGTGCGCCCGCCGTGGCATCGGCAGCACTCCGGTCAGGCGGCCGCGGGCGGCCAGGTCGATCAGGTGGGCGAGGTACTGGCGACGGAGGATCTCCACGGCGGAGAGGAAACAACCGGGCGGGACGATCTGTCCGGCGATCATGTCCCGCGGGTCGGTGAGGTAGTAGCGGTCACGCTCGGACCGCCCGACCAGGGTCAGCACGAGCGCGTTGCCGCTCTTACGGCCGGCGCGGCCCGCCCGCTGGACGTAGTTGGCCGGGCCGTGCGGTAGCGACGCGAGTACGACAGCCGAGAGGGCTCCGATGTCGATGCCCATTTCTAGGGTGGGCGTGCAGGAGAGGACGTTCGGGTCGGTGTAGCGCTCGCCGTCGCGGAACTGCTTCTCCACCGTCTCCCGCTGGGCGCGGGTGAGCATGCCGGTGTGTTCGCCGGTGACTACCCGGAACACCGGGCTGTCGAGGTAGAGCCGCCGGTAGTAGTCGTCGGCAGCGGTGTCGTCGTGGGCGGCCTGGAGCTGACCGCGGCAGCGGTACTGCCGGCACGGCTGGCCGATCCAGTCCGCCACCCGGTCGGGGTGCTCCGTCTGCTGCCAGTGGCAGGTGTCGCAGCCGACCCCGGCCGCCGCGGCGGACGCGTCGTCGAGTCGGGTCACCCGCAGGTGGCCGGGCATCAGCCCGTACACCGTGTTGCCGTCCTCGGTGTCGCCGACGGCGACCACATCGGCGGCGGCGAGTGCCGGCAGCAGGCGAGTGAGGAAGCCGGCGGCGTCGCCGTGGTCGAGGCCAAGACAGCGGGACGTCCAGTCCTGGTACCAGTTGCCACGCGCGGTGATCACGTCGAACTCCGAGCGGGACTTCGGCGTCGCGAGCAGGAATGCAGGCGCGGACAGACCCTTCGGGAACGCGGGCATGCCGGCGGGGCGACCGCCCCAGACCTGCCACCGGGTTCCACCGCGCTTCAGGTACGGCACCAGCCACTCGTGGTAAACCGCACCACGAGTACGCAGCCGTTCCAGCAGACCACGGAGGAAAGCTAGGTAGCGGGCGTCATCCGGCGGCGTCCCGGCGAGGTGGCCGGGGCCGGTCAGGTGAACGTCCCGGCAGATCGCGGCGGCTCGCGCCGGGTCGTCGAGGGCAACCTCGACGGCGACACTGCGGGTCAACTCCAGGGTGCGGCCCTGGCGGGAGCGCAGCCCGGTCTCCATCACGGTGGCGAAGACAAGCCGCTCGCTGATGAGCTCCCAGGTCTGCCGACTGCCGGTGTGCTCGCCGGCGAGCAGGCTGTCGACACCAGGCTGGTCGTGCAGGTCCGGCGGCACGACCGTGGAGAGGATCTCCGGCTGCGCCGCCGCCTCGATCATCCTGGCGAAGAGGTCGTCGAGCCCGATCGACTCACCGGCCTCCAGCCGGCTGGCGAGCAGGGAGCGCAGCGAGAACGAGTAGGACCGGTTGGCGACGAAACCGGCGCGGTGCGCGGCGTCCTGGACCGAGTCGTTGAAGAGCAGCGTCTTCTTCTCGGCCTCGTCGAGCTCCCCACCGGTGAAGAGCTGCGTGATCGCCACCGAGGCGAGGGTGGCCAGCCCGGCGCCGAGGAAGCGGATGCCGTGGTCCAGCTCGCAGGACGGGCAGCGGTCCTTCTCGGCACCGTCGATGTCGAGAACGTCGCCGAGCACGACGATCGCGTCGTCGGTGGGCTCTCGGTCGCGCTGCTCGTCGAAGGGGCGCACCCGACGGCCGTACTCCAGAACCAACAGGCCACGGGAGCGCTGGCGTACCTCATCCTCGGTCGCGGCGATCAGCGCGCGAACCCGGCGCTTGTCCCGACCGACGCTGGCTCGGTAAATCTTGTCCGGGTCGGTCTCCAGCTCCTGCGGGTCCTTCTCCGGCGACAACGCCATCCAGCCGGAGCGGCCGCAGTGCCGGCAGTAGATGGCCGGTAGCCGGGGGTAGCGGTTGTCGGCCACGACCACGTCGGCGTCGGTGGCGTACGGGTCCAGCTCACGCGGCGCTTCGCCGTACCAGCCGAAGGCGGCCTGGTGAGAGGTGCCGCGCAGCAGGCGGGAGACGGCGCGTACCCACAGGTGGGTTTCAATGTTCAGTAGCGGGCGGCCGGGGGCCTCCGGGTTCTGCGCCACGGAGAGCAGGCCGACGAAACGGGCGAGAGCCTTCGCCGTGATCTCGGGCGGGGTCTTCATCACGCTGCCCCAGCCGGTGGCGTTCTTGCGAGGCAGCACATCGATGATCTCGTCGAGGGTGCACGGCCTCGCCTGGAGCGAGTCGAGCACCGCCTTCGTCAACGGATGCTGGCGGAGCAGATCGCCGAGGCGCGTCGGGTCATCGAGACACTGCTCGCCGAGGACCAGCTCGGCGACTTCGGCCATCATCTGCTCGGGGTCGCGGTCGTCGACGGCCGCGAGCTGCTCCGGGGTGGGAAGCGGCAGGCTGAAGTCCTGGCGGGCGATGAACTCGCCGGCCTCGTACCGGTCCTCCCCCACCAGGGACCCGGCGTCGAAGGCGACGCCGAAGACCTGCTCGGCGACCTCACGGATCGCGGTACGACCGTCCCGGCCGCCGCCCTCCCCGAGCGTGGCCGAGGTCGCCACCGGACAGATCGGCCCGAGCGGCCGCTCCGGCTCGTCGAGGTCGAGCGCGGCGGCGAGCCGGCGCAGCAGCATCGCCACGTCCGTGCCCTGCGCGCCGTCGTACGTATGGAATTCGTCCAGCACCACGTA
Source organism: Micromonospora sp. NPDC005087 (assembly GCF_042872965.1). Taxonomy (NCBI): domain Bacteria; kingdom Bacillati; phylum Actinomycetota; class Actinomycetes; order Micromonosporales; family Micromonosporaceae; genus Micromonospora; species Micromonospora sp. NPDC005087. The sequence continues at coordinate 5,730 of NZ_JBIALB010000001.1, read as the reverse complement.
CGCCGGCTCGGCCCCCTCCCAGAGCGGCAGGTCGTCGGCGCGCTGGAGCAGCAGGTCCAGCATCTTGTAGTTGGTGATCAGGATGTCCGGCGGCGTGCGCCGCATCTCCGACCGCTTGGTGAACACATGCGGGTACTCGATGGCCGCGACGTCGCCGATGTAGAGACCGGCGGTGACCTGGCTGAGCGCCGGATCGGAGAGCAGCTCGTTGATGCGCTGCGTCTGGTCCGTCGCCAGGGCGTTCATCGGGTAGAGCAGGATCGCCTTGACCCCGGCCTTGCCCTGCTGCTTCTGCCGCCGGCAGTGGTCGAGCACCGGGATCAGGAACGACTCCGTCTTACCCGAGCCGGTGCCGGTGGTGATCAGCGTCGGCTCGGCGGCCTTGCCCTTCGTCGACAGCCGAGCGAACGCGTTCGCCTGGTGCAGGTAGGGGGTGAAGTCGGCCGGCGCCCAGTCCAGGTTCGCCCGCCAGTCCCCCTCCGCCGGGCGGAAGGGGGTGCGGATCCGCAGGTAAGGGCCGCGGAAGATGCCTTGCTCGGGGTGGGAGAGGAAGCCTTCCAGACCCTGGCGTACGCCGTCCTCGGTCAGGCCGAAGGTGGTGGTCAGGTACTGGGTGAGGGTCCGACGCAGGGTGTCGGCGGCGATGGTCGGCCTCATGAACGGATCACTGCCGCATGCTACTTCACCCCTTACCTACGCTGACCTGCTCAACAGCGCCGCCAGCGGGGTGAGTCAGATTCGCGACAAACACGCGCCGGATCGAGCGCCGAACGCGGCCCCACCACGACCTACGTTGCGGCCAGGCATCCCTTACCACTCCTGTGCACAGCAGTGAAAGGGTGTACGACTCTTTGTGATCCGTCTTATGATCGCGTGCCGGAACGGATCCGGAACGGATGAGGTGACAGCTTTCCGATGGTTGCAGCGGCAGAAACGACCCTGCAAGGCCTGCTCGAAGGTGCGAAGCAATACCAGGTGCCCCTCTACCAGCGCACGTACTCCTGGCAGGACCATCAGCTGGAACGGCTGTGGGACGACATCGTCCGGCTCGCCGAGGACCGGGCCGAAAACCCAAAGACGACCCATTTCATCGGGTCGCTGGTGCTGGCTCCCAGTCCCAACAACGGTCCCGCCGGTGTCGGCGAGTTCTTGGTGGTCGACGGCCAACAGCGGTTGACGACGTTGTCCATCCTGCTCTGCGCCATCCGGGATCACCGGGTGTCCACCGAAGGCGACGAGCACCGTGACCGGCTAAACGACCAGTATCTGATCAACCGGTACAAGCCCACGCGGCGGTTGAAGCTCGTCCCCACCCAGGCAGACCTCGACGCGTATCTGGCCTGCGTGGATTCCTCGGCGCAGGCCGGCGGCGGCGAGGTCGGCGCCGCGTACGAGTTCTTCCGGGGCCGGCTGGCGGAACCGAAGGTCGCAGCGCAGGTGCAACGCCTGGAAGACGCGGTGATCTTTGGTCTGGCGCTGGTCTCGGTCATCGCGCATGCCGAGGACAACGTCTACCGGATCTTCGAGTCGCTGAACAACACCGGCCTCAAGCTGACCCAGGCCGACCTGCTGCGCAACTACCTGTTCATGCGCCTGCCGAACCGCAGCAAGACCGTCTACGACGCGCACTGGCTGCCGTTGCAGAAGCGGCTCAATTCCGCAGAGCTGGAGACCCTGTTCTGGCTGGACCTGGTGCACCGAGATCCTCGGATAACGCAAAGCGAGACGTACGCGCGGCAGCAGGCGCGGCTCGACTCGCTGGACACTGAGGACGACATCGAGGCCGAGGTGCGCCGCTTCGCCCGCCTCGGCGCGCTGCTGGACGCAATCCTGCATCCCGACAAGGAGCAGGACAAGGACGTCCGGTTCCGGCTGGAACGATTGCATTCCTGGGGCACCACCACCGTGTACCCGGTGCTGCTGCACCTGTTGGACCGCCGCAGCCTGGGCACCGCGACCAGTGAGCAGGTCGCGTCCGCGATGCGCTACCTGGAGAGCTTCCTGGTCCGGCGGCTGCTGATTGGCCGTGCCACAGCGAACATCAACCGCAACTTGATATCCATCGTCACCGAGATGAACAAGGAGCTGCCGGTCGACCAGGCGGTACACGCCTACCTGTCAGACGGACGCAAGTACTACGCGACGGACGCCGACGTGTGCCACGCGGTCCGGTCGCTGCCGTTCTACACCAACGGGCGGGCGTCGCAGCGTTCGCTGGTGCTGCGCTGGTTGGAGGAGTCGTACGGCAGTAAGGAGCCGGTCTCGCCAGCGAAGTTGACCATCGAACACGTGCTGCCACAGAGCATGGGCCCGGAGTGGCAGCACATGCTCGCCGCGGACCTTGAGCCGCACGAGAACGTCGTCGAGGTGCATGACGCCCTGAAACACACCCTGGGCAACCTCACCCTGACCGGGTACAACGTCGAGCTGGGCAACAGCCCGTTTGCCGTCAAGCGGGTCGACCTCGCCAAGAGCGGAGTCCGGCTAACTCGGGACATCGTCGCCTGCGAACGATGGGGACGACCGCAGATCCACGCCCGCGCAGACGCCCTCGCCGAGCGGATCATCAACCTCTGGCCGGGCCCCACCGGGCCGGCGCTTGATCAGTCCGAGGTGCGATGGGATCTGATGGCTGCGGCACTCGCCGCGTTGCCCGCCGGGTCTTGGACGACCTACGGGGACCTCGCCGCCTTGATCGGCACCGCGCCTCAGCCGGTCGGTAACCGGCTGCGGGCCGTTCCGGTACCGAACACCCATCGGGTCCTGCAGGCCGAGGGAACGATGGCTGCCGGTTTTCGGTGGCCGGATGGACGTACGGACGACCCGGTCGCGACGCTGCGTGCCGAAGGGGTTGAGTTCGACCAGCACGGTCGGGCCGACCGGACCCAACGCATCGACCTCGACGAGCTGGCACAACTGACCGGGCTGGCCCCCGATGAGTTGCCACGACGGCTGCCCCAACCTCGACCCGGTGAGGGGCAGTCCCGCGCCGAACGCTTCACCGAGCAGCTCGGGGTGCTGCAGGGCCCGGTCGTCGCCGGAGCCACGCTGACGCTGCTCGACCGATGGACCGAGATGGGCGGCACGCTCCTCTACGGCGGTGGAGCGGAGACATCCTGCTTCCTCATGGCCCGCGAGCGCGGCCACCGCGACGGCGACATCTGGCCCGTGACGCTCTATCCTAGCGGAAAAGCCGAAGTGGTCTTCCAACACCTGACCAGTCGTTTGCCGTTCGACGACGTCACGCTGCGCGAACAGCTCCGGCAACGACTCAACCAGCTTCCCGGCGTGAGCATCGCCGCCGCGAAGCTCACCCTGCGCCCGAGCTTCCCCCTGACCGTTCTCGCCGATAGCACCGCCGCTGCGGGCCTAGTGGAGCACCTGCAGTGGTTCTACGAGCAGGCCCATCTGTCCGAGGATGAGGACGAAACTCTCACGGTCTAGCGGCCAGCGGGACGGCAGAGGTGGCGTGTTCACCGATATGTCAATCTGCCCTCCCAACAGTTGAGGTGGTAGCACCGTGTCCGCGCTAACCAATGAGGTGAAGAACGCCAGGAGCCCGGTGGCCCGCTGGCTCCGCGCGACGTTCCCGCATCACCACGACGTACAGGCCGATTACCGGGAGGCGGCCGGCCCGGCCCGGGTGCTGCCGTCTTCGGCGGTAGAGATGGGGACGCAGGGCGCCGCTATCGACTGGTGGTTGCGGTTCCTGATCGACCCGGCCCCTTCGGTCAGGCTCGCGGTGGCCGGGCTGCGCTCAGGGCGAGCGCCGTGCGGACGGGCTGGCCTGGAACTGCTGCACGATCTGGGCGCGGTCGACAACAGCGGCAATCACCTCGGGCCGATCCGCCCGTCCGGGTTCGGTGACCGGTCGGACGAGTGGTGGGCACGAGTGTCGTATGCGCTGGCTCTGCTGGCGGAGCTGTACCGGGCGCGTCACGTCGACGGCTCCCGTCTGATGCGACTGGGTCCACACAGCAGCGCGGCGGACCTGCTCGCGCTGGCTAACGTCGACGAGGTCGCCGACCTGGTTGCGATGCGAAATGTCGCCTTAGAGTGTCTGCTGCCGGCATTGCCCGGCGGGCCGGTCGCGACTGGATCTACGTTCGACGGCAGCGCGGACATCCACGCCGACGCGGATCTGATTGTCGGTGGGACGCTGGTGGACTTCAAGGCCGGGCAGGGCGCCAGGCCGCGGGCGGACGGCAGTCGGGCGGCGGTGCTGCGCCGGGAGGATCTGGACCAGCTGTTGGGATACGTACTCCTGGACTACTCAGATGCCTTCGTCCTGCACTCGGTAGCCATCTACGCCGTTCGCTTCGGGCACTACAGGGCGTGGCCGCTGGCCGAACTGTGCGCAGAACTCGCCCAGCGCCCTGTCGACCTCGGTGCGCTGCGGCAGGAGTTCATGCAGGTGGTGCGGGTCGAGTTGCCGGGGTATCGCACTGCGTCGATCGTCGAACGATTGCGGCGGCGCGCGGCAAGCGCTTAGCTGGTCACCAATCGCGGGCCCACTCCGGTGGCGGTACGACCGCGAGCTGCAGCTCACCGCTGATCGGTTCGAGAGCGTGCACGACCCGCAGGTCCCCTTCGGCAGCGGCGTCCTCGTCACTCATGACCCAGCCGCTGCTGCCGTCGGTGCTGAGCAGCAGCCACTGGTCGGGGTGGATGCTGCCGTCGTCGGCCATCGCCATCGCCGAGGGCGAGAGCCAGCTGTGGCTGGAGCACTGGCTGGTGGAGTACGGGTGAGTGCTGCGCGCCTCCGGTCGACAGGTCGAGGCGCTGGAGGCCGTGCACCGGGCGGCCACGATTCAGCGCCAGCTCGGCGACCCTAGCCGCGAGGCGATGGCGCCGGTGAGGCATACCGGGAGCTTGGGCAGGCGGACGAGGCGATAGTCCTCCACCTGCGCCCGGCGGCGGTTCACCGGCAGCTCGGGGACGATTGCCAACTCGCCCTGACGCTGGACCACCTGGCCGCCGCGCTGGCGGCGGCGGGCCGCTCCGAGGAGGCCGGACAGCACCAGCGGGAGGCTCACTCCCTGCTTTCCGAGTTCGACGACGCGCGCTGTCGCGCTTCGCGAACGCATCGCGGCATCTTTAACAGCTGGCACCGGCTGGGCGCCCCGCTCCGTTCCCCCTGCGCGCCTTGCACTGCCTTACGGGAACCCTCCAGGCCCAGCACTGGTCCGACTGCCGCTGCGACCGCTGAGGCGACGCCCGACACAGCCTCTACACGACGCTAGTCGTCGGTAGTCTTCGTTGGACCGCCGGTCAACTGCTGTTCGAGACCGCCCCGGAGATCGTCAAGAGCGGGATGCAATGTCTGGCGATCATCATCGTCCGCTGCCATGGTTTCGAGCAGAAAGAGCATAAGCCTCGTGAGGGCGGGCGCTGGTTCGGCTTGGGGATGCCGCGCATGCGCGAAGGCAGCGATCGCAGCGGCGGTCGATTCCGTGCCGGCCTCCAGGGCCCGGGCACACTGGGCGATTCCCAGAAGCGCCCAGGCGGCGAAGTCTTGTTTGTAACGTCTCGTTCGGATGTCGGCTTGCCTCAGGAGGTCATCGAACGCGTGTCGCGCTTCGGCGGGGCGGCTCATTCGCCGAAGCGCGACACCCTGCAGGGCAATTACGATCAGTGAGGTGATCTCAGCAAGGTTCGGCGGCCGAGTGGGGATGACACGGGCGTAACGTCCATACCGGACGGTGTTGGATATGGACGTGGAGCCATCGA